>NZ_JAEDOV010000006.1:0-310069 GCF_017872535.1 Ruegeria sp. HKCCSP351 | reverse complement strand
TCTGCAGTTTGCCGCAAAGCGCGACGGTTGGCTGCAGACGCCATCCACCCCATCCGCATATGAGACGCTCGAAATCGACGCGGAGAAGGTCCGGTTTGGATTTCGGCCATTTTGACTATTTTGAACGGCCGCTTTCCGGAAATCGCGCTGTGGTGCGGCGATCAGCTACGAAATTCGGCCGTCGCGCGGAGGCCGATTTTGCCGCATCTGCGACCGGCGGAAATGTCCGCGAAGCAGACGCTCCACCAAATTTGCCGACTGTCCGCTTCGAGCCCATAGCGACCGATGCTGCGGTCGCCATCAACGTCGGCGATGCGCAGAATGCGGACTTTGCAAATTCTCGATATCGGATAAACAAAATGACAGGCTGGAAACAATCAGCAGACGTTTTCGACTCAAAGCTGCCGTATTACAAGCCGGTGTCTTCTGGTAGCGTCGGCTATCTGCCAAAAAGCCTAAAGCTGTGAACCAATTGGTAAAATACTTAGAAATCCAGCAACTATGTGATCCCATGTCGATCCTGTCGGCTCTGATAGATAAACGATAACGTTGCCATCACTATCTCGTGTCGTCCATTTAAGCTGACCAGCCTTCTCGAGCGTCACATTATATGTGTATGCGGGTAGCGCGTGGTCCAAGGCACCCATGGTCTGTGCAGTCAATGCTGGTGAGTCAATCAGAACTCCCATCTCGGTGTTGATGTTGACAGATCGCGGGTCCCAGTTGAACGACCCTACGAACAAGTATCGGTCATCAACTGCAAATGCCTTGGAGTGTAGACCTGACCTCGATTGAGCCCAGTTAATACCGCGGCGCTGTAACTGATAGGCGTCCGGTCGCAACTCGTAGAGTTCTACTCCTCCGCGTAAAAGTACACGGCGTTTCTTGGCGTAGTGCGCGTAAACGGGAGCGACGTCATTAGATGCAAGTGAATTGGTTACGACCTTCACGTCGACCCCACGTTTCTCCAGTTCGGTCAGCCATTGCACACCTTTGTTGCGCGGAACGAAATAGGCGGACACGATGTTCACTTCACTGCTGGCATTCTCAAAATACGGAAGCAATTGAGATGCAAGAACGGGACCTGAGTTCTCGAGACCGGTGGCTTTTGAAGGCGGATCAGCATAAAGTTTCGCAGGCAGCCAATCCAAAGATAAGGCCCCATCTGCAAAGTTCTCTTGTGCTGACTTTCTGAGGGCAGCACCGTACTGGGTTTGCTTCGCTTCTTCGACCAGTTCATTCAACCTGCTTCGCGCATCGCTTAGGTCAAATTCCTGGGGTTCTCCAACAACCACGCGAGCCGGAACGGCAAACTCACTGTTCCAGTATGAGTCAAAGCTTCGCGACACCTCGCGTACAACAGGGCCAGCGGCCAGTACATCCAGATCAGCGTAGTTCATTTCTTCCCGTGCGAGAAAGTATTCGGCACCGATATTTCTCCCACCCACAATCGTGAACACGTTGTCTGCCGTCATGGACTTGTTGTGCATTCTGCGATTGATGCGTTTGAAATCTGTCAGACCTGCGATCACAAGGCTTTGTTCCCGCCAGAACGGATTGAATAGCCTGATCTCAATATTCTTGTGATTGTCCAACGCGGCAGTCATCGCGTCATAGCTGGACGTATCCATGTCATCCAGCAACAATCGGACACGAACACCCCGATCTGCCGCTTGCAAAAGACTTGCAGCGAATAGGTGACCCGTTGGATCGTTGTGCAGAAGGTAGTATTGCGCGTCTATCGTTCTCTCGGCCGCCGCAGCCAGCAACAGCCGCGAGACAAGAGCTTCTTCGCCGTCACTGATCAGCTTAACGCCCGACCGACCGTCTTTGGGGTCCCCAAGCCGATTGGCCGCCCGACTAAGAGCTGTACGCGAGTCTACCGGCAGCGAAGCCGATACCGTCTTTTCATATGTGCGAGTTTTGGAGGCGCAAGCAACAAGGGTCAGCGTGTACAAGATACAGACCACCAACTTCCATCGTGTCATCGGCTTCCTCCATCCCCATGTCCTAGGTGACTACGCCCAGACGGGTGATTGCAAGTCTGTTCTGTGAAGCATGAGATTGTTTCGTTGATCGTAGTTGATTTGGTGAAACCCCAACTTCCCCATGCAGGTATGCGATTTTGACGCAATCTCAATTCAAAAGTACTCTACCAGTAAGCAAGCGCAAACGAGGACCATGCCTGATCCCGAACACATAAATGACTCCGTCACGGAACCCTCGCCGCGTGCTGTAGCCGACGGTATGGGCATGGCGACTGAGGAGTTTAAAATTTCGATGCCAATCGGGATCGGAGCTGTCCTTGCTGCTCTGGCGTCCTTGGCCACGTGCTATTCCGGGATTTTGCTGACCTATTTGATTGGCTACGAAGCGCCTTCCATAAACCCGCATGCGCAAGCGGTGCTCATGTGGGTGTTCGCATTGTTGGCGGTAGGTTTTTTATGGAGAGACCGGAAACGGCATGCCAGGGAGCTTCCGCTCGTCCTTGGTGGGATTGCTGCGCTCATCCTGATTGTCACACTGTACCTCGGCTATGATGAACGCGTCGAAGCGCTTGCCTATGTGCTTTTGGTGATCGCGGCTTTGCTAAACCAGAATTTTATACTCGACGCTTTGAACCACACAGTTCGCAACCAGACACATGAAATAGAGGCTTTAAACGAAAGACTGACCGAGAAAGTAAAGCGCCAGGAAAGCGAGATTGACAGGCTGGGGCGTCTCAAACAATTCCTTGCGCCTCAAGTTGCGGAGCTTGTCGTAGAAGAAAACTCTGACGAGCTTCTTAAAACCCATCGTCAATACATCGCTTGCCTATTTTGCGACATCCGGAATTTCACAGCAATCTCCGAGGCGATTGAGCCGGAAGATGTCATTACCCTTCTCCAGCATTTCCACGATGAGGTTGGTCATTTAGTTGCCCAACACAAGGGAACAATCGGATACCGAGCAGGAGACGGATTGATGGTCTTCTTCAATGATCCGGTTCCCTGCGATCAGCCCGTACTGCAAGCCGTGCAGCTGGCTACAGCAATAAGCGAAGCTTTCGAGGGAATACGAGCACCCTGGGAGAAACTCGGACACGCGATGGGTTTGGGTATTGGGATCGGTAGTGGTTACGCGACGCTTGGGCTTATCGGGTTTCATGGTCGCGCCGACTACACTGCAATCGGTGGTGCTGTGAATACCGCATCAAGGCTTTGCGATTTTGCCAGCGATGGGCAGATCCTTTTAAACCAACGAGCGCTTCTAGACATAGAAGAACATGTGGAGACCCAAGAACTGGGAGAACGGGAACTGAAGGGCATCGGCCACTCTGTGCAGGTTTTTCGCGTTATCAGCCTCTCCCAACAAGCGAAGTGATACTCTCTCTTGTTAGGAGGTCTATCAATCTTCGTATGTTGAAGGCCCGCTAAGGGACTGCGACCAGCCAATCATGCAAGCCGCAGAGAATGGCCGCATCGAGCCCAAAGTCACGAATGCTGCGGTCTGATCAAACTGGTAGATTGCCGACTTTTCAGACATCCAATGGAACCGTTCCGATGACAGCTTCGCGCCCGAAAGCAGCGCACAGTGCCGACTGCAGCAATCCGTAGGAAGGGAGGCGAGCCTGCATTCCCTGCGGTTCCGTCTAACGGCGAGATGCAGGGCATGCCAAAGAGGACGACATGGAAGTGCCCACGTCGCCCTTACTTCCATAGCTCGCCCCGCAAACCCCGTTGGTTGTCTCAGGGAATATCAATCCACCAGTTCGAAATCGTTCATCTTCCAGGTCTGGTCGAAGAACGGCTCCAGCGGGCCGTACAGGCGCACGATGGCTGTCCAGCCCTTGCTCGGATCAGTTTCGACCCAGTTCGACTCCATACCTTCTGGCGCTTTTGGGCCGAAGTAGAGGTCGACCGTTCCGTCTTCATTCTGCGCCAAATCGTCGTAGCTGCTGAGCGCAGGGAATTGCTGTGATGTTGCCATCATCGAGCGGTTTGCGCTGTCGTAGACGACGACAGACCAGAAATCCTTCGCAGGAACATCAGCTGGAACTGTCAGCTTGTACGTCTTCGCACCGTCGAGCGGAACACCTTCGCCATCGGTATGGGTACACAAATATTGCGACCCAATACCCACGTTTTTGCTCGCCATGGCCGGTGTCACGCCTGTCGCATACGCTGCAAAAAAGGCCTGAGCGTCGTAGTCGAGGTATCCGTTCGGGTCAAAGGTGTAGACGCCGCCAACAAACGGGTTCCACCATTTGCGATCCTCGTAGATGTATTTGTCGTCGCCAACGTAGTTCCACATATTGGCCCGAAGCAGCGCCGCGCCCGCCATGGCGGCTGGCTCAAGGATGGCCTTCTCTTCCGGCGTGGGATCGAATGGCTTGCCGAACTCCATGCCGATGGAGGCGAGCAGAAATTTCTGCGCCCCGTCCAGCGCGTCCGGGTGCTCTTCTTCGACGAGGTGCCCAAGCTCTTCCAGGAGGTGATAATTTTCGGAATGAACTGTCCAGATTTCCTGTCCTGAACCATCGATTAGTTCGGTGGGTTCCGGATTGTCCGCTTGGGCCAGCGGGTAGATCTTCAATTGCTCGTACAGCGAATTGGCTGCATCGGTCGTGCCATCGACCAGGAAGGCTCTGAGCGCCAGCCAAACCCCGTAGGTTTTGGATTCAAAAACGAAGTACCCATCCGGTACGTCTCCCTCGTATCCCGGCGGAAGCACGAGGAATTTGCCGCCTTCGCCCTTGTCCGGCCCCGCATTTCCAACATCGCCAACATAGCGCATCCACATGTCGTTGAAGAAACCAAGCATGCCGGGAGGCGCTTCGACCACTGTCGGACCGTCTGTGTTAAGGTCGAGAAAAGTCATCGCATAGACGGTTGTATTGTTGGCTGTCAGAAACTCGGACTTGGCGTCCATCAGGTCCTTGAACACAATGACCTGATTAGGTTTTCCTGCACCGAAATCTGCGTAACCCTTGCGCATCGCATAGAGCGAGGCTCCAAAGACGTTTTGCTGGATCACTTCCATCACCCGATAGGTCGTCCGGATCTGGAACAAACGTTCGGTGGTCTCAGCGGTCGGAAATCCCTTCTCGAAGGTGAAGTTGCCGATGATCGTGTTGAACTCTTCGTTCTCTAGGAAGCGGCCATCGCCGCCTTCCGCAAGCGCCATGTTCGCTGTTACGGCAAGGGCCGCGCATCCGGCAAGAAATGTGCGTTTCATCTTTTTCTCCTGTCAGAAAATCAGTTTGCTTTCTCGACGTCCGGCAGTTGCCATCCGCTTTCGATCCATCCTTCCGCTGGCCCATAAAGGCGAAATAGCAAGAAGAAGTCCTCGCCGGTCGGTATCCAGTTGCTTTCGAGGCCATCCGGAGCCGTTGGCGCGAAATAGACGTCAACCGAGCCGTCGTCATTGACCTGCATGTCCGGCAGATTTGGCGTTGCCAGGCCCACGCGCTCATTGCCTGCGACGAAGCCCTTGGACTTCATGCTGTAGACGATGACCGACCAGAAATCCTCAGCGGGCGTGTCGGCGGGAACATTGAGTTTGTAGCTGTCTTGCCCGTTCAGCATATCTCCATCGCTGTCGGTCAGGCCTGTAAGGTAGAAAGTCCCGCCACCCAGCTTCTTCGGCAGATAGGTGATCCACGAATACGAACCGCCCGCGCGGTCATCGATCAGCACCATTTCATCGGTCACATAAGGAAAACCCGCTTCCGGCTGACCCTCGGCGAAGGCCCAGACTCCCCATTTGCGGTCTTCCCAGAGCGGAACGACCGAGCGCGTGATGAAATGCTCCTGCATGGTGTCATAGGCGCATTGCAGCCCTTCCAGCATCGCGGCCTGCATTTCCTCATCCGGTTCAAACGGCTCGCCGCGCACCATACCAAGCGAGGCCAGCATCGCCATCATGACCTTGTCCTGCTCCAGAACCGGCTCGCGCTGGATGACCGTGTTCATGTCGTGAAAAAACGTCATGTCATACACGGGAAGCGAGTTGATCGGGTTCTCCTTTACGTCGATGAATTCAGTTGGCGACGGATTGTCGACCTCGGACAAGGGGTAGACTTGAAGGGTCTGGGCGTAGGCAGCCTGATCTTTGCTGGTGCCACCATCCTTTGCTACAGGGCGGAAGGCGAAATGAACGCCATAGGTGTTGGACGGATAGATGTAGTAGCCCTCTTGCGGGAGGTCGCCGTCATATCCCGGTGGCACGATGAGGTACCTCCCGCCTTCGCCCGCATCATCGCCCGAGGTGCCAACATCTGCCAACGGAACCTGCCAGGCGTTCGTGATCGTTCCAAAGAATGCCGCCTTTTCTCCGGCTGACGGAACATCGATGACAACGGGCTCATCCACCGCGTATCCACCGCCAAATACATACGGTGTCACGTCGTTGGCCGTCAGGAAGCCGTGTCGGCTGTCCATCGGTTCGCTCATATAAGCGATCACGCCTTTGTCGGCCCCCGCATCGCGCTGGATCGCCAACTCGATATCGTAAACGCCAACGGCAGGCATCGCCCAGATCGCAGCCTCGCAGGAGCGCCGGACGACGGTATCGCGGGCGATTTCAGACATCTCCGCCACAACAGGCCCAGCCAGAATTGAAAGTGCAACGCCTGCATACAGCCCACGAGCAGCCTGCCTGGTTGCCATATTTGTACTTATGGTCATCTGCGTCTCGCCTCCCGCCAATAGCCAAATCGAGAGCATAGGTTGGCATATCGCTGCGAGATCGGCGTATCATTTCACGACAGAATCACGATTAAGCAAACCTGTATGCCAGCAGACCCTCCCATGATCTCCGCCAAGGCGCTTGGTGCGATGCCGCAATTCACGCTTGAAACCTGCGGGCAAAAACCGCTTGAACGAGCGTTGAAGCGATCCGGTTTGCCCCATCGCTTCATCGAAAGTCGCGATGGCTACATCCCGAAACACGCCCTCGCGACATTCATTCAAGAGGTCGGGCGTTCCGCTGGGGAAGAGAATATCGGCCTGCTCTGGGCACCGCATCTCACCGTCGCGGATTACGGGGCATGGGGAGACTACGTTCTGTCCTCGCCAAACCTCGGAGCGGCTCTCGTGCGAACTGCAAAGGCGATCTCGTATCACTCGAGTGCGGACCTGATCGAGTTTCAAACACACGGCGCCCGTGCATGGTATGGATATCGCTTCGGACTGCGATCACATAGTGCGTATTCCGACGTCGCTTTTTCGGCAGTAGGCGTCTTTCTCAGCGTCTTCAGGCACTACCTTGGACCAGCGTGGTCGCCGGAGCGGCTGATGATCGATACTTCAAAACCGTCCGCAGGAGATCGCGCCGAGGAAGTCTTCGGGTGCCCAGTCCATTGGGATCAACCTGCATTGGGAGTTGTCTTTTCCAGCAAACTTTTGCGGACGACCGCCACGGAGGCCAAACCGAAAGCGACTATCGAGGACATTGCTCGAGAGAGAGTTGGTGGCCCGCCCAAGACTTTGCCCCACAAGGTAGCTGCCATGGTGCGACTGCAGATCTATGAGGGTTCGGTGTCCATCGAAAGAACCGCAGAATGCATGGATATCGGGGTCAGAACCTTGCAGCGAGGATTGATGCTGGATGGGGTTCGGTTCAGGGACATCGTGAACAACTCTCGAATAGAGCGTGCCAAAGAACTTCTGCGTCACGGCGATGTGTCGGTTGCAGCCGTCGCATTGGATCTTGGTTATTCGAGCCCAAACAACTTCAGTCGGGCCTTCAACGCTCAGACAGGCTTTTCGCCCAGCCAGTTCGCCGCGTCGGACCCGCGCTAGGTCGCTTGGCCTCGAAAGTCGCCGTTTGAGCCAACGCTACTGAGTCGAGACTTTTAGGATCTCGCAACAAGCGTAGGAGCCGCCGTTCGCAGCGACGAACCAAAAGGCCATATCTGGGTCGGTCACGTAGGTGCAGGAACCCTATGCAAATGTCTGGAAGCGTTCGCATTGCGGTCCATACTCGTGGAGCCCCGAGGTCGGCTTTGCGCAGAATACGGACCCATCAGTCAGCGCAGGGAACGGCAACAAAGTCCCGCATATCGGTCATTTGGGGAAAATCGCTCAAAGTCTGCTTTGCGGACGAACCCGACATTACATTCTTTCATCCACATTTTTTGCGGAAGCGGATAAACAGACCTTGGTTCGATTTGGGGAGTACTCTGCATGCGCTACTTTATTGCCGCCGCTGTTCTGTCGTTGTCGGTCGGTCTGGCCCATGCGCAAACTTATGACCTTGTCATCGAAGGCGCGCGCGTTGTCGATCCCGAGACCGCACTTGATCAGGTCAGAAATATTGGCATCACCGGCGATGAAATCGCGATTGTGACACCAGAGCCGATTACCGGCGCTTCGGTGATCGATGCAACAGGCCTCATCGCAGCGCCGGGCTTCATCGACCTGCATGCGCATGGGCAAGACCGGTATAGCGAGAAAGTCTCGATTTTCGATGGCCGCACCACACAAATGGACCTCGAAGCGGGGGCGTTGCCGGTGTCTGACTACTTCGCCGCCAAGGCTGGCGTGTCCCTGTCCAACTACGGTGTTTCGGTGTCTCATGCCGCGGCACGCCTGATGGTGATGGACGGTATCGATGCGCAAGGCAGCCCGATGATGACCCACGCCCTTCAGAAAGCAGGCGCTACGGGGAACTTGTGGGCTGTCCAACGGGCCACCGACGCGCAACTGGACCAGATTGACGATCTGGTGAGACAGGGCGTGGAAGAAGGGGGGATCGGCATCGGAGTGATGGTGGGGTACTACCCGAATGCGCAAAGCGAGGGTGTCACGCGTATGGCGCAACTTGCCGCTGCGGAGGGCAGCTTCCTCACGACGCATCCCAGATATCTGAGCATCATCTCGCCCAGTGGCGTGCTTGGTCAGGAAGAGTTTGTGGCGCTCGGCATGGCCTATGACGTGTCGATTTTGCTGCACCATGTGCCCACGAACGCCTTGTCCGCGACGGAGCAGGCG
The DNA here is from genome assembly GCF_017872535.1 of Ruegeria sp. HKCCSP351. NCBI lineage: Bacteria > Pseudomonadati > Pseudomonadota > Alphaproteobacteria > Rhodobacterales > Roseobacteraceae > Ruegeria > Ruegeria sp. HKCCSP351. Next base: position 301,094 of record NZ_JAEDOV010000006.1, on the reverse strand, counting down.
CTGGATATCATCGAAGCGGCCAACCGCAACGGCGGCAATATTCTCGGAGAGGCGTTTCCTTACGTCAGAGGATCAAGTTTCATCGCAGCGGAAATTCTCGCCGAAGGCTGGCAGGAGCGCACAGGCATGGATTACGACGATCTGATCTGGGTCGAGACCGGCGAAACGTTGACGGAAGAGACCTTTGAAAAGTATCGCAGCGAACGGCCCGATGGGTTCTTTCTGATGGAGCACATCATGCGAAAGGACATGCTAGCTGCAGTTCTTCACCCCGACATCATCATTGCAAGCGACGGCATGCCACTGGTTGATGACGCAGGTGCCTCGCTGCCTTTTGCAGCCCCTTTCGGCGTCGGTAACGGCCATCCGCGCAGTGCTGGGACTTTTGGTGCCTATTTGCGGATAGCAATTGACGACGGCAGTCTGACAATGCCGCAAATCATCGCCAAGACCGGTTTCATACAAGCGAAGTTTCTGGAGCCATTTGCTCCGGAGATGCACAAACGCGGACGACTGCAAGCCGGTGCATTTGCCGATATCACGATCTTCGACCCGGACACTGTAAAGGGAGTTGCAGGATACACGCCCGGAACCAACAGCCTGCCATCGGAAGGCTTTGTGCATGTTATCGTCAACGGGCAACCTGTCGTGACCGGAGGACAACTTGTCGAGGATATCTTTCCGGGCGTAGCCATCAGAGCGAGCCGATAGCAGTCCGCCGGACCCGAGAATGCGGATCAATTATTTCTGGGCAAGAAACTTCCGGAACGAACTTCCGCCTTGGGCTCAGTACGGACCTTGAAACGGGTTTCTTGATTGTCACTTTTTCGTCCAAAGCGGCCATTATTTCAAACAGACAGGGAATGCGTAGAGATGGTTTTTTAGATTAATAGTTCCGTTAACGTTCGGTATAGGCCAAATCCTACTCCCGCAACCAATACTTCCAGTCAGATATCAAACACTTAGCGCCCCAAGGGGCGCTTTCTGCGTTTAAGGCATCCTCACCCGGTGCTACAACGGTGCTACGCCAGAGAGCAAAGATCAGCTATCAATGCGCACCCATTCTGACGCTTCCTGAAGCCGACTCTTACCCCATCATGAAAACCAACACGCAGTTTCCGTCTGCACTGTCAGCACCGTCAGCCAAAACCGCGAATGTCGGCTCAGAGCCCGTTGCGGTCATCGGCCTTGGGCGCAGCATTCGGTAAGAAGGGCGGAATGCAGTCATTCTCTGCGGGTGCAAAGTGAACTCACGCAAGTAGCGAAAGCGGCCATTCTAGCCTATGAGGCGCGAAAAATAGGCTCAATTGCCTGTTCCAGGTTCAAAAGCGAAGAATGAAGCGAGATCAAAAAATGACCGCCTGAACAAGCCACTTCATGAGGCAAATGTATCGGCGATACGCTAGGTCGAGTCCTCAAAATACTCCAGGCTCTCTTCGAGGAAAGTCTCTTCAACACTCAATGTCCGGGAGGCGAGGCCTTGGTCATTGGAGTATCGGAATAGAGTTTCAAGCGTTTGGCGGTTCTGCTCCATGCCATACGGATAGAAATTTTGTCCCATCAGCGCGCGAGTGTTCTCAAGCTCTTGGCTGTACCAGGGCAGCATGTCCGCGGCCCATGTCAGGCGATCCTTGATCTTGTAGGCTTCAAACTTGGCTCGGGAATAGGCGTCGAAAACCGCCCGGGGAAGCCAAGGATGTTCCGAGGCCGTGTCGCGACGGATCGCAAGCACGTGCATGATCGGAAACACGCCGGTGCGGCGGTAATAGTCTTGTTCGACGCTGCGAAAGTCCGGGAAAAGCCTCGAGATGCGCGGATCGCCCTGCACATAGGCCGCTGGGGTTGCCGCGTGAAACAAGGCGTCCACCTCTCCGGCGAGCAGGAGTTCGGATTCGTCCAGCCCCGGCGTTCCCTGGGAAATGGATATCCCTTCCGGCACTTGTTGCTCCTGCTCTGAAATCTTGCCTGCTTCGCCTGCGGAACTGTCCTTGTTGGCGACAACCCACTCGATCTCCTCTGGGCGTACGCCATACTCTTCCTGAAATATGCCTCTGATCCACGTAAGCGAAGTCGATGAATACCCCGGCGTGCCAACCCGTCTGCCACGCAAATCTTGCGGTGTGGCAATGCCCGCATCTGTCCTGACAAAAACGCTCTTGTGCCGGAACTGGCGCAGCAGGAAGACAGGCAGCAAAGCGTAATCGCGGAACCCTTCGTTTGCATGCGCCAGCATGAACGGATGAAGCCCCAATTCCGTAACCTCATTCGTCCCCTTGCCGCTGAAGGCAGCTGTGTTCATGTCGCCTATGGCGTCTTCGACAAATGTCGTGTTAGTCCCCTCGATCGAAACGCGCCCGTCGAATAACGCCTGAGTCCGGTCAAGCCTGTAGCTGGAAACTGTAATCGGTAAACCGTTGCCCTGGGCATGGGCGGCACGTCCTCCAAGGATTGCAGGAGTGGCCAAAGTCAGCAATCCGGCTTTCAGAATAGTGCGTCGATCAGGCATTAGGCTCTCCTTTTAGCATCATTATTGTTGTGTTCACTTGGGAAAAAGCAGAGTCGCTCCGAAGGTCGTCCCCCAGCCATCCGGCCCACCGGCCGGGCTTTGCGCCCAGTAGCGCGTCGTGAGGGAAAGACTGACCCTTTGGCGGCCAAGTTGAACAAGCTTGCTGATCTTGAAATTGATCGGAATGCTCCACTCTTCCGCGACCCACTCGTAGGTGCTTTCGGTATTCAGCGCATAGGTCCACGCATCCTGTGTCGTGAAATTCACGAACGGCTGCAGGAATGTCGTGCTTTGCTGAGCAGAGTTGCCATCTATGTCCCATATATGGTTGGCCAGCATCCCAACGGTCCATCCACCCGTTTGCTTGAGTGCGACACCTGTCAAGCCCGCACCCCACGCATTGCGGCCAAGCCCGTTGCTTGTGGATAACGGCATCTGAAACACCGGACCGGCGCCCCAGACCACACCGCCAGAGGTGGGGGCTTTCGGAGAGAAGAAGAAGCTTTGGGTGACATCGCTGAAACCACTGTTGCTGGTCCCCGGCGTCAGGTTCCGTTGCCACACATACGGAATGATTGTTCGAGAGATGACATTCCAGTCCTCGTTGAGGCTGAATGGGATGACCGGCTTGGCCACGAATGCGGTTTGAGAGCCCGTTCCCGATGGGCCGAGCCCTTGGTCATAGACGAAGTCCAGCGGCAACGAGATCAAGGACGCGATGGGGTTCGCAAGTTGCTTGGCAAGGTCGTCATCCGACTGTGCGTTCGCGTTGGTGGTCATCAGCATCAAGCCGGCACCCAGTAAACACATTGTCCTGCGAAAGGGCATGAGTTGTTTCACTGACCTGTTTGAGAATTGTCGTGGACTTGGAAAGTGGCACCGGAGCCCACCGGCACCGGTGCCTAACTGCCTTACATATCGCTACCGGCGAAGGGCAGCGGGTAGTTGCCAAGTTGCTGTGGCGTGAACGGCAGCTTGTCCGTCTCGACCGGAGACGTATAGAGCTTGCGGGTTTCCGGACGTTCATTCGAAATGCCCGTCAAAGCCGGCCCAGGGGTTGCATCCGGACGGTTTGGATATTCCTGCATCCACATCTCGTGCCGCGCACGCTGACGGTTGAACATCGATTTGACGTGGAACATCTCGATCATCTCCCCGTTCTTTTCGCGCGGGTCTGTGTAGAGATCATAGAACTCGTTCTTGGAAAGACCGGGGGTCGCATTTTTCCAGTCACGCTTGAACCGGCCTTTGACGCCTGCGGCCAGGTTCGGCCCCTGGTAGATCATCACATAGTCCCGGCGGCTGAAGCCGTCTCCGTTCATGAACAGCGATGTCTGGTCGACACCGTCGATCACGCGGTCGGTGGGGATCTGGTCCATTGCGCCACCAAGGCGGGCAAACGTGGTGAACAGATCGCTGACATGCAGAATATCGCCCACGATCTGATCGGGTTCGATCACACCCTTCCACTTGGCAATTGCGGGAACGCGCACGCCGCCTTCGGTGAAGTCACCCTTGCCACCGGTGTAAAGGGTCTCGACCATGCCCCGGGGACCATAGTGAATGAAGGGTCCATTGTCCGCCATCACGACAACCAGTGTGTTCTCGGCAATGCCCTTGTCTTCCAGATAATCGAACAATTCTCCGACAAACACGTCCATCTTGACCAGGGCTTCCTGAAGGATGTTCTTGTTTGCGGACACTTTCTGAGGGTTGCGTGGATCCGGGAAAAAGGCCGTGGCAATCGGGTGATAGGCGATAAAGAACGGTTTCTTCTCGTCTACGCTCTTGTCGATAAAGGCCAGTGCCCGCCGCTGGGATTCAATCTCGATATCCCAGTAGTTTTCGATATTCGGCGGCGGGCCCCATTCGAACGTTTCGCCACCCTTGGTGCCTTCCAATGTCCAGACTTGTCCCAGCGGTTGCCACGACTTGTCCATCTCGTATTTATCCTCGGCATAGAGGTCGGGATACATGCCCGTAATAATGTTTCCCGCCTCGGCCTGCGGGATCCACATCGAAGGCACCTGGTTGTAGGGGGTGAAGAACGCCTCGTCGTAGCCTTGGTTGTGGGCATAAGAGAACTCTGTGTCTCCGAGGTGCCACTTGCCATAGAAGGCAGTCTTGTAGCCGACATTCGACAGCACTTCTGCAATGGTCACTTCCTCGGCATCCATGCCGGAATACTCGACCGGAAAGGAAACGGTGTGCATTCCGCTCCGTACAGCGTAGCGACCGGTCTGGAACGCGGCGCGCGTGGGTGTGCAGGCGGGTTCCGTGTACATCCGCATAAAGTTGATGCCTTCATCGGCCATCTGGTTCATGTTTGGCGTCTCGAACCCGCGCACCGCCTGAATTTCCGGAATGCCGACCTCACCCACCGCAGTGTCATCCCACATGATGTGGATGATGTTGGGCTTGGTGCCGAACTTGGCCTCCAGCGCGTCCAGTTTCTCCTGAAGTGACGCGTCCTCGGCAGCCCAGCGTTCGCCATGCTGTGCTTCGAGAACATAGTGTTCGGCATCATGAATGATCTTGCCGCTTTCGGCATGCGCACCGGTCAGCGACAGCATCACAAGTGCCAACGCACTGCATGATGCCTTGCCTGATTTCAGTTTCATGTGTCTTCTCCAGATTGTGAAAATTGGTGTAGGCTCGAACTGGTGCTGTCGAATCCCCGGGGCCCTCCGACCCTGCGCGAAGCTTTTTCGAGCGCGGCGCGGATTTCGTCTGTGAGGCCTTTCAAACTCTCCAGCAAAAGCTCGCGTGCCTTCTGCAAATCCTCTTCCGAGGCATGATCACACTGCGACGGGCCGTGCAAATCCCGCACGAGCAACTCGTAATCGTCGCAAATCTCTGCAAAGATGGCGTCCGTCGCGCGCAACCTTTTGATCGAGTCGCGCGCTTTTGGCAGGCATTCTTCTGCCTGAGCGGGGTAGGCCGCTGGGTTTTCGTCATTAGAGCCCATCTCACCAATCCTCCTTGTGGTTGAAAGGTCGGAACAAGGGTTATACGGTGAAAGGTGACGTGAAACGCACCGGAGAAATTCTTCTAGACGGTTGTTTTGGAATGTTTTTCTTAGCGCATGACTGAATGGGGGCAAGGATTCGCTTCATGACGCCGGAAAACGAAAAATCCATTCGAATTGCGCTGAAGAACATTCTGCAAAGTCCGCAGCTGTCCGGCTCCGCCCGCCTACAGGGTTTTCTGACTTACGTGGTCGAACAAAGCCTGCTGGGCCACCCTGAAGAGATCGTCGGGAAGATCATCGCCCAGGACGTTTACGGGCGTCAGCCCGCCGATGGTAGCGACAATATCGTGCGGGTCGATGCCCGCCGATTGCGCCGCGCCTTGTCAGATTACTACGCCACGCAAGGCAGTGATGACGTAGTCGTGATCCACATCGATAGCGGCGGCTATGTTCCCAGGTTCGAGTTTCGTGAAGGAGACAAAGATACTCAGAAGCCGGACAAATCACGCCTCGCACAATTGCGAATTCCGATAGCAGCTATTGCTCTATTCGCTGCGGCTCTGCTCGTATGGGCGATTGGACGTGGCATCGATTTTTCCCCGAGCCCGGACAGGGCGGACATAAACGTGCAGGGGCGCGCGGTGCAGGAACGCAAGGCGCTGGCAGAGAAGTCCATGGCGACGTTGCAGGCCTCGAACATGACAGCAAAAGCCAGTGAAATGCTGTTCCCGATCGCGGATGTCGAACTTCAAACCGCAGCACTCAAGTTGTTTGAAGAGGCCATTCGCATCGATCCTGCGTATGCAGGCGGGTATGCGGGAGCAGCTCACAGCTTGTCCACTCTGGCTGTTTTGGCACCGGACCTCAAGCAACGTCAGGAAATGCTTCAGGCGGCGTCACTCATGTCCGGCACTGCCGTCGATCTTGACCCGACCAACGGCTGGGGCATTTCGTCCCAAGCCTGGCTGGCCTTTGCCAGTGGGGATTTTGAAAACGCAACAACGCTCGCTAACCGGGCCTATCTGCTCAGCGATTTAGATGGCCGGGTTTTGAACTTCTATGCGCTCATTCTATTGCTGACAGGGAGTTTTGCGGAAGCGCAAAAGATATCGGCGCCTGACGCGCCGCGCAGAGATGCGGGGTCGCACCAGGCAAACCTGAACATACATGGGGTCGCCAGTTTTCACCTTGGCGACTACGAAACTGCTGTTTCTTCCTTCGATTCCGCGATTGCGTCAGGCGCTCCCGTCAGTGAACTGACGCTGGTCTACAAGGCTGCATCATACCAGGCAAATGCGCAGACTGCCGAGGCTCAGAAACTTCTCGCGGAGTTGTCACGCACCTGGCCCGTGTTTCAACCAGAGGCCGCATTGAGCAAGTTCTACGCGAGCCACGAACACGTAGATACTGTACTCGTACAGTTAAGGGCGGCAGGTTGGCCAAAGGATAAGTAACTTGTCCGGAATTTGTGTCGTCCAGCCCCTTTTTGCGCTCTAGCAATTGTATCGGTGACGGAATCGGAGGTGCCCATTTCCTTCGATTCCGGCACAGCCCATTCGCGAGGGGGACAAGCTTTCGAGCGACTGCTCTGATTACGAACTTGCTCGGTTTTCCGGCTGCGCGGTGGCGGTCAGCGAGATCCGGCAGCGGCTGGAGTTCATAGCGGTGGGCTTGCCGACGCTTGGCAAAAGCTAATCTTTGCGGTCGCAGCGAACGGCAGGTTCGTCGGGCAGTGCCGCAGAAACTTGGAAACCGGTGAGTGTCCGGAGTGGGCCGTCTTCGCGGACGGCCCTTTGCTGCCGTTGACCGAGGGCGCGCATCGCTGCGGTGCGGCCCACCAGACCGGACTTTAGCTGCGACTGCGAAATCCAGCGATCGACAAACTCACGCATCGCGGACAAAGCTGCCGCGGCTCATCTGTCCACCAAGGACAGCAAGCTACTCAAAGCTGACAACGCTTTCCGACGTTTCACAGAACTCGAAAGATTGACACTTCACATCCCTTGGATATTTGCGAGTCGCGCAGGATAGGCACCGCCGTCTCAAGTTCGTCATTGCCAGCTTGAAAAGACTTCTCGGGCCAATTCGCTTTCGGGCCTGAGATTTTCAATTCCTTCATAAGGGACACCCTTGCCGAGCGGTTTGTGAGGGTGCTTCACGATGGTTTTCTGATGGCGCTTTACCATGTCTTGGAAAGACGCCCCGGACCACAGTGAATACCCGACAAGCGGATGTTCTTCACGGGGATCGCGATAGACATTGAAGACAGGGGCCGCCGCGCCTGGCTGACCGGGGGCTGGCAGATGCATCTTGAACTCTTGCTTCACCACCGAACGCAATACTGGCCCTTCGTACACATAGACGTAATCGCGGCGCGAATTGCCTTCTCCCTCGAGCAACAATGCCGTCTGATCGATTCCATCAATTACCCGGTCGCGTGGAATGTGGTCTGTCGCGCCTGCGATCCGGGCAAATGTAGAAAACAAATCCGAGACATGAACGATGTCACCTGCCGCACTGCCCGCTTCGATTGCACCGGGCCACCGGATGAACGCATCAGTTCTCACACCGCCTTCAAGGTGCTGTGTCTTTCCGCCGCGATAGATCAGTTGGTTCAGGCCGGAGGTCCCCTCATAATGATACATCAAGCCATTGTCAGCCATGATCATGACGACGGTATTATCCGCCTTGCCGGTTTCATCCAGCTTGGCCAAAACCTCGCCGATCCAACCGTCCAGAACCTGCAATTTGTCCGCATGGAAGCCGCCGTTGCGGGATACGGCCTGATCAGGATAAGCAAAGTTCAGCGGATAGAGTGGCCAGTATTGCATAAAGAATGGCGCGTCCTGCGAAGCCAGCCGCTCCAGCTGCTCCAATGCTTGACGCTGATAGCGCAAGTTCATTTCCTCGTATTTCGCCTGGGTCCATTCTTCGCCGGGCTCCATTTCGACTTCGCGAGCCAGACCACCCGCTTCACCTTCTACGCCGGTCACAAGGCCATAGGGTTTGAACCGCTCGTCCAATTGAAACTGGTTGGACTGCCCTGACCAATGGTAACCAAGCATATTGTTGGCGACCATCGCATCACGTGTCATCAAGCTCAGCTGAACCTGCTGATGCAAGGGAAAAGCCGCCCAGTCGAAGCCCTGATTGTGCGGATAGGCCTGTTCAATATCGCCTTGGTGCCATTTCCCGACGTGCGCGGTGTTGTACCCTACTTCCTTGAGGATTTCGGCGATGGTGACCTCCTCGGACCCAAGACCTTCGCCGACCAGGGCGACCTTGACCTCTTCCACGCCCGCGCGCACCGGATGTCGACCGGTCAACATCGCCGTTCGAGTCGGTGTGCAGGATGGCTCCGTGTACATTCGCATCAAAGACATGCCTTCTGTGGCAAAGTCATTGATGTTGGGCGTATCGAAACCGGTGACATAGTTCATCGTCCGGTTGCCCATTTGACCGAAACTCACATCGTCAATCAGAATGTAGAGGATGTTGGGTGGTTGTCCTCCATTCGCGTCACGGATCTCGGCAAGCTTAACTTCTATCTCCGCATCCTGAGCATCCCATTGCTCGCCAAACTGCGCGCGGAGAAACTCGAACTCGCCGTCGTGTATGATAGGCGCTTCTTGGGCAAAACCCGCGCCAGCAATCAGCACCATGGCTGTGGCATGTTTCAATATTGATCTCATCGGTTTCCCTTCCCCTATTTGAATTATATCTTCCCTGCACGCCGCAGCGATTCAGCAATTTCATCCCGAAGACCATCCAAAGACTCGCGGATGTCGCGGGCAATCGGGTACGACCGACTTCCCGGCTCAGTGTTCACGGAGAGGTACTCGTCACTTAGAAGCTGATAGTCTCGGCAGATTTCATCGAAAACGGTGTCCGCCCGCCTTAGGTCCACAATCGCGGCCTGATGGTTCGGAAACAGGATATCAAGGGCGATGCCTTTCATTTCGGAGCTCGTACAATGGATCAGCTGGTTTAGGGGAGTGTTGGACGAATTCACTGTTAACAATAGGTATATCGGGGCATAATACGGTGTAATCAGATGCGTAACTTACTGAAAATATGGGTTTAACCAAAGACACATCTTCTCCACTGAATGAGAGCGGGTCGCCTGCTGCAAAAGATGTTCGGGCGGCACTTCAGCGGCTTATCAGGTCTTCGACTTTCGCGGGTTCGCAGCGCTTGCAGGACTTTCTGGTGTATGTGGTTGAAGAGTCGCTCAATGGTCGGGCCGATGATATTCGTGCCAAGACCATCGCAATGGATGTTTATGGTGGGACCCTGTCAGAGATGTCGCGCCGTGAAAACGTGGTTCGGGTCGATGCTGGTCGCCTGCGCCGAAAGCTTGCTGAGTATTACGCTGCCGACGGGCAGGACGAGAAAACGGTGTTTGAACTGCCAAAGGGTGGTTACGCACCTCGGATTTTGAAAAGCTGCTCCGAAACGGCACAGCCCAGATTCTCAGAGCTGGAAACCAGTGCGCGCGCATGGGCTCGGCCAAGTGTTAGGATTGTCGGGATTATCATTTTAGGCTGTGTTGCGATTGTTTTTTGGATGAGCTCGACAAAGCAGGATCTTCCGACTGATTTATCCGTAGATGGCCTGAGCCGTGACGAGCGCAGCGCAATTTTTAACGCATCCCCAATGCGTCTACAGGCTGTAAATCTGGCCAATACTGGTCGGGACCTGATCTTTCCGGCTTTAGAACCTGCGCGTCTTGAAGCGGCCCTGACCATATTCAAGGGGGCAATTGAAAACGACGACAGCTATTTCGGCGGCTATGCAGGCGCTGCACAAGTCGCCGCCACAATTGCAGTGCTGACATCCGACGTCGACCTCGCTTGGGACATGTTGAACTACGCTGACACTCAGGCCAAAAGGGCCATCGAATTGGCTCCGGAAACTGGGTGGAGCCAAGCCGCAATGGCCTGGGTCAAATTTGCCAAGGGAAACTGGATTGACGCCATTGAATTTGCACAACAAGCACAGCGTTTGGCACCACACGACGTCCATGTGCTGGAGTTCGTGTCGCTGGTCCTGCTATATTCCGGTTCATTTGAACAAGTCGTAGCGATTAGCGAGGACGCACTCTCAAAAATTGAGCTAGAACGGGCTTATGTGTTTCAGAACGCAATGGGGTCTGCAAAATTCCATCTGAAGGACTATGAAGGTGCTGTGTCAGCCTTTGAACGAGTAACGGAAAAAGGTGGCCCTGTCGGACCTGTCTCTGTTGCTTACCTAATGGCGTCACATCAGATGTTGGGGAATAAGGCTCAAGCTCAGTCTCTATCAGAACAACTGTCACGCGAGTGGCCGGACAGCCGCGTGGATGCGCTGTTTGAGAAACTTTTTGCAAATCCGAAATACGGGCAAGACCTCGGTGACGCCATGAGACAAGCCAATTGGAAGCCACCAAGTTAGGAGTGTGATTTCGCATTGCGACCGCTTGAGTTTCTCTCAACGGCATTGAGACCGAATGCTCACCAATTGCACCATGTCTGCTTCATTCGAATTCCTGCCATTCGAACGTTACGCAGCGTTGGTCAAAATGGGCTCTCTGCCGCCATTAGATCGATCGCAGCATATTCCCCAAACCCATCGCACGCCACAAGCGTTGACGGCCCAGTCCGGACCTTCACCAAGTCACCAAGCGCTGCAGAGCAGCTTCACCGAACCGGCCATTCGCTGCGCGTGCAAGAGTGACGCGTTGCCCGAAGGCGGCAAAGCGGGACAAAGCAGAAATCGCTCGATCACTAAAACACTACAGGCGGCTTAGCCAAAGGTCCCCAAGTCTCAGGGTCTGGTAGCCCGACACTTGACCACGCTTCTTGCAAAACTCTGGAGTCTGAAGATCTTGTCCGCGGCAAATCATCCAAAATATCAAACCAAGGCATTTTGCTTTCTATTCCGGAGTGGACTGAAGGAGCAAAGTTTTCTGGTTGGTCGAGGCTTGAAGTATGCAGGACCAGATAGGCCGTTTCTCGTGGCTTCACGAGCTTATAAGTTAGGCTTGCCCCGCATCTGGCACAAAAACCACGATTTGCTATCGGCGTAGTTGCGAAGTATCGAGGTTCCTCGGTGAGAAATCGAACAGCAGAAGCGGGAAAGGCCGCCCATGCATTAACTGCTGAACCAGAAAATTTTCTGCAACAACTACAATGGCAATACCCCGTGCTTATGGCAGGCGCGTTTATTTCATACCGGACCAACCCACAGATGCAGCCACCAGTTATTAAGGTTTTGGCCAATTCATCTTCATCAAAATCCAGAAAACCTCCCTCTTCTCCGGGTTCTGAAACGGTCATGTAGACATGTATTGGACTATCAGTTCTCTTGAGTCTTTTGTGACCGCAATCTGCCAGCGGAAGGTCTATCTTGCCCGCTATTTGCGCCATTACTTCTCCTGAAACCGCGATTCCACCTGGTTCCGCTATTGCCTCAAGCCGTGCGGCAGTGTTTACGCCTTCGCCGAGAATATCATCGCCGTGCACAACAACATCACCGAGCGAAACTCCGACGCGTAAAATGAGTGGGTCGTCACTGTTCGATTGACGTGCTTCGCGCGCGCACGCTCTTTGAATGTTGATTGCACAATTGACCGCCTCAAAGACACTCGAGAACTCAGCCAAAAACCCATCGCCAGTAGACTTAAAAACACGACCCCGGTTTGCTTCCACCTGCATGCCGATGATTTCACGTTCTAGTCGAACCAACTTAGCTAATGTTCCGCTTTCATCGCGTGATACCAATCCCGCGAAACCGACTATATCGGTGGCCAAAATGGCCGCTAATTTGCGTTCCATCTCCGTTGCTCCGAGCTAACAATCTCCAATTGGTGCCTGCTTACTTTAGCATAAAATCGGTCGCAGAGAGCCACGGTAGCTCAGGTGTTATTTCCTGTTTTGAAAGACCGTTCAGGGCTCGAAGCGGACAGTCGGCAAATTTGGTGGAGCGTCTGCTTCGCGGAGATGCTGTTGAAAAAGTCGATGTGTAAGCGCGGCGGAAATAGCGGCTGAAGTCTTCCTGCTCGGCTCTTCACGCCGAGATTGGTCTGAGCTTTGCAAGTTTGCGGAGGTTCTGGACTGTTGCTGCGAGGTGGAACTCATCCTTGGCGCCGTTTGGTCCTCTAAGGCGGAGGCGGTCGAGGCCGATGATGCGTTTGAGGTGGGCGAAGAGCATCTCTACCTTCTTTCTGGCGTAGCTGGAGACGACATAGGCATCGGTCTTCGCGATATCCCGTGCTTTTTGGCGGGCGTCTTCATGCCTGGATCGGGCGATTTTCCGGGTCGCCTGGTTGGGCGTGCATCGGGGCTTCAGCGGACACGCCGCGCATTCCTGTTTCCGGGCGTAGTATTTCTTGAAGCCATCCTTGCCGAACGCCGGGCGCCCCTTTGAGATGTTCCGCCAGTACGGCTTCAGCTCCTTCCCGCCGGGACATTTGTAAGCATCGGTGTCCGGATCGTAGGTGAAGTCGGTGGCAGGAAACGCGCCGTCCTTGCGCTCGGACTTGTCGAAGACCGGGATGTGGGGTTCGATACCTTGCTCTTTCACAAGCCAGCCAAGCATCTCCGCCGCACCATAGGCCGTGTCTGCGGCCAGCAGCCATGGGTGCAGGTCGAAACGGTCTTGGGTTCTCACCAGCATGTCTCGCACGGCACCCACTTCCGCCTGACGTATCGGCGCAGTCGCTTCGACATCGACGATGATCGCATGGTCCAGATCGACCAGGTAGTTGGTGCTGTAGGCAAAGAAGGGCCTGTCGCCATTGGCTCCGGTCAACCGCGCGGCCGGGTCGGCGGGCGAGATCGCCTTCGGCTTTACCGGTGTCGCAGCGCCGAAGGCCGCATCATCGAGCGTATCAAGGTATTCCTGCGTCGCCCGGTTTGCAGCATCTGCTGCAGACCATTCCGAGAAGTCCACCTTCGTATAGCGGCTGGCATCAGCCTTGATGAGCGAAGCATCTGCTCCAAAGCTCTCGCCGCCGACCAGTCCCTCGGCAATGCAGCGCGCCAGCACCTGCTCGAACAGATGCCGGAAGAGGTTGCTGTCCCGGAAACGTCCATGTCGGTTCTTGGAAAAGGTGGAATGATCGGGCACCGGATCGGCCAGATCGAGGCGACAGAACCAGCAATACGCCAGATTCAGATGCACCTCTTCACACAGCCGCCGCTCTGACCGGATACCGAAGGCATAGCCCACAATCAGCATTCGGATCATCAGCTCGGGATCAACCGAGGGCCTGCCTGTTGAACTGTAGAACGGCGCGAGATGTCGGCGCATGTCAACAAGGTCTACAAACCGGTCGATCGCGCGCAAAAGGTGATCCGTCGGAACGTGATCCTCAATACTGAACTCGTAGAACAGCGCACCCTGCGCAACTTGCCTCGGTCCCATCATCAGCAACTCTCCTGCAACTCAAGAGAATTGAATCAGCAGCCAAAGCATCGCTCAAGCAGAGTTTTTCAACAGTATCCGGACAAAGCTGTCGTTCGCTGCATTGCAACACGTTTAGCTGAGCATCTGCACAGCTAAAAAGCGCCCATCTAACCGAAATTGCGTTGCTGGCGCGTTTCACACTTTCGGCAGGTACTGGTTAAGCAGCGCGTCCACGAGACCTTCTTGTAGCCGGTACCCCTTTTGCTGATCTACGCGCAGAATATCTTCCAATATCACAAACTGCTCTATGCCTGTTGTCATGGCCAAACGTAGTGTCAGATCTTTGTAATCGCTCAGTTTCATCGAGCTGCAAACGGGTTCAAGGGCCTCTCCAAATGCCGCGACCCTTCTCGCTCCACGCATTTTGACAGTGCCGTCTTGCAGTGATGCCTTCAGCGATTCAGCCAGAAACTGGCGAAAGAAAGCCTCATGTTTGCGGGAGAAATCCAGATAGTAGCGCGCAACCGCGTGCACACGGTTGCGTACATCCTCAAGTCCTTCCAGCAATTCTGCGGTCGGCATCACCTCTATGTCGAGGGTCGCGTCGAGGGCCAACACGCCGGGATCGGAAAAGTACCGGTATACCGTTGCCCGACCGGTTTTCGCGCGCTCTGCTACTTTGGCAAGCGTCACATTTTCCCCCTCTGACATAAGCTCACGTGCCGCCGCCAGCAACGCCTCTCTAGTCCTGTTCTTTTGATTGGTTCGAGGGGCCACACCGATGTTCCTTAATGATAAACTTGTCTCATGAGTGGATATGTGTATCATAAAGGTACATTCATCGAAGTAAAGGGAGTCGTTGAAATGACGCAATCTCGCCCTCGCACATATCACCTTCTAGGGAACCTTCTGAAATTCCACGCATTCCCAGCCGAAACCGGAGATCGCTGTACAATCGTTGAAATCAAGACCGCCCCGGGTGCCGGCGCGCCCCCCAATCATCACGCTGGCGAAGATGAGAGTTTCTATGTGCTCGAAGGCGAGTTTGAGTTTTTCCTAAACGGCGAGACAAAAAAGGTAAGCAGTGGCGATTTCGTGAAAGTCCCCGATGGCGCGGTGCACGCGTTTACTTGTATTGGGCAAACTCCAGGTCGCTTGCTATGCATCAACGCTCCGGGAGCTATGCATGATACATTCTTCACCGAAGCGGGCGAAGCAATGCCGGACGGCACAACGGATATTCCTGCACCCGATGGGCCACCCGACATTCCGGCGATCATGGCGGTGGCGGAAAAGGCCGGCATGACGATCCTGGCCCCTGAAGACGCACCCGCTTGAAGCAACCTAAGCCACGCGCTCAAGTCTGGGCGGTAAGCTGACATATTATCCCTGCTGATATATCCTGCCATCATCACTATTGGGGAGGCTATGTCATGACGAACCTTAAAGAGGTCGCCCAACACTATCATTCAGGACATCTGCTTAAACGCATCTCTGACGGCTGCGCGGCGCTGGATCTGACACCACCGATTGCGCACGACGCACTCGCTCCGGTGGACGAATTTCATATTGGTGGCCGTCGTGCAACTGAACCGTTTGTTAAGTCGCTACAGCTTTCCAAGGGTAGTCGCGTCCTGGACCTCGGCTGTGGTCTGGGAGGCCCAGCCCGCTTTGTCGCTGCAACGACAGGAGCTCATGTCACCGGCATCGACCTGACGCCCGAATTTGTAGAAACCGGGCGCGCTTTGACCGAGTGGACGGGATTGAATGACAAGATTGAATTGGTTGTAGGCAGCGTGCTCGAGTTGCCTTTTGAGGACGCATCAATGGACGCGGCCTACATGATCCACGTCGGCATGAATATCGCCGATAAAACTGGGATCGCGCGAGAAGCAGCGCGGGTTCTCAAGCCTGGCGGCATCTTTGCGATCTACGATGTGATGCAGGTCGGAAGCGGACAAATGGATTACCCGGCGCCTTGGGCATCATCTCGTGAACTAAGCGCGTTGGACCCGCCTGAAACCTATGAGGCGGCCTTAAAATCGGTGGGGTTTGAGGTTGGGGAACGCATTGACCGTACAGCGTTTGCTAAACAGTTCTTCGCTGATCTTGCTGCCGCACAAAGCCAGGCCGACGGTCCCCCGCCACTCGGGCTACATCTCATCATGGGCGATGACACCGCGCTGAAAGTACGTCACATGGTGCACAACATTGAGAGCGGTTTGATCGCACCGATTGAGTTGCACGCGCGGCTGCATAGCTAGCGGCGGCTCTCGAGCATTCGTGTCTTTTTGAAGTGGCCGCTTTGGGCTCAGTACGGACCTTGAAACGGGTTTCTTGATTGTCACTTTTTCGTCCAAAGCGGCCATTATTTCAAACAGACAGGGAATGCGTAGAGATGGTTTTTTAGATTAATAGTTCCGTTAACGTTCGGTATAGGCCAAATCCTACTCCCGCAACCAGCGTCAGAAAACCCAAACACTGCCCGTTCAGACTACAATTGATCCAATGGATCAATTGCTTAACCTCTTAACCTCGTCAGCCTCATAACCTGAACGTCAGAGGCTCAAATCCTCTCACCGCAACCAAATATAACACACAATATCAGATTGTTGCGAACCGCCTCAGGGCGGTGTTTCTATTTGCGCCAATACCGCCGGAAGTACTCTGGAAGCAATAGGAATTAGAGAACTGCTGCTGCCCCCCCAACAGTATTTTGCGTCACGCCGGAATAAGGTCTTCAAGCTCCGGCATCAGGACAACGCTTTCCTGTTCGTTCGGGTCCGTGCGTGCGATAACTGCAACTGCGGGTTCGTTCCCATCGTTGAACGGCAGGTGCGGAGTGTTTGCCGGTATATAGATCAGGTCTCCTGCTTGCGTTTCCATGACATGTTCCAGCCTGTCGCCCCAATACATCTTCGCAGACCCGGAAAGCACATAAATCGCGGTTTCATGTGTCTCATGTTTATGCGCCTTGGCGCGCCCTCCGGGCGGGACCGTAAGCAGATGCATGCAGATAGCTTGGCTTCCTACTGTCTGTCTGGCGATGCCTTCGAAGTAATCGAACCCCTGTTTCCCGGAATAGGTTTCGCCGGGGCGCAGTTTCACACAATCCGCCATCTAGGTATTCCTTCCTAAGATTTGAGCGAGAGAATGATACGCCAGCTTCGCTAGGAAACGTAGGGAAATCAGAAGCGGGTTTTGGGCGGAGATTCTAACGAGCCTTATGAACGAACCGCTTACCGGGTGATACGGCCTGAGATACATAAGGACGAAGAAAGCCACGTCTGGGGACGTTACTCATAGCAAATTGTGCACGTAGCCATGACAGGTCCGCACCTCGACTCGAACACCTCCTTCAAATCTTCCCTGTTGGGTGGTCAAATGGCGTGTTGCCAGTGAAGAACCTTGGAAAGATTGCATTATCTCGGGTCAGAAAAAGGGTCCGGAGGGGTGTTCAATCGCAGATGCCGTATGAAAGCCCGTGCAATCCTTGGAACCGGTTTTTGATCCGAAACCACAAAATGGCCTCGATACCGCATTGGAGATTCAAATCGGACAAATGTTAGGTCGGGAGATCGGTAATGGTAGACGGGAAAGGGATTAATAACAGACAGCCCCAGTCCTTCGCGCGCCATGTCGGCTGCGGCAAATGAGGTTGAAACTTCGGCAACGATCCTCGGTTTGGCACGCACCTGATGAAGCAACCGGTCCAGTTGCCCGCGCCGCCCGTGTCGATATGTCAGTGCGATCAGCTCTTGCTCATGCAGGTCTGAAGGCGTCAGCACGGTGCGTTCCGATAGGGGATGTTCGGGTCGCATGACGCATACGGCTGGTGACTCGCGAAATGGAATAAGTTTGATGCCAGCGCGGCTTTGTTCAATCCCGGTCACGGCAAGATCAAATCGGTTCTCAAGCACACCGAGCGTGACCATATCAGACGTTGTCACCTCAAGGTTTACGAAAAAGCCGGGATTCCCGCGAATGAAACTGGAGATGAGGGAAACGATGTATCGATGAGCATAGCTGGGCGGTGCGACGAGGCGCAGTGTTTCCTGCACAGTTTCGCCCGGACCATCGATCCTGTCCAAAGCCTCGAACAAAGGGTCCAATCGCATATTCAGCCTTACGGCTTCTTGCGTCGGTCGCAATCTGCCAGCATCCCGTTCGAACAGTGTTCTGCCCAATCGATCCTCCAGGCTACTGACCGAGCGACTGACCGCGGATTGAGATAAGCCAAGCTGTCGGGCGGCGGCTGCTGTTGTTCCAGACTGCATGAGCGCACGGAGCGCTTGGTATTCCGGCAGAGAATGCCAGTTGCGAGGTTTCTTCATCGCTGGGCGCCCGCATGATTCCGACTAGCTCTATGAGTAAAACTCATCAAGATTTTTTACAATTATGATGATTGCGTCTGTTAGCGTGTGTCGAAATGACACTAGCCTGGGTAAAGCGAGTTTGAGCACCTACCCTCTTATCTTTGACGGGCACAATGATGTTCTGTCAAAACTGGCCTCGTCAGGCGGTCTGCCCGAAGCGGGCCGCTTCCTGACCGGGCGCGAAGGTGCAATTGACTCTGTTAAATCCAAGGCCGGTGGATTTGGCGGAGGCTTCTTTGCTGTCTGGGTCCCTTCGCCAATCGATGCCGATGCAAAAATGGAAGAAATGGTCCAGCCCAGCTATGACCTGCCGCTTCCCAATCATATCGACGCCGAAGATGCTCTGCCCTCAGCGCTGGGGCAGATTGCCATACTGCTGGAACTGGAACGTTTGGGGGCGTTGAAAGTGGCTCGATCGGTTTCGGATATCCGGAACTGCTTGGCGCAAGGCCAGATGGCGGCCATTTTTCACATTGAGGGCGCCGAGGCGATTGATGCCGATCTGCATTCGCTTGACGTGTTTCATGCGGCGGGGTTGCGATCGTTGGGGCCCGTGTGGAGCCGACCCAACATTTTTGGCCATGGTGTGCCGTTTAGATATCCATCGGGGCCGGACACTGGCCCTGGATTGACGGATCATGGACTGCGGCTTGTGCAGCGATGCAATGCGCTGGGTATCATGTTGGATTTGTCCCACCTCAATGAAAAAGGTTTCTGGGATGTAGCGCGGTATTCGGATGCGCCTTTGGTCGCAACGCATTCGAATGCCCACGCCATCTGTCCGCACGCGCGAAATCTGACCGATGATCAGCTTCGTACCATCGCGGAAAGCGACGGGATGGTCGGGTTGAATTTTGCCACTGCGTTTTTGCGCGAGGATGGGCGAATGCTTTCCGATGTGCCGTTGACGCAGGTTCTGAAGCACCTTGATCACCTGATCGGTGTAGTGGGCGAAGACCGGGTCGGGCTTGGGTCCGATTATGACGGGGCGGTCGTGCCAGACGACGTGAAGGACGTCTCGATGCTGCCTCGATTGAGAGATGCCATGGTGACCCATGGATACGGCGAAGAGCTCATCAAGAAGCTCTGCCACGAAAACTGGTTACGTGTCCTTGAGAAAACCTGGGGCTCGTAACTGTTAGTGAAGACTTGATGACACAGAGAGGACAAAATGAACGCATTTAACAGATTGCTTACCGGTGCGGCGCTGGGATTGGCGCTGGCCGTGACCTCGACCTCGGCAATGGCCGAAACGCCGCCGAACATGCTGGTTATCGCGCATCGTATCGACGACATCACGACGCTGGACCCGGCCGAAAGCTTTGAGTTTGCGGGTT
Source organism: Ruegeria sp. HKCCSP351 (assembly GCF_017872535.1). Classification (NCBI taxonomy): domain Bacteria; kingdom Pseudomonadati; phylum Pseudomonadota; class Alphaproteobacteria; order Rhodobacterales; family Roseobacteraceae; genus Ruegeria; species Ruegeria sp. HKCCSP351. Next base: position 281,516 of record NZ_JAEDOV010000006.1, on the reverse strand, counting down.
CGGATGTCAGCCGGAATGTCTATCAGAAGCTGGTCAACTTCGACCCGCTCAATCTGGACGCTGGCTATCAGCCCGACATCGCTGAAAGCTGGGATGTGTCTGAAGACGGCAAATCGATTACCTTCAATATCAGGGAAGGACTGACATTTCATTCCGGAAATCCGGTGACGGCCGAAGATGTTGAATTTTCGCTGCGTCGCGCGATCATTCTGAACAAGACCCCGGCCTTTATCCTGACCCAGTTTGGCTTCACGCCGGAAAATATCGAACAAACGATTGTCGCGGACGGCAACACTCTGACGATCACGACGGACAAACCCTATGCGACATCCTTCGTTCTGAACTGTCTGACGGCCACCATCGGCGGCATTGTCGACAAAAAGACGGTGATGGAACACGACAAGGATGGCGATCTGGGCAATGAATGGCTCAAGACCAATACTGCAGGATCTGGTGCATATAGCCTGGTCAGCTGGAAGCCCAATGAAAGCGTAACACTGAAGTCGAACCCCGATTTTTATTTGGGTGCTCCGGCCATGGAGCGTGTGGTCGTCCGTCACGTTCAGGAAAGCGCCAGCCAGCGCCTGTTGCTGGAACGTGGTGATATCGATGTCGCGCGCAACCTGAATCCAGAAGATGTTGCCGGCGCTTCATCTGTTGCCGGCGTAAAGATTGCAGACGAGCTTAAGGGCCGCCTGATGTATGTTTCGCTGAGCCAGAAACATCCCGAGCTGAGCAAACCTCAGGTTCGGCAGGCGTTCAAGTATCTGGTTGACTATGAAGGGATGCGCGACAGCTTCCTGAAGGGGCAATACACGATCCACCAGAATTTCCTGCCCCAAACCTATCTCGGTGCCTCTGACGAGACGCCGTTTAGCTTTGATGTGGAAAAGGCCAAGGCCCTGCTGGATGAAGCAGGTGTAAGCGGGCTTGAGATCGAAGTGGGTGTGCGTGAAGCGCAGGAACGGATCGAAATCGCCCAATCGCTACAGAATGCGCTGAGTCAGGTTGGCATCACGATGAACATTACCGTGGGAACCGCCAAACAAATTTTGGCGCGGTATCGTGCGCGGGAACTGGATGTTTACCTTGGCGCATGGGGGCCGGACTATCCCGACCCGCAGACGAACGCAGGTACCTTTGCCTATAACCCGGATAATTCGGACGAAGCCAATGCCACAGGATTGCTGGCATGGCGGAATTCTTGGGATACCGGCGGGCTGACCGAGAAAACGGATGCGGCTGTTGTCGAAAACGACACCGCGAAACGGGCTGACATGTACAAGGAAATCCAGGCCGAGTTCCGCGAGACTTCGCCGTTTGTCATCATGTTCCAGCAGATTGAGCAATCGGCCCTGCGTGAAAACGTGACGAATTTCTCAACCGGTCAGGCGATCACTTCGGCGTCGTATTGGCAGGTGACCAAGTAAATGGCACTGGCCGAAAGACCAACTGAGGGGCGCCGCTCGGCGCCTCTTATCCATTGGATCAAGAGTATCCTGAAAACTCTTGGCACCATCGCAATTACAATGCTGGGTCTGCTTTTTGTGACCTTCATCATCGGTCGCGTGATGCCGATCGACCCGGTGCTGGCGATCGTAGGCGAACGCGCATCGCAATCTACTTATGATGCGGTCTATCAACAGCTTGGCCTTGATAAACCGCTGTTGGTTCAGTTTGGATATTATCTTTGGGATGTTCTGCACGGCGATTTTGGCGATTCACTTCTGAATGCGCGCCCGGTTTCCGAGGATATTGCCCGCGTCTTCCCTGCCACGCTGGAGTTGGCGACCTTGGGCGTTCTGATCGGCATCTTTCTCGGTGTTCCGCTTGGTGTGATCGCCGCAGTCAAGCGCGGATCATGGATCGATCAGATCGCCCGTGTGGTCGCGCTTGTCGGGTATTCTATGCCAATCTTCTGGCTGGGGCTCATGGGGCTTTTGGTCTTTTATGGGATACTTGGCTGGGTCGGTGGCCCGGGCCGCCTGGATATCTTCTATGAAGACCTTGTTCCCACGCGAACAGGGCTGATCTTGCTAGACAGTGCCTTGGCTCAGGATTGGGATGTCTTCCGCAATGCGTTGTCCCATATCATCCTGCCCGCAGCTTTGCTGGGGTACTATTCGCTTGCCTATATCAGCCGGATGACCCGATCCTTCATGCTGGAGCAGTTGTCGGCCGAGTATGTCATCACCGCTCGCGTTAAAGGGCTGTCTGAAAGACAAGTTATCTGGCGCCACGCCTTCAAGAATATCCGGGTGCAACTGATCACAGTGATCGCACTAAGCTATGCCAACTTGTTGGAAGGATCAGTTCTGACCGAGATCATCTTTAGCTGGCCGGGGATCGGCAGCTATATCACGACGGCCTTGCTGAGCGCCGACATGAATGCCGTTCTTGGAGGAACCGTTGTGGTCGGGCTGATTTTTATCTGCCTGAACATATTCTCGGACCTTCTTTACCGTTTCTTTGATCCGAGGTCGAAATGAGCGACATGACCTTGCGCCAGTGGCTGCTGACCGACGAGCCGACTTCGCGCCGCCATGCCAGATTGGCCAGCTTCTACAAAGGCTGGCTGACTTTGCGATCAAACTCGATGGCGATGGTCGGGTTGGCGATCCTTGTCATCCTTGTTCTGACAGCGCTCTTTGCGCCTTTTCTCGCGCCGCACGATCCCTTTGTTCAGAGCCTGTCCAGCCGACTTCTCCCCATCGGGGCTGAAGGGCACCTGTTGGGAACCGACAGCTTGGGGCGGGATATTCTGTCACGCCTGATCTTTGGGGCGCGAATTACACTGTACATCGTAGCTCTTGTGGCGCTCATCGCACCGATTGCGGGGCTTCTGGTCGGGACTGTTGCGGGATATGTGGGGGGATGGACGGATGTGATCCTTATGCGCATCACGGATATTTTCCTCGCTTTTCCACGACTTGTTCTGGCGCTGGCGTTTGTCGCAGCGCTTGGGGCAGGGATTGAAAACGCGGTTCTGGCAATCTCACTCACGGCGTGGCCTCCCTATGCGCGTATGGCGCGTGCAGAAACCCTGACCATCCGGTCAACCGACTATATCAACGCGATCCGCCTTCAGGGTGCCGGGCCGCTGCGCATCATCACCCGGCATATCTGGCCACTTTGCATCTCATCTTTGATCGTGCGGGTCACGCTGGATATGGCCGGGATCATTTTGGCTGCAGCCGGTCTTGGTTTTCTGGGGTTGGGGGCACAACCTCCAAGCCCGGAATGGGGTGCCATGATATCCGAGGGTCGAAGGTTCATCCTTGATCACTGGTGGGTGGCCACGGTGCCGGGGCTCGCAATTTTCACGGTTTCGCTGGCTTTCAACCTGTTGGGTGACGGGCTGCGGGACGCGCTTGATCCAAAGGACGGTGGGCAATGAACTTACTCGACATCGAAGATCTGTGGGTTCGTTTCCCAACCCGTCAGGGCGTGTTTGACGCCGTGCGGGGCGTGTCGTTTTCGCTGGGGCGCGAGCGTCTGGGGATCGTCGGCGAAAGCGGCTCGGGCAAGTCGATGACGGGACGGGCCATTCTGCGCCTGATCCGAAATCCGGGTATCGTGGAGGCCAAACACATCAATTTGGAAGGCCGAGACCTGATGAAGCTCAGCGAGCGCGAGATGCGTGAGGTGCGAGGGAAGCAGATTTCCATGGTGATGCAGGACCCCAAGTTTTCTCTGAACCCGGTGGTCACCGTTGGCGAGCAACTCATGGAAGCATACCTTCAGCACAATTCCGGCTCGAAGGCCCATGCTAAGAAGATGGCTATCGAGATGTTGGATAACGTCTCAATCCGTGATCCTGAGCGGGTGATGCGAACGTACCCGCATGAGGTGTCTGGGGGTATGGGTCAGCGTATTATGATTGCGATGATGTTGATTCCCAATCCCAAGATACTGATTGCCGATGAACCAACTTCGGCGCTTGATGTCAGCGTTCAGCGGCAGGTACTGAACATCATGGATGGATTGGTCAAGGAACGGGGGATGGGTCTGATATTCATCAGCCACGACCTGAACCTGGTGTCTGAATTCTGCGACCGTGTCCTCATCATGTATTCAGGTCGGATCGTCGAGGTTTGCGAGGCTGACAAGCTGCATCAGGCCCAACATCCCTATACCCAGGGCTTGCTGAACTCGCTGCCGCGCCTTGATGAAAAATGTACCCACCTGAGTGTTCTCACACGCGATCCGTCTTGGTCCGAAGCCCCGAGCGTGAGGGGCTGAAATGAAGGCACTGGAAATCAACCATCTGAATGTCTGGTTTGGTCATGCACACGACCGGGTCGATGCGGTGAAAGACGCAAACCTTGAAGTCGCTCAAGGCGAGAGTTTTGGCCTTGTGGGCGAAAGCGGGTCCGGCAAGTCGACAATTCTGAGGGCAATAACCGGACTTGCGCCGCAATGGTCGGGCACAATCCGCGTAGAAGGCCACGCGATATCCGGGTCCCGGCGGGATCGATCATTCTTTCGAACCGTCCAAATGGTGTTTCAAGACCCCTACGCCTCTTTGCATCCCCGACATACTGTCGACCAGGTCCTCAGTGAAACAATTCATCTGCATGGGTTTGGAGATATCGATAAACGCGTGAGCGATTTGCTCAACGACGTCGGACTTGGGCAAAGATTCCGGTTTCGGTATCCACACCAGCTTTCCGGTGGTCAAAGACAACGCGTGGCAATCGCAAGGGCCTTAGCAGGTGAGCCGGACATCCTGCTTTTGGACGAACCCACGTCAGCTTTGGATGTCAGCGTTCAGGCCGAGGTTCTCAACCTGTTGACTGACCTGCGCAAACAGCGCGGATTGACCTATCTGATGGTGTCTCACGATCTTCCGGTTATCGCACATATGTGCGAGCAATTGGCAGTTATGAGAAATGGTGAAATTGTTGAGGTCATGTCCTCGGAAACTTTGCGTTTGGGGAACCCAAGCCACGAGTATTCCAAGCAATTGTTGACCGCGTCTGTTGCTCCGAACCAATAACGAATGTTCATTCAATCTGGGGTTTGTCCTTCACACGATTAATTTGGGGGTCAGACAATAGGATCCTTTGGCATTTCTGGTGTGGATTCACCCCTATTTCGATAGGGACCGCGACGACACTACAGCGATCGAGATATTGGAAACGGCTACAAATTGTGTAACCGTAAAGCATGCAAGTAATGCAATATGAATTCCAGCTACGAGGTTACCGATGAAAAGCAAGGTGCAATACTTGGCGATAGCGTTTGCGTTACTGATCGCACCGCCTGTTTCAGCCCAGCAATCTGATTGGTCGTTTTCGGGCACTGCTTATCTGTTCATGGCCGAAACGGATATTTCCCTTGCAACACCAAGTGGAACAATCGACGGTACGTTGAGTTTTTCAGACGCTCTCGAAAACCTGGAATTTGCGTTTATGGGCAGTATTTCAGCGTCTAACGGGCGCTGGTTGTTGCTTGCTGATTACAACTACACCGATTTGGCGTTTAGTAACTCAACTCCCGGCCCGGCGTTTTCGAGTTTGGATACCTCTGCCACCACGCAGTTTCTCAGCGGCTATGTCGGGTACCAGGTTTATGAGACACCCGCGATCAGCGTGGCCTTAGCAGGTGGGTTCAGGTGGTTCAGCACGGAAACCACATTCCGATTGCAACCGGGGGTCGCTGCTGGGCGAAGTGTGACGACCGACGACAACTGGACTGATCCGGTCGTCGCTGCCCGTGCAAGAGTTCGGATTTCTGACAAATGGTCAGGGACCGGGTTCGTGGATTACGGCGGATTTCGGAGTGGTAGCGAAACCTGGCAAGTTCTGCTGACCGCAGATTATGAAATCAATGACAGATGGCTGATCCGGGGCGGGTACCGCTATATTTCCTTCGATCATGAGATCAACGGCAATGATTTCAGGTTTGACCAATCAGGTCCGCTGCTGGGCGCAACATACAGGTTCTGAAGATAACGTCAGGCGCAACCCCGGTACTAATCAATTAAATAAAGCGGCTGAGTGCGGCTGTTTAAAAGGGGCGTTGTTGCTCGCCAGACCGGAGCGCACAACCTGATTTCTTGTAAGCAGTTGTTTTTATACAATTATTTATCGACTTTGGTAGGTGGCGGAGACGAAGGGATTCGAACCCTCGAGACGGTTTCCCGCCTACTCCCTTAGCAGGGGAGCGCCTTCGACCACTCGGCCACGTCTCCGCCGACGGGTATATCCGTGCAAGCAACGGAAATACAAGGTCAATTCCGCAGTGTTTGGATTTTTTTACAGATCCATCCGAACTCTTTGAAATAGAACGGAATCGCGCCGGTTTGCATCCACTATTGGTAAGAGCGGGTTCACTTTCTTCAGGCCCGATGCAATTCGCAATATCCTTAGAATCGCGGGCCTCACCTGTGGCATCTGGCCTTATGTGCGAGAATCTGAACGTGGCAAGTCTACAGCCGCGCTCAAGTGTTCGGTCGGCTTTGCAACGTGAAACCGGGCCACGATTTTTTGCGTGACTGCCTTCCGCACGCCAGCGAGAATCTGACAACTTATTGAAAAAGCGTAGAAAGCACATTCCCTTTTTTGAAGTCACGATCTGGTAACGCCGTGATGCGATTCGTTCTGTTGTTGATGAGGAGAACATCATGTCGCAACATACCGTTCCGTCTGAACCATGGCAGAACCCTGATGAAGCCAATCAAAAAGTAGGTCGGGGTCGACGCCATTTGAGTGTGTTGACGCGTTCCTCTCAGGAGGTTTTCAAGGATCACAACGGCGAATCGGACCTTTTTGAAGGAACATGGCCCACGAATTTCTCGAAGGGTTTGTGTCATGACGGAAACGGAATTGTCGACGCGCAGGTCTATGCCGAATTTCTGGAAGAAGTGGCCGATCCGACCTGCACCGACAATCTTGGCAATCGGTTGGCGTTGTTCGACACGCCAGCCTATTCCGGGCCCTTCCGCACCGCGCCATCAGAGGGTGGTGAATTTAGGTGGCGTGCGTGGGAAGGGCCAATCCTGGGCCATCGGCTTGGTCTCAACGGATGTGACGCTGGGGGTTTGGGAATTGCACCTGCGCCCCGGCTTGGCTCGGATGAGCTGGCGGCGGAGATGGCCGAGATCTACGCGATGGCCTATCTGCGGGATGAGTCATTTGAAGCCATCAGAGATGGTGCCGGTGATGTGGTCAACGTGGTAGGTGCCCTTGGTCAGATGGAATGGTTCCGGCGCGATGGCAGCCCTCGGGACGCTGATGGCGCAGAGATTGGAAAGGTTTCATCGGCGCGGCGGGTTCGGGATGGTGACGGCCTGACCCCTCAAACCCTGTTTCGTGGTTGCTCGCAGGGCTGTGCGCAGGGGCCGTATCTGTCGCAGTTCCTGGTACAAGGCCACGACCCACTGACAGCAGATCAAGCGCGTCGACAAAAGCAAAAGCTGACTCAGGCAATGGCCGCCGGGGCGGTTCCCTTCGGCGCTTTGAGGATCGACCAGAAGATCCTGCCGCAGGCTGCGGGAGTGGATTACTTGCGGGATTGGGCTGAGTGGCTGGACGTTCAGAATGGGGCGGACACAACGGCCGAACAAGCCTTTGAGAGCGATGGATCGAAATTCATTGAGACACCGCGCGACCTTGCCTCTTACGTGCATTTTGACAGAATTTATCAGGCTTTTTTCAATGCTTGCCTGCTGATGCTAGGACAGAGCACGCCGACAGACGAAGGTCTGCCTGAGGATGGATTTGCTGGTGTGCGTGATCCAGGCTCTGCCTGGGGCGGTGCGCATGTTTTGTCCCTGCTTACGGAAACCGGAGCGCGGGCCCTACGGGCCGTAAAACGACAGACCTTTCAGGTGCACAATCGTGCCCGACCGGAAAAGCTGGGCAGTATCACGAGTTTGATGGCGAACGGTTACGGCACGGCACTTGGCGCGGCCGAGCCATTTGCCGCGGCCCATCTGGGAAAACTCGAAGCTGCGACAAGCGAAGGTTTCAGCCTTATGGATGCAATCGCCGCCTCGCCTTCGGTGAAGCGGTTTGCGCATAACGCCATGTCCCATAAAGGCTTGCCGCGAAATGACCGTAACTTGCTGCTGCCGGTTGCCTACCCCGAAGGCTCGCCAATGCACCCTTCTTATGGGGCGGCTCATGGTGCCGTTGCCGGGGCATGCGTCACAGTGCTCAAAGCTTTCTTCAGAACGCACGCTTTGGATGGATCACGGGTGTCTTTGGCCTCGGCCGGTCTGCCTCGGATCCTTGTGCCAGCTGCGGGGGGTAAGACCCTGATCGACTCGACCCGGCCGGAAGACAGTGCAGACTGCCTGACGCTGAATGGCGAGTTGAACAAGCTGGCTGCGAATATTGCACTTGGGCGCAATTTGGCGGGGGTCCATTTCTATAGCGATTATTTCGACAGTATCCGGATGGGTGAGCGTATCGCGGTCGGAATATTGGCAGAGCTTTTGGCAAAATCACCGGTGTCATCGAAAGTGTCGCTTGAGACCTTTGACGGCGATCATCTCAGCATCTCGGGAAATCGGTCTTCTGGCAGCGAAATCCACGTAGCCAATAGTTCGCCTGAGTTGTGGTGGACCCGCCATCTGCCAGAGCAGGCAGGTTGGGGCGGATGAGGTTTCAGATTTTTTCGGAGGGAGTTTTTTCATGATGCTTCCGTGCCCGTCAACGATGATGATCTCTCGAACCAGGCTGGAACTGCTGTGGCAAGTATTGATGGCAGATCAGCCCTGCATTTCAGATACAGATCGGTGTTCGGTGATGGCTGTTTTTCAATCTCCAGGTTGCGCCGATAGGGGGGTGAGTGAAGCCGCCCTGTCGGACTGGAACTCGAGAATTGAAGGGTTCTTCGATGGCAAAGGAGTGAGCCCGTTCCTGGTCATGGACCCAGACGACATTGTCGATGGTCAGATATCGACGGGGTTTAAATGGTCTGCCAACCCGCGCGAGCCTCGGGATTGTCTGGGCGAGGAGTTGGCCGCCAGTCTTTCGGATCAGGGTTGGGCAAGCAGGGCTGAGCTGCACAATGAATTTCTGGAATATGCGCTGGTTTTTCGGCCCGATTCCGAAGGTAAAATGCGGCCGAAGCGCTTTGTCGCCACGACTGAACTGATGGAGTGGTGGAGAACCATGGCAGTGTTCGATCTGAATCACTTCCTTTCGGTCGTCGAAACAGTATCCAGATGTTCATATTCCTGCGAAGAGTTGTTCGGGGTTTCACGAGCAGACTGGTGCGCATTGGACGTGCCTCAACGCATCGCTCGTTTTCACAAAAGACTGGTGGGAACAGATTTTGCCCATCCACCAGAGCATCCGTTGAATATCGAACATGCTCTGTTCATGATCAGAGAGACGAACAGCCTGAGCGACCTGATCGCCATAATGCATCTTTCCTCATTCCCCTATGTTGTCGGCCATGGTGATAACAGAAGGCCCGCGCGACTTGATGAGGTGTTACATTTTGCCGACCGACTGGATCTGTATTGTCGCCATGCGGGATCTGGGTTGGCGGGTGAAGCCCTTGATCTGGCCTTCTCCAGGGGCACGGCGACACCGACAGGGCGCGCAATGGCGTTCGCGAATCCTCTGGGGCTTTATTTTCGGGCGTTTCACATGTCCGAACTCTTCGTGGATGCGGTGAATGTGCCGACAGATTGGGTGCGTTATCCGCGCGGTGAAGCGGGAATGCCCATGCGCCTTGAGTTCGGGCCGGGTGACGATGATCCGCGGTTTCTGGACGATATCACCTTGGGAACAGGGTCAATCGCACGGCCTGTGTCGGGTTATGCGCTTGCCAGCCTGATCGAGGTTGGCCCCTTGATAACTGTAGCGGCCAAACCACGCGCGATCACAAGGGTCGAATTTGTTGAGGTGCCGCCAGTTGATCCAAGCGATATCGTTTGTGGACTGCCGGAAACCCAACGATGCAAACAGATTTCTGATTTTGCGGACCGGACCGAAACTGAGGTTTTTGGCAACGTGGCGCCAACTTGCCAATTCAGTCACTGACAGACGTTTCAAACCGGCACGGCTTTGACAACGGGCAAAGGTATTTCCGGCGCGGTCATATCGAATATGGCAATCGGACGACCGGCCGCGTTGGCCGTTGCTGTCAATGCGGTCATCAGCGTCGGGTCGGGGCTTTGCCAGGCATCCACATCGAAAGAGGATGCCGGAGTTGCCGGGCGATCGGTTCGCGCGCCGCGATACAGTCGGAACAAACGCGCCTGTACCTCATTCATCGTGTCATCTGTCACGCCGGTGTGGTCAAGCGTCACCATATTGCGCCACGAGACAACCGCTTCGCATGCCGCGTGCCAGACACCTGTCGCCAGATCGGCGGAAAAAGCCGTTCCGTAAGTTGGTCGCCCGCCATCCGCATCGGCGCAGACCGCACGCAGCAGCAGGCCGACGCCCGAAACCATGCGAACGTGAACGCTCAGATGACGCAGGTTGGTGTTCAGCCAGCGGGTCAGATCGCGCGGCAGCGCTGTTTCGGGCAACACCTGGTCGAACCCGTGTGGTTCAAGCGCGTGTTCCAGACATTCAAGCGCGGCCCACAGCGCAGCGGCTTCATGCGTTGGTCCCGCTGCGGCCCCCTTCGACGTGATCTGCCCGCCGCTGCCCGGAGCACCCAGAGCAAGGGCATCATTTGGCAGAACATGCGTGGCACCATCCGATGAAATCAGGCTTTCGCGGGTTTCGGGCGAATCCGCGCTGTATTGCAGCGCATAACGTTCGATCGCTTCGAAACCCGAAAGCCGGGCGGCTTCGTTCCGGTTACGCGCTGTGCCAAAGGACACGCGATGGTTCATTGCGCCAGCGGGTGGCACTGTTCCGTTTCGCAAATTGATCATGCGAAAGGCGGTGTGGATCGGAGCACTTTTGGGAAATTCAGCAAAAGAAGGTCCGGAAATAAGCCCTGCGTTTTCGGCCAGTTCAATCAGCGCGTCGGTCATTTTTGTTTCCGGATAGGTATGTAACGGGTTATACAAATGGTTGTGGTTGTTAAGAAAGGACTTTTAGTATGGCTCGTTTGACTATTAATCCGAAATACACACTTAAGGATCTTGGGTGTGAAGTTCTGAACGCCGCCCGGAGCAACGCGTTGGGGTCACAAGAGGGTCGCGACGCGGCTGAGCGAAAGATTCATGAAATCCTTGCTGATGTCGGCAATCCTGCGGTGGAGTTTGTTTATGATTCCAAGGGTAAGGTTCATATCGTCATCCCCGATCTGAGCGATAAAGAGCCAGACCCAAATCCCGATCACGAGTCTTGGTGCTGTAAGCTGGCCTATGAAGCGATGGGTGGCATTGTTGTTTATGGCTGTGGTTCCTGATTGCAGTATCTGAACTTGCCTGAGGAGTTTGTTTGAGCAAGGCAAAAACCAAGATATTCCTGACCGGTCCGTTTCAGGTGATTTGCGACGACGGCCAGGATGCAACACCACGCGGCACCAAGGCGAAAGCGCTTCTCGCCTTGGTGTTGTTGTCTAAGAATGCTGTTCGCAGCAGGGCTTGGCTGCAAGACAAACTTTGGAGCAAAAGCTCACCCGCGCAGGGTGCGGCTTCGTTGCGCAAGGAACTTAGTGTCCTGACCAAGCATCTGGCCGGGTTCAAGCTGGAGTTTCTGGACATCGGGCGCGAGAATGTCTCCATCGACCTGAAAGCGCTTGAAATCGATTTGTTTGATGAACCGCTTCAACCCGATCGCGCCGAGCTTCTGGAAGGGTTGGATGTTGCAGATCCGGAGTTTGAAGACTGGTTGGCCGTTGAACGGCAAGCGTATTGGGATGTTGGTTTTGACGAAAATGCACCCGTTCCGGTCGGCGCGCGCTTTCCACCCCATTGGGGGCGCCAAAGACCGGCTATTGTAGTCGAGCCGTTTGAAGTAATCGGTGACGATAACAACATCGACGTGGCAGCGGCGTCGATACGGGATGAGCTGCTTTTCCTGTTGGGCACCCTGTCGGATGTCATCGAATTGCGCGATGCGCGCAGGCAAGAAGGGCCTGTCGACGGTTATATGCTAAGCGGCAGCGTGGTAGCGGCCGAAGGGCTGCGGGTGGCGGCACAATTAACATCAACCGCGGATCAGGTGTGCCTGTGGACCGAACGTTTCCGGTTTCGGGAAAAGGATACGTTTGACGCCGTAGAAGAAATCGCAATGAAAGTTGTCGAAGCGCTTCAATTGCGGCTGCGGGATGGTCACTGGTCCGATATCTGGTCAGCACGCGCCACATCCACCGAAGTTTGGACCGCATTTCAGAATGGTCGCATTCAGGAGAGCCTTACGACCAAGGACGGCCTGTTTCGTGCCATCCGCCAGTATGAGGTCTGTTTGCAGCGCGATCCGGACTATCTGCCTGCGCGGATCGCTGTCGGATTCTGCCGTCTGGACCTGATCCGGTTGGGCATGGAAGATTCACCGGAACAAATGTTGGCACTGGTCGAGGCCGACTGCGCCATCATGCGTGGAAAACACCCTACGGATCCCTATTGCGCTGCGCTCGAAGCGTTTACCCACAACGTTGCTGGCCATACTGCCGAAGCTTGTCAGCTGATGCGCAAGGTACTTGAGCGGTTCCACAGCAGCCCCGAATTGCTGGGCTACTATGGTGTCTTGTTGATGTATGATGACCGGCTTGAGGACGGAATTGCCACGTATCGGCAGGCCCTTGCGTTAACGCCGCACCCACCGATCTGGATCGAGGCGAACCTGTCCATGACCCTTGCCCTCTCCGAAGACAAGGCAGCATGGCAGCACGCGCATAATGTCTTGCGAGTGGACCCCGGCAGCGTGCGCGCACGGGTCGTGTTATGCATGTTGTCTGCCGCCGCTGGCAACCAGTCACTGGCACGCCGGCACGCCCGTCGCATCCTGGAATTGCAACCGGGTTTTACGGCCAAACGCTGGGCCTGGCCTGGCTGTTTCAAAAACAGAAAATACTATGAAGAAGGCGCACGGTTGTTGGCCGAAGCAGGTCTGTGATGGTGGCTATTTGCCTTCCAGCACTTGACGGGCGACGCGGAAACACTCCAACGCCTGCGGAACACCGCAATAAATCCCGACCACGTGGATGATGGCGCGTATTTCTTCTTTGGTCACTCCGTTGGTGATGGCACCCCGGCAGTGTATTTCCCATTCATGCATCTTTCCCAAAGCGCCGATCATGGACAGGTTCATCATCGATCGCGTTTTTGCGTCGATCACATCATCCCCCCAGCCAAAACCCCAGCACCAGGCGGTCATGGCTTCCTGAAACGGGCGCGTGAAATCATCTGCTGCTGCAAGGTTCTTTTCCACATACTCTGCGCCCAGTGTATTCTTCCGTTGTTCCAACCCTTTCAGGAACAGGTCTTCGTCAAATAAGTCGGCCATTGCGGGTCTCCGATTTTACAGCGTGTCAGGCGGTGTTTGTATGCGGGATCGTAGTGTGATTTCATCCGGTGGTGTACCTGTATACCCGGTCCGGCATGTCCACCATGTCGATATACCCAAGTGCTGTGGGCAAGAACCGGTCGATTTCGCAAGGGTGCCATTCCTTGGGCATCAGCGTGGTTGATCTACCCGCTCAAGGGCAGGGCAAACAGGTTATGTCTGCCTGGGGTGGGTTTCATTCCACGGCCTCGCGCATCCATTGTTGCAACTTGGCGATTGAGTGTTCGGACATCACACCGCAGCCCGGATCCAGCACCAGCGGGCCGGGGCGGTAACCGCGGGATCTGAGGCCGCGATGCACGGATTCCACAAGCCGGATGTCTTCTTCGACCGTTGTTTCCCTGTCCTGAACGGCCAATTGCCTGATCACCGCGCTTTCCGAACCACCTTCGGTGTACCAACCGCGCCAGACGGTGCAGTGATCCGTGTCACTTGCGCGCCAGTGATATGTGTTCAGCACATTGCCCGGATAGCACTGGAACGAAAACATCGGCCACAGGAACCAAGACTGGTAATCTCCCGCATGAGGCACCGACAGGTCGATAGGGTAGGTCATCTTGTCGAGACTCTGACATTCGGTCGTGTGGCGCAGCACGAAACCGCCGCCTGCATCGGGTTGGATGTCGTAGGTTTCGGGCTTGACGACACCTTCAGCGAATGTCGGGTGGTTGGTCGGACAGTGATAACACTCCGAGTAATTCTCGACGCTGACCTTCCAGTTGCAGTGTTCGGGGATCTCGACCCATTCCAGCGGCTCAAGCTCGTCGACATGCGGGACAAATGTACGGATTTCCTGCCGCACTCCGGGATACCAGTCGTCCATCGGGGCTGCGTTGTCGTCGAGATTGACGAAGATGAATCCATTGAAGATTTCGGTCCGGACCGCCGTCAGGCAGATTGCACTGCGGTCAAATCCGGGGACGGATTTGATATTTGGACCTGCGCGCAGCTGGCCGGACAACTCGTAGGTCCACGCGTGGTAAGGGCAGACGACGACGCGGGTGTTTCCTGCACCTGAGACCATTTCATGCGCACGGTGCTGGCAGACGTTATAGAAAGTGCGAATTTCGCCATCGCGCCCGCGAATGCAGAACAGGTTTTGCCCGGCGATCTCAAAAGCAAAGTATTCCCCTGTTTCCCGAACCTGCGCGACATGGCCTGCGAACTGCCATGTTCGGGCCAAAAGCCCCTGCATCTCCTTCTCGAAAATGGCAGGGTCGGTATAGTAGCGCGCGTCCAGTGAGTGGGTCAGCGGTACCTTCATTCGGGTTCCTCCGCATAGATGCCAAGCTGATGGCGACGACGATGGAAACGTTCGACCCGTTCGACGATCTCGTCGCTGGATACCGCGATCACGAAAGACAGCAGCGTTTCCAGCAGCGCGATGGTCGAAACGGATGACGGGAAAAACTGCGGGGTATCTGCTGCGACGACAAACCCGTGATGGGCGTTCCGGATCACAGGGCTGGCCGGACTGTCCGAGATACCTATGACAGTCAGGCCCTGCTGACGTGCCAGTTTGACCGCCTCGATCACTTCCGTTCGGTAGGGATGACAGGTGATCGCAATCAGCACGTCCTGCTCATCGGCCCAGGCCAGATCGTCTACCGGGGTTGAACCGGGGCGGGGGATTGCATGAAACTGCTTCATCCCGGTCGAAGCCAGATAAGTAAAGTTGCGCGCGTTGGAGTTGTTGACGCCTACGCCGAGTGTGAAAATCTGGCGAGAATTCCAGATGACTTCGGCAGCAGATTTCAGGCGGTTTGCGTCGATCCCTGCAAATGTTTCCTCGATATTCCGGATCGCGGCACCGATCATATCGGCATACAGCCCGCCCAATTCACCGGATTTGCCGATGTCCTGAAGCCATCTGGCGCGGTCTGGAAACGACACGCGCCCTTTTCGGATCGCGTCGCGAAAGGGTTCGCGAAAATCTTCGTACCCTTCAAACCCCACTTGCCGTGCCATGCGCACGAATGTGTTGGGCTTGACCTTTGCCGCCTCAGCAATTTCGCGCACGGTTGAAACCCCTACATCCGTAGGGTTTTCCAGAACGTAACGCGCGGCTTTCTGCGCCTCAGGGGTCAGGGCGTCCCACTCTTCGGTCAGGCGATCCAGAACAATTGATGATACATTTGTGTCATTCATGATTGACGATGGTACAAATGTGGAATTAGCCTGTCGAGCAGAAAAGCGACTCGGGAAGAGGAAAAATCATGTCCGGGAATGAACTGCCGTCACACGCACGTGTGGTCATCGTCGGAGGCGGCGTCATGGGCGTTGGTCTGGCCTACCATCTGGCCCATGAAGGCTGGGGCGAAGAGACTGTTCTGCTGGAAAAGGCCGAGCTGACCAGCGGCAGTACATGGCATGCGGCAGGGCAGATTACGCATTCAACCTCAAGCTTTGGTCTGGGCAAATGCGTCGATTACAACATCGGCTTGTATTCCGGCCTGCTGGAGGCCGAGACAGGCCAGCCTGTCACGTGGCATGGCTGTGGCTCGTTCCGCCTTGCTTATACCGAGGATGAGATGGACTGGCTGCGCCACACCTTGTCGGTTGGTCGGTCGCTGGGCTTCAATATCGAGCTTGTCGGCCCCGAGAAGGTGGCCGAACTGCATCCGTTTTATAACCTCGAGGGTGTTCTGGGCGCGCTGCACACGCCCGATGACGGCCATGTGGACCCGACCAACGTGACCATGGCGATGGCCGCCGGGGCACGCCAGAAGGGCGTGCGCATTTTCCGCAGCTGCCGGGCGACGAACATCACGCAGGGCGCAAGCGGCGAATGGATTGTTGAGACCGAACGGGGCGCCATCATCTGCGAGCATGTGGTGAACGCGGGCGGCACCTACGCGCGCCAGATGGGCGAATGGTCCGGGCTGCAACTGCCGATGACGTCAATGACGCACCATTATTTCGTGACCGAGCCGGTGCCGGAATTCCAGAATCTGGACAAAGAACTGCCGGTGATCCGCGATGACCGCAAAGTCTCGGGTTATATCCGGATGGAGCAGCAGCGTGGCCTGATCGGAATATACGAGAAAGCGAATCCGAACTCGGTCTGGCATGATCATTGCCCTTGGGAGTATGAGAACTGGTTGTTCGACGCGGATTATGACCGGGTAATGCCATGGCTTGAGAAAAGCCTGAACCGGATGCCGATCTTTGCCGAGCTGGGCATTCAGCGCGATGTGCATGGGGCGATTTCGCACCCGCCTGACGGCAACCCCCTGATCGGTCCTGCGCCGGGTGTGCGGAAATACTGGTGCTGTTGCGGGACGCAGATCGGGATCGGCTGGGGCCCGGGTCTGACCCGAGAACTGGCGCGCTGGATGGTGCATGGGGCTGCCGATATCTCGATGCGGGATTTCGATCCGCGCCGCTTTGGCAGCTATGCCAGCAAAGACTGGCAGGTGACCAAGGCCGAGGAAGATTATTGCTTACGTCACGAAATCCCGTTTCCACACTTCAATCGACTTGCAGGGCGTCCGATCAAGCCGTCGCCACTGTATGAGTTGCTGAAGTCCAAGGGCGCGGTACATGAAGAGGTCTATGGCTTCGAACGCCCCCGCTGGTTCGCCCGGGACGGCGTGGAACAGCGCGATCACTATTCCTTCCGCCGCACTCCTGTCGACGACATGGTCGCGGCCGAGGTCAAGGCAGTGCGCGAACGTGTCGGCATCATGGATGTCACCGCCTTCACCAAAGTCGAAGTATCGGGGCCGGATGCCTATACCCTACTTGACCGGTTGACTGCTAACAGGATGCCACAAAAAGTTGGCTCGATCACGCTGACCCATATGTTGAACCGTCGTGGCCGGATTGAGTTGGAGACTACGATTGTCCGCATCGCAGAAGACCGCTTCTATCTGGTCTGTGCGGCGTTCTTCGAACAGCGCTTGCTTGATCACCTGGCACATCAGCGCAAGGGTGAAGTTGTGCAAATCACCGCGCTGTCTTCTGATTGGTCGGCCTTGTCGCTGAACGGTCCCAGATCACGCGAAGTTCTGGCGCGCTGTACGGATACCGATCTGAGCAATGGCGGGTTCCGCTGGCTGTCAGCGCAAGAGGTCACGATTGCCGCTCATAAACTCTGGGCGTTTCGCATGTCTTATGCGGGCGAACTGGGTTGGGAACTGCATATGCCTAACGCTGCCTGCCTTGATGTCTACAATGCGCTATGGGCTGCAGGCGAGTCGTACGGCATCGCGGACTATGGCAGTTTCGCCATGAACGTGATGCGGATGGAGAAGGGCTTCAGAGGGGCAGGTGAGCTGACCAACGAGGTCACTCTGGCCGAGGCTGGCGTGCTGCGCTTTGCCCGTACGGACAAGGATTACCTGGGCAAGGACAAGACGTTGAACACCGATTTGCCATGGATATGTGCCTATCTGCAAATCGAGCCGGATGGCGAAATTGACGGCCATGGAGGCGAGGCGGTGATGCTGGACGGGCGTGTCATAGGCTCGACGGCTTCGGTCGTATTCGGCCACACGGTCGGTAAGATATTGGCCTTTGCATACATCAAACCCCAAGCAGCAAAAGTGGGAACCGAATTGGAGGTCGTGATTCACGGCAAGCCGCGTCCGGCTCGAGTACTGGATAAGCCCGCCTACGATCCAGACAGCCTGCTGCCCCGCACAGACGCAGTAGTGGAGACCGCCTGATGAGCCTGCCCGCCACAATGAAAGCCATGGTCACGATGGGCCATGGAGGGTTAGAGCAGATAGTTCGGCACGATAACTGGCCGCGCCCTGAACCTGCGGAAGGCGAAGTGCTGATCAAGGTTGCGGCATGTGGGCTGAACAATACGGACGTCAACACACGGTCGGGTTGGTACTCCAAGACAGTCACAGCCGCAACAACCGGTGGCGCGTTTGAACAGGTTGGTGAAGATGATCCCACCTGGGGCGGTAATCCGATCACCTTCCCGCGAATTCAAGGGGCCGATATCTGCGGATATATCGTTGCCGTCGGCGAAGGTGTTGATCGTGGGCGTATCGGCGAGCGTGTCATCACGGATGGCTGGTTGCGCGATCCGGTGGAACCCGACAATATGGACAAGACTGGCTATTTCGGCTCGGAACGGGATGGCGGTTTTGCCGAATACGCGACAACTCTGGCGGTGAATGCTGTGGCAATCACCTCGGACCTGACGGATGCTGAACTGGCAACTTTTTCCTGCTCTTACTCCACCGCCGAAGGCATGTTGACCCGTGCCAATGTGACCGGCGAGGATACGGTTTTGGTTCCAGGTGCTTCCGGCGGTGTGGGCGGCGCGCTTGTGCAACTGGCCAAACGGCGCGGCGCACGGGTGATCGCGATGGCATCCGAATCCAAACACGCGGACGTGGCCAGACTTGACCCCGATGTCATTCTGCCACGCGCACCTGCGAACCTGCGCAAGGCGCTGAGCGCGGAAAAGATCAGTGTGGTTGCTGATGTCGTAGGCGGGCCATACTGGCCGAACCTGATCGACATATTGGAACGGGGTGGCCGTTATACCTGTTCGGGCGCAATTGCAGGTCCGATCGTCGAACTTGATCTGCGTACATTCTACCTGCGCGACCTGACCTTCACCGGTTCGACCGTCATTGACCCTCAGGTCATGAAGAACCTCGTAACATACATCGAGGCTGGTGAGATCAAGCCAGCGCTTGCCGCGACATACCCGCTGGAGGAGCTCCGAGAAGCACAAGCCGCGTTCATCGCCAAAGAGCACACTGGCAACATCGTGGTGATGCCATGAAGCTGGACGATGTTCTCGAAGCTGCCCGGCAAATGCACCATGCGCATCCTGATCTGTCTGCGTTCGCGCAATGGCCGGGTGATCTGAGCCAGACGGGGTTGGATCCCGCACCCATTCCCGCAACGAGACTGGTGGCAGCATTTGATCTAGTTGAAGACGTGCCAACCCGCGACCTGATCGCGGCGGTCAAAGCGACTGCGCATCTGGCACATTGGAAACACACCTACACCGAAACCGAAGTTGGTGCGGATTTCCTGAACCGATACGGCTATTATGAGCTGTTCGGTCCAACCGGACATTTTCACTCGACCCTGCTGCGTGGCTACATCGCGTATTGGGGGGCTAGCCTGAACTACGATTGGCACAGCCATCAGGCCGAAGAACTCTACCTCGTTCTTGGCGGAGGTGCGTTGTTCAAGGTCGATGGGGACGAAACATATGTTGGTGCCAATCAAACACGCTTGCACGCAAGTCGGCAAAGTCATGCCATGGTCACCACAGATCAGCCGATCCTGACTTATGTTCTGTGGCGCGGTGAAGGCATGGGTGATCTGCCCCGGATGGATATCGCATGAAGATCAAGGCTATCACAGTATATCACATCGACCTCCCACTGGAGCATCCATATTGGTTGTCTGGTGGGCGACTGAAATTCGAAACGCTTGACGCGACAGTCGTGAAAATCGAAACCGATGCGGGGTTTGTTGGCTGGGGTGAAGGGACGCCATGGGGCCATACCTATGTGCCGGCGCATGGTCCGGGTATCCGCGCCGGGATTGAAACGATGGCGCCGTTCATTCTGGGCCTTGATCCGCGGCGGGTTCTGGATGTGGAACGGGCGATGGATCTTGCCTTGCCCGGGCACCTTTACGCCAAAAGCCCAATTGATATGGCCTGCTGGGATATCGCGGGTCAGGCGGCCGGCGTGCCGATTGCCGATCTGATGGGGGGTGGATCGCGGACACCGCGCCCGATTGCGTCCTCGGTCGGGGCGAAAACTGTAGACGAAACGCGCGCGGTCATAGAGCGTTACCGCCAGCGGGGCTACATCGCCCATTCCGTGAAGATCGGTGGTGACGTTGAACGGGACATCGCGCGTGTTCGCGATGTCGAGAGTATTCGGCGACCCGGGGAAATCGTTCTTTACGATGTCAATCGTGGCTGGACGCGTCAGCAAGCGTTGCGTGTGATGAGCACCTGCGCGGACCTGAATGTCATGTTCGAACAACCTTGTGAGATGCTGGATGACATTGCTGCAATCTCGGGGCTTCACCCGTCACCCGTTTCAGTGGACGAAAGCCTTGTGACTTTGCAGGATGCGGCCCGTATCGCCCGCGATGGTCTGGCTCAGATTTTCGGAATCAAGTTGAACCGCGTCGGCGGGCTGACCAAGGCTGCACGCTTGCGGGATATCGCGCTGGCCCATGGGATAGACATGTTTGTAATGGCCACAGGCGGTACGGTTCTAGCCGATACCGAAGCATTGCATCTGGCCGCGACCATCCCGGATGAAAACTGCCTTGCCGTATGGGCCTGTCAGGACATGATCACGGTCGATATTGCCGGGGG
Source organism: Ruegeria sp. HKCCSP351 (assembly GCF_017872535.1). NCBI lineage: Bacteria > Pseudomonadati > Pseudomonadota > Alphaproteobacteria > Rhodobacterales > Roseobacteraceae > Ruegeria > Ruegeria sp. HKCCSP351. The sequence goes on along the minus strand of NZ_JAEDOV010000006.1, from coordinate 260,759 downwards.
GCGTGGGCCCCGGAATGTTGATGGTCACCTGCATTTACCCGAAATGCCGGGGCTTGGAGTGCACCCAGATGAAAGCGCGCTGGGCGATCCGGTGGGGGTATATGAATGAAAATCAACAAGATAACGCTCTGGTCTGTTGATCTGACAAGTCACGAAACCTACCATATGGCTGAAGGCAAGACCTGCGCCACTGTGAAATCCCATGTCCTGAGCCTTGAAACGGATACCGGTCACAGGGGGTGGGGTGAGGTTTGCCCGATCCCGCATTACCTGCCGGCCTATGCGGATGGGGTGCCGGGTGCCATTGCTGAGATGGCGCCTGAAATCCTCGGGATTACCCCATTTGGTGCAGACGCCCCCATGCGCAAGCTGGACGGGTTTCTGCAAGGGCATCAATACGCGAAATCGATCGTCGATATCGCGTTTTGGGACCTGTTCGGTCAGGCGGCAGGGATGCCGGTTTATGCGGTGTTGGGTGGGCGAGCGCAGGCGGATATGCCGCTCTATCATTCAATCACTTGCATTGCACCGGACGAGATGGCGCGCATTGCCAAATCCGCTTTTCAAACCGGTATCCGCCAGTTTCAGGTCAAGCTGGGCGTCGAGGGCGATTGGCAGGCGGATGCCGAACGGTTGATCAAAGTACGCGAAGCCGTGGGAACCGGGCCGTTGGTTTACGGTGACTGGAATTGTGGAGCATCGCGATTGCAGGCGACCCGTACCGGGCGTGCGGTGGCACATCTGGACGTGATGTTGGAACAGCCCTGCAAAACGCTGGAGGACTGTGCCGCTGTCCGTCAGGCTACCGGTCTTCCGATGAAAATCGACGAGAGTGCCTTTGATCTTGCCTCGCTGATGCGTGCGCATGACCTCGGGTGCATGGATGCGGTGGCGCTTAAACTTTCAAAATTCGGCGGATTGTCGGCAATGCGTCGTGTGCGGGACCTGACCGTGCATCTGGGCGCCGAGATTTGCGCGGAATGCACATGGGGGTCTGATATTATTACCGCGGCTTCACTCCACTTTGCGGCGTCGACGCCGAAGAGCTCCCTGATGAACACGTGTGACTTGTCGTCGTACGTGGCCCCGCGTCTGTGTCCTGATGCACCAAACCGTGAAAACGGCCGGATTGCTCCGCCCGAAGGTCCGGGATTGGGTGTGACCCCTGACCTCGAAATTCTTGGCACCCCGATTTTGGAGATTGATTGAGATGCTGAAGATCCAGACACAGTCCGAGTGGATAGCACGCGCAAAAGAGGTTCTGCCAGCTGGCGGTTTCGGCAACTTCGATCCGGGCATCATCATCGCCCGTGGTGAAGGCAGCCGTGTCTGGGACGAGGACAGCAACGAATATGTCGATTACCTGATAGGGTCGGGTCCGATGCTGCTGGGCCATGGCCACCCCGAGGTGATGGAAGCCGTATTGGAACAGTTGCCAAAAGGGATGACGTTTTTTGCAAACAACAGCAAGGGCATCGAATTGGCCGAGGCCATTATAGACGCCGTTCCCTGCTGCGAGCAGGTGCGCTTTGTCGCGTCAGGCGGCGAAGCCGACATGTATGCGATTCGCTTGGCGCGGGCTTATACCGGGCGCAGCAAGATTCTGAAGTTTGAAGGCGGTTACCACGGTATGAGCGCCGAGGCGCAGATGAGCCTTGCGCCAAGCCGCAGGGTCAATTTCCCACAGGCTGTTCCCGACAGCGCCGGTATCCCCGACAGCGTGGCCGAGCAGATGCTGATCGCGCCCTTTAACGATCTGGAAGCCGTCGCTGCTTTGCTGGAGGAAAATGACGACGTTGCTGCGATTATGGTCGAGCCTTTGCAACGGATCATTCCGCCAATGCCGGGATATTTGCAAGGCCTTCGAGGCTTGTGTGATCAACATGGTGTGTTGTTGATCTTTGATGAGATCGTCACCGGATTCCGGCTGGCTTATGGCGGGGCGCAGGAACGATACGGGGTCACACCGGATATCTGCACTTTGGGTAAGATCACGGGCGGTGGCTTCCCTCTGGCTGCGCTCGGTGCCAGCGTCGAGATCATGAAGCATTTCGATAAATCAAAGGTCGGGGAAGAAGGTTGGCTGATGCAGTTGGGGACCCTATCAGGGAATCCGGTCGCCTCGGTTGCAGGGCTTAAGACGATGGAGATTCTGCGGCGTGATAGCGCGTACGAGCGTTTGCGCGCAATTGGAAAACACTTGCAGCAGATTCAGACGGACGCCTTGAATGAAGCGGGTATTGCGCATCGGATATGCGGTGACGAGACTTTGTTTGACATCTATTTCACCAACGCCGAATGTCGTGACTATCGCAGCGCAAACCATGATGATCCACAGCGTAACGCCACTTATAATGCGGTGCTGCGCGCTCATGGAATCTTTAAGTCTCCGGGCAAGCTTTATCCGTCGCTGGCGATCACCGATGCGGATCTGGAACAGACACGCATCGCCGTCCGTCACGCAGTTGATGCGATTTCCTGAAGGTTGGATGTATACAACGTAAACGGGTCGCTGTTGAGTTCAACAGCGACCCGCTACCATTGGAAGTCGTGGGTCAGCCTCGCCCCCTCGAATACTGATTAAATCACCGGCAATCTGAAAACTTTTCGATACTTTCGAGACTGACCCGACTTCCTCATCGGTATGTCACTTTAATGCCCGAGAATCTCGGCGGTCACAGTGATCAAGTTCACACTGCCTTAAATTAATTTGAATTTTTCCAATCGAAAAAACCCGGACCTGCCTGTTCCAACAGGTCTGCCGCCATCACGCGGGCCATTTCCGGCCCGTCTTTGACGGAACCGGTCACATCTCTGTTCACGGTTTCCGATCCATCTGGGCGCAGGACTTCGCCGCGCAGCCTTAAGTTGTCTCCGTCCAGTTCTGCCAGACCAGCGATCGGAGTTTCGCAAGATCCGTCCAGCGCGGCCAGCAAGGCGCGTTCAGCGGCCAGCCGCCATCCTGTTTCCGTGTGATGAATCGCTTCAAGCATTTCAGCCGCGCGCATGTCGTTGCTGCGCCGTTCTATGCCAATGGTACCCTGTGCAATCGCGGGCAGCATGTCATCCGGAGAAATGGCGCTGGCTGGAATCTCGTCCATGCCCAGACGGCGAATGCCAGCCATGGCCAGAAAAGTGCAATCCGCGACACCGGCTTCCAGCTTTTTCAGCCGCGTCTGCACGTTCCCGCGAAACTCGACCACTTTCAGGTCCGGCCGCCGGCTCAGCAGCTGTGCCCGGCGCCGCAAAGACGAGGTGCCCACGACGGCCCCTTCAGGCAGATCGTGGATCGAGTTAAGGCGCGGCGAGATGAAAGCGTCACGCACATCCTCGCGCGGAAGGAATGTGTCCAGAACCAGCCCTTCGGGCTGCTCAACAGGCATGTCTTTCGTTGAATGCACGGCGATATCGATTTCGGCGCGCAACATCGCCTCTTCGATTTCCTTGGTGAACAGGCCCTTGTTGCCGATTTCCTTCAGGGGACGATCCGCATCGATCATAGCGCGATTATCGCCAGTTGTCTTGATCACGACGATTTCAAAGGCCGCTTCGGGTAGATCAAACGCATCGCTCAGGCGCTGGCGGGTTTCATAGGCCTGAGCCAATGCCAGCGGTGAACCACGGGTGCCAATTCTGAGGGGCGATGCGGGGGTGGGCAGGGTCAAAGTCATGTGCACAGCTTTAGTCGCGTCACATTGCCCTGACAATGGGGGCTGAGCTTGACAAATTGCCGCCGAAGGACGACCCGTTGCCAAAACCGGAATACTGGGGGCGAAAATGGCCGAGACAAAGAAACTGCTGCGGGCGCTGGCGGGTGAAGTACAGGATGTGCCGCCAATCTGGATGATGCGCCAGGCGGGCCGGTATCTGCCGGAATACCGGGCTACCCGTGCCCAGGCCGGGGACTTTCTGTCTTTATGCTATAACCCGGAACTGGCCGCCGAAGTCACATTGCAGCCAATCCGGCGCTATGGGTTTGATGCTGCGATCCTGTTTGCCGATATCCTGCTGGTGCCGCAGGCGCTGGGTGCGGATTTATGGTTTGTGACCGGCGAAGGCCCACGTTTGTCGACCATCACGCGGCACGCGGAGTTTGATGCGTTGAAGCCGATTGACGCAATTCATGAGACTTTGTCGCCCGTTTATGAAACGGTTCGGATCCTGTCGCGAGAATTGCCGTCTGAGACCACGCTGATCGGGTTCGCCGGCGCGCCATGGACGGTTGCGACCTATATGATCGCCGGGCGTGGAACACCCGATCAGGGACCAGCTCACGCTCTTCGAGAAAGCGATACTGTTTTATTCGAGGCGCTGCTGGATCGCATCACGGCCGCAACAATCGAGTATCTGTCGGCTCAGATCGACGCCGGGGCTGAGGTGGTCAAGATTTTTGACAGCTGGGCGGGTTCCCTGAAAGGTGAGGCGTTTCGCAAATACGCTGTGGAACCATGCCGTGTGATTACGCAGTCCATCAAGGAGCGTCACCCGGGTATTCCGGTGATTGGTTTCCCGCGCGAGGCGGGGGAGGGGTATATTGGATTTGCCAAGACGACTGGCGTGGATTGCGTCGCGCTGGACAACTCGGTGTCGCCCGATTGGGCCGCCAGACATGTACAGATTGAGGGTTGTGTACAGGGAAACCTGGCCTCGTCGCATATGGTGACCGGTGGGCAGGCTCTGGTGGACGAAACGCGGCGGATTGTCGAGGCGTTCTCTAAGGGGCCGCACATCTTCAACCTGGGTCATGGGATCACGCCGGATGCCGATCCTGAGAATGTTCAGTTGATGATCGATACGGTGCGCGCGCGCTAAGCAGATTAAAGGGGGCCAGCCCCCTTCTTGGCCTGCGGCCAATTCATCCCCCGGGATATTTTGGGCCAGATGAAGTGCGGATCAGCTCAGGCTGTCGAGCTCTGCGAGGATCTCTTTAGTATGCTCGCCGCGCATGGGGCTGGGTTTCGGGGTCCAGTCATGGCCTGAAAACCGTGGGGCGGCGGCGGCCTGAAATGCACCGTCAATGTCCTGCCAGCTGTTGCGACGGAGGTTCATCGGGTGTGAGCGGGCTTCGTCCGGGCTGAGAACAGGAGCAACGCAGGCATCTGTTCCGCGAAACAGGGCCTCCCAATGGTCGCGCGGTTGACTGGCGAAGATGTCGGTTAGACGGCGTGAAAGCGAAGGCCACAGATCACGGTCGTATTGCCGCTGAAACTCGGTATCGTTTGTGAGGCCCAGTAAGTTCAGAAATTGCATGTAGAATTTTGGTTCGAGGCATTGCACGGAAATGTAGCCGCCGCAGGCGCAGGCGTAGGTGCTGCACCAGTGGGGACCGTCCAACAGGCTTTGACCCCGGGTTTCAGACAGGTTGCCGGTTTGGCGCATTGTCATCAACAGGTTCATCATATGGGCCGAGCCGTCATAGATTGCCGCGTCAACGACAGTACCTGTGCCAGTGCGCTGTGCATTGATCAGTCCCGCCAGAACGCCTGCCACAAGATACATGGCCCCACCGCCGATATCACCCACCAACGTTGGCGGGGTCTGCGGTGCATGGCCGGGGTGTGAGGCATACCAGAGCGCTCCGGACAGGGCGATGTAATTCAGGTCGTGCCCCGCCGTGTCGGCCAGCGGGCTATCCTGCCCCCAGCCCGTCATGCGCCCGTAGACCAGTTTTGGATTGCGGGTCAGGCAGACATCGGGCCCGAGCCCCAGTTTTTCCATCACACCGGGACGGAATCCTTCGATCAGCGCATCGGCTGTGTCGATCAGGCGAAGCGCGGTCTCCAGATCATTGGCGTTCTTCAGATCAAGTGCGATGGATCTTTTGCCACGATCCAGCAGGGAACGTTCCGGCATACCCGGTGTCGCGGCGCCCCCTTTGCGATGGATTGTTATCACGTCAGCGCCCAGATCTGCCAGAAACATAGCTCCAAACGGGCCGGGACCCAGACCTTCAAGTTCGACAACACGTATTCCGTTCAGCATCAGGGCCCTCCGTTCCCGGCAGAGTTTGCTGGCTGGTGTCGGGATTGCAAGCCGGATGATTGCTGGCGCGGGCGGTCTTCCTTTTGGCAGTTGTTCATCACATGGTGCGGAATGGGCCTGTTATCCCTGTGTTCGGGGCGATAGGGTTTGGGCCAGAACGGGGAGCGGACATGACGACCATTTTATCCATCAGAGATCTGCGCAAATCCTACGCCGACGGGTTCGAGGCGCTGAAAGGTGTGTCTCTGGACATTGAAGAAGGCGAAATTCTTGCGCTTCTGGGGCCGAATGGGGCGGGAAAAACCACTCTGATCTCGACGATCTGTGGAATAACCACGCCAACATCCGGCACGGTCTCAGTCGGCGGGCACGACATTCAGTCGGACTATCGCGCAGCGCGCAGGATGATCGGGCTTGTCCCGCAAGAGATCGCGCTGGAACCGTTTGAAAAGGTCTGGAACACAGTTCGGCTGTCACGCGGGTTGTTTGGGCTGGGCAAAGACAACGCCCGGATCGAGGACATTCTGCGCAAGCTCTCGCTATGGGACAAGCGCAAGAACCCCATCAAGGAGTTGTCGGGCGGCATGAAACGCCGTGTGCTGATCGCCAAGGCTCTGGCGCATGAACCACGTGTTTTGTTTCTGGATGAACCGACGGCAGGTGTGGATGTCGAGCTGCGCAAGGATATGTGGGAAATCGTGGCCGAGCTGAAACGGGACGGTGTCACCATCATTCTGACCACCCACTATATCGAAGAGGCAGAAGCCATCGCGGATCGCGTCGGCGTCATCGACAAGGGTGAGTTGCTTTTGGTGCAGGACAAAGACACGCTTATGGCGCAGATGGGCAAAAAGCAGATTGTCGTCATGCTCACCGAGCCAATCGCCAAGATTCCCGGTGGTTTGGCCAGCCACAATTTGACCCTCAATGGCGCGGGGGATAGCCTGATCTATACATACGATACCCATGCGGATCGCACAGGAATTACGACCCTGTTGAATGACGTGTCGCAGGCCGGACTCGTGTTGCGCGACGTACAGACACGGCAATCGAGCCTGGAAGAAATATTTGTCAATCTGGTATCCGGAGAGGCGGCATGAACTGGACCGCAATCGCTGCAATCTACCGGTTCGAAATGGCCCGCTTCTTTCGCACCCTGGCGCAAAGCTTCCTGTCACCGGTTCTTTCCACTTCGCTGTATTTCGTGGTATTTGGCACCGCCATCGGCAGTCGAATTCAGGAGGTCGAGGGTGTATCCTACGGCGCGTTCATCGTCCCGGGCCTGATCATGCTGTCTGTGGTGATGCTGTCGATCTCGAACGCGTCTTTCGGAATTTATTTCCCAAAGTTTCTGGGCACCATCTACGAGCTGCTGTCGGCGCCGGTGAATTTTATCGAAATCGTGATTGGGTATGTCGGTGCGGCGGCCACCAAAGCACTGTTTGTGGGGTTGGTCATTCTGGCCACGTCGACCTTTTTCGTCGACATACGGATCGAACACCCCTTTGCCATGGCGGCGTTCTTGATCCTGTCATGTCTCAGCTTCTCGTTGCTGGGTTTTATCATCGGGATATGGGCCAGTAATTTTGAACAGATGTCATTGGTGCCGCAGCTTGTGGTCACGCCACTTATCTTCCTTGGCGGTACGTTTTATTCAATCTCGATGCTGCCGCCTCTGTGGCAGACGATCACGTTGTTCAATCCGGTCGTCTATCTGATTTCGGGGTTTCGCTGGTCGTTTTTCGGGCTTGCGGATGTGCCCATTGCCCTGAGCTTGCTGGCCATCATAGCCTTTACTGGGGTGTGTCTGGCGGTCATTGGCTGGATATTCAAAACCGGCTGGCGCATTCGCAGCTAACCCACGCCGGTGCGTTGCATTTTTGCCCATCGAGTGTGTGAATCTGGTTCACGTCGCGTTCAAGGTTTGAAGAGTCCCTTGTTTACGGGATGGCGGCACTCTACATCGGCACCCATGAAGCTCAGCCTGCCGTTCGTCAAAAAACACCCCTGTGTGGCCATCGTCCGCCTGTCCGGAGCCATCGGCATGGCCGGGCGCGGGTCCTTGAACGACGCCACGCTGGCGCCGGTTCTGGAGAAAGCCTTTCGCAAGGGAAAACCTGCGGCCGTGGCGCTTGAGATCAATTCACCAGGCGGATCCCCTGTCCAAAGTTCAATGATCGGTGCGCGCATTCGACGTTTATCAGAAGAACTGAACGTGCCAGTTTTCGCTTTTGTCGAGGACGTCGCTGCATCCGGTGGGTATTGGCTGGCCGCCGCAGCGGATGAGATCTGGGCCGATGACAGTTCCGTACTGGGATCGATCGGTGTGATCTCGGCTGGATTTGGCGCGCATGTCTTTCTGGCGCGGCAAGGGTTTGAGCGGCGGGTCCATACCGCTGGGAAATCGAAGTCCATGCTCGACCCGTTTTCACCAGAAAAGAAAGAGGATGTGGCCCGCCTGCAAGGGTTGTTGGGTGATATCCACGAGAATTTCATTGCGCATGTCAAAGATCGGCGCGGGGACAAGCTGAATCAGGAAGCGGATCTGTTCACGGGCGAGGTCTGGCTGGCGCGTCGCGCGCAGGAACTGGGGCTGATCGACGGCATCGCCCATCTGAAGCCAAAGATGCAGGACCGTTTCGGTGACAAGGTCAAATTCCGCCACTATGGCGTGAAAAAACCGATCTGGACCCGGTTTGGGGCCAACCTGGCGCAGGACGCTATTGCAGGATTAGAGGAGCGGGCAGCCTACGCGCGTTTCGGTTTGTGACGTGATCGTAAAGGCTGTCACTCTTTTTCTGATCGCTATGGGCGTATTGGCAATGTTCGGCAAGTTGCGGTTTCCCGGGCAGAAAAAGCTGAGCTCGGCAAAATGTCCGCGATGCGGTCGGTATCGCATCGGAAAGGGCCCCTGTACCTGTGAAAAAGGAGGCCGGGCTTGATCACCACGTGGCTGCTGTCTGGTCTTGGTTTGTTGATCCTGTTGCTGGCAGGCGATGCCTTGGTGCGTGGCGCAGTGAACCTGAGCCTGCGTTTAGGTGTCCCGGCTCTGATCGTCAGCCTTACGATTGTGGCCTTCGGCACGTCCGCGCCCGAGTTGCTGATTGCTATCAGCGCCGTCAAGGAACACGCACCGGGTATCGCGCTGGGTAATGTTGTCGGATCAAACACGGCCAACATCCTGTTGGTTCTTGGCCTTCCAGCGATGCTGGCAACGATCCACACCAGCGAGTGCGACAGCCGTAGGAACTATGCCTTCATGCTGATGGCGACGGCCTTGTTCATAGGGTTGGCGTTTTGTGGAACATTCACCGTCGTCAGCGGCCTGATCCTGCTGGCGGCTTTGGGCCTGGTTCTGATGAATGCCTTTCGTGAAGCAAAGGCGCACCGCAAGGCCTGTGGGGAAGCCTGTGCCGATGACGACGACCTTGAAGGCCTGGAAGAAGCCGATCCTGACATGCCTTACTGGAAGGTATCGGTTTACCTGATCCTAGGCCTTGTCGGCCTTCCAATGGGGGCACACCTGCTGGTGGAAAATGCGACGGTCATCGCCCGAACCTATGGTGTCAGTGAGACGGTTATCGGTCTGACCCTGATTGCGGTCGGAACGTCTTTACCCGAACTGGCAACAACCGTCATGGCCGCGTTGCGCCGGCAGGCCGATGTGGCCCTAGGCAACGTGATCGGATCGAACATGTTCAATCTTCTGGCCATTATCGGGATCGCAACCTGGTTCGGGCGTATCCCGGTTGATCCCGGTTTCCTGTATTTTGACCTTTGGGTCATGCTGGGCGCTTCGCTGCTTCTGGTTCCCTTTGTTGTTTTCAAGCAGGATATCTCTCGCGTTTGGGGTCTGGTACTGACCTTCCTTTATGCGCTTTATATCACAGTATTGCTGGTGTGATCTGACAAAACGAGGTGAAGCATGACCCGAGCTTTAGTGACCGGTGCCGGTATTCGCATTGGCCGGGCCATGGCGCTTTATCTGGCCGGACGTGGATATGATGTCGCAGTTCACTATGCGTCGTCAGAACGCCCCGCGCACGAGACTGTGGCAGAGGTTCAGGCATTGGGCCGACGGTCGGTGGCCTTGCAGGCTGATCTGCTCGACGAGGCACAGGTGCAGGACCTGCTGCCCAAAGCAGCCGAGGCTCTGGGCGGGCCGATCACCTGTCTGGTGAACAACGCCTCAATCTTTGAATATGACAGCGTTCACACCGCAACCCGCCAAAGCTGGGACCGCCATCTCGACAGCAATCTGCGCGCACCGTTCGTTTTGACCCAAGCCATGGCCGGGCAGGGGCTGGCCACGGACACAGACGAAAATGGCGAACCCCTTGCGACCGGTCTGATCATCAACATGGTGGACATGCGTGTACGCAAGCTGACACCCGAGTTCATGTCTTACACCATTGCCAAAATGGGGCTATGGACGCTGACCCGCACCTCGGCACAGGCGCTTTCCCCGGCAATCCGGGTCAATGCCATTGGGCCTGGCCCGACGGTACAGGGGCATCGTCAAAGCGCCGAGCATTTCCAGGCGCAACGATCGAATACTGTTCTGGAACGCGGGTCAAATCCATCGGATATCACTGCCGCATTGGGGTTTTTTCTGGATGCGCATGCGGTAACGGGACAACTGATATGCGTGGATGGCGGTCAGCACCTGGGGTGGAAAACACCGGATGTTCTGGGTGTGGAATGAGCATTTCCGTTGCAAGTTTTGCACCGCGCACGTTCATGTTACCTACGTGTTACAAAAATGTCTTTTTTTTCATACACTTGCTAAATGCCTGAAAAAATAACCATCAAAATCAATAGCTTGATAATGTGCCTATTTTTTGTGCAGGTTGATGAAGTGGTAATGAAACAAGGGAAATTCTAAGACTGTGAAAACTTATCTTCACACTTATCCACAGGAATCGTGGATTTGTTTTCTCTTGATCTGAGGCCCGCAAGATTGCAGCCAGTAAAAGAGAATCATATCGGAAACCCATGACTACCCACAGTGAATCGTCCCCGACCGGTTATGCCTGCATTCAGCGTTACGCAAAGACGCTGGACAGCTCACCGGGGGTGTACAGGATGCTGGATGCCGAAAGCCGGGTTTTATACGTGGGCAAAGCGCGAAACCTGAAGGCGCGGGTATCGAACTATGCAAGGCCGGGTCATTCGGGCCGGATCGAGAAGATGATTGCCTCGACCGCTTCGATGATGTTTCTGACGACAAGAACCGAAACCGAGGCGCTGCTGCTGGAGCAGAACCTGATCAAGCAGCTTAAACCGAAATACAATGTGCTGCTGCGGGACGACAAAAGCTTTCCAAACATCCTGGTCGCCAAGGATCATGACTTTCCTCAGATCAAGAAACACCGCGGGGCCAAGAAGGAAAAAGGCGCCTATTTCGGGCCGTTTGCCAGCGCGGGTGCTGTAAACCGCACGTTGAACCAGCTGCAAAAGGCATTCCTGCTGCGGAACTGTTCGGATTCCATGTTTGACAGCCGTACGCGGCCCTGTTTGCTCTATCAGATCAAACGGTGCTCGGGGCCGTGTGTCGGTTTGATTTCGGAACAGGATTACAGTGAAAGCGTAAAGGATGCAGAACGTTTCCTGTCGGGGCGCTCGACCAAGGTGCAAGAGGAACTGGCTGAACAGATGATGGCCGCGTCCGAGGCCATGGAGTTCGAACGCGCCGCCGGTCTGCGCGACCGTATCCGTGCGCTGACGCAGGTTCAAACTTCACAGGGTATCAATCCGCGCGGTGTAACCGAGGCGGATGTGATCGGTCTTTATATGGACAGCGGGCAGGCCTGTGTTCAGGTATTCTTCATCCGTGCCAACCAGAACTGGGGCAACAAGGATTTTTACCCGCGTGTAGGACCAGATGTATCTCCGGCCGAGGTGATGGAAGCTTTCCTTGGTCAGTTCTACGACAACAAGGAACCGCCGCGGCAGTTGATTTTGTCGGACGGGATCGAAAACGCTGATCTGATGCAGGAAGCTTTGACGGAAAAAGCTGGTCGTAAGGTCGAGCTTCTCGTGCCGCAGCGTGGGGAGAAACAGGAACTGGTTGCAGGTGCATTGCGCAATGCGCGAGAGTCTCTGGCCCGGCGCATGTCGGAAAGCGCGACTCAGGCCAAGTTGCTGCGCGGTGTGGCCGAGGCGTTTGATCTGGATGGCCCGCCCGGTCGGATCGAGGTTTACGACAACTCTCATATTCAGGGCACCAACGCAGTTGGCGGCATGATCGTGGCAGGGCCCGACGGGTTCATGAAAAACGCCTATCGCAAGTTCAATATTCGTGGCGATGACCTGACGCCGGGTGATGATTTCGGCATGATGAAAGAGGTTCTGAACCGTCGCTTCACCCGCCTGCAAAAAGAAGATCCGGACCGGGACAAAGGGCTTTGGCCCGACCTTCTGCTGATCGATGGCGGTGCCGGACAGGTCAGCGCCGTGCACGAGATCATGCAGGCCCACGGGGTCGAAGACATTCCGATGGTCGGTGTTGCCAAAGGGGTCGACCGTGACCACGGCAAGGAAGAGTTTCACCGGATCGGCCAGCGCCCTTTTGCGCTGAAACGCAACGATCCCGTCTTGTACTTTGTTCAACGGCTAAGGGACGAAGCGCACCGTTTTGCCATTGGCACCCACCGTGCGAAACGCGCCAAGGCCGTTGGTGCCACGCCGCTGGATGAAATCCCAGGTGTCGGCGCAGCACGCAAGCGCGCCTTGCTGACTCACTTCGGCAGCGCCAAAGCGGTAAGCCGGGCCAATCTGGCGGACTTGAAAGCGGTCGAGGGGATCTCGGCCGGGTTGGCTCAGAAAGTCTATGATTTCTTCCACGACAAGGGTTAGACCTGCCGCCCCCGCCACAGGATATACAGGCCCGAGGCCACAATAAGCGCGCTGCCGACCCACATGGTACGGTCCAGGCTTTCGCCGAACAGGGCGATACCCAACCCGATACCGAACAGCAGTCGCGTATAGCGGAACGGGGTCACGGCAGACACTTCACCCGTGCGCATTGCGTTCATGAGCGAGGCATAGGCCATGACGCCCATCAGAACCGCGCCCGTCAGATGCAGGCTGGTGTGCATGCTAACCGGTGTCATGGGGGCGCCTTCCCACGTCCGATAGGCAAGACCCGCGACGATAATGCTGAGGAAACCATAAAACCCCAGAACTTCGGTTCCAAGTGTGGCAGGGGCCGCGCGGCTGGCCAGATCACGCCCTGCGAACCCCAACATACCCAGCACGGCCAGTATCGACAGCAGTGAAAAACTGTCTCCGGTCGGTTGCAGAATAATGACGACGCCGATCATACCGACAAAAATTGCGCTCCATCGCCGCCAACCAACCGTTTCACCAAAGAATAATGCCGCGCCCGCGACCACAACCAACGGCGTCGCTTGCAGGATCACCGTGGCCGAGGACAAGGGCGTCAACGCGATGGCGAGCACATAGAACAGCCGACCAAAGACTTCGAACAGCACCCGAACTTTCATCGGGCGGGAGAGAACGTCTGGGTGTATCAGGCGTTTTCCACGAGCTGACGCCAGCGCGGCAAAGATTACGGACCCGCCCGTCCCGAACAGCACCAGTACCTGCCAGATCGGAAGTGCGGAGGATGCTGCTTTCAGCAACGCATCCTCCAGCGCAAAGCCCGCCATTGCCGCCACCATCCACAGGCTGCCGACCATGTTCGACCGGGCGTCGGTTTGAATATGCGCTGTCATCCTGTACGTTCCGCTTTGCAGTCGACGGATAATCTGACCGCAAAGACGTGAAACGCCAAGTGCACCAGGTCCAAAGCGTCGGACCTGCGGCGCTTTGACCAAGCTGTTGTGAGTGATGTAGTTTTTTACCGGTTTGTCTTTTCTGTCTTGAACCGTCGATATAGGGTCCAAGCCATGAAGTGGAATTTGCCCAATATCCTTACGGTTCTACGCCTGCTGGCTGCGCCTGGTCTGGCCGTTATGTTTTTGTACTTCACCCGGCCCTATGCGGACTGGTTCGCTTTGATCCTGTTCCTTTCGGCGGCGATCACCGATTGGTTCGATGGCTATCTGGCCCGTGCGTGGAAACAGGAAACCAAGATGGGCGCGATGCTGGACCCGATTGCCGACAAGGCAATGGTGGTGATCGCGCTGATGATTCTGGTTGGCTATTCGACCGAACACTGGACGCCATGGCTGGTGCTACCCGCCACCGTGATCTTGTTCCGCGAGGTTTTTGTCTCGGGCCTGCGCGAATTTCTGGGCGATGTGGCGGGGACGCTGAAGGTTACAAAGCTGGCCAAGTGGAAAACAACAGCGCAGATGATCGCCATCGCGGTACTGTTCTCGCAGGGTATCTTTGAACACTATGCCGTGATGGCGAGTTTCGGCATGGATGCCGAGCTGGTGGAACAGATCATCGCGGGGCAGGTTGAAGACGTGAACCACCTGCGCTGGCACATCAACGGCATGTTCTGGTCGGGTCAGGTCGGGCTGTGGTTGCTGTGGATTGCGGCGGCGCTGACATTGATCACCGGCTATGATTACCTACGTAAAGCCATGCCACATCTGAAGGAGATCTGAGGGATGGATGTGCTGTATTTTGCATGGGTACGCGAACGTATCGGTTTGCCAAAGGAAAAGGTCGAGACGCAGGCAGTCACTGTCAATGATCTGGTGGCCGAGTTGAGCGCGCGAGAAGAACGCTATGCCGCGGCATTTGCCGATTTGTCTGCTCTGCGCGTTGCACTGGATCAGGAGTTGTCGGACTTCGACGCCTCGCTGTCGGGCGTTCGGGAAGTGGCATTTTTTCCGCCAATGACAGGCGGTTGAGCGATGCGGATCGCCGTTCAGCAGGAAGCATTCGATCTTGGGGCCGAGGCCAACGCATTTGCTTCTGGGGATGATGCCAACGGAGCCATTGTCACCTTCACTGGCGTTGTGCGCGACCTGGCAAGCGGTGATCTGGATGTGATGGAGATTGAACACTATCCGGGTATGACGGAACGGGCCCTGACCAAGATTGCCCAGGAAGCCAAGGAACGGTGGTCATTGGGTGACGTTCTGGTGATTCACCGCCATGGCCAGCTGGCGCCGGGGGACAGGATCATGATGGTGGCGACAGCCGCGCCGCATCGTAAAGATGCTTTTGAGGCAGCGGAATACTTGATGGATTATCTGAAGTCCCGCGCACCCTTCTGGAAGAAGGAAATCACCAGATCCGGTGCGGAATGGGTTGCTGCCAAAGATGAAGACGAAGACGCGCTGACCCGGTGGTAGTGACTTAGCGCCAGCATATACTTGCAAACTTGAGCGCCCGTGCATGGCCGTGCGTTCAATCCGCGTTGTTGATCCGCCCGCGCATTTCTTCGGCCTCCTGACGCGCGGCCCGAAGGCCATCCATCGCGGCTGCCAGCTCGGCTTCTGTCTGGGTCAGCTGGTTCGTCAATTCGGCCTCACGTTGCTGCAAATAGGTGATGGCCTGATCGCGGGTTTCCTCGGCCTCGTGCAACTCCTGACTCATCCGGTCCAGATCAGCGACGTCGCTTTGCCGTACGCGGGACAGGCGATGCGCCAGCCAATTGGCAAACCAGCCCATGCAGAAGGCTGCGAACAGGATAATGGCAGTGACAATGACGAATTCTGTTCTGTTCAACTTACTGGTCCCCTGCGTCCGCATCAGGTGCGGTCGTGTCGGTTTGGTCCTCTGCGGACGTCGCAGCCTCGACCTCGAGTGCTTCAAGGCCTGTTTCGGTACTCGCAACAGGCTCAGGGCGGATCAGACGGAACTCGATCCGGCGGTTTTCTTCCCGGCCCTCTTCGGTGTCGTTGTCAGCGATGGGTTGCGTTTCCCCATATCCCACAGCGGTGTAGCTGCTGGTCGGAATACGCCGCCCGCGCAATTCGTTCAGGATGGATTGTGCCCGCGCCTGGCTGAGTTGTTGGTTCATCTCTTCGCGGCCCTGACTGTCTGTGTGGCCCTGAATCTCCATTCGGATCGGACCGCAGTCGCGCAGGATATCCGCAATCTGGTTCACCACATCGCGCGAGTCTGATGCAATCGTGGCCGATCCGGGCTCAAAGGCGATCTTGCTGGTGGCCTGAATTTCGGCGATCCGGGCTTCGCAGACTTCCGGGTCGGGCAGGGCGTCCTCGGGTTCCGGTGGGGGCTGATAGGTGATGGTCAGGGTGTATTCCTGCCCCTCGCCCAACTTGTCGGACAATTGACCTGCGATACGGGCCTTGGCGTCTTCTTCGTGGCTGAGGCCGATCAGCTCGACCGTATCGGGTGTGACGGTCAATACGCCGTTGTGGAGCTGACCCAAAGCCTCCAGACCGGCCAGAACACGTACCGGCCAATCCGCTGGAAGATCCGAAACGATGCGGGTGGCGGTATATACCTGATCGGACCCAAAGGCCGCGCGCGCGTAGCTGTCGACCATGTCGCGCAGAGTTTCATCACCCAGCCGTCCGCGCAATTGCACCAGCCCTTCAGGGCTGCGGGTGGCCGAAAACTCGACCGGGCCATTTGCGTTCGTTGTTTCAGGCTCGGGCAAAACTGCGTGCAATGCGAAGACCGCAGGCAGCTCGGTTTCAAGCTCGCCCACAACCCGGTCGAACACCACGGGATCGGTTCCTTCGGCAGCAATCAGGGTAATGTCCGCGTCTGACATGGTGACCGATCCTTGACCGATCCTGAACAGTGCCAGAATGCTTTTCTCGGCTGCTTCTGGCCAGCGTGGCGATGGTTCGCCCAAGGCGACGGTGCAGGAATAAGGCCCCGCCAACCCGGCGTTTTTCGCGGCGGCCACGATACGGTCACGTGCCTTCTCATCCTGGGCGGAACAGGCGTCAAAATGCCCACCTTCTTCGTCGATCAGGTAACGCAAAGTAAAAGGCGTGACGACGGGGCGAGGTGCTGAAATCGCCAGCCCAACCCGTAGGCTGGGCGGTGCCGTACGCGTCAGGTCGCGTTCCAGTTTTTGTTTTTCTTGCTGACTGTTGGCAATTGCCGTGATCCTGACCAGATCCGGGCTGGCGGAAATTTTGGCGCGGGGCAGGTGGGTCAGGGCTTCCAACGCGAAAGAAATTGCGGCATCCCACCCTTTGGGCTTTGGGTAATCTGCTGTTTCCATCAGGTCCGAAACGGCAACAGTTCTGTCCAGATTGCCAAGCCGTTGGATCAGCTTGTCCCTGTTCTCACTGGCCGGGATCAGGCCAATCACCGATATTCCACTGTCATTGCGCAGGATTTCTACCGAAAAGCGCGGTGCTGCGAGGGCGGAAGTTGCGATAACTTCCATTTCGTCGATTACGCGGGATGTATCAACTTCGGTTCCCGCGGCGGTCAGTGCGTTAAAGCGGGTCGCCTCATCCGGCGCTGTGCCGGTCAGGACCACCCGCAAACCATCGGCTTCGACCTCGGCCCAATCATGTCCTTTCAGGTCCAGCGAGCGCCGTACAGCAAGTTCCGATGATTCTTCGATCTCGGTAACGGCATAGCTGGCTGCCAGAAGCGACAGGCCGGCTGATACAAGAAAGATCAGGGAAACAGCGATAAAATACGGCAGACGCATGTTTGGGTTTGGCACTCCTCAGGCGTTTGCGCCGATCTTTACAGGCCCCGTTCAGCGGGTGCAATCAGAGCAGCAAGGCGACGCAGAGGAAGATCAGCGGAATAAAGCCGGTATCGCGGTTGGCCCGAAACAGCAGCAGCAGCTTGGCGTTGTCTTCGGTATCAAGCCCGCGCAATTGCCACATCATGTGCCAGCCCATGGCCCAGGGACCGCACAGCGCGATCCCCAACGCCAGAATCGATGCATCAGGCACCCCGGCATCAATAATGGCCAGCCCCATCAGCGATACTGTTGCGACCAAAAAATACTTCAGCCATTTCGCCGTGTCGGTGCCGAACAGGCGCGCGGTGGATTTGATGCCGACCAGTTCATCATCCTCGGTATCCTGATGTGCATAGATCGTGTCATAGAACAGGGTCCACGCGATGCCGGACAGGTACAGCGTGACAGCAGGCCAGCCGAGCGACCCGCTATGCGCCGTCCAGGCTAGCAATGCGCCCCAGTTGAAGGCCAGACCCAGAAAAACCTGAGGCCACCAGGTAAACCGCTTGGCAAACGGATAAACGGTCACCGGCAGCAAAGATAACACCCCCATGGCAATGGCCGCCTGATTGAAGCTGAGAAGAATGCCAAGCGCCAGAAGGCTTTGCAGGATCATCCAGGCCGCAGCTTGCCGGACACTGACCTGCCCCGACGGTATCGGGCGTGATCGTGTGCGTTCAACCTGTGCGTCGAATTCCCGGTCTGTAATGTCATTCCACGTGCAACCGGCACCTCGCATCAAAAAGGCTCCGAATGCGCAGCCTAAGGCAATCCACAGATCTTCCCAACGGGGTTGGCCGTCATGCAGGATGGCCAGCGCCAGCCCCCACCAACACGGAAGCAGCAACAGCCATGTGCCGATGGGCCGGTCCGCGCGGCTGAGGCGCAGATACGGTCGGGCAAAGGCTGGGGCATGGGTGTCGACCCAATTGCCGGTGACGGCATCGGCGACTTGACCATCTGGTGTTGGGGCATTGCCTTGCATATGTAGGTCTCATGAGTGCGAAAATCAGACTGTATGTAGAGCAGCCCTTGGGTCAGGGGCAATCGGTTCCTTTGACGCGCGATCAGGCGCACTATCTGTTTGGCGTCATGCGACTGCCGGTTGGCGGAGCAGTGGCGCTGTTTAACGGCAAAGATGGAGAGTGGCTGGCCGAGGTGGCCGAGTCCGGAAAACGCGGCGGGGCTCTGACCTGTGTCAGGCAGACCAAACCTTTGCAGCTGCCCCCCGATTTGTGGTTCCTGTTTGCGCCGATCAAAAAGGCGCGCACCGACTTCATTGTAGAAAAAGCCGCTGAAATGGGCGCGGCTCGAATCCTGCCAGTTCAGACCGAATTCACAAACGCAGACCGTATCCGGCAAGACCGGCTTCAGGCTCATGCAATCGAAGCCGCTGAACAATGCGGTGGAACCTACGTGCCCGAGGTGGCAGACCTTCAGCGGCTGGACCGTGTGCTGAATACCTGGCCTGAAGGTCGGCAGTTGATGTTCTGCAACGAGGCCGAGGTCGGCTCGGCCCTGCGGCTGGCAACGAATGAAAAAGGGCGCCCCTGGGCGATTCTCATCGGCCCGGAGGGCGGGTTTTCCAACGCTGAGCGTGCGCGGCTGTCGGCTTTACCCTATGCGCATGTGGTCAGTCTTGGCCCGCGTATTCTGAGGGCGGATACAGCGGCGGTGGCCGCGTTGACCATGTGGCAGCAGGCATTGGGGGATTGGTCGTGATTCGCGAGGCGGTTCAATCGGATGCCCCGGCGCTAGAGAGGTTTCTGTCCCGCTACCCTGACAGTTCAATGTTTTTGCGCAGCAATTTGGCGGCCCACGGGGTGGGGTTGAATGCGAATGAATATTCCAGCCGCTACTTCATCTGGGGTGAGGATCAGGTTCAGGGTGTCTTTGGGCTCAGCAAGAAGGGCTATCTGATGGTTCAATTGCCCAACGACGAAACCGAAGCTGCCGAGTGTTTCGCGCGGATGATCGAAGGCGAAACCGTTTTGGGTATGACGGGGGATGCACCTCAGGTCGAGCTGACGTTGGGCGCTTTGGGATTGGGGCAGGCGAAGTACCGGTTGAATCACGATGAACCGCTTTATCGACGTGACCTGCACGGTCTGACTGAGGCACCTGTTCCATATCGCGATTTGCGCGCCGAGGATCGGTCAAGACTGCACACTTGGTTCGCGGATTACATCGAAGATACTGGACAGGCCGCAGGCGAAGAGGCGCGTGAGCTGGCCTCAGAGCGCGTCGAGGCGGAATTGACCGCAGGTAGGGCGATTGTCCTGATGGAAGGCGACGCGCCGGTTGCCATGGCGTCTGTAAATGCCAGGGTTCACGACCAAGTTCAGGTCGGTGGTGTTTTTGTTCCACGTAAAAACAGAAATCGTGGCCTGGGTCGACGGGTCACGACCGCATTGATGCAGAAAGCAAAATCCGAGGGCGCGGCGGCCGCGATCCTGTTTGCGAACAACACACCTGCGGCCCGTGCCTATGAGGCGATTGGGTTCCAACAGGTGGGCTGGTACAAGGTCGCTTTGCTGCAGGAACCGCAAAGGGTGCTCTCATGAGTTTCATCCGACCCGAGGCAAAACTGGCGCTTTGGCGTTGGCGCGAGGTTCTGGTTGCGGCTTTTGTCCTGATCCTTGGTCTGAGCTGGATCAGCGGGCCGGGTGGGTTGCTGGCTTGGGTAGGCTGGTTTCTGATTGTCGTGTCAGCGGCTTTGGCCGTGATCGGCATACAGCGTGCGCGCTTCAGAACAGGTGTGGGCGGGCAAGGTGTCGTGACGATTGATGAAGGTCAGATCACTTATCTGGGCCCCTTGGATGGCGGCATCGTCGCGTCCCGCGAAATTGAGCGTTTGGCCCTTGACCCGACCTCCGACCCCGCACATTGGGTTCTGGATCAGCCGGGCCAGCCAACGCTTCACATTCCTGTGAATGCAGAAGGAGCCGAGGCGTTGTTCGACGTGTTCTCAAACCTGCCTGGCCTCAAAACCGAGCAAATGCTGTCGGAACTCAACGGCAAATCGCGGCATCCGGTCGTTATCTGGGAACGCACACCGTCGCGTCCGGCGCATTTGCCGTTGCATTGACACTGACGCCATTTGCGACCACGACTTGACCTTCAAAACAGACACAGCAGGATCGGAGCACGGTTCATGTCCATCCCTCAGTCCGGCGGCGGTCCGATCGAACGCCATGAACAACTGGCCGAATATCTGGAATCGGGTTGCAAACCCAAGCAAGATTGGCGCATCGGCACCGAGCACGAGAAATTCGGCTATTGCAAGGACACGCTGAAACCTCTGCCTTTTGAAGGAAAGCGATCCATTGTCGCCGTGTTGGAGGGGTTGCGGGATCGCCACGGCTGGGAAGAGGTCCGTGAATCCGGTCATCTGATCGGTCTGGAAAAGGACGGCGCAAATGTCAGCCTTGAACCGGGTGGCGCGCTGGAGCTGTCGGGTGCTCCGCTGGAGACGATCCATGAAACCTGCGATGAGGTGAATACTCACCTGCGCGAGGTGAAGGATATCGCCGATGAGATCGGTGTGGGATTCATCGGTCTGGGCGCGGCGCCGATCTGGACCCATGACCAGATGCCGCTGATGCCCAAGGGGCGGTATCGGCTGATGAACGATTATATGGAAAAAGTCGGCACCATGGGCCGCGCCATGATGCGGCGGACGTGTACCGTTCAGGTCAATATCGACTTCGGGTCCGAGGCGGACATGGTACAGAAACTGCGCGTGGCGCTGGCGTTGCAGCCGGTGGCGACGGCGCTGTTTGCCAATTCTCCGTTCTTCGAAGGTAAAGTGAACGGTCAGAAAAGCTGGCGCAGCCATATCTGGCGACATCTGGACGATGCGCGCACGGGCATGTTGCCCTTTGTGTTCGAGGATGGCTTTGGATTCGAACGCTATGTCCAATACGCGCTCGATGTGCCGATGTATTTCGTCTACCGCGACGGGCAGTACATCAATGCGCTGGGCATGTCGTTCCGAGATTTCCTCAAGGGTGAGTTGCCTGCATTGCCGAGGGAAACGCCGACCCTGTCGGATTGGGCCGATCACCTGACGACGGCCTTCCCCGAGGCGCGGATCAAGAAGTTCATGGAGATGCGTGGCGCGGATGGTGGCCCTTGGCGACGGCTTTGCGCCTTGCCGGCCTTCTGGGTTGGGCTGACTTATGACCAAACCGCGCTGGATGCAGCGTGGGATCTGGTCAAAGGTTGGGATGCCGAAACGCGCGAGGGGCTGCGTGTTGCGGCGGCCAAAGACGGGCTTCAGGCGCAGGTTGGCAATGTCAACATGCATGATCTGGCGCGTGAAGTTGTGGCGATCTCTGAGGCGGGCTTGAAAGCCCGCGCGCGCCCCGGTGCCGGTGGGCTGGTCCCGGATGAGACGCATTTCCTGAACGCGCTGAAGGAAAGCATCGACACCGGCAAGGTTCCGGCAGATGAGTTGCTGGAACACTACAATGGCGACTGGAATGGCGACCTGACCCGGATTTATCCCGAATACAGCTATTGATGCGCACCGTCCCGCTTGCATTCGCGGGGCGGGGCCGATAGCAGGTTCTCGACCAAATTCAGAGGGCCGTCATGGACGATCTTAAGGCAAAATATCTGGGCCAAATCGCCGAAGCAGGCGACGAAAACGCGCTTGAGGCGATCCGCGTCGCGGCTGTTGGCAAAAAAGGTGAGGTCGCGCTGAAGATGCGTGAGCTGGGCAAGATGACGCCCGAAGAACGTCAGGTCGCAGGCCCGGCGCTGAATGCCCTGAAGGATGAGATCAACTCGGCGCTGTCCGCCAAGAAAGCCGCGCTGGCCGATGCTGTACTGGATGAGCGCCTGCGCACCGAATGGCTGGACGTCACCCTGCCGACCCGCCCGCGCCGTCAGGGATCAATTCACCCGATCAGCCAGGCGACCGAGGAACTGACCGCGATCTTTGCTGAACTGGGCTTCTCGGTGGCCGAAGGGCCGCGTGTTGAAGACGATTGGTACAATTTCGACGCGCTGAACATCCCCGGTCACCACCCCGCACGGGCCGAGATGGACACGTTCTATATGCACCGCGCCGAGGGTGATAACCGTCCGCCGCACGTGCTGCGCACTCATACCTCGCCGGTGCAGATCCGCTCGATGGAGAAACAGGGCGCGCCGATCCGCGTGATCTGTCCGGGTGGCGTCTACCGCGCCGATTACGACCAGACCCACACGCCGATGTTCCATCAGGTCGAGGGGCTGGCCATCGACAAGGATATCTCGATGGCGAACCTGAAATGGGTTCTGGAAGAGTTCGTGAAAGCGTTCTTCGAGGTCGACGATGTCGAACTCCGCTTCCGCGCCTCGCACTTCCCCTTCACCGAGCCGTCGGCCGAGGTTGATATCCGCTGTTCGTGGGATAACGGTCAGCTGAAGATCGGTGAGGGCGACGACTGGATGGAGATTCTGGGTTCCGGCATGGTCCACCCCAAGGTGATCGCCGCTGGTGGGATTGATCCCGAGATTTATCAGGGCTTTGCCTTTGGCATCGGCATCGACCGACTGGCGATGCTGAAATACGGCATTCCTGATCTGCGGGCGTTCTTTGATTCCGACCTGCGCTGGCTGCGCCACTATGGGTTTGCAGCGCTGGATATGCCGAACCTGCATGGTGGTTTGTCGCGGTAGAGAGCACATTGGACGACTGGCTGACCGCATATAAGGATTGGTGGAAGCAAAAGGCTTCTGGGCATCCACTGCTTTGGTGTTTGTGTTTGTTCCTCGCGATGTTTGTGACGCCAACGTTTGTGCTGTGGGTTTGGAAAAGCCAGCCGGTTGCAGTTCTGATTGCTTTTGTTGCATCGGCACTTCTGTTCTTGCCCGGAATTCTAATTGCTGGTTTCGAGCTTTTGCGGCCTGCAGTGTTTCAGATGCGCGATAGAATTCAGAGAGAAAAAACTCAGGACCTCATTAACAAACGCAATTGCGGGTTTTGGAAGTGGTGGTGAGCAGTTGGTTTGGCTGCTAAGCGCGGCTTGGTGTTTTGACCTGATGTAGGGCGGGCTTCAGCCCGCCATGTGCGATGGGTGGGTGCCGGGCTGAAGCCCGGCCTACGTTCGGACCACACCGATATGTTAAGTGACAGGGCGGAATGCCCCGTTAGGGTCGGGTGCATGATCTGTCGATTGTTCTGCCTTCTTCTGCTTATGACCGCGCCTGCCTTTGCCATGGGTCCCTGGAAAACCGAATGCCACGGCGATATTGCCTGTGATCTCGGTGACCGCTCGTATCACGTTCTAGAACCTGATGGCTGGGATGGTGAAACACCTCTGCCCGTGCTGCTGCATTTCCATGGTTGGGCGCGGCAGGGGACCATGGTGGTGAACCACGAACGGATTGCCGGGGCCACGAAACGTCGGGGTGTGCTGCTGGTGGCCCCGAACGGTTTGGGCAAAAGCTGGGATTTCTGGTCCGCACGCTCGGATGATGTGCCTTTTGCCGACTGGGTGCTTGAGGATGTCGCCAGGCGCTATCCGATTGACCCTGACCGCATCTATGTCTCGGGCTATTCCTTCGGCGGTGCGATGGCGTGGCGCTATGTGTGCCAGTCGGGCAATGACGTCGCTGCTTTGCTGGCCGTTGCGGGCAGCATTCGCCAGACAGAAAACTGCCCCGAAGCCCCGCGTGAGGCGCGCCATGTACACGGGCTCAGCGATACGGTGATGGATTTTCCTTATGGCGCGAATGGCGACACGACCCATCCGGTCTCGCTTTGGCGTGAAAAGTACAATTGCAACGGAGCGACCCCGCGGGGTGATTGGAGTGTGGAACCGTTCCTGACGCTTAGCCGAGTGGAATGGACCGATTGCACGCAGGGGCAGGTGACGCTGGACACGCATCCCGGCGGGCATTTCATCCCGCATGGCTGGATTGGGCGGCAGTTGGATGAGCTTTTGGGCCGCACCCCCAGCTATCCGTGACGCGCAGCGCTTGCACCCCGGCGCATTCTTTGCCATTGCCTGTGCCGACTGGATGTTTGCCAAAAAAGGCCCCGTGCAATGAAATTCACTCTGTCCTGGCTGAAAGACCACCTCGACACTGATGCTTCGGTTGATGAAATCGCCGAGGTGCTGACCGATCTCGGGCTTGAGGTCGAAGAGATCGTGAACCCGGCCGAACGGCTGGCAGGTTTTACTCTGGGCTATGTGAAACACGCCGAGAAACACCCTGACGCGGACAAGCTGCGCGTTTGCAAGGTCGATACAGACGAGGGCGAGCTACAGATCATCTGCGGTGCGCCAAATGCGCGTGAAGGGATCACCGTCGTGGTCTGCAAACCGGGCATGTACATCCCTGGCCTGGACCTGACCATCAGTGTCGGCAAGATCCGTGGCGTCGAAAGCTTTGGCATGATGGCGTCCGAGCGTGAGCTGGAGCTGTCGGATGAACATGATGGCATCATCGAACTGCCTTCGGGCGAAGTGGGTGATACATTCGTGGACTGGCTTGCAGAAAACGACCCGTCCAAAGTCGACCCGATGATCGAAATCGCGATCACTCCGAACCGCCCGGATGCGTTGGGGGTTGAAGGGATTGCGCGCGATCTGGCCGCGCGTGGAATTGGCACGTTGAAGCAGCGTGATTATACGCCTGTTCCGGGTGATTTCGATTGCCCGATCAAGGTGACGATCGACGAGGACACGCTGGACGGAGCGCCGCATTTCACCGGCCGTTTGATCCGTGGCGTGAAGAATGGCCCCAGCCCGCAATGGCTGCAGGATCAGTTGAAGGCCATAGGTCTGCGTCCGATCTCGGCGCTGGTGGATATCACCAATTACATGACCTACGATCACAACCGCCCGTTGCACGTGTTCGACGCCGACAAGGTGCAGGGCAACCTGCGGGTGCACCGCGCCAAAGGCGGCGAGACGCTGGTCGCACTGGATGAAAAAGAATACACGCTGCAACCCGGAATGATGGTGATTTCGGATGACAAGGGCCCGGAATCGATTGCGGGCATCATGGGCGGTGAGGAAACCGGATGTACCGAGGAAACGGTAAACGTTTTCCTCGAAAGCGCGTTCTGGGATCATGTGCAAATTGCGCTCACAGGCCGTGCGCTCAAGATCAATTCCGACGCGCGCTATCGGTTCGAGCGCGGTGTCGACCCGGAGTACACCCGCGAGGGGCTGGAACACGCGACCCAGATGATTCTGGACATCTGCGGCGGAGAAGCCTCCAACGTGGTTGAGGCTGGCAAAGCGCCGAACCATGCGCGCGCATACAAGCTGAATGCGGAAAGGGTGCAGTCTCTGGTTGGGATGGATATTCCCGAAAGCGAACAGCGACAGACCCTGACCCGTCTGGGCTTTCGTCTGGAAGGCGAGATGGCCCATGTCCCGAGCTGGCGCCCGGATATCCTGGGCGAGGCCGATCTGGTGGAAGAGGTCGCGCGGATTGCTTCCTTGACAAAGCTGCAAGGCAGGCCGCTGCCGCGCGTGACCGAGGGGATACCGAAACCGGTGATGACCCCGGCGCAACGCCGTCAGTCCATGGCGCGCCGTACCTGCGCGGCGCTGGGTTATAACGAATGCGTCAGTTATACGTTCATTGATCAGGCTTCGGCGGCTTTGTTCGGTGGCGGCGATACTACGACCATGCTGGAAAACCCGATCTCGTCCGAGATGAGCCATATGCGCCCCGATCTGTTGCCCGGCCTGTTGCAGGCTGCGGCCCGCAATCAGGCGCGTGGTTTCGCGGATGTCGCCCTGTTCGAGGTCGGTCCGGTCTTTCACAATGGCGAGCCGGGTGATCAGAAAACCCAGATCACCGGTCTGCTGGTAGGACGTTCGGGCCCCAAGGATGTGCACGGTGCTGCGCGCCCAGTGGACGTTTTCGACGCCAAGGCAGATGTAGAGGCCGTTCTGGCCGCCATTGGCGCACCCGAAAAGGTTCAGATTCTGCGCGATGGCGATCCATGGTGGCATCCGGGCCGTCATGGCAAAATCTGTCTGGGCCCGAAAAAAGTACTGGGTGTCTTCGGAGAGCTGCACCCACGCATTTTGCAGGCCATGGACATAAAAGGTCCGGCAATGGCATTCACCATCTGGCCGGACGAAGTGCCTTTGCCCCGCAAATCTGGTGCCACACGTGCTGCGCTGGAACTGCGCGATTTGCAGGCGGTCGAGCGTGATTTTGCCTTTGTCGTCGATGCCGATGTCGAAGCGCTGACGCTGGTAAACGCAGCCGCAGGCGCTGACAAGGCACTGATTGAGGGCGTGCGTGTCTTTGACGAATTCATCGGCGGCAGCCTTGGCGAAGGCAAAAAGTCCCTTGCCATTACAGTGCGCCTGCAACCGACCGAGGCGACTCTGAAGGAAAAAGACATCGAAGCTGTGGCCGAGAAGATCATTGCCAAGGTTGCCAAGGCGACGGGCGGGGTGCTTCGCGGTTAGAGTTCACAGGCTCAAATAGAAAGCGCGCCTTCGGGCGCGTTTTTATTTGGACAGGAACTTGGTCAGTAAGTCATAGACCAGCCGGATGCGGCGGCTGGTGTGTAACTCGCGATGCGTGGTCAACCAGATCGGAAATGTGATGGCCTCCATCCCGGGGCACACACGCTCCATACCTGGTGTCGCATCACCGACGGTCTGCGACATGGGCGCGATGCCAAAGCCTTGCTTGGCGTATTCCCAAGCCACTATTCCGTTCTGAGACCCAAGCCGGAAATTCTCGTTGGTAAGGTGAATGCCAAGCGGTTTCAGATAGGCGATCATCTGATTGTCGTCGCCGAAGCTGATGAACTCATGTCGTGAAAGGTCCTGCTTTGACTTCGGGCGTCCCGCACGGTTGAGATACTCTGTGGTTGCATAGAAATGCCCCGACGCCTCCTGTACCAGCTTCGCGATTAGGTCGGGTTGATCAGGACGGACATGGCGGATCGCGATATCTGCCTCGCGCCGCATAAGATCCTGAATATCGTTTGAGGCAATCACGTCAATCCGCAGGCGCGGGGCTTGCGTCCGGATTTCGCGCAGCAGGTCGGGCAAGACATAGGCCGACATCACGTCACTGGCAGTGATGCGAACCCGGCCTTCAATGGATTGTGCCTGTCCGGATGCCGTCAGCGCGATGCGGTTGGCGGCGTCCCCCATTTTGCGAGTATGATCCAGCAGCTCCAATCCAGCCTGAGTGATCTCAAGAGTTCTGCCAACCCGTTCAAACAGCATCACACCCAAGTCCTGTTCAAGCGCTGCTATCTGGCGACTAAGCGTAGGCTGGGTTTGCCGTAGCTGCCGTGCCGCTGCGGAAAATGACCCGGTTTCAGCCGTCGCCAGAAAGGCCCGGATGTGGTTCCAATCAAAATTGCCAAAATCGTTCATACAAAAATGTATAGTAAACCTGCAAATTTCAGCAATTTATATTCGGTCTGCGCATGAATAAATTCTCTCCGAAAGGAGACTCCTCTATGACCACCACTGCGAAATTTTGGGATGGAGTGGCCGAGAAATATGCCCGCTCGCCCATCAAAGACATGGCTTCGTACGAGCATACGCTGGAGCGGACAGCGTCTTACCTGAAGAAAACCGATGATGTTCTGGAACTTGGTTGCGGCACGGGTATGACTGCTCTGAAGCTGTCCGGATATGTAGGATCTATCACTGCAACCGACGTGTCCCCCGGTATGTTGGCCGTTGGACGTCGAAACGCCGCTTCGCAAAGCATCGAAAACGTCACCTTTGCCGAGGCTGATGCAAATCGACCGCCTGAGGGTTCATTTGATGCGGCGCTGGCATTCAACCTTTTGCATCTGGTCGAAGATCTGGATCTGACATTGAGCCGAGTACACTCGGTCCTTAGACCCGGAGGACTGTTTATTTCGAAAACCTTTTGCCGGCCGTCCAGCGGGGCGAGCCTGAAGTATTACGCTGTTCGTCTCGCGCTGCCGATCATGCAGTTCTTTGGTAAGGCTCCGTTTGTGCGATTCCTGCCTGAGGCGGATCTTGATGCGGCCCTTGAACGCGCCGGGTTCAGCATCATCGAGAGCGACAGTTTCCCCTTACGTGACGCCCGCCGATTCCTAGTGGCTCGTAAAATGTAAGGTTTTTCCGGAATCCGCGTTGGGCTTTGGGTGTGGGACCCTTAAATTGGACGGGAACAACAGCGGAGTTTGCCATGGGCCTGAACGTATATCTTTCCGGAGAAATCCACACCGACTGGCGTGAACAGATCATCGATGGGGCGCAAGGGTTGGACGTGACCTTCAACGGCCCTGTGACCGATCACGCGGCCAGTGATGATTGTGGTGTGGCCATTCTGGGGGGCGAGCCGAACAAGTATTGGCACGACCACAAGGGTGCGATGGTAAATGCGATCCGGACCCGCAAGGGGATTGCGGATGCGGATGTTGTCGTCGTCAGGTTTGGTGACAAGTACAAACAGTGGAACGCCGCCTTTGACGCGGGTTATGCTGCAGCACTGGGCAAGTCTATCATCGTTCTGCACGGCCCGGATCATCAGCACGCGCTGAAAGAAGTTGATGCCGCCGCACTGGCCGTTGCGGAAGAACCTGCTCAGGTGGTCGAAATTCTGCGTTACGTGCTGACAGGTGCTCTGCCCGGCTGATCGATGAAAGGGGCGCCGGTTTGGCGCTCCAATTCATTTAACTGTTATCAGTTTCGTGCCGGTATGGCTTTGCCGCGCTGAACCGCTGGGCGTTGGAAGAAGCGATCGACATAAGCGACGACATTGGAATAGCCGTTCCAATCAACCACATCCTTCGCGCCATAGAAATCCAGCGCATTCAGCCACGGAGCAAGCGCGATATCCGCGATGGAATATTCGCCCGCGATCCAGTCCTGTCCTTCCAGTTGCGTGTTCACTACGTTCAGCAGGCGCTTGGCTTCGTTGATGTAACGCTCGCGCGGGCGCGGATCTTCTATCGCGCTGCCAGCGAACTTGTAGAAAAACCCGAGCTGGCCAAACATTGGCCCGATGCCGCCCATCTGAAACATCAGCCATTGGGTGATCCGGTGTTTTTCTGCTGCGCTTTGACCCAGGAACTTACCTGTTTTTTCGGCCAGATACAGAAGGATGGCACCGCTTTCGAACAGGGCCAGCGGCACACCATCCGGGCCGTCGGGGTCGATTATTGCCGGGATCTTGTTGTTCGGGTTCAGCGAAAGGAACTCGGAGCTTTTGACATCAGCATCTGCCAGTGTCACCAGATGCGCCTCATAGGGCAGGCCGGTTTCCTCAAGCATGATCGAGGCTTTAACGCCGTTTGGCGTTGGATAGGAGTAGAGTTGAAGGATGCTGGGATCCTTTGCAGGCCATCTGTCGGTTACGAAAAAAGGCGCAAGTTGAGACATGAAACCCCCTGAGTAATGCCGTTTGGGGAAAAATAGGGTGGCTTTCCCCTAAAAAACATACCCTTCTTCATGCGTTTAACGCACAATTCCTATGCGCTCATGCGTGAACAGAGGCGTGGTCTAAAAAAACTAGAGGGATGCTATGCTGGAAGAATTCAAGACTTTCATTGCCAAGGGCAATGTCATGGACATGGCGGTCGGTATCATTATCGGTGCCGCATTTACTGCAATTGTTACCTCATTGGTGGGCGATCTGATCAATCCGCTTATTGGATTGTTCACAGGGGGTATCGACTTTACGAACAACTACGCCGTTCTGGCAGGTGACGTGGCAGAAGGTGCCAGCCTTGAAGCGGCACGTGAAGCAGGCGCATCCGTCTTTGCCTATGGTGCTTTCATAATGGCTATTATCAACTTCCTGATCATCGCCTGGGTCGTCTTCATGCTGGTAAAAATGGTGAACAAGGTCAAAGACGCTGCCGAAGCAGAGGAAGAAGCGGCTGAAGAGGCGCCCGCAGGTCCCAGCGAACTGGACATCCTGATGGAAATCCGGGACGCTTTGAAGAAATAGACCAGTAGTTCTGTTATGATATCGGGCTCCGCACCAATCGCGGAGCTTGTTTTATTGGAATTGACGAACAGAAAACACGAGGAAATTTGAAATGGAACAAACCGCCGACTTGGCTGAGCAGGCGATTGGTATGGCCAATCAATACTTGCCCATTGCCTTGAATGCAGCGAAGGCTCTGATCGTTCTTGTTCTGGGTTGGATCGCCGCCCGAACGATCGCGGGTGTTGTACGCCGCCGGATCAACAAAACACCGCAGATCGACCCGACTCTTGGGAATTTTGCCGCCAGCGTGATCAAGTGGGCGATTTTGGCAATTGTTCTGGTCGCCGTTCTGGGGATCTTCGGGATAGAAGCCACAAGTATCGTCGCCATTCTGGGTGCTGCCTCTCTGGCTGTCGGGTTGGCACTGCAGGGTACGCTGAGTGATCTTGCGGCCGGTGTAATGTTGGTGGTTTTCCGGCCCTACAAGCTGGGACAGTATGTGGATATCGGTGGCACGGCAGGAACCGTTATGGACCTGAGCCTGTTCACGACCGAGCTTGTGACCCCCGACAACGTGCAGATCATTGTTCCAAACGGTCAGGCATGGGGGTCGATCATCACCAATTATTCAGCCCATGACACACGACGTGTCGATCTGGTGTTTGGAATTGATTATGCGGACAGCGCAGATACCGCCATGCAGATCATTCTGGATGTGGCCAAGGCCGACCAGCGCATTCACAGCGACCCTGAACCCTGGGTTCGGGTCACGAATCTGGGTGACAGCTCGGTCGATCTGACTGCGCGGCTATGGTGTGCCGCAGCCGATTACTGGGACGTCAAGTTCGAGCTTACGAAGGCGGTTAAAGAGGCGTTTGACGCCAAAGGTGTTTCGATTCCGTATCCGCATTCGGTCGAAATTCAAAAACAGGGGTGACAGCTGGCGCTCATTGTTTGGGCGAGCATTCATCCCTTCCGCGTATTGAAAAGGGCACCGCGCAGAAACGCGGTGCCCTTATTTGTGAAAGCCGTCGGTTCGATACCGACCGCGCCATCTTGAAAATTGCCATCAACAGGCAACTTCAGGAGTGGAGTTACTTACGATTTGACCACCACATTTGGCGAAACAACGTCGATGCCAAGGGCCTTGCCAACGGCATAGTATGTCAGTTTGCCAGCATGAACGTTCAGGCCTTCCATCAGGTGCGGATCGTCCTGACATGCCTGTTTCCATCCTTTGTCGGCCAACGACAACATGAACGGCATTGTGGCATTGCCCAGTGCGATGGTCGAAGTGCGCGCGACAGCGCCCGGCATGTTGGCAACGCAGTAATGCATGATGCCATCGACATCGTAGATCGGATCGGCATGGGTGGTGGCTTTTGACGTCTCAAAGCAACCGCCTTGGTCGATGGCGACATCCACCAGTACTGCGCCGGGTTTCATCGTCGACAGCTGAGCACGCGACACCAGTTTCGGTGCGGCTGCGCCGGGGATCAGAACAGCACCGATGACCATATCGGCGTCCTGGATCAGTTCTGCGGTCGCACCTGCTGTCGAATACTGGTTCTTGAAAGTTCCGCCAAAGACATCGTCCAAGTAGCGCAGACGCGGCAGCGACCGATCCAGAACGGTGACATCAGCCCCCATTCCGGCGGCAATCTTGGCCGCGTGTGTCCCGACGACACCGCCGCCAATCACAACCACTTTGGCAGGGCCGACGCCGGGAACGCCACCCATCAGAACCCCACGGCCGCCATTGGCCTTCTGCAGGGTCCAGGATCCGACTTGAGGGGCCAGACGACCCGCGACCTCGGACATAGGTGCCAGCAGCGGCAGACCGCCGTTGGCATCCGTTACGGTCTCATACGCGATTGCGGTACAGCCCGACTCCAGCAGGTCATGCGTCTGATCCGGGTCCGGAGCCAGGTGCAGATAGGTGAACAGCAACTGTCCTTCACGCAGCATCTTGCGTTCAACCGCCTGCGGTTCCTTGACCTTGACGATCATGTCAGCGGTGGCAAACACCTCTTCCGCGGTGTCAATAATTTGCGCACCAGCGGCGACATAGGCGTCGTTGTCGAAACCTGCGCCGATGCCTGCACCGGATTCGATCAGGACTTGGTGTCCGCGTGCGACCGCTTCCTGAGCGGCATTGGGCGTCATCCCGACGCGAAATTCCTGAGGTTTGATTTCCTTGGGGCAACCGATTTTCATTGGGCTCTCCGTTCACAAGCTGCTTAAATTATGTGCATTTTGCCGTGCAATTTCTGTGAAAGAAAACGTGCCAACGGACTTTTCTTTGGAAGAATTTCCCGTACTATTCGAAAAACTCGCAAAGGAATTGCAGGAATGAGCCTGGACACGACTGATCGAAAGATTCTGGCCGCACTTCAAAAGAATGGCCGGATGTCGAATTCGGAACTGTCTGAACAGGTCAACCTGTCTCCGTCTGCGTGCCACCGCCGCGTTCAACGGTTGGAGGTTGACGGCTATATCCGCAACTACGTGGCTCTGCTGGATGCGCGGAAAATGAACGTGCCTACCACCGTCTTTGTCGAGATCACGTTACAAGGTCAGGCCGAAGAGGTTCTGGATGTTTTCGAAAAGGCGGTGGCCCGAATACCGGATGTGCTGGAGTG
The DNA here is from genome assembly GCF_017872535.1 of Ruegeria sp. HKCCSP351. Classification (NCBI taxonomy): domain Bacteria; kingdom Pseudomonadati; phylum Pseudomonadota; class Alphaproteobacteria; order Rhodobacterales; family Roseobacteraceae; genus Ruegeria; species Ruegeria sp. HKCCSP351. Next base: position 227,612 of record NZ_JAEDOV010000006.1, on the reverse strand, counting down.
TCACCTGATGGCCGGCACCGCAGACTACATTCTGAAGGTCGTGGCTGAAAACACAGAAGATTTCGCGCGCATCCACCGGCAATACCTGTCGCGCTTGCCGGGGGTGGCGCAGATGCAAAGTTCATTTGCTTTGCGTACCGTGTTCAAGACCACGGCCTTGCCGGTCTGACAGTCATACCGGGCCGGGATAGGTGAACAGCAGCAGGTGGGTCAGATTGAACCCGAAATGCATCGCAACAGGCACCCAGAGCCGACGAGTTGCATAATATCCCAACCCGCACCCCAGCCCGAGAAGGGATGCAAAGCCCACAAGCGCGGGTCCTCCGCTGATATGCGCCAATCCAAACAGCAGGCTGGCGGCGATCAGACCGCCTGTTACCCCAAGGCGCGAGGTTATGGCAGATTGCAAGTAGCCGCGAAAGAACGCCTCTTCCGTAAGACAAGTCAGAAACAAGTTGGACAGGCAAAAAACCAGCCACCAATTAGGGGCTGAGAGGTCCACGCGCACCGCGCCCAGCGATAGACCCAGCAGAAACAGGCCGGGCAAAATCATCAAACCCGCTGACAAAGGCCTTATTCTGGTCTGGATTGCGCCGTTCAGCATTCCGGGCCAAGCAAGAAGAACGGCAAAGAAGACCATGGGTTTGTCCAAGTTCAGATGCAGTGTGAAACTTGCGCTGGAGACACTTGCCTGCACTTGATCCAGCAGTTTCAAATTGTTGAACCCTGGCAACAGATGCGCCCCCAATGCCAGGCACCACAGGATCAACAGAGTATGCCCCGCGAAGGCGAGCAGACCATTCTGGCGTGGCAGGAAGAAGGCCACGATCAGACCAAGCGCCACCGCCACGATTGCTGTCGGTGACATCAGCCCGGTAACCAAGGCGACGCTGACGAACAGAACCAGTAGGGCAATCGCAAGTCCGGTTCGTCGCACCATGGCCGCGACTTGCGCTGTGATCAGGATCAGCCAGGGCCAGGTGACCGGCAATGTCGAAAAGAAGAATGTCACGGCGCTCTCGTCCAAATTGTGGACCCAGTCATGCCGCACAAAAACAAGGCAATGCAAGCAACCTGAAAGCACGCGACTGACGCCTTGTGACAATTCTTGTGCTTGTATCCTTTGGGCCAGACGTACACATTCGGGTAAAAGACCATATACCCGTCCAGACCCTGATTTCCGATAGAGACTGCTGCAACAGATCGGCTTCAATTTATCTGATGACATCAGGCGGTTACACAGACCCGATATGGTTCGAACCCGAAGACTGAGAAGGAGCTGATCTTGGCTTACGAAAACGATGGGGGCACCAAGAACTGGCTTGAGGCCGAATTGGAAGACACGCTGGACGAAGATTTCGAGATCGAGTTCAGCGAGCCTATGCTGTCGATGGAAGTCCGCAAAATCTATCGGGACCAGCACCCTGAAATGCTGGATCGCAAAGTCTATTTCCGAAACCTGCTGCGGTTGCAGGCCGAGTTGATCAAGGTGCAGGATTGGGTTCAGCACACTGGTGCCAAGGTTTGTATCCTGTTTGAAGGCCGTGACAGTGCAGGCAAGGGAGGCGTGATCAAACGGATCACGCAGCGTCTGAACCCCCGTGTCGCCCGTGTGGTGGCTCTGCCAGCGCCCAGTCGCCGCGAGCAAAGCCAATGGTACTTTCAACGCTACGTGCCGCATCTGCCTGCCGCGGGTGAAATCGTCTTGTTCGACCGCTCGTGGTACAACCGGGCGGGGGTTGAACGGGTGATGGGCTTTGCATCCGAGGATCAGGTCGAACAGTTCTTTCAGGACGTTCCCGAATTTGAACGGATGCTGGTGCGGTCAGGGATCATTCTGCTGAAATACTGGTTTTCGATCACGGATGAAGAGCAGCAATTGCGGTTCCTCATGCGTATTCACGACCCGATGAAACAGTGGAAACTGTCACCGATGGATCTTGAATCCCGTATTCGCTGGGAGGCGTACACGAAGGCCAAGGAAGACATGTTGTTCCGCACCAACATACCCGAAGCTCCGTGGTATATCGTTGAGGGCAATGACAAGAAACGCGAACGTCTGAATTGTATTGAGCATCTGTTGACAAGAATCCCCTACGAAGACGTGCCACAGGAAAAGGTCAATTTGCCGGACCGGCGGTACAATCCTGAATACGAGCGGCGGGTATTGCCAGACGAGCTTTACGTTCCAAAGATTTACTGAGCAACGCATGCGAGGCCGGCAGGGCCGACCTCGCACAATTTCAAGTGATCAGGCTGCATCCATCATGCAGTCATGGGTGAAGATATTGATCATGAAGACATCGCAGCCATCGTCTTCGGCTGTTTGGGTGTCGACAGGCTCAATCTCGGTCTCCGGAGTGGTATCTATGGCTGGCATGATATCGACGTCGTCATTATTGCCTGCCACATCAGTGCCGTCATTCATGTCGTCGCGCCAATCAAACTCGTCAAACTGCGCTTGCAGGTTTTCAAGGAAGCTGGCGATTTCATCCAGGAAGGCTTGAACATCGAAGCAGAAGGCTTCCGGCTCACTATCATCGACGACTTCGGTATCGGGCGTTTCAGGTTGCGGGTCCTCGGTTTCGGTGACGTCAGTATCCGGCGCTTCAGGTTCCGGTTCTTCCGTCTCGGTGACGTCAGTGTCCGGTGTCTCGGGTGTTGGTTCCTCAGTGCCGGGGGTTTCAGGTTCCGGGTCTTCAGTCTCAGTGACATCGGTGTCAGGTGTCTCGGGCGTCGGTTCCCCGGTTTCTGGGGTCTCAGTTCCGGGCTCTTCGGTCTCGGTGACGTCAGTATCCGGGGTTTCGGTTTTCGGTTCCTCGGGCTCGGCAACCTCGTCCGGTGTTGTCGGGGGAACGGGCGGGGCGTTTGTATTGCCGTTGTCCAGCATGACAGCCGCGTCGGTTGCGGCGAAGTTTTGCGTGACCATCACCGCATCGAAGCCCTGCATGTCACCGGTTTCGATCCCGATCCCGACATACTTGAAATCCGGGTTCAGGATATTGGCGCGGTGACCCGGACTGTTCATCAGGTTTTGATGCAACTGGACGACATCGTCGCTGATACCCGGCGCGCCGCGTTCGGATTGCCATGCGATGTTTTCCCCGGTGCGCCAGCTTCCTTCAAGATCGAACCCCGCGTTTTGCATCCGCTGGGTTGCGCTGGAACCGCCTGAACCGGTGTGGCTGAAGGTATCTGTATTCAGCATCCAGGTGCTGTGATCTTCGGACGAGTCGTTCAGCTGCGTTTCAAGTTGCAGCGGGTTGAGACCGCGGGATGTGCGCTCTTGGTTTATCAGCGCCAGCATCTCGCGTTCGTATGTACTTGCAGTCGACATATTTGCCTCCGTTTGTGTTTGTGTCCTTGCGGACAGGCTCACTTAGAGGCGGGGAAGTCGGGGGTGATAGAGGGCAGCGCAATTCAGGCGAGTTTTGGCGGCCCGATGCTGCCGGAACGAGATTCGCTGCGCTGCAAAGCGCCGGGCAAAACACTGCCTGTACGGAAATGGCAGCTTGCCGCACAACCTTAACCACGAGTCGGCGGATTGTATCCGAGCCCTGAAACGACAAACCCCCGGGCCATGCCTCGGGGGTCGTCAAATAGTGTCATCCAAAGCTGGACGAAATCAAAGATCTTAAAGCAGACCTTCGCGCTGGGCTTTCTTGCGCGCCAGTTTACGGGCACGGCGAATCGCTTCAGCTTTCTCACGCGCTTTTTTCTCGGACGGTTTCTCGAAATGTTGCTTGAGCTTCATTTCACGGAACACGCCTTCGCGCTGCAGCTTTTTCTTCAGGGCACGAAGCGCCTGATCGACGTTATTGTCGCGAACACTAACCTGCATGTGGTTGTCACCACCTTTCTAGATAGAGTTGCAAGGAAATTGCAGGAGTTGGCCGTATAGCAAAGCCGCCCTAACTTGTCTAGTACTGGGCCTGACAACCGGAGAACCGTCATGACCACCACATATGAAGATGCAAAACGGCAGCTTTTGGACGCGATGCTGAACCATGTTCCTTTCGACGGCTGGTCGGAAACAAGCTTTCGCGCCTCGGTTTCCGATTGTGGGCTGGATGACGGTTTGGCACGTGCAATCTGCCCGCGCGGGGCGGTTGATCTGGCACTGGCCTTTCATGCGCGCGGCGATCAGGTGATGCTGGACCGCCTCAGGTCCGAGGACATGAGCGGGCTAAAATTTCGCGACAAGATTGCCGCCGCGGTCCGGTTCCGGTTGCAAGCCGTTGAAGACAAAGAGCTGGTGCGCCGGGGCATGACGCTGTTTTCCCTGCCAGCATATGCGGCCGATGGGGCCAAGGCCTTATGGCAGACCTGTGACCTGATCTGGGACGCGCTGGGCGATACATCGGACGATGTGAACTGGTACACCAAACGGGCAACCTTATCGGGGGTCTATTCCTCGACCTTGCTGTTCTGGCTGGGCGATGACAGCCCGGACCATCAGCGCACCTGGGAGTTTCTGGATCGCCGGATCGCAAATGTCATGGAGTTCGAAAAGCTCAAGGCTCAGGTGCGTGACAACCCGGTGTTGAAACCCTTTCTTGCAGTTCCGAACTGGCTGGCGGGTCAGGTGAGGGCGCCGTCCAAGATGCAGGGTGATCTGCCTGGAGTGTTGAACCCACGAAAGTAACACGTCTTGGTGCTGGGCCTTGCCTCTGATGCCTGTTAGGCATTGGGCAAAGGAGGTGCCTATGACCCAGATGATGCGTGCTGTTGAGATCACTCAACCGGGTGGTCCCGATGTATTGCAGCTGACCGAACGCCCTTTCCCTAAGCCGGGGGCCGGACAGGTTGTATTGAAAGTGGCCTATGCCGGGGTGAACCGCCCTGACGCTTTGCAACGCGCGGGCGCGTACGATCCGCCGCAGGGTGCCAGCGACCTGCCGGGGCTTGAGGCTTCGGGCGAAGTGGTCTCGGTCGGTGCGGGGGTCGAAGGACTGTCTGTCGGCGATCAGGTCTGCGCACTGCTGCCGGGCGGAGGATATGCGGAATACGTTTCGACCCCAGCGGCCCATTGTTTGCCAGTGCCTGCAGGTATGGGAATGAAAGAGGCAGCGTGTCTGCCCGAGACATTCTTTACAGTCTGGTCCAACGTGTTCATGCGTGGCGGGTTGAAGGCAGGTGAACGCTTTTTGGTTCACGGTGGGTCCAGTGGGATTGGTACGACGGCCATCCAACTGGCCAATGCCTTTGGCGCCCGCGTTTTTGCCACCGCAGGGTCGGATGAAAAATGTCAAGCTTGCGTCAAGCTGGGTGCGGAAAAGGCGATCAACTATCGCGACGAGGATTTCGTAGCAGCCATGCGCGCCGAAGGTGGGGCAAACCTGATCCTTGATATGGTCGGCGGTGATTACATCCCCCGCAACGTCAAGGCCCTGGCCGAAGATGGGCGGCTGGTGCAAATCGCGTTTCTGCAAGGGCCTGTGGTCGAGCTGAACTTTGCTCTGATGATGGTCAAGCGCCTGACCCTGACCGGCAGCACCTTGCGCCCACAAAGTGATCTGGCCAAGGCGCAAATCGCGCAGGACCTGCGCGAAGCTGTCTGGCCTCTGTTGGATGCTGGAAAAGTTGCGCCCGTGATGGACAGCGAGTTTGATCTGACCGAGGCCGCCGCAGCCCACGCGCGCATGGAAAGCTCGGGCCATATTGGCAAGATTGTTCTGAAGATCGCGGGTTGAGTTTAGAATGCGCGGGCGTGTCCCGCGCGTTCACGCAACGGCGCGGCGATACAGATGCCACGTGGCATGACCCAGAACGGGCATCACCACGATAAGACCCAGCAGCAGCGGTAAAGCCCCCAGAAACAATAGCACTGCCACGATGAATCCCCAGGTGAGAATGACTGCGGGGTTGTGACGCAGCACCCTGAACGATGTCACAACGGCAACCGGCAGGCCCACTTTGCGGTCCAGCAGCAAGGGAAAACTGACGACGCTAATCGCCAAAGCGCAAAGGGCAAAAACAAACCCAACTGCGGTTCCGACAATGACCATCGTCCAGCCCGCAGAGGTCGTGAACACCTGCGTGGCAAATACGCTGAGCGACGCAGGAACCTCGGGGCCCATCGTGTAGGCGTGAATGCTTTGCGCAACCATCAGCCAAAGCAGCAGCAGCATCACAAGGTAAAACCCCAAAACGAGAATTGCTCCAAATGACGGCGAGCGGAATACACCAAATGCGTCCAGCCAGTGAACCTCGCTGCCCTTTTCACGCTTACGGCTGATCTCATAGAGGCCCACGGCCGCAACAGGCCCGATCAGCGCAAAGCCTGCGACCAGAGGGGCCAGAAGCGGAACCAGATTGGCATTCAGGGCAAAGCCGAACATCAAAAGCCCGGCGATCGGATAAACCAGGACAATGAATACGACATCCGCTCGGGTTTCGAGAAAATCCTGATACCCCGCCCTCAGGCAGGCCCGTAGGTCTTGCAGGGTCAAGGTCTGCACCATTGGCACTTGCGTTGGATCTGCACTGCCAAGTTGCGAGACGCTTTCGGTGACGTGGTCACTTGTGGCGCCCAGAGCCTGGGCTGCCCAGCTGATCGGATTTCCGATTGTCTTAGCCATTTCTTCACCCTTCCCTGGCGAGACTTGCGCCGCGGAACGGATCCGGCATTCAGTTGCCCGTGGCCGGTCCAACCGGCAACGCCATACCTCAGTATAACATAAATTTGCGAAATCTGGATCAATACTCCGGCATCGGACGGATTGCCCTGTGTCACAGTCATGTTAGCTTGATGGCAGGCAAGAGGAGATCAGGATGCAGCAAACAGCGAAAACGGTTGTGATTCATGAATTTGGTGGGCCTGAGGTTCTGCGGATCGAAGACAGGCCAGTGGGCGACCCCGGTCCGGGTGAGATACGTATTCGGCATCAGGCCTGCGGGTTGAACTTCATCGACGTATATCAACGCACCGGCCTGTATCCCCTTGATCTTCCACATGCTTTAGGCATGGAAGCGGCGGGAACCGTTGAAGCGGTTGGGGAAGGGGTGACCCACCTTCAACCGGGGCAGCGGGCCGCTTACGCCGCAGCACCGCCCGGTGCATATTGCGAGGCGCGCGTGATGCCCGCTGCGCAGGTTTGCCCGCTGCCGGATGGCATCACATTCGAAGCCGGCGCAGCGATGATGCTGAAAGGTCTGACGGTTGAGTACCTTTTTCACCGGACCACACCATTGAAACGGGGCGATACGGTCCTGTTCCACGCGGCAGCTGGCGGGGTCGGGTTGATTGCATGTCAATGGGCTAAATCCGAAGGCATCACCTTGATCGGAACGGCGGGGAGTGACGAAAAATGCAGCCTTGCCCGGTTTAACGGGGCCGCGCATTGCATCAATTACAGGTCCGAGAATTTCGCCGAACGCGTGGCTGAGATTACAAAGGGTCAAGGCGTAGACGTGGTGATGGACTCGGTCGGGGCGGACACATTCGAAGGATCACTGGATTGCCTGAAACCGCTGGGCATGATGATTTCCTTCGGCAACGCCTCGGGCCCGGTTCCACCGTTCAACCTTGGAGTTCTGGGCCAGAAAGGTTCGCTCAAGATCACCCGGCCCACGTTGTTTACACATATCGCGGACCATGCGGTGTGTCAGGCAATGTCGCGTCGCCTGTTTGGCAAAGTCGAGGGGGGTGAGGTCAAAATCCATGTCGATCAGCGCTTTGCCTTGGATCAGGTTGCTGATGCGCATCGCGCGCTTGAGGCGCGGCAAACGACCGGCAGCACAATTCTGGACCTGTAACGCGGTACTGAAACGCCATTGCCCTTAGAATTGGGATACTTGATGCGCCGGATGGGCAGGACAAGAGGTCTTCAATGACATACGGCGGCGGAAAAACCGCCGCCGCTGTGCCTGAAAAATCGGGTTTTACTGCGTTTGCAGCTCTGCCGGGGATTTTTCAGCAATCGTTTCCCAGTTTGCACTCGCGCTTTCGATGAAACCCGGGATGTCGCCTTCCCAGCGCTCCTGAATGTCTTTGGACAGGTTCAGATACAGCTTGTTGTCAACGATCTTCCAGTGGTTCGGGTCTCCGTCGAATTTAAAGCCCATGGCCGCGCCGAAGGCACAATAGCCGCCATATGCAGGCAGGTACGCTTCGGGGTTGGCTTCAAAGGCAGCTTTGTTTTCTTCCGACGAGAAACGGTACAGGGCCTCATCATGCAACGCAGTAATGCGGTAATCGCCTTTTGTCGCTTCGCCAGCGGTGAAGTACGCCACCGGATCATAACCCTGCATGGCCAGACCGGTCGAGCTTGCGTTGATTTCGACGCCAGCCGCCAGTGCGGAAGTTGCCAACGTAACAGACAGTGCCACGCCACTGATCAGAGATTTAAACTTGTTCATTGCTTCACCTTTCGTGAAATGAGCCCGTTCAGCACCGCAATAATTGCCGCCGTAAGGCCCAGATTGTTGTCCTGTGTGGCCCGTAATTGACCGTCACGATAGCGATTTGGGAAGCGGGCTGATCACGTTCAAAACAATGATTTGTGATTGTGCGCAGGTGATAGAGCCACTGTTCTTTTTTGCCGAGCCACCTCAGGCGTCCGGCTTTAAGTTCAGAACAAAAGCGATAACTTTGTTTGCGGGCATTTCGCAGGGTCGCAGCAACGCGCCGCTTCCCATGGTCTGATACAGATTCAGGCTGATATAGTCGGTTCCGCCTAGCTCGTGCGCGACCAGCTTGTGGGATTTACCACCCGCCATTAGTTGACGCACAACAACATAGCGCCGGCCGCCGAAGGTTCCGGTGAAACTGCCCAAGGGCAGTGCAAAAAGCGCAGACAGAAACGCGTCTGACGCGGTCACGGTTTTCCGATTCTGGGTTCCGTTCCGGCCTTGATCCGCGCAACGTTCGAGCTGTGCCGCCAGTAGACAAGAAGTGTCAGAATTATCCCAAGGATAAATGTAGTCCCGTTTGTCAGCAACAGCACCCAGGTTGTGGAAAGCGCAGCGGCTGCCAGTGCACCAACCGAGGATATCCGCCAGATTGCCGCCGCGACCAGCCAGGTAAGGCAGCAGGCAACACCGACGCGCCAGTCGAGCGCCAGCCAAAGCCCCAGGAAGGTCGCCACGCCCTTGCCGCCCTTGAAGCCCAGCCAAACCGGAAAGCAATGGCCCAGAAACGCCAAAAGTGCAGCAACCTGGGCCGCATCTTCACCCGCATAGGCACGCGCAATCAGAACGGCTGCCGCGCCCTTGCCTGCGTCAAACAGCAGGGTCAGCGCCGCAGCGGTCTTGTTGCCGGTACGCAGGACGTTGGTTGCTCCGATATTGCCGGAACCGATCTCGCGCAGATTTCCCAACCCCATGAACTTGGCCAGCAACAGGCCGAAGGGAATAGAGCCCATCAGATATCCAACCACCGCCCATTGGAGCAGTTCGCTAGTTGAGTTGTCGATTGGGGGCATCAGGGTCTCCGGAACACTTCATTACCTGCTACATAGGTCGAAATGACCTTACCTTGCATCCGCTGGCCGTCAAATGGAGTGTTCTGAGATTTTGATTTTAGTGCAAACCGATCAAGCACAAAAGGCACATCCGGGTCGAACAGAACCAGATCCGCTGGTGCGCCTTGCGACAGGCGACCGGTGTCCAGGCCAAGCCGTTTGGCCGGGTTGAGGGCCATGGCCCGAAACAGCGTCGGCAGATCCAGCTGGCCTGCGTGGTACAGGCGCAAGGCCGCGGGCAGAAGCGTTTCCAGCGCGACTGCACCCGAGGCCGCTTCTTCAAACGGCAGGCGTTTGCTTTCTTCGTCCTGAGGGGTGTGCATCGAGCTGATGATATCGATCAGCCCGGTGCGAACGGCTTCGATAACCGCCTGCCTGTCATCTTCTGATCGCAGCGGCGGCTTGACCTTAAAGAAGGTGCGATAGTCGGCCACGTCAAGCTCGTTCAACGTCAGGTGGTGGATCGACGTCCCTGCGGTTATATCCAACCCATTGCGCTTGGCGCGCTCCAGTGCAGGCAGCGCACGGGCCGTGGTGATCTGGTCGGCGTGATAGGCGGCGCCGGTCATCTCCAGCAGGGCAATGTCGCGGTCCAGCCCCATCCGCTCTGCCATCGATGATACTGCGGGCAGGCCGCGCAATGCCGCAAACTTGCCGCTGGTCGCTGAGGCCCCGGCGCTCAGCCCCGGCTCTTGCGGGTGGGCTATCACAAGCGCGCCACAGGACTTCGCATAGGTCAGGGCGCGGGAAAACACCTTGGTATTGGTGATGACGTGATCGCAATCGGTGAAGGCGATCGCGCCCGCGTCCATCAGAAACCCGATTTCAGTCATCTCGCGCCCTTCGCGTCCTTTGGTCAGGGCAGCCATCGGCAGAACATTGACTGGCGCATCGGCCTGCGCCCGGCGTGTCGCGAATTCCAGCGTTTCCGGTGTGTCGACTGCTGGCAGAGTATCCGGTCGGGTGACAATCGTCGTGACACCACCAGCCGCGGCAGCAAGTCCTGCTGACCGATAGCTTTCCTTATGACGTTCACCGGGTTCACAGACCTTGACGCCAATATCGATGATACCAGGGGCGAGGCACTTGCCGTTGCAATCTACGATATGCCCCTCAGTACTCGGCGCGCTTCCTTCGCCTCGGGCGCTAATCCGGCCATCGTTCACCTGCAACCAGCCAGTAGACTCTGTTCCGGCTTCGGGATCGATCAGGCGTGCGTTGGTGAAAAGAACGGTAATCATGGAACAGCCCTTTCGATGGCAGCCTTCGTGGCGGCGGGATCGGCCTGATACTTGATCAGGTGTTTGTCGCCGCCCTTGGTAACGACTTGTACGAAACTGCCCATGGTTTTGACCGCCTCGACCTGATTCAACGGTACTTTGCGTGGGCCGGGACCGGTCAACAAAGTTTCGGTCATCTCCCAGTTAGCGGCCAGTTCTTCCGATGCCAGATACCACGCGCGGATGCCAATTGCGGCGAGGCCGGCAGGTGCTCCGGTCCAGACATAAGGGTTGCCGGTCAACCACAACACAGCCATTGCACCGGCCATGGCAGCCGCCGCAAGCCATGCATTGGTGCGGATATACGCGCCCTTGTCCGGGGCAAAGACTACAGGATCAGCCACAGAATCCCTCCGGTGATCAAAAGTGCTACCAATGCCATAACAGCCGAGCCTATGCGGAGCGGTTTGTTGTCAACCGGCGCGGTTTGCGGGGCCGAGAAAGGCTTGGCGCTTTCTGTTTCGATCGTTCCGCCGGTCCAATTGGTCGCCTCTTCCGTGAAAAGACCAATCATGTGAAGCCGGGGATCGGGTTCAAGGGTCGTGGCCCGGTTTTTGAACGCCGCGCTGCGCAGAACCATGACCCATCCGTCGATCAGCGCCAGCGCGGCACGGTCCAACTGATCTTCTGACACGCCGCACCCTTCGTTCAGATAGCCGTAAAGCCCAAGTTCTTCGAGGTCGGATACCGGAAAGATGTCGATGTGCTCGGGGTCCAGCCCGTCGACGCCAAGCACCTGTTCGGCAGCCCCCGGTTCGCGCAGGAACTTCGCCTCTTCCGGGCGCATGTCCAGCGTCAACAGGCGCAGGACGCCGCGTTCATGAGGGGCGACGGTCAGATTGCTCATGCAACCTCGCGCAGGTTTCGGGCCAGAAGGTCCATGGCGGCCATGCGGACAGCGACCCCCATCTCCACCTGCTCCTGTATGACGGATCGATTGATGTCATCAGCCAGGGTTCCGTCGATCTCAACCCCCCGGTTCATCGGGCCGGGGTGCATGACGATGGCATCGGGCTTGGCCAGTGCCAGCTTTTCCACGTTCAGGCCATAACGGTGGTAGTATTCGCGCTCTGACGGGATGAAGCCCCCATCCATTCGTTCTTTCTGAAGGCGCAGCATCATGACCACATCGACGTCTTTGAGGCCTTCGTTCATGTCGTCATATACCTCGGCCCCGAACTCGGCGAATTGCGACGGCACGAGTGTGGGCGGGCCGATCAGACGAATGCGGTTTTCCATCTTCCCCAGCAGGATCAGGTTGGAGCGTGCAACACGGGAGTGCGCGACATCGCCGCAAATGGCGATGTTCAGACGGTGCAGGCGACCTTTTGCGCGGCGGATCGTCAGCGCGTCCAGCAAAGCTTGTGTCGGATGTTCATGCCGCCCGTCGCCCGCGTTCAACACGGCACAGTTGACTTTTTGCGCCAGCAGATCGACCGCGCCCGAATGCGGGTGACGCACCACCAAAAGGTCGGGATGCATCGCGTTCAGGGTCAGCGCAGTGTCGATCAACGTCTCACCCTTTTTGATCGAACTGGCCTGCATCGCCATGTTCATCACGTCCGCGCCCAGACGCTTGCCAGCCAGCTCGAAGCTTGCCTGCGTTCGGGTCGAGTTTTCAAAGAACATGTTGATCTGGGTCAGCCCCGACAGAACGTCCGAATGCTTGGTCGACTGGCGGTTCATGTCGACATAGGTTTCGGCCAGATCGAGAATTTCGGTGATATCGGATTGCGACAGATGCTCGATGCCAAGAAGGTGACGATGGGCGAAACGCATGGGCGGGCTCCTGTCTGACAATCGGGCCGCTTATAGAAAGCCACGCGGGGCAAAGCAACCTAAGGATCAGAACCCTCTGGCAGTTTTTCGCAGCCACCCTCTGGCAGGCATTGTTCACCCGGTTTGCACCATTTGCCGTATCCGCAGTCGATGGCTTTGATCGGCACGCAACCCTGATGGGCCGAGCATTTGAATCCCGGACGGCACTGCGAGCCTGTTTCCTCGCACAGGAACCATCCCGGACGGGAACACCCCCCGCCCGGCAAGCAGGACGAGCCGCGCGCGCAGGTGCGGCCATCCTCGCATATCGTGGGAGGGGCCGAACCCGGATCTGGTATGGTCCGTTCACATTCGCCGCGCCCATTGCAAAAACTGTCACCGGGGCAATCCAGACGCGATGTGCATTTGTTCGCGCCTGCGGGTGCACAACGCGCTCCTCCCGCCACGCAGCGTTCAAACGGGCCGCAACTGCGCCCGCCACCGCAATAGGTGCCGCCCAGCGGTATGCAATGCCCATCAAAGCTGCATCTTTGACCACCTGAACAACAGGTGGTGCCGCATTTGAACTGGCCCGCACGGCATTGGCCCTGTGCGTCGTGGAACGTCGCCAATACCGGATCGCAGGTAAGCACCAGCCCAAGCCCGATCAGGAGGATTCGCAAGGTTCTGAGCATCGTGCCCTGATGGTCGGCGCGACAGAGCGACCAATCAAGCCCAATTCGCTTTCCATCAGCCCTCAGGCGGGTAAATTATCCATATGGAATCGGGCTTGGACTATTACTCTGCACGGGCCTTGCTGGAATGGCAGGTCGAACTGGGCGTGACCGAGGCAATCGGGGACGCTCCGGTTGATCGATATTCGGTGCCGGATATGTCACCAAAGCCCAAGAAGGCAGAGGTTGCGGCAGCCATCCCGTCAAAGCCCGGACAGGCCGACCCGGTAATGGTTGCGCAAGCAGCAGCCAAGGGGGCGGGGTCACTGGATCAGCTGCGCGATGCGATGGAAGCTTTTGATCACTGCGAGCTGAAGCGCGGGGCGCGGCAGTTGGTTTTTGCTGATGGAACGCCCGGTGCCCGGGTGATGATCATCGGTGAGGCACCGGGCCGCGACGAAGACCGCGAGGGCAAACCCTTTGTCGGGCGCGCAGGCCAGTTGCTGGATCGCATGCTGGCTGCGATTGATCTGGATCGCCGACAGAACGTCTATATCACTAACGTGCTGCCATGGCGGCCCCCACAGAACCGTGACCCAAAGCCCGAAGAAATCGGGATGATGAAGCCGTTTCTGGAACGTCACGTGGCGCTGGCCCGGCCCGAGATTCTGGTGGTGATGGGCAATATCAGCTGTCAGGCTGTTCTGGGCAAACGCGGGATTACCCGATTGCGCGGCCAGTGGGATCAGGCGATGGGCCTGCCTGTGATCCTGATGTTTCATCCAGCTTATTTGCTGCGCCAGCCGCAAATGAAGCGGCAGGCTTGGGCTGATCTGCTGGAGTTGAAAGCCCGGCTGCGAGGTGAGTCATGAAGGTCTTGGCGTTTTCCGATCTTCATATGGCGCGCAACCGCGCCGCTGATCTGGTAGCCGCCAGCGCTGATGCCGACCTGGTCATCGGCGCAGGGGACTATTGCAACATGCGGCAGGGTCTGGATGAGGCGATGCAAATGCTTTCGGGCGTTTCAGCGCCGCTGGTCCTGATACCCGGGAATGCAGAAAGCGCAGAGGATCTGGGCAAAGCTGTGCCCGAGGGTGTGCATGTTCTGCATGGAACGGGAATGACAGTGGATGGATTGCGCCTGTTCGGGCTTGGCTACGGTGTTCCACCCACACCGTTTGGTGATTGGTCCTGTGATCTGACCGAAGGTGAGGCCGCCGAACTGCTGGCGCGCTGCGGCGGAGCAGATATTCTGATTTCGCACTCGCCGCCCAAGGGTCATGGGGATGTGACCTCGCAGGGCATGGCTGTTGGTTCGGTCGCTGTTCGAAACGCGATCGAGCGGATACAGCCTCGTTTCACGTTTTGCGGCCATATTCACGACAGCTGGGGATATCGCGGCTCGATCGGTCGCACCCGGATCGCCAACCTTGGTCCCAAGGTAAACTGGTTCGAGGTCGCCGTATGATTGAGTTGGTAACGCTGCTGGCCTTCATTCCCGCTGCGCTGGCGCTGAACCTGACACCGGGCGCGGATATGATGTTCTGTTTCGGCCAGGGTTTGCGATCAGGTCCGCACGCAGCAATTGCCGCAAGTGCCGGGATTTCCGCGGGTGGAATGATACAGGTCCTTCTGGCTGGGCTGGGCCTTGGCGCGGCGGTTGCGACCTTGCCATGGCTGTTTGATGTCATTCGCTGGGTTGGTGTTGCATACCTGCTGTACTTGGCCTGGGGTGCCGTTCGAAATGGCGCAGTGTCAGCCGAGGCACCCGTTAAACCGACCCGGTTGTCTTTTCGGGACGGGATGCTTGTCAATCTGACGAACCCCAAGGTTATTCTGTTCGTTCTTGCCTTTATCCCGCAGTTTGTAGACCCGTCGCGGGGATCGGTCCTGGTGCAGTTTTTGGTCTTCGGTGCAATCATAGGCATCGGCGGGTTCGTGGTGAACGGGCTGGTTGGTGTATTCGCCGGAAGCGCGGGGCGTCATCTGGTCTCGAATCCGCGCGCTTCACGTATTCTGGGCTGGATTACAGGGGGTATTTTTTCGGCCCTTGCGGTCCGGCTTGCCATCCTGGAAAGGGCCTGACACCACATGTCGCGCATTGACGAAACCATGGAGTTCATCCCGGTTAAGATCGCCGTACTGACTGTCTCGGATACCAGATCGCTGGAAGAGGACCGCTCGGGTCAGACATTGGTGGACCGGATCGAAAAGGCGGGCCATGTCGTCGCGGATCGGAGAATAATTCGGGACGAGCGCAAACAGATCGTAGATCAGTTGCGCGCGTGGGTGGCGGATGAACAGATCGACGTCGTGATTTCGACCGGCGGTACGGGTCTGACCGGGCGCGATGTCACCGTCGAGGCGCATCGCGATGTTTATGAAAAAGAGATCGAAGCCTTTGGCACCGTCTTCACGATCATCTCGATGGAGAAGATTGGAACTTCCGCAGTGCAATCGCGGGCGACGGGGGGCGTTGCCGGGGGGACATATCTGTTCGCCTTGCCCGGCAGCCCGGGGGCCTGCAAGGATGCGTGGGACGGTATTTTGGAAAAACAGTTCGATTATCGCCATCGCCCGTGCAATTTTGTGGAAATAATGCCCAGATTGGACGAACATCTGCGACGGAAGTAGACTGGTCATACGTTCCATTCCGTATAACCGCCTTGTGGCTTGGCATATTTCCTGATCCAGCTACATGTTGTGGACGGCAGCGTGGTGCAACCGGGGTAACTGATCGATGCGATTTCTGCGGCATAGTCTTGTCGGTGTTTTTCTGGCGTTTCTGGCGCTGGCTTTGTTGTTCGTTGCTGCACAGATGATCGTTGGGGCCGTTCAGGAGGCTTTGACGCGTGAGGGCGCAACACCGCCAGCACGAGAAAGGGTCTTTGCTGTTGCAGTTCGGCCTGCCGAGGCGGAAACCGTAACCCCATATCTTGAAGCTTTCGGAGAGGTTCAAAGCCGCCGCAGGCTGGAGCTGCGCGCGGCGCTCGGCGGTCGCGTTGTCGCGCTGGCCGAAGATTTTGAAGATGGTGGAATTGTTGAGGCTGGCGAAGTGCTGGTCGAACTGGATCCGGCAGATGCACAATCCGCGCTGGATCGGGCCAAGTCTGATCTCTTGGACGCTCAGTTTGAAGAGCGCGATGCAGAACGCTCATTGCTGCTGGCGCAGGACGAGCTTAAATCGGCCGAGGCTCAGGCGGAACTGCGGCAAAGGGCGTTGCAACGCCAACGGGATCTGGAATCACGGGGCGTGGGGGCCGCCGCCAGCGTGGAAGAGGCCGAACTGGCCGCCGCATCGTCGCAACAGGCCGTTCTGGCGCGGCGTATTGTGCTGGCACAGGCTGAATCCCGTGTGGATCAGGCATCAACCCTGTTGGCCAGAGCCATGATTGCACTGGAAGCCGCGGAACGCGATCTGGGCGACATGACAATCCGGGCAGGCTTTGGCGGCACTTTAACGGATGTGACGCTTGTGGAAGGGCGGCTGGTTTCGGCAAATGAAAAGCTGGCCGAACTGGTCGATTCCAACGACCTTGAGGTGGCATTTCGGGTGTCGACTGCGCAATATGTGCGGCTTCTCGATGGCGGTGATCGTCTGATCAATGCGCCGGTCACAATATCGCTTGAAGTGACAGGCGCCGATCTGACTGCGATTGGCCAGATTAGTCGCGACAGCGGGTCTGCCGGTGAAGGCCAGACCGGGCGGTTGATCTATGCCCGCTTGCAAGAGGCATCTGGGTTCAAACCCGGGGATTTCGTTACGGTCTCTGTTCAGGAGCAACCTCTTGCCGGAGTTTACCGGTTGCCGTCCTCGGTCCTTGATGCATCTGGAACAGTTCTTGTGCTTGGTCCTGACGATCGATTGGAAAGCCTGCCGGTTCAGCTGATCCGTCGCCAGGGGGACGAAGTTCTGCTGCGGGGCGACGGATTGGAAGGGCGAGAGGTTGTCGTCGGGCGAACCCCCCTGCTTGGGTCGGGCGTGCGGGTGCGGCCCCTGCGACTTGAGGCGGGTGCAGACCCCGGAATGGTCGAGCTGACGGACGAGAAACGAGCCGAACTTGTAGCTCAAGTCGAAGCGAACAGTGCGATGCCTCCGAAGGAAAAGACGCAGGTTCTAACCCGGCTGCGCGAAGCTCGTGTGCCGACATCTTTGGTGCGCAGTATTGAAACCAGGGCTGGGGGATAAACGCCATGATGCGCGAGATACCTGGCGCGGCGGGCGGCATTCTCAGTTACTTCACGCGGCATCGGACAGTTGCCAACCTGCTGTTGCTTGTCATGCTGGTTCTTGGCGCGGCGTCAATCCCGAACATGCGGGCACAGTTCTTTCCGGACGTTATTCTGGAACGCGTCGATGTATCCGTAACCTGGGATGGTGCCGGGCCCGAGGACATGGACGCCGGGATCGTGCAGTTGCTGGAACCGGCGCTGCTGGCCGTCGAAGGGGTGACCAGTACCGAGGCCAGTTCGCATCCGGGCTGGACCCGGATCAGGCTGGAATTCGAACCCAACTGGGATGTGTCCCGTGCTGTTGAGGATGTTAGGACCGCCGTAGACGCTGTCACAGATCTGCCGGAAGACGCTGAGGAGCCCAAGATTCAACGTGGTGCGTGGCGTGATCGGGTGACGGATGTGGTGATCACAGGGCCGACCGATACTGCTCAGCTGGCGAAACTGACGGATGAGCTTGTCAATCGTTTGTTCGCATCGGGTGTGACCCGCACAACGATCCGGGGTATTGCCGCACCGCGCATCGTTGTCGAAGTCACCACAGCGCAATTGATTGCCAACGATATCTCAATGGCGGAAATCGCGGCGGCGATCGGGGCCGAAGTCACCACGGATCCTGCGGGCGATGTGGAAGGCGCCGGGGCTCGTATCCGGGCAGGAACTGAGAAACGTACACCCGAACAGATCGAAGGCATCGCGCTGCGGGTGAACGAAGATGGGTCGAAGCTGAAGGTTGGTGACATAGCAACAATTCGGATCGAAGACGTCACCCGGCACCGCAGCTATTACGTGGGCGACAATCCCGCCATGTCCATCAGAGTGGACCGGTCGAACTTGGGAGATGCGATAGGTATTCAGCACACGGTCGAGGATGTAGCCCGCGAGATGCAGGCCAGCCTGCCTGAAGGTGTGAGAATTGATCTTATCCGTACCCGGGCGCAAGCAATTACCGACCGGCTGAATATCCTCGTGGATAACGGGCTGATGGGTTTGGGGCTGGTTGTCATCCTGTTGTTCCTGTTTCTGAATGCGCGCATTGCGTTTTGGGTTGCTGCGGGCATTCCGGTGGCGATGTCGGCGGCGATTGCACTGATGTATCTGGGCGGTTTGTCGGTGAATATGGTTTCCCTGTTCGGTTTGATCATCACCTTGGGGATCGTCGTAGATGATGCGATTGTCGTGGGAGAGCACGCCGATTATCGCGCCCGCCGATTGGGTGAGACACCTGTGGAAGCCGCTGAGCGTGCCGCCCGTCGAATGGCAATGCCGGTTCTGGCCGCCACAGTAACGACCGTGATTGCGTTTTTCGGCCTGACGTTGGTTGGAGGACGTTTCGGAGAGCTGATCCGCGATATCCCCTTCACGGTGATCGCAGTTCTGGTTGCGTCGCTGGTGGAATGCTTCCTGATCCTGCCCAATCACATGGCGCACGCAATTGCGCATTCGGCCAAGGAACACTGGTACGATCTGCCGAACCGTGTCGTCAATCGTGGCTTTCGTTGGGTCCGGGATCACTTGTTCCGCCCGTTGATCGCTTGGGTGATCTGGGCGCGTTATGTGGTCGCCGCGTTGATGATTGCTATTCTGGCCAGTCAGGTTGCATTGTTCATTCGCGGCGATGTGAACTGGCGGTTCTTCAACGCACCTGAACGCAGCTCAGTCAGCGGCGGGTTTATCATGCGCGAAGGGTCGACCCGGTCAGATACGCTTGAAATGATGCGAATTCTACAGGATGCGACCAACGAGCTGGGCCGAATCTACGAAGAGCGTCATGGCCGAAATCCAATTGACTATGTCCTGGCCGAGGTTGGTGGCAATGCCGGGCGTGCTCTTGCTGCGGCTGACGGCAAGGACGGCAGTGTGCTGGGGGGCATTTCGATTGAACTGATCGACGCCGATCTGCGCCCATATTCGAGTTTTGAGTTTGTGGGCGAGCTACAGGATTTCGTACCGCGCCACCCCAAGGTCGAGGTGATCAGCTTCCGCGGTTGGCGGTCCGGCCCCGGTGGCGACGCCATCGACGTGCAGTTCTATGGCTCGGACGTAAATGTCCTGAAAGCCGCATCAGAAGATCTGCAAACCGCGCTGTCGAAGTTTCCTGAAGTCTCGGCGCTCGAAGACACTCTGGCATATGACAAGGAAGAGTTTCTTCTGGACCTGACAGCGCAGGGTCAGGCGCTGGGCTTTCGGATCGAAACGCTGGGGCGGGCTTTGCGAAACCGTTTGAACGGGATTGAGGCCGCAACCTTCCCCGACGGGCCGCGCAGTGCCGAGATCCGTGTCGAACTGCCCGAAGGTGAACTGACGGCAGATTTTCTGGAACGAACTCTAATGCGTTCTCCTGATGGGGTCTACGTACCTTTGGCTGATATCGTTTCGGTCGAGCGCAAGTCCGGGTTTTCGACGGTTCGGCGTGAAAACGGCCTGAGGGTGGTTTCGGTAACAGGTGACATTTCGGAAGACGATCCGGCACGGGCCGCCGAAATTGAACGCGTGATGCAGGACGAGATCCTGCCCAATATCGCAGCCGAAAGGCAGGTTGAGTGGCGCATGTCGGGTCTGAGCGAACAGGAAAACGAGTTCCTGTCCGAGGCCCGCAACGGTCTGATCCTGTGCCTGACCGGTATTTACCTTGTACTGGCCTGGGTTTTTGCCAGCTGGACACGGCCCCTTGTGGTCATGGCGATTATTCCCTTTGGCCTGGTCGGGGCGATTTGGGGCCATTACATCTGGGAGGTGCCGCTTAGCATGTTCACGGTTGTCGGGCTGCTGGGCATGACAGGGATCATTATCAACGACTCGATCGTTTTGGTGACCACGATCGACGCATACCAGCAGGATCGCGGGTTGATTCCGTCGATTCTGGATGGCACGGCGGACAGGTTGCGACCTGTCATGCTGACCACGCTGACGACGGTTCTTGGGCTTGCACCCTTACTATATGAAGGCTCTCAACAAGCGCAGTTTCTGAAACCGACTGTAATCACACTGGTCTACGGGCTTGGTTTCGGAATGTTGCTGGTGTTGGTGCTTGTGCCCGCCTTGCTGGGAATTCTCAATGACGTGGCACGTCCGATGACAGCCATGCGCCGTGCTGCACGGGCCCCTGACAAGGTTGTTCGTGGCGCGTTGGCCGGAACCTGCGTGATGCTTGGGATCTGGTTTGCCTTGACGATGATCTGGCCCGCCGTCAACGGTGCACCGCTTGCCATGCTACAAAGCCTTTACCCCGGTGAGGATGGCATTGCCGCATTGAAAATGGGGCTGGGCGCGTTTGTTGCCGGCGCTGTGCCGATTGTGATTCTGAGCATTGTTGCCTCAGGCATGCTCTATGGTCGCCTCACGAAATCGGCAGGTGCTTAAACCGCACGCAAGGCATATTCCATTAGCTCTATGACGCGCGCGCTCATGGGCAGGTTGCCTTGGCGTATCTGATCAATGGGAAACCACCGGGCATCAAGTGCGTCGTCACCGGCCCTCGGCGTGCCCGAGCGATACTGACATGCGACCCCGACCAACAGGTAATGGGACACGACCAGCCCATCTGGGGTTCGGCGCAGAAGGTCCAGATTGTTCAGATAATGTGACGGTTGCGCGATCACCGAGGTTTCTTCCAGCAATTCGCGTTGCGCCGCTTCCAATACGGTTTCACCCCATTCGACATGGCCACCGGGAAACCCCCACAGCCCTGCGTCGGGCTGCTTGCTGCGCTGAACCAGAAGAACCTGATCCTGATACAGAACAACGGCCAGGGCACCGATTTTTGGCGATTGGGTCATGAATTCAGCCTGCGCTGCAACCCTGAATATCAACTGCGTGATTGGCGCCCAGAACCGTAATCCGGATTTCAGACCGATCCAGCGCAAAGGGTGTGCCCGATGCATTGATAATCTCGGCCTCGGCCACCAACGTATCACCTTGCCGTTGCGCAATCGGCTGCGAAGCCCAGAGGGAGGGATTGCCGGGTTCGATCACAGCCACTTCATGACCACCTGCCGATGGCATGGTCACCCGTGCTTCGATACGCATACCATCCTTCGTTGGCGTCAGACGACACGTGGCACTGGACACGCGAGCTTCGGCTGCGGAATAGGGGCGTTGCGCCAGTGCGGCGGCAATCGCGGGATGGCGCCCGGCATTGGCGTCGAGCGTGTGGTCAAAGCCCAGACGTTCCGGAATACAAACGTCTTTGCAAACGCCCAAATCCATTTCGCCCTGCAATCGGACCGGCTTGGCAGGGTTGCGCGGCGTAATCTCAATCGGAAGAACCAGCTGGTTCTTGTAACCGATCGACTGCAACCCGTTCTGATCAAAGACATCAGGGGCAGGCCATGTGATCTCAACACGCCCGACATTGCTTGAGCGTTTCCAGTTGATTTCCGGCGGGATGCCAGCATCTCCCGGCGCGCGCCAGTAGGTTTTCCAACCATCCTCAAGCGTCAGTTTCAAGGCGGTAAGATAAGTGCCGTTTGCAGTCCGGCCGCCATCCAGAACATCCAGCTGAACCACACCATCCAGACCCTGTGCGGCAACCGGGGCGGACAGTTTAAGGCAAGCGAGTGCGGCGACGGCAGTGTGTTTCATCGACATCTTCATCCTTCTTAAATGCGCGGTGTTGGCCCGGATTCCAAGTCACGTTCTGTTCACTGGGATGAAATCCGCCAAAAAACCTGTTGTTCTCTTGCCAATGGATATGCTGCGAGGCCATTGTTGAGGTGTTCTGAGAGAGAGATGGCGGCCCATGGACCTGACCGGAAAACTGTTGATTGCGATGCCCGGTATGGGGGATCCGCGATTCGACCATTCGGTTGTGTATGTGTGCAGCCACGGCGACGATGGTGCGATGGGTTTGATTGTGAACAAGCCCTCGGACCTGCGGATTAAGACCTTACTGGGTCAGCTAAACATCGCCTGCCGTATTCCGATTGTCGGCGAGCGCCTTGTGCATTTCGGTGGGCCGGTCGAGATGTCGCGCGGCTTTGTTCTTCACAGCGCCGATTATGAGGCCAACCTGCATTCAATGCAGATTTCTGAGGACTTCAGCATGACGGCGACACTTGATGTGCTCGAGGATTTGGCGTCAGGCAGCGGGCCGCTGAACTCGATGCTGGCGCTGGGTTATTCCGGCTGGGGTCCCGGTCAGCTTGAGGATGAAATTGCCATGAACGGCTGGTTGACCACCGAGGCAACGTCAAAACTTGTTTTCGATGTGCCCGATGATGCGAAATGGGAGGCAGCGTTGGCTACTTTGGGCGTGGACCCGCTGACCCTTTCTGCCAGCGCGGGGCGCGCCTGATCAGCTATCACGGGGTGCTGCCGCGCGCCGCAGCCGGTCATTGATTGCCGCCCCCAATCCCGTGCCTGGTATCGGAGAAACGGCAATCGGTCGCCCGGTTTCGTTCAGCTGATGCAGAAACGCAAACAGATTTGCCGCCGCTTCGGTCAGGTTGCCAGTGGTGGACAAGTTCAGGTCGCACTCAACCTGTCCAAATCCCAGCAACACCTCGTCACCCTGACGGGTTTCGGCATTCAAACGGACCGGAGCGTCCGGCGCATAATGTGATTGCAACTGGCCGGGGGCGGTCAGAAGATCACCGGATTGATGCAGATGCAGACGCGCTTTCAGCGTCTCTTCGATCTGCTCCAGCGCGATGCCACCTGGACGCAATAGCGCAGGTTCCCCAGCCAGACCGATGATGGTAGATTCAAGCCCGACACCGCACGGCCCGTCATCCAGAATTGCCGCGATCTTGCCGCCAAGACCCGACCAGACATGACTTGCCTTTGTCGGACTGATCTGACCCGACGGGTTTGCCGATGGCGCCGCAACCGGGCCATCAAATTCGGCCAGCAGCGCGCGCGCTGTCGGATGTGCCGGAACCCGCACGGCCAGCGTATCCAAACCTGCCGTCACCAGCGATGAAATACCGTGCCCTTCGCGCAAGGGCAAAACCAAGGTAAGCGGACCGGGCCAAAAAGCCTGCGCCAGATGCTCGGCCTGATCTGACCATAGCACATACCGTTGCGCCGCGGCGACCGATGCGACATGTACGATCAGCGGATTGAAACTGGGCCGCCCCTTGGCCTCGTAGATCGACGCCACCGCCTGCCCGTTGCGCGCATCGCCGCCCAGACCGTAGACCGTCTCGGTCGGGAAAGCGACCAGAAGGCCCTGCCGCAACATATCTGCAGCCCGCGCGATACCGCCGGAATCCGCCGTCAATTCCTGAGTGCCGGTTGAGATCATATCTGGTGACGCCGCGTTTTGGTTGCTTGAAACATAGGGGACAGTAGGTAATTGATCCAAGCTCATACGCTTACCGGCGCTTGCCCACAATTCCAAGCCTGCCGATATGTTCTGAATTGTTAGCCTTCGAGAGTGATCATGCCCTACCGCACCCCAATTTCAGATTACCAGTTCCTGCTGGACCATGTGGTCGGGTTCGACCAGGTCGCTGCGACGGATAAATTTGCTGATGCCAGCGGGGATGTGGTCAATGCGATCCTGACCGAAGCTGGAAAAATGTGCGAAGAGGTGATGGCCCCTTTGCAGCGCCCCGGTGATCTGGAACCCGCACGACTTGAAAATGGCGTGCTGCGAACTTCTCCGGGATATGCAGATGGCTGGAAGGCTATTGCTGAAGGTGGCTGGATCGGGATCAGTGGTAATCCTGAATACGGGGGGATGGGGTTGCCTATGACCATCACCACGGCGGTCAACGAGATGATGAGTGCCGCTTGCCTGTCGCTGCAACTTGCGCCGCTTATGTCTCAGGGCCAGATCGAGGCGTTGGACCATCACGCCAGCGACGAATTGAAAGCGCTGTATCTGCCTAAGATGATGACGGGGGAATGGTCGGGCACCATGAACCTGACCGAAGCTCAGGCCGGGTCGGATGTCGGCGCGTTGTCTGCGAAGGCTGAGCCGAACGGTGACGGGACATATTCGATCACCGGTCAAAAGATCTTCATCTCGTGGGGCGATACCGATTTCACCGAGAATGTCTGCCATCTGGTACTGGCCCGCCTTCCCGATGGGGTGCCCGGCACCAAAGGGATCTCGTTATTCCTTGTCCCCAAATTCCTGCCTGATGAAAATGGTGATCCGGGCGCGGCCAACGATCTGAAAGTGGTTTCGCTGGAACACAAGATGGGTTTGCACGGGTCGCCCACCTGCGTGATGCAATATGACAAAGCCAAAGGCTGGCTGGTGGGCGCCGAACATGGCGGTATGGCGGCCATGTTTACCATGATGAACAATGCGCGTCTGGGTGTGGGCGGACAGGGCGTGGGCGTGGCCGAAGGTGCTTATCAGCACGCGTTGGCCTATGCGCTGGAACGGAAACAAGGCAAAACACCGTCCGGGACGATTATCGACCATGCGGATGTGCGCCGTATGCTTTTGGATATGCGTGCTGATGTTTATGCCGCGCGCGCGATCCTGTTGGCCAATGCGGTTGCAATCGATATGGCAGAGGCCACTGGTGACGCCGATTGGGCAGCGCGGGCTGCGCTGTTGACGCCGATCAGCAAGGCGTTTGGTACTCAGACTGGGATGCGTGTGGCTGAAACCGGGGTCCAGGTGCATGGTGGCATGGGATATATTGAGGAAACTGGAGCGGCACAGTTCTATCGCGATGCGCGTGTCACCGCGATCTACGAGGGCACCAACGGCATTCAGGCGATGGACCTTGTGGCGCGGAAGATGATGGACGGGGGCGAGGCTGCTTCGAACCTGCTGGATGAGATCGAAGATCAGGCCGAACGCGCCCGTGCAACTCTGCCTGATCTGGCGGGGCCGGTCTGGGAAGCCACCGAAACGCTGCGCGAGGCGACAGAATGGCTGGTGGCACAGGACGATTTGAATAACCGCTTTGCAGGCGCAGTTGCTTATCTGCAGGCTTTTGCCCGGGTGTTGGGTGGGCACTATCACCTGACCGCAGCCCTTGCCGATCCGGATGGGCCGCGGGCGAAACTGGCGCAATATTATATCAACGCCCTGTTGCCCGAACATATGGGCCTCTTGGCGCGGGCGCAGAACGGGGCGGATGACCTTTTCGCGCTGAGCACGGACGAGTTCGCAGCCTGATGGATGGGGATCACGTCTTGGGGATCAGATATCCGTGGGCTGAACCGCCCGTGCAGGGCGAAGCCACCGAGATTGCCCAAGGTGTTCTCTGGATGCGCCTGCCCCTGCCTATGGCGCTGGATCATGTAAATATCTATGCGCTGGACGATGGCGACAGCTGGACCGTGATCGATACAGGGCTGTCCTCGAACAAGACGCGGCGCATCTGGGAAGCGTTGATGGCCGGGCCACTTAAAGGCAAGCCGATCAGACGGGTGGTGGTGACTCACCATCATCCCGATCATGTTGGCAATGCCGGATGGTTTCAGACGGAACACGGCGCCGAGCTGGTGACAAGCCGCACCTCGTGGCTGTTTGCGCGGATGCTGACGCTGGATGTGCAGGAAACCTGGCCGCAAGAAACGCTGGATTTTTATCGCAGCGCGGGCATGGCATCCGAAGTTTTGAACAAACGGATGGCGGACCGGCCCTTTAATTTTGCCGACACGGTCTATCCCATGCCGCTGGGTTTTACCGGGATCAAGCAGGGTGACGTGATCCGTATGGGTGGACGCGACTGGGACGTTCATTTGGGCAATGGCCATGCACCGGAACACGCCACCTTCTGGAGCCGCGATGACAATCTGGTGCTCAGCGGCGATCAGATCCTAAGCTCGATCAGCCCCAATCTGGGTGTCTATGCGACCGAACCCATGGCCGATCCTGTGTCAGGATGGATGGAGTCCTGCGAGAGACTTCAGGCGCTCGCCCGCCCCGATCATCTGGTTTTAGGCGGGCACAAATTGCCCTTCACCGGTCTGCCCTTGCGTATGAAGCAGTTGATTGACAACCACCATAGCGCGCTGGAACGGCTGCTGGTTCATCTGGATCAGCCCAAATCTGCCGCTGACTGCTTTATGCCGCTGTTCAAACGCACAATTCGCGAGGGTGAGTATGGCCTTGCGCTGGTTGAGGCGGTTGCACATGTAAATCACCTCTACCACATTGGTGCAGTAACCCGGACGCAACGCGCGGATGGGGCATGGTTATATCAGCGCAAAGGGTAGACGAATGCAGGACCAGATTGAAACCTCGGCCGAGGCCGCAGAGGCTGCAGCGTTGCCAAGGTGTTACGAGGTGCACGCCGATCCAAAAGCCGAATCCGGAAGCAAAAAACTGCCCGAGACGTTGAAGAAACCGGTGGCCAGCAAAAGCCCTGCACAATGGGCCTACGAGCGGTTAATCCTGTATATCCAGAATTTCGAACAGACGCTGGACGGTGATCATGAGGTCGCCATGGGGTTCACCGGTGGCGACGCGGGCGTGATGCGGATCGAGGGGATGGGTTATTTCGACCCTGACATGATAACCTTTTACGGGTCAGACGGGACCGGAGCCCGCACGCAACTGGTGCAACATGTCAGCCAGTTGAACGTGATGTTGCGTGCGCTTCCTAAATCGGTTGAGGACAAGCCTGCCAACCGCATCGGGTTCCGCCTGGCTGCGGACCTGAAAGACAGCTGACTTGCATTTCACGTTTGCGCGCCTTTGAATGACTGTATCAGTTCGGAGGCGACCGCGTGAGCAGATATTTCCATGCCGTAACACATGCCTACGCGGGGGCCTGGGCCCGGCGTCGGGTTTTTGTGCCAATCTATTTCGCTGTGCGATTGCTGCTTGTGGCGCTGATCGCGCCAGGGGTGGCGCTGGCGGTCAATCTGGCAGTTTCCCTGTCTGACCAGACGGCCTTGACCGATCAGGACATTGCCATGTTCCTGCTGTCTCCGGTCGGATTTATCTCGTCAGTTGTAGTTTTGAGCTTGTTTCTACTGGCCGAGGTCTTTGTGTTCTCGGTTATGGCCGGGTCGCTGCGTATGGGCGAACAAGATCCCTGGCGCGCTGGCAGTGCGGCGCTCGCATTGATCCTTTCCCGTTTCCCGGCGTTGTTCGGATTTGCCGTGCGTTTCATCCTGCGCGTCCTGTTGCTTGCCCTGCCGTTCGTGGCCGTTGCCGGCCTGATCGCGTGGTGGACGCTGACTGAATATGACATCAACTATTACCTGACCTTCCGCCCCCCCGCCTTCAAGGTGGCGGTTCTTCTGATCGGAATGGTTGTTCTTATACTGGCGTGGCTTTTGATCCGCCGCCTGTCCGCCTGGGCGCTAGCCCTGCATCTGGTCCTTTTCGAAGGAACTGCGCCCCGAACAGCGTTTGCGCAAAGTGCGCAGAAAATGGAAGGCAGGCGCGGGCGGCTGAAGATCGAGCTTGTCCTTTGGCTGGGGATGCGCCTTGTCATCGCCGCTTTGATTGCCGCAGTGGCCAGCCTTTTGTTTACTCTCGTACCCGTGCAGGACGGCAGCAATCTCAAGCTGGCCCTGACCTTCAGTTTTATCGTCGCTGGACTGTGGTCATTGGCGGGGCTGGTTTTGGCAGCAACGGCGCTGGGCGCGCTGGCCGTCTTGCTGGACGGTTTTTTCGATACAGACGGAAAAAAGATCGCACACCCAGAGCCCCGGAAAATTCGGGCGCCTGTATTTGTGACAGTGGGCGCATCCCTTGCCGCGTTGGGTATTGGCCTTTGGTCAGGTCAAAGTCTGCTAGAACATGTGCAGGCCCCGGATCATGCCGAGGTCATTGGCCACCGGGGTGCAGCGGCCTTGCGGCCGGAAAACACGATGGCCTCGGTTCTGAAAGCCATCGAGGACGGAGCGGATTGGGTCGAAATCGACGTCCAGGAATCTGCGGATGATGTGATCATCGTGGCCCATGACAGTGATTTCATGAAGTTGGCGGGTGTTAACCTTAAGGTCTGGGATGCAACGATGGCGGATGTGGCCGATATCGACATCGGCAGCTGGTTTGACCCGGAATACGCCTCGGAACGCACGCCAACTCTGCGTGATGTGCTGGAGGCGGCCAAAGGCAAGTCCAGGGTTCTTATCGAACTGAAATACTATGGCCATGACATCGATCTGGAAAACCGGGTGATCAATCTGGTGGAAGAACTGGAGATGCAGGACGACGTCGCCACCATGTCGTTGAAATACCCGGCCGTCCAAAAGATGAAGAAACTGCGCCCGGACTGGCGTTCGGGTGTATTGGCGGCCACAGCCGTTGGTGATCTGTCAGGGTTGGAGGGCGAGTTTGTCGCGGTCAATGCAGGGATTGCGACGCCGGGCCTGATCCGAAAGGTTCACGATGCCGGTAAGGATATCTATGTCTGGACAGTGAACGATCCGCTGCAAATGTCTAAAATGGCGTCTATGGGCGTTGATGGCCTGATCACCGATCGCCCGGCCATGGCCAATGAGGTTCTGCGCGTGCGCGCTGAAATGGGACCGGCAGAGCGGCTGATGTTGTGGCTGGCCACGACATTCGGGTTACAGGTCGACACCAAGGCGATGCGCGATGAAAGCCCTTAATCTGTCGCTGCTGTTACTTATCATTCCGCATATTGCCTTGGCACAGGACTTGATGCGCCGGTTCGAAATGCCTGCCCATCACGCCTTGATGGATCAGAGCGACGGAGCCGAGCTGCAACCATTCGAAACAGATGGGTGTTCGGGTGGGTTGTCCGCAAGCTGGCGCTGGGTGGCAAAGCAATTCCCACAGGTTGGCGAGCTTTTTGAAGAACATCCGCCATGGGAAAACTGTTGTGTGATCCACGACCGGGCATATCACAACGCTGGCGGAACGGATTCGGCCGAGGAAAGCTATGACGCGCGTTTAGCGGCGGATGATGCCCTGCATGCCTGTGTTGCGGCGCATGGAGATCTGTATGCTGACGAATATGCCGATCGCTATGATATGGAACCTGATCAGATCCGCTCCATTCATGCGATTACTGCGGATGCCATGTATGGGGCGGTTCGATTCGGTGGCGGGCCGTGCAGCGGCCTGCCTTGGCGGTGGGGGTTTGGGTATCCCGGATGCTCGGTCCTCAAGTAAGCGCGCCCTGCGCGCGAATGACGTGGTGACAGGCGTTTTGTTTTCCATTATCCAACAAGTCAAACACGCGAATTGGGATTCTGAGACTCATGGCTGAACACAAACACGGCGAAATGAACATCGACGTTCAAACCAAAACTTTTAACGGTTTCATCAAAGCCACCACCTGGTGTGTGGTTGCAATCGCCTTGTTGTGCCTGTTCCTGGCAGTTTTCGCCTCGTAAGCAATTCGGGGGCGGCTTTGCTCAGGATATTGACTGCGTGTCTTTTGGCCGCAACGTTGACTGGTTGCGCTGCATCACAGCGCCCGCAAGCGGATCAGACTGAAATTAGGTCCCGCTCCTATCGCGATCTGGGGCCATCGACCCTGACCTTGTACACGATGATCAGCACCCGGACCGGTTCGGGCGCGCACACGTCGCTGATGATCAGCGGCAGTGAGCGGGTTATTTTCGACCCGGCAGGATCGTTCCGGGCGGATGTTGTACCGATCAGGAACGATGTGCTGTACGGTATTACCCCGAATGTCGAACGTGCATATCGCAGCAGCCACGCCCGCGAAACACATTATGCGCGCATCCAGACGATCGAGGTCACTCCGCAGCAGGCCGAAATTGCATTGCAACTGGCCAAGCAGATGGGCCCGGTGGCTGGTGCATTCTGTGCAAACTCTACCTCGCAGCTGTTGCAGCAGGTTCCGGGGTTCGAACAGATCACGACCACATTCTATCCGGTCAAACTGTCCGATCAGTTTGGGGCATTGCAAGGTGTTCAAACGGCGGAATACCGTGAAAACGACGACGCGGACCTGCAAAAGGGACTGGCGTTCAACAATGCGCGCCTGAACCAGTTGGACGCGGCTTCATCCAACTAGATACAGCAATGTGTAAAGTGTTGCCGCCCCGGTAAAAATGGCCGCCAGCACGTTTTTGGTTAGAATGCCCACAGACAATGCAACCGCTGCGGCCGACATACGGGGTATATCCGGTTGTCCTTCGGTGGCTGCAGGCCAAACCACCAGCGGCGCGATCAATGCGGGCAGGATGGCCACGGCTGTATATCGAAGGTGACGTAACAACCAGGGCGGCATCGGGCGATCACCGACGAGACCGATGAAGGTAAAGCGCAAAGCATAGCTGCCCACCGCAAGACCCACGATGATGATCCATATTGTTGTCTGGTCGATCTGGTTCATGGCGCGTTCCGCTTTAGCATCAATTCTGCCTGCGCACCGGCCATCATCCCTGCCGCGCCTGCGATCAGTAGGCCCAGATTGAACGGCACACTCACGGTCAGCAGGGCAACGACAATGGCGACCAGGGCGGCGATGACATGGGCCAGCGTACGCATCATTGGCCCGATCATCGCCAGAAAGGTGATCGGCAGGGCAAAGTCCAGCGCCCAGCTTTCCGGTATTTGAGCGCCCAGCACGGCACCCAGACAGGTTCCCAAAACCCACAGCGGTGTGATCGGAGTGACCGAACCAAGGAAATAGGCCATTCGCTGGGGGATCGTCAGATCAGGCTCTTTTTCGAACTGCGCGATTGAACAGGCGTAAGACTGATCCACGATCAGGTAAGCCGCACATGCTCTCTGCCACAAGGGCGCGGCACCCAGATACGGCGTCAGCGACGCGGAATACATCGCGACCCGCAGGTTCACTGCCAGGGCCGAGATCAAAACGATGATTGTCGGCGTTTCATCCTGCAGAAGTTGCAGAGCTGTGAACTGCGCCGCGCCTGCAAAGACGGTGATGGAAAAGGCAATGGTCTGCACGATATTCAACCCTGCTTCTGTCGAGAAGACACCGAACAACAGACCAAAAGGCACAGCCACGAAGACAAACGGCGTGCCGTCGCGAAAACCTTTCCAGAAGTATGACTTGGATGTGGCAGAGGCCATGGCTAAATCCTATGGTGACGCCAGCAGCAGTATCGGTCTTGTGAAGGGGTTGCAATTGGTCACCGAAACCGACGTGTCAGACTATGTAATCGCTCCTGATCCGGGCGCGGCCCGCCTGACCCGTGCGGTCGAGGGGGTGGACCAGAATGGCGAGGTCAGTCAGATTTCAGTGGTTGAAGAGCGCCCACTGACGATCTTCCTCAACGCGCAGGAAATTGTGACGGCGATGACCATTGGCGACTATCCCGAATATCTGGCGCTGGGTTTTCTGCGAAATCAGGGCATGCTGCTGGCTGGTGATGAGATTACCCGTGTCGATTACGATGATGATCTTGAAACCGTAGTTGTCCGCACCGCACGCGCGACTTCGTACGAGGACAAGCTGAAGAAAAAGACGCGCACCAGTGGTTGCGCTGTGGGCACAGTATTCGGGGACATGATGGAGGGCCTTGAGGGCGTTCAGCTGCCGCAAGTGCAGGTCCGTACCTCGTGGCTTTACGAACTGGCGGCCAAGATCAACCGCACCCCGTCGCTTTATCTTGAGGCCGGGGCAATTCATGGGACTGTCTTGTGCCGGGAAAACCGCCCGCTGGTTTATATGGAAGACGTGGGTCGCCATAACGCTGTCGACAAGATCGCAGGCTGGATGCTGTCCGAGGGGGCGACGGCAGCGGACAAAATCCTTTATACCACCGGTCGCCTGACATCCGAGATGGTGATCAAAACGGCGATGATGGGCATTCCCGTATTGGCGTCCCGTTCCGGATTCACCGCCTGGGGTGTTGAGATCGCGCGTGAGGTAGGCCTTACGCTGATCGGTCGGATGCGAGGACAGCGCTTTGTTTGTCTTTCTGGTGAGGAACGGTTGGTTCGTGATGTGGACCCGTCGACGGTTGTGGCCGAAGACAGGAAACACCGGCGGAAGAGTAGCCAATGAGTGATGAAAACAGGAAACCCCTCGGCGTCATCCTCGCAGGCGGGCAGGCCACCCGGATGGGCGGCGGTGACAAAGGTCTATTGCAGATTGGTGGGCAGAGCTTGCTGTCCCATGTCGTTGACCGGCTGTCTCCGCAAGTCGATGGTTTGGCCCTGAACGCAAATGGCGACCCCGAGCGTTTCAGCGATCTGACGCTACCCGTTCTGCCTGACTCGATCGAAGGCTTCGCTGGCCCTTTGGCCGGTGTTCTGGCGGGGCTCGATTGGGCGGCAGACCAGGGGGCCGACAGCATCGTAACGGCTGCCGCAGATACACCGTTCTTCCCACGTGATCTGGTGGCGCGCCTGCAAGAGGCGGCAGCGGGGCAGGTGCATCCTCTGGTCTTGGCCACTACTCCGCGAACGGGCGACGAGGCGCTGAAATCCGGTGGGGGCAGGCGGGTCAACCGGCACCCGACCTTTGGGCTCTGGCCTGTGGCGTTGCGCGATGATCTGCGGGCGGCTCTGACGGACGGGTTGCGCAAGGTCGTGCTGTGGACTGATAAACATGACGGGCGCGAGGCTTTGTTTCAGGCTGACCCGTTTGATCCGTTCTTCAACGTCAATACGCCTGACGATCTGGACCGCGCCCGGACATTGTTGGAGCAGGTATGAGAGTCTACGGCGTCACTGGCTGGAAAAACGCAGGCAAAACAGGGCTGATGGAACGGCTGGTGGCCGAGATCACGGGGCGGGGCTTTGCCGTCTCAACCGTCAAGCACGCGCATCACGGCGTCGATGTGGATCAGCCGGGCACGGACAGTCATCGTCACCGCGTTGCTGGCGCCAGCGAGGTGTTGCTTGCGTCGGGGCAGCGCGTCGCCTTGATGCAGGAGCTGCGCGGCGCACCCGAGCCGCCATTGGGCGAACTGCTGGCGCGGCTTTCACCGGTTGATCTGGTGCTGGTTGAAGGCTTCAAGCGGGAAGGCCACCCAAAGATCGAGGCGTTTCGCGCCGAGGCGGGAAATCCTCTGATTGCGATTGAAAACGAAACTATTCGTGCTGTTGCCAGCGACACGGCGCTGGAACTGGATCGTCCGGTTTTCGACCTGAACGACACAGTCCGGATCGCGGACTTCATATTGGATGAGGTCGGTTTGTGACCCCGTTCCAGACCTTTGCCATGGTGGACTGGTCTGGTGGAAATGACACCGGGCCAACACCGCGCAAAGACGCGATCTGGGCCTGTATTGTGCGTGAAGGGCAGGCACAGGAACCCGAATACCTGCGCAACCGGGCGCTTGCCGAGGCGTGGCTGGATGCCCTGATCCGCACCGAACTGAAGGCAGGTCGTCGCCTGTTTCTGGGGTTTGATTTCCCTTTTGGATACCCGAAGGGTTTTGCCCGCGCGATGACCGGTACGGATGACCCCTTGACCTTGTGGGACTGGTTCGAACAGCATGTCGAGGACGGTTCGAAAACGAACAATCGTTTCGACTTGGCAGGCCGGATCAATCGAAAATTCGGAGGAAGAGGCCCATTTTGGATGAATGGCCTCGGGCGTGACATTGATGGTTTGCCGAGAACCAAAACGGGCTATTCCAATCCGTTTTCCGACCGTCGTGCGGTTGAAGCCTTGGCAAAAGGCAGTTTCACCTGCTGGCAGATGGCGGGTGCAGGCGCGGTCGGTGGGCAGGTGATGATGGGGCTTCCAGTCCTAAGCAGGCTCCGCCATCGCTTTGCCGGACAAGTCGCGGTCTGGCCGTTCGAGCCGTTGGATAGACCCGTTGCCTTTGTGGAAATCTGGCCGTCGCTCACCTTGGGTGCGCCACCGGACGGGCGGATCAAGGATGCCTGGCAGGTCGAACAGGTCGCCTTGACTCTGTCGCGTTTGACAGAGCAGGAGTTGAATGCGCAATTAGATGTTTCAGCGGCAGAGGAAGGCTGGATATTGGGTGTGACTCAGAACAAGCCGAACATAGCCCCGCCACCGTTGCGCAACGACTGTTTTGCGCTGCCAGCGGGTGTGGAGTGGACGCCGGTTGATGACGCCTTGGCCTGTTTGCGCGACAGGTTGCATCCGATTACCTCGGTCGAGGTGGTCGCGCTGAACAAGGCGAGTGGGCGCATTCTGGCAGAGGATGTGATAGCCCAACATTCCAACCCGCCGCAGCCGAATACAGCCGTGGATGGGTTCGGGTTCGCTGGCCCGGTTTCAGATGGGCCACAGGTCCTGCCGCTGGTCGATGGGCGTGCAGCAGCCGGTATCCCGTTCGACGGTGATGTTCCCGAGGGTCAGGCAGTGCGCGTTCTGACGGGTGCCGCGCTGCCTGACGGAGTGGATACGGTTATTCTGGAAGAGGATGTCACAGTAAAAGACGGGCATATCGCATTCCATGGTCCGCTGAAACAGGGGGCAAATACCAGGCAAGCGGGCGAGGATGTGGCCGCGGGCGATCTGGCCTTGCCTACAGGGCGCCGATTGACACCGGCTGATCTTGCGCTGCTCACCGCTTTGGGCATTGCCGAGGTGAAGGTGCGCAAACCGCTGCGTGTCGCCGTGGTATCGACCGGTGATGAACTGGTCGACGCCGGAGAGTGCGCCGGACCGGGTCAGATATTCGACGCCAACCGCCCGATGCTTTTGTCTCTGGTCGAAAGGCTGGGGTTTGTGCCTGTGGATATGGGGCGTGTGTCAGATGATCGGGACGCCCTGCGGGAACGGCTGGACCAGGCTGCGGAACAGGCAGATGTGATACTGACGAGTGGTGGCGCATCTGCTGGTGACGAAGACCACGTATCTGCCTTGCTGCGCCAGGCGGGGGCGATGCAACACTGGCGGATCGCCTTGAAACCCGGTCGCCCTCTGGCTTTGGGGTTGTGGTCTGGAACCCCGGTCTTTGGACTGCCCGGCAATCCCGTTGCCGCTTTGGTCTGCACCTTGATCTTTGCGCGACCGGCGTTGGGCCTGATGTCGGGCGAAGGCTGGATCGAGCCGCAAGGGTTCGAAGTGCCCGCTGCCTTTGAAAAGCGCAAGAAACCGGGCCGCCGCGAATACCTGCGCGCGCGCATACGGGAAGGCCGGGTTGAAGTCTTCAAGTCAGAAGGATCGGGCCGGATCAGCGGGCTCAGCTGGGCCGAAGGGCTGGTCGAAATAGAAGATGGTGCCCGGCATATCCAACCCGGTGATATGGTTCGGTTTATCCCGTATGGCAGTTTTGGGTTGTGAAAATCACGGTCTCACGCGGTTTTTCTGATGCGGAACGCCAGCTGGTGGCGACCCTGTTCTGGCAGGCATTCTCGGCGAAACTGAACAAAGTCATGGGTCCGGATGAAAAGGGGCTGGCTTTCTTCGAAACTTCGTTGAATCCGGATTTCGCGCTGGTTGCACGGGACAAGGAAGACCGGGTTTTGGGGCTTGCAGGTTTCAAGACACTCGATGGTGCATTGGCCGGAGGCAGAATGTCAGACCTAGCAAAGGTCTATGGCTGGCTTGGGGCCATTTGGCGCGCCCTCATCCTCAGCATTTTGGAGCGCGAACTGAAACCCGGCGTGTTTCAGATGGATGGCATACTTGTGGCAGCGGGCTCGCGTGGCAAAGGAGTTGGTACTGCCTTGCTGGATGCCGTTAAGTGTGAAGCGCGGAAACAAAACATGTCAGTGGTTCAGCTTGACGTTATCGACACAAACCCCCGCGCCCGCGCTTTATATGAGCGCGAAGGATTTTGGCCTGTGGGGGAAGAAAAAACCGGGCCTTTAAGTTACGTGTTTGGTTTCAGCAGCGCGACCAAGATGTCTTGGATCGTTTTGCCTGATTAATCAAACGTCCCGGCTACGCGCCCCAGCAACATGAACGCCCGCGCGGTGCGGGTCTCACCCAACGCGCTCAGTTCTGCATCGCTTGCGGTAGGCTCGAACTCGGCCATCATCTTGTCGAAGCGGCGAAGAAAATGGTGGGCGGCGTCCCGGAAAATGGGATCCTGTTTCATCCGCGCAGCTGTCAGCGCCAGCGAGGACCTGTCGCGTACACCCCCCAGCGAGGCGACAGCGCGACCCCGCGCGCCCTGCGCGAACTGACGCCAGATTTCGGGCCGGGCCATGTCAGGGCGCAGGTCGTCCATGTAGATGCCTTCCTGGCTGAGCAGTGTAAGAACATCCTGCGAGGCTTGCACGATCTGCGCCGTCTTGCGGTCTTTCAGCGCCACGCGCAGGGCATTAAACCCTTCGGTGTCATTCTGAGTTTCCGGGAAGTTCAAGGCGCGGATAAAGATTTCGGTGCTCAGTGGTGGCGCGATCTCTTCCGCAGGTGTGCCCAGTTCAAGCGAGGTCTGAGCACCCGCTACAAGTGGTTTTGCCGGGACGTAAGGTGGCGTTGTGCGCTTGGTCGAAAATGTTGCCAACGCATTTTCGGTTTTCCGCGTTGCGGCTGCGATCTCATCCAGTTTCTTGGCCACCGCCGGTTCGTAGGTGCTGGATGCGCGCTGCTGCTGCGCCACATAAGCCTGACGGATCGCATCAATCGCAGTTTGCAGCCGCGCGCTTTCCTCGCGCATCACGCGGCTGGCCCGCATGGCAGTGGCTGCGACCCAGATCATCGCCACAGGCATGAAAACGGCCAGAAAGGTGACAACAAAACCGCCGCTTTGCCCCTTATCCGGCAACACCAGAAAAACAACTGACACCACCAGCCAAATCAGGCTGAGCACCAGCGCGGCAATCTCAATCTCGGTGACAGACAGTGTCTTTGGGCGGTCATAGATGCCCAGCGAAGTCGGTCTTTCAGCTTCCGGGTCAGGTTTGTGCCCCGACATTACATGCGCTCCGGTCAGGCGTACTTGATGCTCAGAATTTCATAAGAGCGCACGCCGCCAGGGGTGCGCACCTCGACACTGTCTCCTTCGTCCTTGCCAATCAGGGCACGGGCGATGGGGGATTTGATGTTCAAAAGGCCAGCTTCGATATTGGCTTCATATTCGCCGACGATCTGCCACGTCTTTTCTTCGTCGGTATCCTCGTCGACCAAAGTAACCTTTGCGCCAAACTTGATCGCGCCGGACAGTTTTGCAGGATCAATTACATCCGCCAGCGACAGGATACCTTCCAGTTCTTTAATGCGACCTTCGATAAAGCCCTGCTTTTCGCGGGCTGAATGGTATTCCGCGTTTTCTTTCAGGTCGCCAAGTTCACGCGCCGATGCGATGGCTTCGATAATCGCAGGGCGTTCGACGGATTTGAGGTTCTTCAACTCAGCTGCGAGTGCGGCATTGCCCGCAGGCGTCATTGGGATCTTTTCCATACTCTCTACGTCCACGCATAAACTGACTCGCCCCGCCGCACAGAAGCGTCGGGGCGAGTCCTAGGTTGACGATTACCTGACCCAAATACCACGTGAATTGCAAGGGGTGTCAGCAGCTGCCGCGATCAATTTGCAACATTGCGCCGCCGGGATTGTTTCGGGTGTGGCCTATGGCGATGGTCCGGTTGCCCGCCCTTGCACCATCGCCTCGAAGACGTGCAGAGCCACAGCATCTCAATCATATTGTACCACTTCAAACTCGATGCCGTTGTCATCCCTGAAATAGAACCGACGCCCCGGTTCGTAATCGGCATGATTATGGGGTTCGAACCCCGCCTTGCGCACCTTGGCCTCGGTTGCGTCGATATCTTCGACCAGAACACCAACATGGTTCAGCCCGCCGACGATATCGTAGCTGCTTTCGACCAATGGTTTCGGCGCATCGGGTTTGTAAAGCGCAAGATAGGTGTGGGCCGATCCGACATGCACCGTGTATCCGCCTGATATTGCGGGTCCTTCCCAGCGTGTTTTCCAGCCAAAGACCTGCTGCATCCAGGCGGCCGAGGCCTGTGGGTCGCTGACAGTGAAATTGGTATGTTCAAGCGTTGCCATCATGGGATCTCCTTTTTTGGCTTGTTTCGACTCACCGTAATTTCTAAACCTAACTTTAGGTCAAGGTATTTCTTCGAGGGCGACATGGCTGTTTCAGAAGGGTTGGCAATCGGGGCATTGGCCCGACGTACGGGGTTGGCCGTTTCAGCGATCCGGTATTACGAAGCACAGGGTTTGATCGCGCCCTGGCGCAATGCGGGTGGGCAGCGACGTTACCAGCGGGCAGATATCCGGCGGCTGAGCTTTGTCATGATCGCGCAGCAGTTCGGCCTGACCTTGCCTGAAATTCGCGAGGTCTTGTCGGGCTTGCCGGGAAAGCGAACACCGACACCACAGGATTGGAAAGCTATAAGCGTGCGGTTGCGCACTCATCTGGACCAGCGAATCGATACCCTGATGCGATTGCGCGACAATCTGGACGGCTGCATCGGGTGTGGGTGCCTCAGTTTGCCGAAATGCAAGCTTTATAACCCCGATGACAGGGCAAAATCCCATGGTA
Source organism: Ruegeria sp. HKCCSP351 (assembly GCF_017872535.1). Classification (NCBI taxonomy): domain Bacteria; kingdom Pseudomonadati; phylum Pseudomonadota; class Alphaproteobacteria; order Rhodobacterales; family Roseobacteraceae; genus Ruegeria; species Ruegeria sp. HKCCSP351. The sequence goes on along the minus strand of NZ_JAEDOV010000006.1, from coordinate 188,963 downwards.
GCGGTCCCAGATACCTGATGGGTGATGCACCAGAGGACTGATGTGTCGAATAGCGCCCTTGTTACGCCGTGTTTCGATTGACCAAAGTCTTTCTGACCATGTAATCAGCCGTGAAACAAAATTGCGCAGATCCTGCAGTGACAGCGCCAATTCGGAAAGTAAGCTAGGGAGCCCGCGATGGCCGAGATTGAACGCGAAGCAATGGAATATGACGTGGTGATCGTAGGCGCAGGTCCTGCAGGCCTGTCGGCTGCCATTCGCCTGAAACAGCTGGATGCGGACCTGAACGTCGTCGTTCTGGAAAAGGGCTCGGAAGTAGGTGCGCATATCCTGTCTGGCGCAGTTCTTGATCCCTGCGGACTGGATGCTTTGATCCCGGATTGGAAGGCAAAGGGTGCTCCGCTGAACGTGCCGGTGCATGAAGACAATTTCTACATGCTGGGCGAGGCAGGCAAGATCCGCATTCCCAACTTCCCGATGCCGCCGCTGATGAACAACCATGGCAACTACATCGTCTCTATGGGTAATGTTTGCCGCTGGATGGCCGAGCAGGCCGAGGAGCTGGGTGTGGAAATCTTCCCCGGCATGGCCTGTTCCGAGCTGGTTTACGGTGACAATGGCGAAGTCAAAGGCGTAGTGGCCGGTGTCTTTGGTCTGGAAACGGACGGCTCTTATGGCCCCAATACAGAGCCTGGCATGGAACTGCACGGCAAATACGTCTTCCTGTCGGAAGGTGTGCGCGGCTCACTGTCCAAGGAAGTCATTGCCAAATACGACTTGTCTGCCGGCAAAGAGCCGCAGAAATACGGCGTCGGCATGAAAGAGATCTGGGAGATTGACCCAGCCAAGCACAAAGAAGGTACGGTCACGCACACAATGGGCTGGCCTCTGGGCGGCAACGCAGGTGGCGGGTCGTTCATCTATCACCTTGAAAACAATCAGGTCTATGTCGGCTTTGTGGTTCACCTGAACTACAAGAACCCGCACCTGTACCCCTATATGGAATTCCAGCGTTTCAAGCATCACCCGATGGTGGCCGAGCTGCTGAAAGGCGGCAAGCGCGTGGCGTACGGTGCCCGTGCGATCACCGAAGGCGGTCTTCAGTCGATGCCCAAGCTGGTGGCGCCGGGCGTGGCGTTGCTGGGCTGTTCCGCGGGCATGGTCAACGTGCCGCGCATCAAGGGCAACCACAATGCGATGCTGTCGGGCAAGGCTGCCGCCGAGGCCGCCTATGACGCGATCAAGGCTGACCGTTCGGGCGATGAGCTGACCGCTTACGAGGCCGATGTTCGCAATGGCGAGATTGGCAAGGACCTGAAGAAGGTGCGCAACGTCAAGCCGATGTGGTCCAAGTGGGGCATGATCCCCTCGCTGGTGCTGGGTGGTTTGGACATGTGGACCAACACATTGGGCTTTTCGCTCTTTGGTACGCTAGGGCATGGCAAGAACGATGCCCAGTCGACCGAGGAAGCCAGCAAGCACAAGCCGATCGACTATCCCAAGCCCGATGGGACGCTGTCCTTTGACCGGCTGACCAACGTGTCCTTTGCGGCAACCAATCACGAGGAAAGCCAGCCCTGCCACCTGCGCCTGGCGGACCCGGAAATCCCGGTCAAGGTCAACCTGCCAAAGTTCGACGAACCGGCGCAGCGCTATTGCCCGGCAGGCGTTTACGAAATGGTCGAGGATGACAACGGGCCGCGATTCGTCATCAACTTCCAGAACTGCGTTCACTGCAAAACCTGCGACATCAAGGATCCAAGCCAGAATATCACCTGGACCACGCCGCAGGGTGGCGACGGACCAAACTATCCGAACATGTAAGCAAAAAACCGGCAATGGCAGGGTCGTGAAGGCTCTGCCATTGCCTCTTGCCGACCGAAGCCCTAGCTTAACCGTCAGTCAACGATAGTAAGGCAGGATTTCGGTGGTTTCCCTGGTTCGTCGCACGGCATTGTCCGTGCTGCTCATGTCGTCGGTCGCTGTGCCGGCCTTTTCGGATTCGGGTGCCGGTTCATATCTGGCCGGGCGTCAGGCGATCTACGAAAGCGACTATTCTGCGGCGGAAAGATACTACGCCCAGGCTCTCAGATTTGATCCGGAAAACGCGCTGCTCTTGGAAAGCGTTGTCGTCGCCCGCCTTGCGCTGGGGGAAATTGCCCGTGCTTTGCCTGTTGCAAAGCAGATCGAGGAAGCCAACCTTCCCAGTCAGGCCGCGCGTATGGCGATTTCGGCCAATTTGATTGCAGACGGCAAGTTTGACGAACTTTTGGCGCGTGACCCTGAAACGCAGGGGATCGGTCCTTTGGTTGATGGGCTGATGATTGCATGGGCCCACCTGGGGCAAGGTGAAATGACAAAGGCCATGGAGCAGTTCGATGCCGTGGCCACGCAGGAAGGCCTCAGGGAGTTTGCGCTGTATCACAAAGCCATGGCACTGGCCTCTATCGGCGATTTCGAAGGTGCCGAGGTGATATTTGCGGATAACAACGGCGCGGTTGCGCGGTTCTCGCGCCGGGCCGCGCTGGCCCGTACAGAGGTGCTGTCACAGCTGGATCGCAACGAAGACGCCATACAGTTTCTGGACGATGTGTTTGTTTCCGGTAGCGATCCGACCATTGAAGCCTACACTGATAAATTGACCGCGGGCGAGACGCTTCCGTTCACCCACGCGGGCTCTGCGCTGGATGGAATGGCGGAAATATTCTTTACCGTTGGTGCCGCATTGAACAGCGAGGCTTCGGCTGACTACGTCCTGCTTTATTCACGACTGGCGAGCTTTCTGCGCCCAGACCACGTGGACGCCATTCTGCTGAGCGCGGAATTGCTGGACAAGCTGCAACAGTATGATCTGGCCGTTGCCGCCTATCGCATGGTCCCGGCAAGCAGCAATGACCACCATGCCGCAGAACTTGGGCGGGCCGAAATCCTGGACAAATCCGGAAAAACCGATGCAGCCATTGAAGTTCTTCAAAATCTGGCGTTGCAAAATCCTGATTTGCCCAGCGTGCATGTTTCTCTGGCAGATCTTCAGCGTCGTCAGGAAAACTATGCAGCTGCGGTTGCCTCTTATGACACTGCGATTGCTCTGACGGACAGTCAGGCAGGCGGGAATTGGTTCCTGCACTACGCGCGCGGCATAAGCCACGAGCGGCTGAAGCAGTGGGATCAGGCTGAAACCGATTTCCGTCGGGCGCTGGAGTTGAATCCGGATCAGCCGCAGGTGCTGAACTATCTGGGCTATTCTTTGGTAGAACGGAAAGAAAAGCTGGATGAAGCGCTGGACATGATCCAGCGTGCGGTCGAAGCCCGCCCGGATAGCGGCTACATCGTGGATAGTCTGGGTTGGGTTCTGTTCCGTCTGGGTCGTTACGAAGAAGCGGTCGAGCATATGGAGCGCGCGGTCGAGCTGATGCCCGTTGATCCTGTCGTCAATGATCATCTGGGGGATGTCTATTGGGCTGTTGGGCGTGCACGCGAGGCCGAGTTCCAATGGAAACGGGCGCTGTCCTTTGTTGATCCCGAAGACACGGATGGTGAGGCTGACCCGGATCGCATTCGACGCAAGATCGAGGTCGGACTAAGTGCCGTTCTGGCCGAAGAAGGCGCGGAACCCTTGAAAGTCGCAAATGGAAATTAAGGCGTTTGCGCCCGCCAAAATCAACCTGACCCTGCATGTGACCGGACGTCGTAAGGACGGTTATCACCTGTTGGATTCGTTAGTGGTTTTTGCAGATCTGGGCGATCAGTTGACATTCTCGCCCGGTCCCGAGCTGACTATCGACGTGAGTGGGGAGTTTGCCGAAGGCGTGCCCACGGACAGCCGTAACCTGGTCTGGAAAGCGGCCGAAGGCGTCGGCTGGACCGGGCATGTCGAGCTGATCAAGTCTCTGCCCCACGGGGCAGGTATAGGGGGCGGGTCATCGGATGCGGCCGCCACGCTTTGGGCATTGGCAGGTCAGGGATGTGACGTCCGGCCTGACCTGCCGTTGTCACTGGGGGCAGATGTGCCCGTTTGTCTCGAAAACCGGGCGATCAGAATGCAAGGCATTGGCGATCGTTTGGCGGCGGTGAACCTTCCGCACCTGCCCGCGCTTTTGGTCAACCCGAATGTGCCGGTGCCGACAGGTACCGTTTTCAACGCGCTGGCGTCCCGAGACAATCCGCCGATGCCTGAGCTGGTCCCTGATTTTGAAGACGCTGAAGCCTGTGCTCTGTGGTTGCGTGATCAACGCAATGACTTACAGGTACCTGCCATGGGTGTTGCACGTGAGATCGAGCAGGTTCTGGACGAGTTGAACATGACCAATCGTGCCCTTGTGACGCGCATGTCGGGATCCGGCTCGACCTGTTTTGCCCTATACCCCACAATGAAAGACGCGCATTTCGCGGCCTATGAGATCGGTGCGGCGCATCCTGACTGGTGGTGCCGCGCGACGAAGCTTAACTGAGGCGCGAGACCACGTAATCGGCCAGTTCGCGCAGCAGGCTGCGAATCTCATGATCAGGCAGAAAATCCAGAGATGCCTTTGCCTTATTCGCCCAACCCAAAGCGTCCTGCCGGGTTTTTTCCAGCGTTGTGTATTTGTCCATCAGACCCAGCGCATGATCCAGATCGCCATCCTGTTGGCGGCCTTTTTCGATCGTACGCTCCCAGAAAGCGCGTTCTTCGGGCGTGGACTGCGCCACGGCCTTGATGACAGGCAGGGTCAGTTTCCGTTCACGAAAGTCATCGCCCACATTTTTGCCGGTTGTCTTGCTGTCACCCTGATAATCCAGCAGGTCGTCTGCAATCTGGAACGCGATCCCCAATGCGTCACCATAATCGAACAAAGCTTTGACCTGTTCTTCCGATGCGCCGGCGATCACGCCACCCACCTCGGTCGCAGCTGAAAACAAGGCCGCTGTTTTGCCGCGCACGACCTGTAGGTAAACGCTTTCATCTGTACGCAGGTCGGTTGCTGCGGTCATTTGCAGTACCTCGCCTTCGGCGATGGTTGCTGAGGCATTGGCCAAGATATCCAGAACTCGCAGCGAACCCGTTTCGACCATCAATTGGAAGCTGCGGGAAAACAGGTAATCACCGACCAGCACACTGGATTTGTTGTCCCAAAGTAGATTTGCAGTTGGGCGTCCGCGCCGTTGGGCGCTCTCATCCACAACGTCGTCGTGCAGAAGGGTGGCGGTGTGGATGAACTCGACCGTGGCAGCAAGGCGTACATGGTGCTCGCCCGAATAGCCAAACAGCCGCGCGGCTGCCAATGTCAGCATCGGGCGCAGGCGCTTTCCGCCCGCCTCGACCAGATGCTGGGTCACTTCGGGGATACGTGGGGCATGGTCCGACGCCATCCGGGTGCGGATCAACGTGTTCACAGCCTCCATTTCACCCGCCAGTATTTCAGCGAGGCGCTCATGCGGTTTTGAGATCATGCCGACGGTCATCATACTCCTGATACAAGGCTCGACTTTCGCCCCGCCTTGCCCTTACATCCATCCCCATGAAAGAACTATTGCGCAGTACCGATCCGACGATCCTGGCCTTTGCATCCGCTCTCCTTGAAGGCGAGGATATAGACTGCTTTCAGATGGACGTAAATATGAGCATCCTCGAAGGTGGGATCGGGATCTTTCCCCGCCGACTGATGGTTCGCGCCGAAGACCTGACCCGTGCCGAACGTGTGATGCGCGACAATGAAATTCCGCTGGGCCGATGACCCGGTTTTCCGATAGTGAACTCAGCTGCAATGATTTCCTGGGGGGCAGGGTCCGGTTGCTGCAACCTCGGTCGGGTTATCGTGCCGGGGTCGACCCGGTATTGCTTGCCGCATCCGTTCCGGCCAGGGCAGGTCAGTCCGTGTTGGAACTGGGGTGCGGTGCAGGGGCTGCCATTCTTTGCTTGTCGTCACGACTGCCCGGTCTGCACCTGACAGGTATCGAGCTACAGCCCGCCTATGCGGAATTGGCCTGCAGAAATGCGGAAATCAACGGGATAGAGCTGGAAGTTGTCCAAGCAGACCTGACCGCTTTGCCCGAGGCGTTTCGGCAGCGCCAGTTCGATCACGTCATTGCGAATCCGCCCTATTATCGGGCAGGGGCGCATAGCCCTGCAAAGGATGCGGGACGAAGTGTGGCCCTGAGCGAAGACACCCAGTTGGCCGACTGGATTGCAGTGGCTGCAAAACGCCTTGCGCCAAAAGGGTACCTGCACATGATCCAGAAAGCCGATCGGCTGCCCGACATGCTGGCAGCGTGCCAGGGGGTGCTGGGATCGGTGGAGTTGTTGCCACTAAGCCCACGGACAGGGCGAGAGGCTGAGCTGATCATTCTGCGCGCCCGCAAAGGAGGGCGTGCGGCATTTCGCCTCCACCCACCTTTGATTGTGCACGCGGGTGAACGTCACGAAGAAGACGGCGAAAGCTATACGGATGCAGTTTCGGCCGTGCTCCGGAAGGCCGCTGCCCTGCCCGGGTTCTGACGGCGACCGGCAATGTCCAGCCGATTTTGTCGGATTTGTTTTAGATTCTGTGCGTCTGCAGCGTGACAGGGTGGAAACGATGTGATCAACTTCTTACGTGACATTCAGACACGTATAAAAGGAGGATCGCAATGAGCGTGAGCGCACATCTGACGGAACTGAAGAAAAAGCACGAATCTCTCGGTCTAGAAGTAGAACAAGCCCAACGCTCGCCAGGCATCGATGATCTCCACATCGCCCAGCTGAAGAAACAGAAGCTCAAGCTGAAGGAAGAGATCGAGCGACTGTCTGCTTAAGATTTCAAACTGGATCGGGCCGCGATCAAGGCCCCACCGGTAATCAGAAAGGCCGCGATCGCCAGCCCCCAGGATGGGGCAGCGATCCCGGCCATCACCAAAGCAAGTGTCGACAATAACGGGGCCGCGTAAGATGAGGTTCCGAGCATTTGAATATCGCCCTGCTTTACCCCGATATCCCAGATATAAAAGGCCAGTCCAACGGGCCCGAGGCCAAGCGCCAGTACAGAAACCCACCCCAGTGTCGTGTTAGGCAGCACGGCGTCTTCTATAGCCAGATGCAGCAGACCCGAAGCCAACGCAGCCATCAGACAAAAGACCGCAACCGAACTGGTCGGTGTACCCCCCAATTTGCGCGACAGAACCGAATAGCCTGACCATGTCAGGGCGCAAAGCAAGGCCAATGCATACCCGGGTAGATGTTGCGCCTGAAAACCGGCGCTTCCGCCTCCGGTGATGATCAAAGCAGCCCCAGCAAAGCCAAGGCATGCCCCAACCAGATGACCAGCGCGAAGCCGTTCGCCCGGCAGCAGGCCGGAAAACAGAACGATAAGAAGGGGCCAGAGATAGGCAATAAGTCCGGCCTCGGCCGCAGGGGCCATACGCAGGGCCGAAAAATACAATGCGTGGTACCCGAACAGACCCAATGAACCGAACAGGTAGGTCGTCCAGGGGACTTGTTTCAACCCGCTAAACCCACCGGTTGCTGCTGTCCAGATCAACCCAAGCGCCCCACCAATCGAAAAGCAAATCGTGTTCAACAGCAAAGGTGGTGTGGGTGCAGAGCCGACGGTCAAAAGTGCCAGCAAAGCCCATAATAGTACGGCCCCAAAGCCGATGGCTGTTGCGCGCGTTTTGGTCATGATCCGGAAACCTCTTCGATCGGAATAATGTCGAACTCATCCGAAATATGCGCGGTCTTTTCAATCTCGGTCAGGAACCAATCCCGAAAGGCTGCGATCTGAGGACGTTTCTCGGCCCCCGGAAGGCACAGGAACCGGAACCGGCCCTGTGTTTCCAGCGCGACCTTGAAGGGGGCAACCAGCCGACCCTCGGTCAAGTCCTTGAGGATCATGGCGCGCCGTCCAAGGGCGACACCAACACCGGCGACAGCGGCGTCAATCGCGTGATCTGCGTTGGAAAAATGCGCCCCATGAGTGGGGGTGAAATCGATACCCACAGCGCGGAACCAGGCAGGCCAGTCGCAGGGTGGGGTCAGAAAGTTGATCGAATCGTCGTGGATCAACGGTGCGTCACGCAGGCTGTCTGGCGTGGTGAATTGTTCAGCCAGCTCCGGGGTCATAACCGGGGTCAGCCACTCCTTTCTGACAGGTACGGAATACAGGCCCTCGTCGGCGGAATTCCCGAACCGGATGGCAACATCCACATCATCTCGCTCCAGATCCATGTTGCGTAACGTGGCCGAGAATTTCAGGTCGATCTCGGGATGCGCACGGGCAAACTCGTAAAGGCGAGGCGCCAGCCACTTTGCAGTCAGTGCCGGACCTGCGGTGACGGTCAGTCCGGTGTCATTCTCCTTCCTGCGCACGGCGCGCCACGCGGTTTGCAAGGTGGCAAACCCTTCTGCCGCACCAGGAGCAAGGGCACGGCCCGCCTCGGTCAGCTCTACGGCGCGGTTCAGACGGCGAAACAGCGGACGTCCAAGGTGTTCTTCAAGCGACTTGATTTGAAAGGACAGGGCTGCTGGCGTCACATGCAGCTCTTCCGCCGCCTTCGAAAAAGACATGTGCCTGGCCGCGGCATCAAAAGCCCGAAGCGCGGTAAGTGGGGGCAGATAGTCACTCATAGTGAAGAAAAACTTAACTGAAGTCCCAAGAAAGCTCGTTTGTCGTGTTTGTTTTTAGCCGCCATGTTCGCATCAGGTCAAATAAAACTGATTTGAAAAAGGAGACTGCCATGATCGAGATGACGACAAATCCCGCCGCTCAGATGGCGATCCTGCGTGCCCACCAAGAGCGCAGCAGGGTGATTTGGCAGTTTTGGGGATGGATATTCGGTTCCCGCTGATCGCAGCGCGCGCGTTCTTACGGGATCAGAAAGGGCCGGTCCAAAGTGACCGGCCCGTTTTTTTGTTCACAAGTCTGGATCAGACGAAGAATTGCGCACCGTTGGCCGAGATGGTCGAGCCGTTGATGAACTGAGATTCGTCCGAGGCCAGGAAGGTCACACAGCGTGCAATCTCTTCGGGCTCGCCCAGACGACCGGCGGGGATCTGGCCAATGATCGATTCGCGCACCTTTTCGGGCACCGCCATCACCATCTCGGTTGCGATATAACCGGGGCAGATCGCGTTGGCCGTGATGCCTGCCCGCGCGCCTTCCTGCGCCAGAGATTTCACGATGCCCAGATCGCCTGCCTTGGTCGCAGCATAATTCACCTGAGCGAACTGACCCTTCTGGCCGTTGATCGAGCTGATGACGATGACACGGCCAAATTTGCGCTCGCGCATGCCGGGCCAGACAGGGTGCACAGTGTTGAATACACCGGTCAGGTTGGTGTCGATCACGTCTTTCCACTGATCGGGTGTCATTTTGTGGAAAGGTGCATCACGGGTGATGCCTGCGTTGGCGACAACGATATCGATGGGGCCAACCTCGGCCTCAACCTTTTCGATACCTGCTTTGGATTCGTCATAATCGGCGACGTTCCACTTGTAGGTCTTAATGCCGGTTTCTTCGGTGAATTTCGCGGCGGCTTCGTCATTCCCCGCATAGGTGGCCGCAACGTTGTATCCTTCGGCTTTGAGCGCCTTGGAAATTGCTGCGCCAATGCCGCGGGAACCGCCGGTAACGAGTGCTGTACGTGCCATTTAGGACTCCTCCAATTTTAGTCGCCTTGGTAATGCTGTTACTTTGAGAGATGCTTGTGCGCAATATTGTTTCGTCGTTAAGGTGTTTATTTCGGATGGCAATATCGTCGCATCTAAGGGGTACGACCCCAGTGTAACAAAAAAGGGCGTCCCGTGGACGCCCTTATCTATTTCGTTATTGGCGCACTTAGTCGCGCTCCACACACAGGGCGACACCCATGCCGCCGCCGATGCACAGAGTGGCCAGACCTTTCTTTGCATCGCGGCGCTTCATTTCGAACAGCAGCGTGTTCAGAACGCGGCAACCTGATGCACCGATCGGGTGGCCGATGGCAATTGCGCCACCGTTCACGTTCACAATCGACGGGTCCCAGCCCATGTCCTTGTTCACTGCGCAGGCTTGCGCAGCAAAGGCTTCGTTGGCTTCAACCAGGTCCAGATCGTCGACGGACCAACCCGCTTTTTCCAATGCCTTGCGCGAAGCGTAGATCGGGCCAACGCCCATGATCGACGGGTCCAGTCCAGCAGTTGCGTAGGACGCGATGCGCGCCAAAGGTTCGATTCCGCGCTTTTCTGCGTTTTGCGCCGACATCAGCAGGGTTGCGGCCGCGCCGTCGTTCAGGCCCGAAGCGTTTGCAGCTGTGACCGATCCGTCCTTGGTGAAGGCGGGGCGCAGCTTTGCCATGGCTTCCATTGTAGCGCCGTGGCGGATGTATTCGTCCTTGTCCATCACGATGTCGCCCTTGCGGGTCTTGATGGTGAAGGGCACGATTTCGTCGACAAATTTGCCAGCTTTTTGCGCCGCCTCGGCCTTGTTCTGCGAAGCAACAGCGAATTCATCCTGCATGTCGCGGCTGATCTGCCATTTCTCGGCAACATTTTCCGCCGTCTGACCCATGTGATAACCGTTGAAGGCATCCCACAGACCATCGCGGATCATGGTGTCGATATACTTCATATCGCCCATCTTGTGACCGGCGCGCAGGGCAGCTGCGTGGGGCGACAGGGTCATGTTCTCTTGGCCACCAGCGGCGACGATGTCGGCATCGCCGAGTTGGATGTGCTGAGCGCCCAATGCGACCGCACGCAGGCCTGAGCCGCAAACCTGGTTGATGCCCCAGGCGGCACTTTCTTGCGGCAAACCAGCGTTGATATGCGCCTGCCGAGCCGGGTTCTGCCCCTGAGCCGCAGTCAGCACCTGACCCAAGATGGTTTCGCTGACTTCGCCTTTTTCAATCCCGGCGCGCTCAACAACTGCTTCCAGGACGGCCGCGCCCAGATCATGTGCGGGGGTGTTCGCAAACGAACCACTAAAGCTGCCAACACCTGTTCGTGCGGCGGATGCGATTACTACGTTGGTCATATGATCAGTCCTTTACCGTCATTGTCTGGCGGAATGTCTGACGGCGCAGGCCGAGAGTTTCCCTCTCGAAACAAGAGCGCCCCGTTATCCCCCGCTCAAGTACTTCTGCAATAGCGTAATGCTGCACTTGCAGCAACGGGCAGCTTGTCTCAGCTTGGGAAATGGCGGAAAAATGTCGATCACCCACGGGTCAACTTGCTGTTTTTGAACTTTTTTCCTGTTTCCACGGGGGCGAAACACTGGGCGCGCCAAACAAAAAGCCCTGCATGCAATCCACGCCAAATTCAAGCAAAAATGCCGCATCCTTCTGAGTTTCGACCGATTCGGCAGTGACCAGAATTTCAAACTCACGCGCTACGGCAATCAGGGCCCGCACCAAAGCCTGGTTGTCGGGGCTGTCGCTGATGCCCCTGATAAACTGACCGTCGATCTTGGCGGCGTCGAACAGAAACTCGCGAAAGTGGCGGAAACTGAAATTGCTGGCACCAAAGTCGTCCAGCGCAAAGGCGATGCCGCGATCCTGTAGGCGGTCCATGAAGTCGACCACCAATTCCGGCACCTGCATGGCAGAACTTTCGGAGATTTCTAGGATCAACCGTTCGCCCAGCTGCGGATCCCGTTTCAGAAACCGGTCCAGTATACCGGACCAGTTGGAATAACCGATTGAGCGGGCGGACATGTTGATCGACAGGCGGATCTGGGGGTTCTTCACCAACGTGCGCAGACCAAGTTCCAACGCGACGCAGTCGAGATCACGTCCGATCGGAGTGTTTTCAACCTGTGGCATGAACTCGCGCGCGGGGATAACGCGCCCTGTTTCATCCAATACACGAATGAAGCCTTCGTAAAACGCGATGTCATGCGGCGGGTGCGCCTGAACAACCGGCTGAAAGGCCAACCGACATTGCTTGTGCTTCACAGCATCGGTTGCCATCTGAACCACCGAACGGTCCCGTGTTGACACTGCTGCATTCAAAGGGGTGTCCAACCCTTCGGGAAGATTGGTGAGCTTTTTGTTTCCCATAGGCGCAGATTCCCGTGTGTCCGGAACAGGTGTTTTGACACAGTTTCGGGGCAAACAGATGAATCTGCGGTTAAAGCGTCAGAAGAAGTTGCTTATTGCGGTTTTAGCGCGCGGAATGCCCGGCACGGGCCAGCGATGCCGCGGCTCCAAGAAGGGCTCCTGTCGCACCCAGAAACATCAGGACAAAACCCAGTGCGATCAAAGTGCCAACAAAGCTGCCGAGCGCGGCAAGCATGGCCAGCAACAGGCCAAACAACCCCACGAAGGTTGAAATGGTTGCCAAACGTTTCATGCCGCCCCTCGCTCATCTATGCGCCACATTCAATCACCGATATGGCGTGCAAAGACCGGAGTTCAAGTCTAGCGGGGCCTGACGGCTGTATCAGGCCTGTTCTGCCTGTCCTTTGGGCAGGATCTTGTCGACCTGCTCAAAACCGGGCGTTCCCCGGTCCTCGGGGTGGCGAGCCAAGTGCTTGGCTTTTATCTGTTCCGAGTTGTCGCGACTGCCGTCGTGGCTGTACCCGGGAGGTGCAAAACAATAGGCCAGACGTTGCCGCAGTGTCAGGCATGGCTGCGTGGCATCGTGCCAAATGCCGACCCATTCGTGAAACGCAACGCGCAACGGGTTGAAGGTGCCGATATTGTGAACCAGCCCGTAGTCGACACGGTCGTTTTCCAGTTCAGGCACAAATGTCCCAAACAGCTTGTCCCAGATGATGAAAACTCCGGCGTAATTACAATCCAGGTACCGCGCGTTCCTGCCGTGATGCGCGCGATGATGGCTGGGGGTATTCATGACCGCTTCGAACCATCGGGGCATTTTGCCGATGGCCTCGGTGTGAATCCAGAACTGATAGATCAGGTTCAATCCGCCGACGAACAGAACCATGGCCGGATGGAAACCCAGCAGGATCAGCGGCGCGCGAACGACCATCATGAACGTAAAGGTATAGGTCCAAGTCTGCCGCAGAGCTGTGGTCAGATTGTAGTGCTGTGAACTGTGGTGGTTGACATGGCTGGCCCAGACCCAGCGAATACGATGCCCAAAACGGTGTACCCAGTAATAGCGAAGATCATCCAGAACAAAGCACAGAATGATAACGGGAATTGACGTGCCAAGGTCCAAAGGAGTGATCTGCCACAGCCACATGAAAAACGCATAGGCAATAAAGCCCAGCAAAAAGCCCGACGCGATGTTCCCGGCCCCCATGATCAGCGAGGTCACAGCGTCGCGCGTTTCATACCGCCCGCCTTTGCCCTTGACTGCGATCCACAGGAATTCTGCCAGTATGGCAGCGATAAAAAAAGGAACGGCCCATTGCACCGCATCGGGAAAACTTACCTGGTCTGTCATGCGGGCCTCATCATGTGTTGCCAGTGCTGGCGCTCTGTCTGGTCAAGGTGAAGGGTCGCGCGCGGTGTGCTGAAGTCGTGAAACCGAACTTCGATGCCATTGGCGGTCTCGAACCAGTCGAAATCCTGAAGATGCCGCGCTACTGTATCGGCCCCGAAGGACCAGATCAGTCCGGCCCCGTTCTGGGTTCGCACCAGCGCCGCGTGGCCGTCATGGGCGATTGTCACGTCGATCACCGTGTCATCGGGAAAATGCCGCATCCATTGGCGTGGCGCCGTGTCCGGCGTCAGCACGTGCAACCGCGACTTGCCCGTCAGATGCAGCAACAGCGTAATCCCGGCTATGCCACCAACGACCAACACCAATAGAATTTCCAGCGGCATTCCATCCTCCTGAGCGCAGAGTGCAAAGGAGGATGGAAACTGTCAAAGGTGGCGTCGCGTCAGTTGTGTTCCAAAACCAAGGCTTTGACCGGAACCATTCGACAAGCGGGAATACTGGTCGGAGATCGTGTAGGTTTCCGGATCTCCCTTGCCCTTCTTGCGTACGTCCTTAGCAGTAGCAGCATCGGCGGCCATCCAGAAAACACCCGCCATCGCCGCAATTCCTGCAATTGGTTTCACCAAAATATCCTCCGGGTTGAATGCCTAGAGGATATGATACTTCACTGTTTCTAAGGCTATTTCATCAGCTTTCTGCGCCAACAAGCGTCGAGATAATCGCCTTGGCGCTGTCCGAATTCCATTCGGCGTCGCCGATCAAACGCGCGATTTCCTGACCTTCGGGATTCAGAATGACCGTGATGGGCAAAGCAATTACGCCAAATTCGCGCGCAGCGGCCGAGCTGAGGTCCTGATGACGCGGCAGGTTGGATATGCCATTTTCTTCAAAGAACTTCTTGATCCCAGCTGGCGAGTTGCGGCCTGTGGCAAGAGTCAGAACCTGGAACTTGTCACCCCCGAACTCGTCCTGCAATTCGGCGATCTGCGGCATCTCTTTGCGGCAGGGGGCGCACCAGGTGGCCCAGAAGTTCAGCAGCACATACTTGCCCTCGTAATCAGCCAACGTTCCAACACCGCCGTCATCTTCCAGCTGAAACTCGATCTCTTTTGCGGGTTTGGGTTCTTTGTGCAGGATAAGACGTTTCAGGCTGTCTTCCCGCAGAGGAGCCAGCGTTTCGGCATCGGTCGCAAAAGCGGCGTTTGCACCCAGCGCAAGGGCCATATAAAGGGGGATCAAACGAAATAGGCGCATATCAACTCCGGGTTTTCTTACATGACCGATCAATCCTCGAACCAGATGTGGGGCGGCCGCTTTGCCGCCGGTCCAGACGCGATCATGGAGGCGATCAACGCCTCGATCGGGTTCGATCAGCGGATGGCAGCCCAGGACATCGCAGGCTCGCGCGCCCATGCGGCCATGTTGGCTGCCACAGGCGTCATAAGTGATAGTGATGCGCAGGCCATTCGGGAAGGGCTGCTCACCGTTTTGTCAGAAATCCAGAGCGGCACGTTTCAGTTCTCAACAGCGTTGGAAGACATTCACATGAATGTCGAGGCGCGGCTGAAAGAGATCATTGGCGAGCCGGCAGGCCGTTTGCACACAGGGCGTTCGCGTAACGATCAGGTGGCGACGGATTTCAAACTGTGGGTCCGGGATCAGTTTGATGCGGCGGAGTCCGGTATTCTGGCCCTGATCCGCGCGCTTTTGGCGCAGGCCGAAGCAGGCGCCGATTGGGTCATGCCGGGCTTTACCCATCTGCAAACGGCGCAACCCGTAACTTGGGGCCATCATATGATGGCCTATGTCGAGATGTTTGGCCGCGACCTGTCCCGCGTCCGCGATGCGCGCGCGCGCATGAACGAATCCCCGCTGGGTGCTGCGGCGCTGGCCGGAACCTCGTTCCCCATCGACCGACACATGACGGCACAGGCGCTGGGCTTTGACCGCCCCGCCGCCAACTCGCTGGATGCTGTCAGCGACCGCGACTTTGCATTGGAATTCCTGTCGACCGCGTCGATCTGCGCCGTGCACCTGTCGCGTTTTGCCGAAGAACTGGTGATCTGGTCTTCGGCCCAGTTCCGTTTCGTGTCCCTTTCCGACCGGTTTTCCACCGGCTCGTCGATCATGCCGCAGAAAAAGAACCCGGATGCGGCGGAACTGATCCGCGCCAAGGTTGGGCGCATCTATGGGGCCAATACCGCGTTGATGATGGTGATGAAGGGCCTGCCGCTGGCCTATTCAAAGGACATGCAGGAAGACAAGGAACAGGTCTTTGATGCCGCCGACAACTGGATGCTGGCTCTGGCGGCGATGGAAGGTATGGTCAAGGACATGACCGCCAATCGCGACAGCCTTGCTGCCGCCGCCGGGTCGGGGTTTTCAACCGCGACGGATCTGGCCGACTGGCTGGTGCGGGTGCTGGGCCTGCCGTTCCGGGATGCGCATCACGTCACCGGATCGCTGGTGGCCATGGCCGAGGGCAAGGGGTGTGACCTGCCCGACCTGACACTGGACGATATGCAATCGGTTCATGGTGAAATCTCGGATGACGTCTACTCTGTCCTTGGCGTCGACAATTCGGTAAACTCGCGCCAGTCCTACGGCGGTACCGCCCCCGATCAGGTGCGGGCCCAGATCGAACGATGGAAGGCAATGGTATGACAACTGCGCTACGTGCGATCCTGATTTCGGTTTCCGGCCTGGTGCTGGCCGGGTGCGGGGCTGATGGCGAGCCTGAGCAACCAATTGCCCCTCAGCCCACGGTCAGTGCCACAATCGGGGTTGGATCAAGCGGCGCGTATGTTGGTGGGGGTGTCGGCCTAAGCCGCGGACCGCTGGGCATTTATCTTGGATTCTGATCCTTTTGAATGTTGCGCCCTTGGTCCCGACACCTCATGTTGGGTCCACGTATCAATCACCTGTCACGCAAAGAAATGGTACTGAAATGAGAATACTGGGACTGGTTTCTGCACTTGCGGTTTTGGCAGCTTGTGAGCCTTCGTCAGCGCGACGCCCGGAACCTGCAGCTGAACCAAAACAATCGGGCACCGGCATTTCAATCTCGGGCTACGGCCGCGTTGGTGTTTCAACACAAAATTAAACAAGGGCGAGGGGTTCGGAATCCATTGATCCGAAGTCCTCTTATGGTCTAAGCGCGCAGGCATGGATCACTTTTTGTACCGCGACGGCGCGCTTTTCGCCGAGTACGTCCCAGTCTCCGAAATCGCAGCCGCGGTCGGAACACCGTTCTACGTCTATTCCACGGCTACATTACTGCGGCATTTCAAACTGTTCGATGACGCGTTGGACGGCACCGATCATCTGGTCTGCTACGCGATGAAAGCGGCCAGCAATCAGGCGATCCTGAAGACACTGGCGCAAGCGGGTGCGGGGATGGACGTGGTCTCGGGCGGAGAATATCTGCGGGCGAAGGCGGCTGGTGTTCCCGGTGACAAGATCGTGTTCTCAGGCGTTGGGAAAACAGCGGACGAGATACGCATGGCGCTGAGCGGTGGCATTCGCCAGTTCAATGTCGAATCCGAGCCCGAGATGGAAGTGATCAACGCCATCGCGCTTGAGCTTGGCGTGATCGCGCCGATCACCGTCAGGGTAAACCCGGATGTTGATGCCAGGACGCACGCCAAGATTGCCACGGGCAAGTCCGAGAACAAGTTTGGCATTCCGATTGCCCGTGCCTCGGAAGTTTACGCCCACGCCGCCAGCCTTCCGGGGTTGGAGGTGATCGGTATCGACGTTCATATTGGCTCGCAACTAACCGAACTTGAACCGTATGAGCTGGCCTACACAAAGGTAGCCGAGCTGACCGAGCGTCTCCGCTCTGAAGGTCACAACATTCGGCGTCTCGATCTGGGTGGCGGTCTGGGCATTCCTTACACCCGGTCGAACAACGCACCCCCCTTGCCGATTGAATATGGTGCGCTGGTCAAGAGAACATTGGGCCATCTGGGCTGTGAGATCGAAATTGAGCCGGGCCGCCTGATCGCGGGCAACGCCGGGATTATGGTCAGCAAGGTCATCTATGTGAAATCAGGCGAAGGTCGCGACTTTTTGATCCTTGATGGGGCGATGAACGACCTGATCCGCCCCGCAATGTACGAAGCTTACCACGATATCGTTGCAGTGCAGGAGCCTGTCGCCGGTGTGGAACAGCGCCCTTATGACATTGTCGGTCCGGTCTGCGAATCCGGGGATACCTTTGCCAAGCAGCGCAATATGCCGCCGTTGAGATCGGGTGATCTTGTCGCATTTCGCAGCGCGGGTGCGTACGGTGCGGTGATGTCCAGCGAATACAATACCCGCCCGTTGATCCCCGAAGTTCTGGTGAATGGTGATCAATTTGCAGTCATTCGTGAACGGCCAAGCTTTGACGAAATCATAAACCGCGATACCATACCATCGTGGCTTTGACGCGATAACCGCGCGGGCCCACCTCGGAGGCCCGTCTTGACCAACAGAACGAACCTGCCCATTCCGCGCCTGTCCCTGTGGCTAACCCATCTCGGCATGGTGGCTGAACAGGTGCTGCGCGCGTTCTGGCCTGCGTTCTCGATTGTTCTGGCTTTGCTCGCCGCTCTGATTCTGGGGTTGCAGGATCATCTGCCCGTTGAAATCGTCTGGGGTGCTGGTGCGCTGTCGTTGATTTCTTTTGGTGTGGCATCCGTCCGGGGTGTCACGAAATTCAAACTGCCATCCCGCGCTGATGCGCTGGCGCGGCTGGATGAGGCTCTGCCTGGTCGGCCGATTCAGGCTTTGCTGGATGAGCAGGCAATCGGTGCCAATGATGGGGACTCGGTTGCTTTGTGGCAGGCGCACAAGGAACGCATGGCACAGCGTGCGGCCACTGCTGAGGCCGTGAAACCTGATCTTCGGCTTGCGTCGCGCGACCCGTATGCGCTGCGGTATGCCGCTCTGCTGGCATTTGTTGTGGCGCTGATCTTTGGTTCATTGTGGCGCGTAGGTTCAGTGGCGGACATGGCCCCGGGCACAGCCGTCGCTGGACAGGGCCCAACTTGGGAAGGATGGGTGGAACCCCCCAGATACACAGGTTTACCGACCTTATATCTTGCTGATCAGACGGGCGCGCTTTCTGTTCCCAAGGGCAGTCGCATCACCTTGCGACTTTATGGTGAAGTTGGCGCACACAGTCTGTCCGAGAGCAGTTCTGCTAGCGGAACCGAGGCGGCAACAGACCCGGAACAGGAGTTTGTCGCCGAACGCTCGGGTCAGTTTCGCATCGATGGACCGGCGGGGCGGGAGTGGTCGGTGCAGGTCATTGATGACGTGGCTCCGAAGATCGAAGTTTCCGGTACCGCAGAGTCTGAAGCGGGCGGGCAGATGAAGCTGCCATTTTCCGCCAGCGACGATTACGGAGTGGTCTCGGGTCTGGCCCGGATCGAGCTGGATCTGGCGGCGATTGACCGTCGGTACGGACTGGCGGCCGAGCCAGAGCCGCGCGAGGTGATCGAAATCGAGTTACCTATGCCGATCACCGGTGACAGGGCGGACTTTACCGAAGACCTGATCGAGGATTTCTCGCAGCATCCGTGGGCGCATCTGCCGGTCAGAATAACCTTGATGGCGACGGATGCAGCGGATCAGCAAACGTCTTCGGATCCCTATGCGACAGCATTGCCAGCACGGCGCTTCTTTGATCCGCTGGCGGCAGCCGTGATTGAACAGAGGCGCGATCTGCTTTGGTCGCGATCAAATGCACCTCGTGTCTCGCAGGTCCTGAGGGCTGTGTCGCACCGCCCTGAGGATTTGTTTCGCTCTGACACAGCCTATCTGCGCCTGCGGGTTGTGCTGCGGCGATTGGAAACGTTTCACCGATACGGGTTGAAGCCCAAACAACAGGAAGAGATTGCGCAGGCCCTGTGGGACCTTGCCGTGCTGATCGAGGACGGGACGCTGGCGGATGCATTGGAACGGATGCGCCGCGCGCAGGAACGTCTGACCGAAGCGATGAAGAACGGGGCCAGCGATGAAGAAATAGCCGAACTGATGCAGGAGTTGCGCGAGGCGACGCAAGATTACCTTCAGCAACTACAACGCCTTGCACAGCAAGATGGCGAAGACGGCGAGCGTCAGCCCGGCCAGAATGGTGAATCTTTGCAAATGACGCAGGATGACCTGCAGCGCATGATGGACCGCATTCAGGAACTGATGGAACAAGGCCGCATGGCCGAAGCCCAGCAGGCGTTGGAAGAATTCCAGCAGATGATGGAGAACATGCGTGTAACTCAGGGTCAGGGCCAAGGGCAGCAATCCGAAGGCCAGCAGGCCATGGAAGGTCTCGCCGAAACCCTGCGCGAACAGCAGGGCCTTAGCGATCAGGCCTTTCGTGATTTGCAGGAACAGTTCAACCCAGGCGCGCAATCAGGTGAAAGCCAAGGGAACGAAGGCCGCAACGGCGGGCAAGGTCGGGGGCAAAGCCACGAAGGTCAGGGCGGTCAGGGCGAAGGCTCGGATCAGGCTGGCGAAGGCCAGCAGGGTCAAGGCTCACTTGCGGATCGGCAGCAAGCGCTGAGAAATGAACTGAGCCGCCAGCAACAGGGATTGCCCGGTGCCGGCACGCCCGAAGGTGACGCCGCGCGCGAGGCGTTGGATCGGGCCGGGCGCGCCATGGACGAGGCCGAGCAAGCCCTGCGTGGCGATGATCTCGCCGAAGCTATCGACCGCCAGTCCGAAGCGATGGAAGCTCTGCGCGAAGGGATGCGGTCGCTGGGTGAAGCCATGGCGCAGGAACAGCAGAACCAACCGGGGCAGGGAACGCAGGACGGCGATATGCAGGCCAACAACCGCGATCCGCTGGGCCGAAACCCAGGCGCTGCGGGTTCGATTTCAACCGATGAAAACCTGTTGCAGGGCGAAGACGTTTATCGCCGTGCGCGCGAGTTGCTGGATGAAATCCGCCGCCGGACCGGTGAAACAGACCGTCCCCAGATCGAGCTGGAATACCTCAAGCGGTTGTTGGAACGGTTCTAGCCCTCAGTTCTGCGCACCGGACCCTGCCTGAGTTTCGAGCCAGATTCGCGCCTGATCCACCAGCGACACATATGAGCTGAGCAGCGGATCGGCCTGCGGTACAGCCTCGCTGATCTGGCGGGCATTCCCGTAAATCAGGTACAGAACCACGCCGATGATCAGCATCAGCGCAAAACCGCGCAAGAACCCACCGGACTTGCGGGGTGCTTGCGCCTCATCTTCTGCCGGGTCGGAGCGCATGCTCGAGTTGATGGCATCGACATCCGGCAGTGCATCCTTTTGCCCGGCATCTACAGCGGTTTCCGAAGTTGCAGGGCGTTTGGGCCTGACCTTTGGCTCTGGCGGGGCTTCCAGGCCCAGATCGGGCTGGCTTTCCAGACCACCGCCTTCCTGCGCACGCAACTCCGCTTCTCGTGCGGCTTCTTCTTTCAGGATGCTGGCAACTGATGGGGCGACATTTCCTGTGGATGCCGCAGGTTTTTCAACCTCTGGCGCTGTTTTTTCTGCGGGCTCGGCGTCCTTCTGGGCCTCGACCTCGGTGTCCGATGTATCTGCCTCAACAGGCTTGTCCTCGGGCGCGTTCGGTTCATCCGTCTGCTCGGATGGATGCTTGGCCTGAAACCAAGTCTGATCGCAGTTCGAACACTGCACGTCGCGGCCTTCCTCGGGGATGACCTCGTCAGGAACTTCGTACTGCGCAGTGCAATTCGGACATGTAAGACGCATACTGCCTCCTCGGCCGGATGAAGGGCCGATAATAGTTTTTTCAGGGATGATATTCCGTTAAGACCCAACAGCAAAGGGCGTTTTCGGTTTCATAGGTCAAGTGTCACCAATTGGACTCGGTAGAGCCATTGAAACCGTCGCCCTGCTCGGGCAAGAAGAGCGGCAAAATATTGGGGGCACGTGTGATCGAGCTGGAAAATGTCAGCTATACCTACGGTGGCGGCGAGTTGCTGAGCGATGTCTCGGTTCAACTACAGCCGGGGTCGTTCCACTTTCTGACCGGTCCGTCAGGAGCGGGAAAGACGACATTGCTCAAGCTGTGTTACGGGGCACTGTTACCAACCTCTGGACGTCTTAGCGTATTTGATCAAGATATCTCGGCCCTTGATCGGGATCAGCTGGCCGTGCTCCGCCGACGCGTCGGCGTTGTTCATCAGGATTGCCAGTTCCTTGACCATATGACGCTTGCCGAGAATGTCGCCTTGCCACTGATGGTCTCCGGGCGCGGGGAATCGTCTGGGCAAGACAATTTGACCGAACTGCTCAGCTGGGTGGGGCTTGGTGCACGTCTCGAAGCGCGGCCACCGGAATTATCCGGCGGTGAACGTCAACGGGCGGCTCTGGCGCGCGCTGTCATCCTGTCGCCTGATGTCATATTGGCGGATGAACCCACCGGCAATGTAGATTGGGAGATGTCGCAACGTTTGTTGCACCTGCTGGTTGAGCTGAACCGTATGGGAAAGACCGTTCTGATTGCCACCCATGACCTGAGCCTGATCCGCGCGGCAAAAAGTCATGTTCAGGCACGTGTTTTGCGGATTTCGCAGCGAAAGCTGCATCTGGCGGGGGCAGACCTGTGACTGGGGCTGATATCCGAAACCTGCTGCGCGGCGATACCCGTGCTGACCGTGTTGTTCCGCCAACCGGCTACACCGCGCATCTGACGCTGTTTGTCGCTGGTGCTATGGCATTTCTTGCTGTTTTTGCTTTGGCTTTGTCCCTCGCCTCTGGCCGCATCGCGGATCGGTGGGCCTCGGAACTGGCGGGCGCTGCAACCTTACGCATCAACGCACCGGCCGAGCAGCTTGCTGCCCAGACAGAAGCGGCATTGACCGTCCTCAGCCAGACACCCGGTGTCTCGTCTGCCCGTGCGCTTAGCGCAGATGAACAAGCCGCGTTGCTGGCACCATGGTTCGGGCCGGACCTGCCGTTGGATACTTTGCCAATCCCGCAGCTGATCGAGATCATCGAGGGCGAACCGGGACTGGATGCGCTCGGGCTGCGATTGCGATTGGGGGCCGAGGTACCCGGCGCGGTTCTGGATGATCATACGCGATGGCGCGAACCGCTGGTCGATGCTGCGATGTCCCTGCGTCGTTTGGGGTGGATATCAATCCTGCTGATCGGTGGCGCGACCGCTGCGATGATTACTCTTGCGGCCAACGCATCGCTTGCGGCCAATGCGCAGATTATCGAGGTCCTGCGATTGGTTGGCGCACAGGATGGTTTCATCGCTGGTGCTTTTGTACGGCGGTTTACCTATCGCGCGTTTTTCGGCGCCTCGGTTGGGACCCTGCTGGGAATGACAGGTGTCTTGCTTTTGCCCGAAGCTTCGGACGCGGGCGGGTTTCTGACCGGAGTTGGATTTCAGGGCAAAGACTGGGTATTGCCGGTTCTTATCCCCGTCCTTGGGGCAGCCGTTGCCTTTGTTGCCACATGGGCCGCGGCCCGACGCAAGTTGAAGGAGCTTTCCTGATGTTGATGGCAATTCAGTGGGTTCGTTCCCTCATCTTCATGATTGTGATCTATGCCTGGATGCTGATCCTTGGTATCGCGTTTCTACCTTATGCGCTGTTTTCCAAAAACGGTGCCCTGAAAGCGTGCAAAACCTACGCCAAAAGCACCATGTGGCTGGCCCGGTGGATGGTTGGTATCCGCTGCGAGGTGCGGGGCAATGCCCCAACGAATGAAGTGGTCATAGGGGCTAAACATCAGTCGTTCCTTGATATCATCATGATTTTTGATGCCATTCCGCACGGCAAATTTATCATGAAGCGCGAGCTATTGTTCACACCCGTCATTGGCATGTATGCACGACGCCTTGGTTGTATCCCGGTTAATCGCGGCAAACGCGGTGCGGCTGTGGCAAAAATGGTCAAGGACGTCTCAAAAGAGTTTTCCGAACCTGGACAGCTGGTGATCTATCCGCAGGGCACGCGTGTGGCGCCTGGTGCAAAGAAACCCTACAAGGTTGGTACAGCGATCCTGTATGAAGGCCTCGGTTTTCCATGCGTTCCGGTTGCGACGAATGCTGGCGTGTTCTGGCCCCGTACAGGCGTGATGCGTAAACCCGGCCTTGCCATTGTAGATTTTCTGGAGCCGATCAAACCGGGTGTAGCCCGCGAGGAGTTCCTCGCGCGGTTGGAGGAAGTGATCGAAACACGTTCGAACGAATTGATGCGCGAAGTGGGGTTTGATCCTGATGGAATTCATTGAAAAAGTAGAAGATCTCGAGGCGTTGTACGGAACGCCGGGTGCTGCTTCTTTGCGGAAGGTCGTTCGACACTTAACTCCGCTCTATCGCAAGTGGATTGAAGCGGCGCGCCTTTGTGTTCTCAGTACAGTTGGTCCCGAGGGGGTGGACGGAAGTCCTCGTGGGGACGACCGTGCTGTTGTACGCGAATTGAACACAAAAACACTGGCGTTGCCTGACTGGCGGGGAAACAACCGCCTGGACAGCTTGCGCAACATCGTTCGGGACCCGCGCGTTTCGCTGATGTTCTTTGTGCCGGGCTCTGACAATGTCGTTCGGGTGAACGGAACGGCCCGATTGACCGCAGACGCGGCATTGCGCAACCAGTTCGAAAAGGCTGGCAAGGTTCCGGCGACGGTTATCGTTGTGCAGATTGACGAGATTTACAGCCAGTGCGCGCGTGCACTGATGCGCGCCCGCACTTGGACTTGTGGCGACGAAAGCAAGGACCTTCCGACGATTGGGCAGCTTTTGTCCGAGGCGTCAGAAGGTGAAGAGGGCGGCGCGCAGTATGACAAAGACTGGGCTGCACGCGCCGCCAAAACAATGTGGTAGGTAACGGACGGTTGTTCAGTCAAGCTGCGGCGGCTCCGATTCTGGACACTTTTTTGATCCAGCGCTCGACGCTGCCCGGTTTGGGATAGCTTGCGCCTGCAAAATAAGTGAACCGCGTTGGTTTGAAGCCAACAAACCCGAGGATCTGGCCCCGAACCTGTCGAATAAGCGCTTGCCTGTACATCAGGCGCATGAACCAGCCCGGCGTGTCAGAGGTCAGGATAACGCGCGCGGTGCGTCCGGTCAGCATCGGGGCTGGCAGGCCAGCCATCGTGGTGTTGCGGGTGTCGAATGTCCGCCCCGGTATGAACATCCGGTCAATCAATCCCTTGAGTTTTGCAGGCAGCCCGCCCCACCACATAGGTGTGGTCAGGACCAGATGGTCGCTCCATTCGAAGTCCTGCAACACGTGTTCCAGAACCGGTTCAAGCGGCTTGAAGTCGTGATAGTTGCCCTGACCGAAATCAAAATCGAACTGTAGGTCGCTCAGATGGACTATCCGGACGTCATGCCCGTTTTTGCGGGCTGCCTCGCCATAGGTTTCTGCGAATGTGCGTGACAAGCTGCTTTCTGCCGGGTGTCCATCGAGGATGAGTATTTTCTTGGGGTGCATTGGGGTTCTCCTGAAAATGACCGTGGTCAGTTTATAGAATCAAAAAGTGACCACGGTCAATATAAAATTTGACCACGGTCAAAAAATGTGCGACTGAGCGGTATGCAAAAAACGATCCAGAAACGTACGATCAAGACCCGCGCCAAGCTTCTCTCAGCTGCGGAAGAGGTTATCCGACATGGCGGATATGAAGCATTGCGGGTCGAAGAAGTTGTAAAGGCCGCGGGAGTTGCCAAGGGGACCTTCTTCGCGCATTTCCGCGACAAGGACGCACTGATGGAAATCCTGATCGCGGACAAGCTGAATGCCTGTCTGGATCAGGCCCAATCCGAAACTCCACCCAAAACGGTACCAGAGATCATCGCATCGCTGGAACCGGTCCACGAATTCATGACATCCGAACGGTACGTGTTCGATCTGTTGATCAGATACTCGGGGGCAACGGCCATCGCAGATATTGGGCCGATTGCCTATTGTTTTGAACGATATTTTCGGGTCGTGATGATGTGGCTTGAAACCGCAGAGATGCGCAAGGATGTACCGTCCGAGTTGTTGGCAGAAGGCGTGCAGGCCTTTGCCATTCAGGCCATGTCCTTACAGTATTGTGCGTTGCACTCAGCAACAACGTTCACAGACAGGCTGGAAACATATCTGGATGCGTGGTTGACCCCGGCAGGCTGATCGCCACCGGGGTCCGGGATGTTAGCTGTGGATCGGGCCGTCGCCGCAGGCCAGGGCAGCCTCGCGCACCGCTTCGGAATAGGTCGGATGTGCGTGGCAGGTGAGCGCCAGATCCTCGGCAGAAGCACCGAATTCCATTGCCACACAGACCTCATGGATCAGATCACCCGCGCCGGGGCCGATGATATGGGCACCCAGAATGCGATCGGTTTCCTTGTCGGCCAGAATCTTGACGAACCCGTCTGCCGCAAAATTCGCCTTGGCGCGGCCATTACCCATGAACATGAACTTGCCGACCTTATAGGCACGACCCTGTTCTTTGAGCGTCGCTTCAGTTTCACCGACATTGGCAACTTCGGGCCATGTATAGATCACGCCCGGAATCACGCCATAATTCACATGACCGTGCTTTCCTGCAACCTGCTCGGCGGCGGCCATGCCTTCGTCTTCGGCCTTGTGTGCCAGCATCGGGCCTTCGGTCACGTCGCCGATGGCGTAGATGCCCGGTACGTTGGTCTGCCAGTCCTTGCCCACCTTGATCTGGCCGCGCGGGGTCATCTCGACGCCCAAAGCGTCCAATCCCAGACCATCCGAATAGGGTTTCCGCCCGGTGGCCACCAGCACGGTATCGGCGTCGATCACATGTTCACTGTCGTCTTTGAGCAGCTTGTAGGTAACTTTGGCCTTGGTCTTGGTCGCTTCGGTTTTCTGCACCGCCGCGCCCATGACAAAGGTCAGGCCCTGTTTCTTGAGAATGCGCTGGAAGGTTTTTTGCACCTCGGGGTCCATGCCCGGCGTGATCTCCTTGAGGAACTCGATCACGGTAACTTCAGCGCCCAGGCGGCTGTATACCGATCCCAGTTCCAGCCCGATCACACCCGCGCCGATCACCACCATTTTCTTCGGGATCTTGCCCAGAGACAGAGCACCGGTTGAGGTCACAACCACCTTCTCATCCACTTCGACACCGGGCAGCGAGGACGGTTCGGAGCCTGACGCAATGATGATGTTCTTGGTTTCATGGATTTCATCGCCGACCTGAACTTTGCCGGCCGCAGGGATCGAGCCCCAGCCTTTCAGCCAGTCGATCTTGTTCTTCTTGAACAAAAACTCGATGCCCTTGGTGTTGCCCTCGATCACCTCATATTTATAGGCCTGCATCTGTTTCCAATCGACCGAAGGCGCTTTGCCCTTCAGGCCCATCTTGGCAAAGTTATGCTCGGCCTCGTGCAGTTGGTGGCTGGCATGCAGCAGCGCCTTCGAGGGGATGCAGCCCACGTTAAGACAAGTGCCACCCAGGGTTTCGCGCCCTTCGACCACGGCGGTTTTCAAACCCAGTTGAGCGCAGCGGATCGCGCAGACGTAGCCGCCGGGTCCGGCGCCGATTACGATGACGTCATAATTTGCCATTACATTCTCCTAAATCGACCGGACGTTCCGGCGCTTCCCCGACCCGATTTGGTGGGCCGGAAATAGACTTTGTCAAACAGGTTCCAGCAGCTTGATCGAGATATGCGCGATACCGCCGCGTTCGTGATGCATCGCCAACTCCTCGGATCCGAAAAATGCCTTGGCCTTTTCCAGGTTGATCACCTCGAACATCGCGATCGCATGGTCTTTCTGATCGGGATCGCGCCAGACATGCAGGTCGCGGATACCCGCGGCCTTGCGCATTGGCATATCCTCGCGGAACACCTTCAGCCAGGCGTCGAAATCGGCCACATCGGCCTGCCAGAGTACATGTGTCGCCATGGTTACAGATCCATCAGCAGGCGGCGCGGGTCTTCCAGCGCCTCTTTCACACGAACCAGGAAGGTCACGGCACCTTTGCCGTCAACAATGCGGTGGTCATAGGACAGGGCCAGATACATCATCGGGCGGATCTTGATCTCGCCATTGATGACCATCGGACGGTCCTGGATCTTGTGCATGCCCAGAATGCCCGACTGCGGGGGGTTCAGGATCGGCGAGGACATCAACGAGCCGTAAACACCACCGTTCGAGATCGTGAAGGTGCCACCCTGCATCTCAGCCATGCTCAACTTGCCGTCGCGGGCGCGCTTGCCCTTTTCGGCGATAGCTTTTTCGATCGCGGCAAAGGACATGCTGTCGGCGTCGCGGATCACCGGAACCACCAGACCCTGCGGCGTACCGGCCGCCACGCCCATATGCACGAAATTCTTATAGACGATGTCATTGCCATCGATCTCGGCATTTACCTCGGGCACTTCTTTCAGGGCGTGGCAGCAGGCTTTGGTGAAGAAGGACATGAAGCCAAGACGCACGCCATGCTTCTTCTCGAACTGGTCTTTGTACTGATTGCGCAGGGCCATGACCTCGGTCATGTCCACTTCGTTGTAGGTGGTCAGGATCGCAGCGGTGTTTTGTGCGTCCTTAAGACGTTTGGCAATGGTTTGGCGCAAGCGGGTCATCCGCACGCGTTCTTCGCGGGCCTCGTCCTCGGCGGCCACCGGGGCGCGTGGGGCTTGCGCCGCAGGGGCGGGCGCAGGTGCCGGGGCCGAAACTGCTGCGACGGCTTTGGACACGTCTTCCTTCATGATGCGACCGTCGCGGCCTGTTCCGGTGACCTGATCAGCTGACAGTCCGGCTTCGGCCATTGCCTTCTGGGCGGACGGCGCGTTTGCGATGTCTTTTCCTGTGCTGGTTG
Source organism: Ruegeria sp. HKCCSP351 (assembly GCF_017872535.1). NCBI lineage: Bacteria > Pseudomonadati > Pseudomonadota > Alphaproteobacteria > Rhodobacterales > Roseobacteraceae > Ruegeria > Ruegeria sp. HKCCSP351. The sequence continues at coordinate 160,837 of NZ_JAEDOV010000006.1, read as the reverse complement.
CTGCGGGCGCAGCCGCTGCTGCCTGGGCCGGCGCGGCTGCTGCACCAGCGGCTGCTCCGGAGATGACAGCCAGCTTGGCAGCCGCATCCACGGTCGATCCTTCTGGAGCAACGATTTCCGCAAGAACACCCGAAGTTGGCGCAGGAACTTCAACTGAGACTTTATCGGTTTCCAATTCGCACAGCATCTCGTCCTGCGCGACGTTGTCGCCAACCTTCTTGAACCAGGTCGCAACGGTTGCTTCCGTCACAGACTCACCAAGTGTCGGCACCATCACGTCAACCGACCCGGCCGATGCGGCAGGTGCCGCTGCCGAAGCTGCGGCTGCCGCCGGGGCAGGGGCCGCGCCTTCTCCAGCCGCAATCGTTGCCAGCAAGGCATCAACACCGACGGTTTCGCCTTCGGCTGCCACGATTTCACCCATTACTCCCGCTGCCGGCGAAGGAACCTCGACGGTGACCTTGTCTGTCTCCAGCTCACACAGCATCTCATCCATGGCGACCGCATCACCGGGCTTTTTGAACCAGGTTGCAACTGTGGCTTCGGTGACCGATTCGCCAAGCGTGGGAACACGAACTTCAATCGTCATCGCTTACTTTCCTTCAATGCTCAGCGCTTCGTTTACCAGCGCTTCTTGTTGGGCTTTGTGTTGGCTGGCCAGCCCCGTTGCGGGCGAGGCCGATGTGGCGCGACCGGCATAGGTCGGGCGAGTGTGTTTTGCATCGATACGGGAGAGGACCCATTCGATGTTGGGTTCGATAAAGGTCCACGCACCCTGGTTCTTGGGCTCTTCCTGACACCAGACCATCTCGGCATTCTTGAACCGTTCGAGCTCGTTGATCAGTGAATGTGCCGGGAACGGATAGAATTGTTCGATCCGCATCAGGTAGATGTCGTCGATGCCACGCGCATCGCGTTCCTCCAGCAGGTCGAAGTAGACTTTGCCGGAACACATGACGACGCGCTTGATCTTGTCATCGGCCACCAGCTTGGTGTCAGAGTTGCCCTTCTGCGCGTCATCCCACAGCACCCGGTGGAAGCTGGACCCAGTGGTGAAGTCATCCGCCGTGCTGACGGCCAGCTTATGACGCAGCAGTGACTTTGGTGTCACCAGGATCAGTGGCTTCCGGAAGGTCCGGTGCAACTGACGGCGCAGGATGTGGAAATAGTTCGCCGGTGTCGTACAATTCGCCACGATCCAGTTGTCCTGACCGCACATTTGCAGGAACCGTTCCAGACGCGCTGACGAGTGTTCCGGGCCTTGCCCTTCGAACCCGTGTGGCAGCAATGTGACCAGACCGGACATCCGCAGCCACTTGCTTTCACCCGAGCTGATGAACTGGTCGAACATGATCTGCGCACCGTTGGCAAAGTCGCCGAACTGCGCCTCCCACAGAACCAGAGCGTTAGGTTCTGCCAGCGAATAGCCGTATTCGAAACCCAGCACCGCGTATTCGGACAGCATCGAGTCGATAACATCGTATTGGGATTGCCCGGCACGGATGTTGTTAAGCGGGTAATACCGTTCTTCGGTTTCCTGATGAACAAACCCAGAGTGACGCTGGCTGAACGTGCCCCGCGTTGCATCCTGCCCGGCCAGACGCACGGGATATCCTTCGGTCAGCAACGATCCAAACGCCAGTGCCTCACCCGTGGCCCAGTCAAAACCTGCACCGGTCTCGAACATCTGCTTCTTATGTTCCAGCAACCGCCCAACGGTTTTGTGCATTGCGAAATCGTCAGGAGCTTTGGTCAGTGCGGCTCCGATTTCCGCCAGTGTCTCTGCCGAGATCGCTGTTTCACCCCGGACATAATCGTCCTTGTTCTTGTCAAGATGCGACCAGCGCCCATCCAGCCAGTCGGCCTTGTTGGGTTTGTAGTCTTTCCCGGCCTCGAACTCGTCGTTCAGGTGGGCCTGAAAGGCGGCCTTCATATCTTCGATCTCACCCTCGGGGATCAGCCCGTCCTTGACCAGCCGCTCGGTATACAAGGAAAGCGTTGTCTTATGGGTCTTGATCTTCTTGTACATGATCGGGTTGGTGAACATGGGCTCATCGCCCTCGTTATGGCCAAACCGGCGATAGCAGAAGATGTCCAGAACCACGTCTTTATGGAACTTCTGGCGGAACTCGGTCGCCACCTTCGCGGCGTGAACTACCGCCTCGGGGTCGTCACCGTTCACATGGAAGATCGGGGCCTCGACCATCAGCGCGATATCGGTGGGATAGGGGCTTGAGCGGCTAAAATGCGGCGCGGTAGTGAACCCGATCTGGTTGTTGACCACGATGTGCATGGTGCCGCCGGTTCTGTGCCCTTTCAGGCCGGACAGGCCAAAGCCCTCGGCCACAACACCCTGACCGGCAAAGGCCGCATCACCGTGCAGCAATATCGCCATGACCCTGGTACGGTCCGTGTCGCCCAGTTGGTCCTGCTTGGCGCGAACCTTACCCAGAACCACCGGGTTTACCGCCTCAAGGTGAGAGGGGTTGGCAGTCAGTGACAGGTGCACACTGTTGCCATCGAATTCGCGATCGCTAGAGGCGCCGAGGTGATATTTCACATCGCCAGAGCCATCCACGTCTTCGGGTTTAAAACTACCGCCCTGGAATTCGTTGAAAATCGCGCGATATGGCTTGCCCATCACATTGGCCAGAATGTTCAGGCGACCCCGGTGCGGCATCCCGATGACGATGTCACTGAGGCCAAGTGCACCGCCGCGCTTGATGATCTGTTCCATCGCCGGGATAAGCGCCTCGCCACCGTCCAGACCGAACCGCTTGGTGCCCATGTACTTGACGTGCAGGAACTTCTCAAAGCCCTCGGCCTCGACCATTTTGTTCAGGATCGCCTTGCGGCCTTCTTTAGTGAACGCGATTTCCTTGCCATAGCCCTCGATCCGCTCCTTCAGCCACGCGGCTTCCTCGGGGTTCGAGATATGCATGTATTGCAGCGCAAAGGTGCCGCAATATGTGCGCTTCACGATCTCAACGATCTGCCGCATCGAAGCGACCTGCAGACCCAGCACGTTGTCGATAAAGATCGGGCGATCCATGTCGGCATCGGTGAAGCCGTAAGTCTTCGGGTCCAGCTCAGGATGTGTGCTGGCGGCGCGCATGCCCAGCGGGTCCAGATCTGCGGCCAGATGGCCCCGGATGCGATAGGCCCGGATCAGCATCAGTGCCCGTAAACTGTCCAGCACCGCACGCTTGATCTGGTCATCGCTGACCTCGACCCCCTTGTCAGCCGCCTTGTCCTTGATCTTCTTGCCCGCCGCTTTGGCGTCAATCTCGGCCCATTCCCCGGTCAGAGCGCCCGTGAGGTCATCTGCAGGCATCGGCGGCCAGTCGGTGCGCGCCCAGGACGGACCGTCGGCTTCGCGCTGAACATCGGGTGCGGCATCGCCCATGGCATCAAAGAACGCGCCCCATGCGGCATCCACCGCACCGGGGTTCTTTGTGTATTGCGCGTAAAGCTGCTCCAGATATTCGGCATTATGCCCCTGCATGAAGCTTGAGGCATGAAAGGCGGAATTGGGCGAATGTTCGGTCATAGGGCTACCTCTGTTGGGTTGGGACCGTATTGATTGGTGCCTGGTTGGCTGGGGCGTGTCAGCCACCATAGAACCAGGAGGGGCGACACCACCAGTACCAGTAGTGTCGGAAGAACGATGAGCAACGTGGCGCGGGTGAACAGGATATCCAGCCTGCCGCCATGCTGGAAATGAGAGGCCAGGCCGATACCGAAAACGAGCACGGCTCCGGCGCCAAGGATCAGCAGGATCGGCAGCAGAGCATACAGCCCGCTGCGACCGGTATCGTGCATCCGCCGGAAAGCAACTGCCAGATGGGGAAAGAAGACGATCAGGCTGACGATGCCCTGCACCGGTTGCGAGGACGTGGCCAACACGGATTTCGAGGTTTCGGTTTCCGTCACCGCGACCTGCGTGAAGAACTGCCAGTCGATGATCCCGGCAATGATGTTCCAGATCACGATGAACAGGAAAAAGAACCAGTATTCGGGGCGTGATGCGCGACCTGAGAAGGTGAAAAACTTGGAGAAGCAGGTGCGGATGGCGTCGGAGAAGGTCATGCGGTCACTTCTCCATTTGGTACACCAAACCGGTTGTTCCCCGGCTCAGACGCGACCAGCATCATTCCGATGATATTTGCTGTTACCATCACACTCGCGACGAGTGCCGCTAGAAACATCGGCCCAAGGGTCAGGAATGCCAAGATCAGCCACAAAATTGGCCCACCTATCAATAAACTGAACAACAAGAAGACCTGGTGCCCAATCCAGATGAGTATAATTGGCATGAAAGGATACAGGGCCTGGTGACCATCTTCTCCAGTATCTTGTAACCGTCGGCTCATAGCCGCGAGCAAAGGGATAGAGGTTGCCATCACCACTATCAACCGCCCGATTCCCCAGCCGAAGGAAACACGCCAGTCAAGATGCAGAGTTACAATTATTGGCAGCATAGCCGCCAAAGGTGCGAACCACCAAAACTCGGCGCGCGTAGCCCTGCCTGAAAAGACGAGTGCTTTTCGAATACCAGTCGATATGGCTTGTTTCGGCCCCATTAACACTCACTTACTCGGCGGCACTGCCGGGGCAGCGCCCGACCGCCCCATGGGCGGGTGCGTTGCACCCACCCGCAGTCGGGCGCTGCCCTCTGCACACATGTGCGACCGGCAGCCATCACTTACCCAATCGCTTCCAACACAGCCTCACCCAGCTGTGCCGGGCTTTCGGCCACGACGATACCGGCCGAGCGCATGGCTTCGATCTTGTCCTCGGCACCGCCCTTGCCGCCAGCGACGATGGCACCTGCGTGGCCCATGCGGCGGCCCGGAGGGGCCGTGCGCCCTGCGATGAAACCTGCAACCGGCTTTTTGCGGCCCTTCTTGGCCTCATCCGCCAGGAACTGTGCGGCCTCTTCCTCGGCCGAACCACCAATCTCGCCAATCATGATTATCGACGTGGTCTCGTCGTCCGCCAGGAACCATTCCAGCACGTCGATATGCTCAGTTCCTTTGATCGGGTCGCCGCCAATGCCCACACAGGTGGACTGGCCCAGTCCTACGTCCGTTGTCTGTTTCACGGCTTCATAAGTAAGTGTACCCGAGCGGGAAACGACACCCACGCTCCCGCGTTTGTGAATATGGCCGGGCATGATGCCGATCTTGCAGGCGTCGGGCGTGATGACACCGGGACAGTTCGGGCCGATCAGGCGCGACTTGCTGCCTTCCAGCGCGCGTTTCACCTTCATCATATCCAGAACCGGGATGCCTTCGGTGATGCAGACAATCACTTCCATCTCGGCATCAATCGCTTCGAGGATCGAGTCCGCCGCGAATGGAGGCGGTACGTAGATCACCGATGCGTTGGCTTCGGTCACGTGCTTTGCCTCGTGGACCGAGTTGAACACGGGCAGGCCCAGATGCTCCATCCCGCCTTTGCCCGGGGTTACGCCGCCAACCATCTTGGTGCCATAGGCAATGGCCTGTTCGCTGTGGAATGTACCTTGCGAGCCGGTAAAGCCCTGACAGATCACTTTGGTGTTTTCGTCGATGAGGACTGCCATTTTGTCCCTTTCTCTAGGCGGTGTTGGATTGATAGGGTTCTGCCGCTGGAAGAACCTGCGGCGCATAGGTAATTTTCTGAAGCGTGGCGCGACCGAGGGCCAGATTGGCCGTCGTGCGCAGGCCGCTGCTGATTTCGGCGATACCGCGCCTGATTTTTTGTCGGACCAGCGGCCAGCCCGAAGGGCGTTCGCGGGGGGCACCCATCTGGATTTCGCCCGGCGCTTCGTTGCCTTGCTCGACCATCGCGGGGACCACCTGATAGACATTGACCTGACGCGCCGCAGGCGAGGCTGACGGGTTGAACAACAGGCCATCCAGCGTGATATCATAGGGCTTTTGCGCCAGAAAGTGTTCTGCCGCTTGCCGGGTCAACGCATATGCTGCACCTCCGGGGTGGCGTGAGTGCATCAGGCGCAGTTCCCGACCCAGATGGGATGAGCTTTTGCGCTCAAGTGCGAGGTAGAGCTTTGTACTGCGCCAGCGTTCGAACCGCACGATATCTGCATCCTCTGGCCACCAGGATGCATCGTTCAACCAATCCGCCAGTTCTGGCGACAGGAAAACATCATCCTCAAGGATCAAGGCCTGTTCCGCGCCAGAGGCGACAAAGGCCTCCCACGCTTTGGCGTGGCTGAGAGTGCAGGCCATGTCCTTGGTATGGAAATAGCCCCACGGCCCCTCGGCCCGGCATTCGCGCAGGAAATCCTCACGGGTGGCGGCATCGCAATCAACAGCATTAACGCGCGTCGCCGACAGGCCTGCCTTTTGCAGCTCCTGCTCCATCAAACGCGCCCGCCCGGTGGCGCGTTCAAGACCTATGAGGAAGATGGGGATGGTCATCAGATCGGTTGTTTCTTTCGATTTCCCGCGTGAAACAGATAAACTTGGGTTATAGTTGCCGTGGGGTCGGCCTGTAGCCCACTCCACAGCAACTTGCTTACCCTTTAACCGCCTTCACGATCTTCTCGGCACCGTCTTTCAGGTTGTCTGCCGCGATCACGTCCAGACCCGAATTGTTGATGATCTCTTTGCCTTTCTCGACATTGGTGCCTTCCAGACGCACGACCAGCGGAACTTGCAGGCCGACCTCTTTCACCGCAGCCACCACGCCCTCGGCGATGACGTCACAGCGCATGATGCCGCCGAAGATGTTGACCAGAATGCCTTTGACCTGTGGGTCCGAGGTGATGATCTTGAACGCTTCGGTCACCTTCTCTTTGGTCGCACCGCCGCCCACATCGAGGAAGTTGGCAGGTTCGGCCCCATAAAGCTTGATGATGTCCATCGTGGCCATCGCCAAACCGGCACCGTTCACCATACAGCCAATCTCACCATCCAGTGCGATGTAGTTCAGGTCGTATTTGCTGGCTTCCAGTTCCTTGGGGTCTTCCTCGGTCGTGTCGCGCAGTTCGGAAATATCGGGGTGACGGTAGACCGCGTTGCCGTCAAAGCCGACCTTGGCATCCAGCACTTTCAGGTCGCCGCTGTCGGATACGATCAGCGGGTTGATCTCCAGCATCTCCATGTCTTTCTCGACGAAGGCTTTGTAGAGGATGCCCATAAGCCTGACACATTGCTTGACCTGCGCGCCCTCAAGCCCCAGCGAAAACGCGATGCGGCGACCGTGGTAGGGTTGATAGCCGGTGGCCGGGTCAACCGAGAAGGACAGGATTTTCTCGGGCGTCGCGGCGGCAACCTCTTCGATGTCCATACCGCCTTCGGTCGAGCAGACAAACGAGATACGGCTGGTCTGACGATCCACCAGCAGAGCCAGGTACAGTTCACGCTCGATGCCGGAACCGGCTTCGATATAAATGCGGTTGACCTGCTTGCCTGCCGGACCCGTCTGATGGGTGACCAGAGTGCGCCCCAGCATCTTCTTGGCTTCTTCGGCCGCTTCCTCGACCGATTTGGTCAGCCGGACACCGCCTTTTTCACCAGCATCGGCTTCTTTGAACGAGCCTTTGCCGCGGCCACCCGCGTGAATCTGCGCCTTGACGACCCAAAGCGGCCCATCCAGTTCACCGGCTGCGGTTTTGGCTTCCTCGGCGCGCAATACGGCGCGACCATCGGAGACCGGAGCGCCGTAGCTGCGAAGAAGAGCCTTGGCCTGATATTCGTGAATGTTCATCGAAATTGTCCCGTCTGACTGCGTTTAACCGTTATAGGCGTGTCTAGCGGGCAAATTTAAAGGGTTTTTTGACCTGCGACGGGAAATTGTCGAAGATTTTCGACATTTGTGATCACGGGTTTTTAGGGTGTGATCACAAAAATTCGAGTGTCATCGATTGATTCGATATTCCTGCACAGTTTTTTGAAATCACATTCGAAAAAAGGGATTTGGGACGTTTGCGCCAACATATGCGGCCGGGTTCCAGGGTGGTAAATGAAAACCGGCCCAGAATTGGGCCGGCCTCAAATTCGGATTGTCTGGCAGTTTTATGCCAGTGAACTGTCGATACCCTTGCAAGCCTCGATCAGGCCTTTCACGGCGTTGACCGAGTTGTCGAAGCCGGCTTGCTCGTCTTCGTTCAGTTTGATGTTCACAATGCGCTCGACGCCACCAGCGCCGATGACTGTCGGCACCCCGACATAAAGGCCGTTAACACCCAACTCACCGCTGCAGTACGCCGCACAAGGCAGAACACGCTTCTGGTCTTTCAGATAGGCTTCGGCCATTTCGATCGCCGAGGTGGCGGGCGCGTAATAAGCCGATCCGGTTTTCAGCAAACCGACGATTTCGGCGCCACCATCACGGGTGCGCTGTACGATGGCATCCAGCTTTTCTTGCGAGGTCCAGCCCATTTCAACCAAATCAGGCAGCGGGATACCGGCAACGGTCGAATAACGAACCGACGGCACCATGGTGTCGCCATGGCCGCCCAATACGAACGCGGTTACATCGCGCATCGAGACGTTGAACTCTTCCGACAGGAAATGCGCGAAACGTGCTGAATCCAGCACGCCAGCCATGCCGCAGACTTTGTTATGCGGCAGGCCCGAGAATTCGCGCAGCGCCCAGACCATGGCGTCCAGCGGGTTGGTGATACAGATCACGAACGCATCGGGCGCGTGTGCTGCGATGCCTTCGCCGACCGATTTCATGACTTTCAGGTTGATGCCCAGCAGGTCATCGCGGCTCATGCCCGGCTTGCGGGCTACGCCTGCGGTCACGATGCAAACATCCGCCCCGGCGATATCAGCATAGTCGCTGGTGCCTTTCATCGTTGCGTCAAAGCCTTCGGACGGGCCTGACTCGGCGATGTCGAGCGCCTTGCCCTGTGGCAGCCCGTCAGCGATGTCAAACAGGACAACGTCACCCAGTTCTTTGACAGCTGCAAGATGTGCAAGCGTGCCGCCGATGTTCCCCGCGCCGATCAGCGCAATCTTGGGTCTGGCCATTTGGAATATCTCCAGTCGGTTTTGAAATCGCGGCTGTGCTATTCGCTAAAACGGCATTAGGCAAGAGTTCTGCGACGTGGCATACAACCGCATACCGTTTGCGAGACCCTATGTGGTTGCGCTAAAGGGCCTTTGAGACAAGCCAAAACCGGGGTTGGTGGATGTTCGAATTGAACCTGATGTTTTTTGCTGTGGCGATCCCGGCGGTGATTTTTGCGGGAATCTCGAAGGGCGGTTTCGGCTCGGGCGTAGCCTTTGCGTCATCATCGATTCTGGCCTTGATCCTAACGCCCGGGCAAGCCCTTGCCCTGATGCTGCCGATTCTGATGGTGATCGATGTGGCCACTTTGGGCCCTTATTGGAAGCGGTGGAGCTGGAGGGATGCACGCGTGCTGATCCTGGGTGCTGTACCCGGTGTGGCAATGGGGGCGTGGCTTTACCGTTCAACGGATGATGACCTGCTGCGCCTGCTGATCGGCGGCATCTCTGTTGGGTTTGTGATCTGGCACATCGCACAGTCAAAAGGCTGGGTGCGCGGGTTTGCCAGACGGTTGCCACCCTCCGCTGGCCTGTTTGCAGGGCTGGTCGCGGGATTCACCAGCTTCGTCAGCCATGCCGGAGGCCCTCCGGCTGCCGTTTACCTATTGTCCCAACGGCTGACCAAGACCGAGTTTCAAGCCAGTACAGTATTGGTTTTCTGGGTGATAAATATCGCAAAGTTCGTACCCTACGCTTATCTGGGCATGTTCACATGGCAGACGGCATGGGCCGATATGCTGTTAACACCGTTTGCTGTTCTCGGTGCCTGGCTGGGCGTCCGCGCACATTTCTTGTTGTCCGAACGCCTGTTCTTTGGAATTGCCTATGTGTTGCTGACCCTTACCGGCGGTAAGCTGATCTGGGACGCACTTACCTGATCAGGCGTTCGGGGGCAGCGCTTCGGCTACAGCCTCGAAAGATTGCCCCGAAGCGACAAGGCAGGTGACCCCGTTGGGAAAGGTCACCGTGATGGTCCAGCTGCCGCGTTGAGTTGAGGCGAAAAGCTCCATGACCGCGCCTTGCTGGGCCAGACCATAGCCCCTGCGCGTTTCGTCATAAGTGTCAGTCAATCTTGTCAGCACATCTTCTCGCGGTGCGCAGTTTTGCCCCTGGGCCTGTACCTGTTGTGCCGCCAGAACCATGATCCCAAGTCCCATCGTCATCTTGAACATTGTCTTTCGCATCCCGAATCCTTTCGGTTCTCTCTGCCGGTCAGGGTGCGGCGCAGGGGCCGAAATTCAGTTAAGGCAAAGCACGTTGCGTCCTGTTTGCTGCGGTGCGGCAATTTTTGGCTTGAACTTTCCGGTAAAAAATGCCCCATTCCGCGCAACTTTATTACAATGGGAGTGGTTCATGGATCCTCGTCAGCGCCCCTATCGTTCGGTTCTCTATATCCCCGGGTCCCGGGATCGGGCTTTGGAAAAGGCCCGCACTCTGCCGGTAGATGCAATCATCTTTGATCTCGAAGATGCGGTCGCAGCCGACGAAAAGGACAATGCGCGCGAAACGCTCAAGGCGGCTTTGGCTGCCGGAGGGTACGGGGCGCGGGTCAAAATCGTACGGATCAACGGGTTGGACACTGAATGGGGCCGTGCGGATGCCGAGGCTGTGCGTGACATGGACGCCGACGTGGTCCTGTTGCCTAAGGTGAATTCGGCGGCTGACGTGGATGCGCTGGCAGCAATCACCGGAGATCTGCCGATCTGGGCCATGATGGAAACCCCGCGTGGAATGTTGAACGCGGCAGAAATAGCCGCGCATCCGCTGATGGCTGGATTCGTAATGGGAACAAATGATCTGGCGAAAGAGCTGCAAACCCGCTTCCGCCCAGATCGCCTTCCGATGATGACCTCGTTAGGGCTGTGCTTGCTGGCCGCCAAGGCCGAAGGGCTGATCATCATCGACGGCGTTTACAACGCTTTCAAGGATGTCGAAGGTCTGGCTTGCGAATGTGCGCAAGGCCGCGATATGGGCTTTGATGGTAAAACGCTGATCCACCCGGCCCAGGTCGAAGTGGCAAATACCGCCTTCGCGCCATCGGACGATGAGATCGACCTGGCTCGCCGCCAGATCTCGGCTTTTGAAGAGACCGAAGCCCTTGGCCAAGGGGTCGCCGTTGTTGATGGCAAGATTGTTGAAAATCTGCACGTTGTAACTGCCCGCGAAATTCTGGCAAAAGCAGAGGCGATATTAGCTTTGCAAGCGGGGTAGGCCAGCATGGGCTTTGTTCTTCTGATCTTGGGTGTGGCGCTGTGGTGGGGGGCGCATCTGTTCAAACGTGTGGCACCTGAACGCCGCGCCGCAATGGGTGACGCGGGTAAAGGCGCTGTTGCCCTGGCTTTGGTCGCGTCGATCCTACTGATGATCTTCGGGTATCGCATGACCGACTTCATCCATGTTTGGGCGCCGCCAACCTTTCTGGTTCACGTCAACAACCTGTTGGTTTTGATCGCGATTTATATGATGAGCCCTGCGGGCACAAAAGGCCGGCTGCTGAACAAGCTGCGCCACCCGATGCTGGGCGGGTTCAAGCTGTGGGCTTTTGCGCACCTGTTGGTGAACGGCGATCTGGCCTCGATCATTCTGTTTGGTGGCCTTCTGGCCTGGGCGGTGGTCGAAGTCATTGTAATCAACAAGTCTGAACCCGAGTGGACCCCGGCAGAGCCTGGCACTTACGGCAAGGATGCGATGTTCTTTGTGGCTTCGATCGTTCTGATGGGAATTATCGGATACATCCACGGGCTGGTTGGCCCATCTCCGTTCGGCTCATAAGGATTTGATTTGATGTCGAAACTTTATCGCTTGCTGACCGAAGAAGACACTTCGGCCTTCTGTCACAAGGTGTCCGACGCCCTGTCAAAGGGATGGGAGCTGTATGGCGACCCGGCTTACGCCTTTGATGCCAACGGCAACGTAATGCGTTGTGCGCAGGCCGTGACCAAAGAGGTCGAGGCCGATTATTCCCCCGACATGAAACTGGGACAGCAGTAATGGCGAAAACTAATCCGGGCCGATTTTTCGAGGACTATTCTGTAGGGCAGGTGTTGCAGCATGCAGTACCTCGCACCGTGACCGAGGGAGAGCGCGGCTTGTATCACGCGCTTTATCCCGCACGTCATGCGCTTTACTCTTCGGATGAATTTGCCCGGGACTGTGGGTTGCCGGAAAGCCCGATTGATGATCTGGCCGCGTTCCACATCGTGTTCGGCAAAACCGTGCCTGACATTTCCTTGAACGCGGTTGCCAATCTTGGCTATGCCGAAGGCCGTTGGCTGAAGCCCGTTTATACTGGCGATACGCTGCGATCCGTATCAGAGGTTATTGGCCTGAAGCAGAATTCCAACGGAAAAACCGGTGTTGTCTGGGTTCGTACACGCGGGCTGAACCAGTTGAACGAGGTGGTTCTTGAATACGTGCGCTGGGTCATGGTGCGCAAGGCAAACGTAGATGCACCCGCGCCCGAGACAGTTGTTCCTGATTTGAAGGCGGCCCTTGATCCGCAGGACCTGATCGTGCCGGAAGGGCTTGATTTTTCAAACTACAATTTTGGCCTTGCGGGCGAGGTGCATCGCTGGGGCGATTATGAGATCGGTGAAACCATCGATCATGTGGACGGTGTCACCGTCGAAGAGGCCGAACATATGCTTGCCACACGTCTGTGGCAGAACACCGCCAAGGTGCATTACGACCTGACGTTCCGTCCGGAAGGCAGGCTCATTTATGGTGGGCATGTAATCTCGATGGCGCGGACTTTGTCCTTCAATGGCCTTGCAAATGCGCAGATGATTGTCGGCTTGAATGGTGGCGCCCATGCTAACCCTTGTTTTGCGGGTGATACGATCAAGGCATGGTCCGAAGTTCTGGACAAAGCGGAAACTGGGGTTCCCGGCATAGGCGCAGTACGATTGCGTCTGGTCGCGACCAAGGGAGGTGATCCGTTCAAGCTGAAGAACGAAGAAGGGCGGTACCTGCCAGACGTTCTGCTGGATCTCGACTATTGGGCATTGATGCCCAAATAAGCGATCTGACGGATATGTGACGCCACGGCTTGCAAGGCGTGATAGGTTTGCACAATGAACCTGCTACGCGCGATATTGGCCAGCGTTATTCTGGCACCGGCGGCTCAGGCCTGCGATCTGGCCTTGGCTTTGGCCGTGGATGTTTCTGGTTCGGTCGATAGCAGCGAATACCGCATCCAGATGGATGGGTTGGCCGCCGGTTTGCGCGACCCGATCGTGTCCGAGGCACTGGTGCGGGGGCAGGCGCGGCTGATGCTGGTGCAATGGACCGGCTCATCGCGCCAGCGGATCACTATTCCCTGGACACATATCGATAGCTTCGCCACGCTGGATCAGTTTGCAGGCCAGGTTGCCGCCGATCCGCGCATCTGGCGGAATTTTTCGACGGCTATCGGCGAGGCGCTTCAAATGACCCTGAGTTCATTCGATTCGGTTTCCGACTGCCGACGGCATCTGATTGACCTGTCAGGGGACGGTGTGTCCAATGAAGGGATTGAACCGACGCGGGTTCATGCGGCCCTGCGCGCCGAGGGGATCGTTGTCAACGCGCTGGCTATTGAGGAAAGCGAACCGGACCTGACGGCATATTTCTTTGAGAATGTCATCGTGGGCGAAGGTGCCTTTGTCGTTTCTGCCACCGGGTTCGCGGATTACCCGGAACGAATTCGCCGAAAACTGCTGCGCGAAGTGACGCGGCAAACGGCAGACCTGAAATGACGGTTTGAGAGATTCGTGATCACATCTCTTCGGCCTTGAAAACGCTAACATTGACAGCGCGGAATGTAATATGTGATCACGAGATTATTTTGTGTGATCACATAATTGATTTATCCGTGTAATTGAGCGCAATTTGATGGTTTTTGCACTCGCAGCACGTGACAGTGTCGCAAAAACCAGTAAAACGTTCGGTAGCCAACCGAAAAGGAGCCGCCATGGCCGATGTAAATCGGGGCAATCGCCCACTTTCGCCGCATCTGTCGATTTATCGCCCGCAGCTGACGTCGATCACGTCCATCCTGACGCGCATCACCGGTAACGCCCTTCTGCTCGCAGCTCTGTTGATCGTCTGGTGGTTTCTGGCCGTAGCAACCTCGCCCGAAGCGTTTGCAGTAGCGAATGGGGTAATAACCTCGATGCTTGGAGACCTTGCGATGGCGCTGTCCGTTTGGGGGCTTTGGTATCACACGTTGGCCGGTGTGCGGCATCTGATCTGGGACAATGCGGTTGGTCTGGATATTCCGACGGCGACCAAACTGGGTTGGGCTGTTGTCATCGGATCAGTCGTTTTGACCCTTCTGACCCTTGTCCTCGTCGCGTGATTGGAGGCCTGACATGCGTTATCTGACCGACCGCAAACGCGCCGCTGGACTTGGCTCGGCGAAATCCGGCACTGCCCATTTCTGGGCGATGAAAGTCAGCTCGGTTGCTTTGCTGATCCTTGTGCCGTTGTTTGTATTCACCTTTGGTCCGATCCTGGGCCAGCCATTCGAAGTCGTTCTTGACTACTACTCGCGACCTTTCCCTGCCATCGTGGCAGCACTGACGCTGGCGGTTGGCTTTAAACACTTTGCGGACGGTGCGCAGGTGATGCTTGAAGACTATGTTCACGGCACGCTTGAGAAGGTCCTGATCATTCTGGTGACCTGCCTGTCCTACGGTGCGGCTGCGGCCGGCATCTTCGCCATCGCGCGCATTGCCCTTTAATTCCCGGAGCTGAAAGAAATGGCTGCATACGAATACGAAACGCATGAATATGACGTGGTCGTTGTCGGCGCCGGTGGGGCCGGTCTGCGGGCGACATTGGGTATGGCGGAGCAAGGTCTGCGCACGGCATGCGTGACCAAGGTTTTCCCAACCCGTTCTCATACCGTGGCCGCGCAGGGTGGCATTGCCGCGTCGCTGTCGAATATGGGCCCCGACCATTGGCAGTGGCACATGTACGACACTGTGAAGGGCTCGGACTGGTTGGGCGACACCGATGCGATGGAGTATCTCGCACGGGAAGCACCCAAGGCTGTTTACGAACTGGAACACTATGGCGTTCCGTTCAGCCGAACTGAAGAAGGTAAGATCTATCAACGCCCATTTGGTGGTCACACCACTGAATTCGGCGAAGGCCCGGCAGTACAGCGCACCTGTGCCGCTGCGGACAGGACCGGCCATGCGATCCTTCATACGCTCTATGGTCAGTCGCTGAAGAACAATGCTGAGTTTTACATCGAGTACTTCGCCATCGACCTGATCATGTCCGATGACGGCCAGTGTCAGGGTGTTGTCTGCTGGAAGCTGGACGATGGTACGATGCATGTCTTCAATGCCAAGATGGTTGTGCTGGCGACCGGCGGTTATGGCCGCGCCTATTTCAGCGCGACCTCGGCCCATACCTGCACCGGCGATGGCGGCGGCATGGTGGCCCGTGCCGGGCTGGCCTTGCAGGATATGGAATTCGTTCAGTTCCACCCCACCGGCATCTACGGTTCGGGCTGTCTGATCACTGAAGGAGCGCGTGGCGAGGGTGGTTACCTGACCAACTCGGAAGGTGAACGGTTCATGGAGCGGTATGCGCCCCAGTACAAGGACCTCGCGCCGCGTGACTATGTCTCGCGCTCAATGACAATGGAAATCCGCGAAGGCCGTGGTGTCGGTGCGGAAGGGGATCATATTCACTTGAACCTCAGCCACCTGCCAGCCGAGGCTTTGGCAGAACGTCTGCCCGGCATCTCGGAAAGCGCCAAGATCTTTGCCGGCGTGGATGTCACCAAGGAACCGATCCCGGTTCTGCCAACCGTGCATTACAACATGGGCGGTATCCCCACAAACTATTGGGGTGAAGTTCTGAACCCAACGGCCGAGAACCCGACAGCTGTGGTGCCGGGCCTGATGGCAGTGGGCGAGGCCGGTTGCGCCTCGGTCCACGGCGCGAACCGGTTGGGCTCGAACTCGCTGATTGACCTTGTGGTCTTTGGCCGCGCGGCGGCGATCCGGGCAGGCAAAGTCGTGGATGCGGAAGCTGCGAACCCGGTTCTGAACCAGGTATCGGTCGATAAGGCCTTTGACCGGTTCGACGCGGTGCGCAACGCCAGCGGTTCCATCCCGACCGCAGAATTACGGCTTGAAATGCAGAAAACCATGCAGGCGGATGCTGCCGTGTTCCGTACCGCCAAGACCATGGCCGAAGGCGTCGAGAAGATGACGGCAATCGCTGCCAAGATGGACGATCTGAAAGTCACCGACCGGTCGCTGGTCTGGAACAGTGACCTGATGGAAACGCTGGAGCTGACCAACCTGATGCCCAACGCGCTGGCCACGATCGTCGGCGCAGAGGCGCGCAAAGAATCCCGTGGTGCCCACGCGCACGAGGATTTCTCTGCACGTGATGACGAAAATTGGCGCGTTCATACGGTTAGCCGGGTCGAAGGCAACAAGGTTGAGCTCAGCTATCGTCCCGTGATCGTCGATCCGCTGACGACCGAAGACGAAGGTGGCATCAGCCTGAAGAAAATCGCGCCCAAGGCACGTACGTTCTAAAAGGCTCGGACAGCAGGCAATGGTGAGCAAGCGCCAAATACACACAAAGACCGCAACGGCCATTGGCCAGCGGTCGATCCGTGTCCGGTGCTTGTCATGACGGTCGAGGTCCTGCAATCCGGTTCAGGCGATCCCAAGATTATCCTGATCGGGCTGAACCGCTGTGCGACGACCTCGTTTCACAGACTGTTCCAGAACAGCGGGATACCGTCGGTTCATTGGGAAGATGACCAAGGTCGAAATCTTGCGCACCGGATGTTGACCAACATTGCCATGGGGCGACGACCACTGGACGGGTTCGGAGCGGTGCGGGCCTTCACAGACATCGCTTTTGTCAATCCCCGCTTCATGCTGGACGGGGCGCGTTTCTTCCGTGAATTGCATGCTGCTTACCCGGATGCCTATTTCTTGCTGAACACACGGGACAAGGATGACTGGATTGTTTCGCGTGCCAACCATTCCGGTGGCGGGTATCTGGATCGGTGTTGCAAAGCCAATGGCCTGAGTGTGGATGAAGTGAAACGCGGCTGGGCGCATATGTATGATGTGCACCATGCCGAGGTAGAAGCCTATTTTAACGGCAACCCGCGCTTCCTGCGCTTTGATATCGACTGTGATGATCCGCAACGCGTTGCGGACTGGCTCGCGCCGGATTTTGACGTGAACATCGCCCATTGGGGGCATTATAACCGAGGGGCGTCCCAGCGCGCCCGGACAGGCTGAAAGGCGGCCTTGTGCTGAATGGAGAATTGACATGGTTCAACTGACCCTGCCCAAAAATTCCCGGATTACGACCGGCAAGACCTGGCCCAAGCCGGATGGCGCGACCAATGTGCGCAAGTTCCAGATCTATCGCTGGAACCCGGATGATGGTCAGAACCCCCGTGTCGATACCTACTTTGTCGATATGGACACGTGCGGGCCAATGGTTTTGGACGCGCTGATCAAGATCAAGAACGAAATCGACCCGACCCTGACATTTCGCCGATCATGCCGTGAAGGCATCTGCGGCTCGTGCGCAATGAATATCGACGGGATCAACACGCTGGCCTGTATCTATGGTATGGATGAGATCAAGGGCGACGTGAAAATCTACCCGCTGCCGCATATGCCTGTGGTCAAAGATCTGATCCCTGATCTGACCCATTTTTATGCCCAGCATGCGTCGATCATGCCGTGGCTGGAAACCAAGACCAACCGCCCTGCAAAGGAATGGAAGCAGTCGATCGAAGACCGGAAAAAGCTGGATGGTCTCTATGAGTGTGTGATGTGCGCCAGCTGCTCGACCTCTTGCCCCAGCTACTGGTGGAACGGCGACCGGTATCTTGGCCCTGCTGCTCTGCTGCATGCTTATCGCTGGATCATCGACAGCCGGGATGAGGCCACGGGCGAGCGCCTGGACGAGCTGGAAGACCCGTTCAAGCTCTATCGCTGCCACACCATCATGAATTGCGCCAAGACCTGTCCCAAAGGCTTGAACCCGGCCAAGGCGATTGCCGAGATTAAGAAGATGATGGTTGAACGCGCGGTTTAAGCACCTGCGCCGCATTGCGGTAAGCGCATGTCGATCTTGCAAAATAAGGCGATGTAGCCCCGGCTGCATTGCCTTATTTTTTGGTCAGGGAGGAGTGATGAGTTCGAGTCAGGATCACTCCGATGAATACAAACACTTCCAAACAAAAAATCGACGCTAAAGAGGCCCTGAATCTTCTGGAGCAGGCATGGGCCTACTACACACCGGAGCCGGTTAAAGCCGACAAAGAGCCCGAGCTGTTCGAATACGCAAACGCGGCCTGATCAAATACGACAGCCCTTGAAAAACCTTGGTCAATCGGCAAAGCAGAGGAATGCCTGTTCTTCTGCTTTTGTTGGCCGCCGCAGTGTTCGCCTATTTTTTTTGGCGCTCGCGCCATTCAACGCTGACACGTGATTGTCGCTGGCGGCAGGACAGACGTCAGGGCATCTGGCGGTGCAGCTTTTGTGGAGCGGAAGACGCTGCGACGGACCAACCTATGCGCTGTCTTAAGGGAAGTGAGGGTTGAATATAGGGCTTTTCGCGAGCCAGAGAATCCGCCACTCTGCACGCCATGACCGGTTCTGAGAATATTGCCCGCCCTCCCGAAGATGCCGAAGCCCGCCGATCGGTCGCCCCTGTCATTTGTTATCCGAACGATGCATTGCCGCGACCAGATTTGCCCTGGATGAGATCTGTGCGCCGACGGGCAGCCAAAACCGGCGAAGTCCTGGTTCCTCCGCGTGAGGCGCGCTGCTTTGATGTACCTGCCGGGCATTTCTTTCGCATCACATCGGTTGAAGGCCCGCAGGTTGGCGATTTGAATTTGTGGAACCGCAATGATTTGTCGGAGCGCTTTTATTCCGGAAAGACGCGGGCTCTGCATGGCACGCACCTGACCACGGGAGAGCGGATGTGGTCCAGTTTCCCACATCTGCGCCCGATGGCCACCATCATAGCGGATACACTGGAGTGGTACGGGATCGATGCCTACGGGGGATCGGTTCATGACGTGATAGGCACGCGTTGTGATCCATATACGGGCAACTTGTTGTCCGGCACGCAGTATCACCACTGTTGCCATTCCAACCTGACCCGCGCGCTGGCGGATCATCTGAATATCCCGATGGATGAGGCCGAACCTGCGGTGCACGACGTTCTGAACGTCTTCATGTGTACCGGTTTCACTCGGGATACAGGGCAGTATTTCATGAAAGCATCGCCCGTTCGCCCCGGCGACTATCTGGAATTCTTTGCCGAGATCGATTTGCTTGGCAATCTCAGCGCCTGTCCGGGTGGGGATTGTTCCTCGGAACATTCCTCTGACACCGCCGCGTGTTATCCCTTGTTGGTCGAAACATTTGCCGCGACGGCCACAGACCTGGATGGCTGGGAAAGCCCGGCGCGCAATGGCTATGATCGCACGCACGGGCGTTAGGATCGGCGGGAACCCACCTTACTGTTAATTGCCTGGGAATGCGGCCTGTAGCGCGATTTCCACCATGTCTCCAAAGCTGCTTTCACGTTCCGAGGATGGCAGAGCCTCTCCCGTCAGAAGGTGATCGGAAACAGTGAGAACTGCCAGAGCACGGCATTTGTGGCGCGCTGCCAGGATATAGAGCTCGGCCGCCTCCATTTCGACGCCAAGAATCCCGTGACGCACCATCTGTTCATTCAGGTCCGGGCGCTCATCATAGAAAACGTCCGAAGAATAAATCCCACCGACATGGGTAGGAGTCCCTTTGGCAGCCGCCGCCTTTGCTGCCGCCTGCAACAAACTCCAATCGGCGCAGGGCGCAAAGTTCAGTTCTTTCATGATACCGCGTGACGGCGTGCTTAGCGTTGTCGAGGTCATTGCCAGAATGACGTCTCGAATTTTGACACTGTCCTGCATTCCGCCACACGACCCAATTCGGATCAGGGTTTTTGCACCGTAATCACGAATTAACTCGTTTACGTAAATAGAGAGCGAGGGCATTCCCATGCCGCTACCCTGTATCGTTACAGGATTTCCCTTCCAATTTCCGGTAAACCCAAGCATCCCCCGGACGTTATTGACTTGTTTCACATCGTCCAAAAACGTCTCGGCTGCCCATTTCGCCCGATAAGGATCTCCGGGTAATAGAACAGTTTCTGCAATTTCGCCTTTTTCAGCGCCTATATGAATTGTCATTGTTTTGATCCGCCCTGATCAGATTTCAAGATCGGAAATATCGGCACCCGCCTGCAACGCATCATGCACCCATTTCGGCTTGCGGCCGCGACCTGTCCAGGTTTGTTCCGGATTGGCAGGATTGCGGTATTTTTCTTTTTTTTTCTTTTGCTTGGATGCGCGGGGTGCGTCGCCTGAAAGCTCGGACAGCGAATACCCGAATTCCGCGGCGGCCTTTTCAGCGGCTTTCAATGCCTCACGGCGCTCGCGTTTTTCGGCTCCTACCAAGGCTTTTTCGACATCGTCACGCAGTGCCATAAGGTCTTTACGCGACATCTGTTCAAGATTGATCCCCATCATTCATCTCCGAAGGATATATTTACGGTGCACTTGAGCGCGCACCGTAATTCTAACGAATGGTTTATTCCATCCCAAATATCCAAAGGGAAGAAACGGGGAATTAGGAGCCTAAAACCTCAGTTACTCGGCTGCGAGGTTTTTGGGGTCTACCAGCGTTACAATATCGCTCATGATCGCATTAAGTTCAAAGTTTTTGGGGGTGTAAACCTTGGCTACACCCATGGCTTTCAATTTTGCGGCATCTTCATCCGGAATAATTCCGCCAACAACCACGGGAATGTGAGACAGGCCAGCCTTTTGCAGCCGATCCATAACATCTTCGACCAAAGGTAGATGGCTACCGGACAGGATCGACAACCCGATGACATGTGCGTCATCATCGCGGGCTGAGGTGACAATTTCTTCCGGGGTCAGCCGGATACCTTCATAGCTGATATCCATGCCGCAGTCGCGGGCACGGAACGCTATTTGTTCGGCGCCGTTGGAATGGCCGTCCAACCCCGGTTTTCCAACCAGGAATTTCAAGCGCCGTCCCAGTTTGTCGCTGACGGCATCAACCGCCGCGCGCAAATCATCCAACCCTTCGGTCTTGTTCGAGACCGAACCGGAAACGCCGGTCGGGCCACGATAAGTGCCGAAAACCTTGCGCATCTCTTCGGCCCACTCCCCGGTTGTCACACCCGCCTTGGCAGCGGCAATGGACGGCTCCATGACGTTCGCTCCTGTCTGAGCCGCCTGGCGCAACGCAGCCAAGGTCGCTGCAACAGCCGCTTCGTCGCGCTCAGCCCGCCACGCGTTCAGGCGGTCGATCTGTTCCTGTTCTACCGCAGGATCAACGACCATGATGCCGCCATCTTCGGTCTGCAAGGGCGAAGCCTCGCCTTCCATCCATTTGTTCACGCCGACGACGACGGTTTCGTTGCGTTCGATCCGGTTCAGACGTTCAGCGTTGGAATCCACAAGGCGGGATTTCATATACTCGATTGCCGCAACCGCACCGCCCATTGAATCCAGGTTGGCCAATTCTGCGCGTGCACCTGCTTTCAATTCTTCGACCTTGGCATCAACAGCCGGGTTGCCATCGAACAGATCATCGAATTCCAGCAGATCAGTTTCATAGGCCAGAATCTGCTGCATCCGCATGGACCATTGCTGATCCCAAGGGCGTGGCAGGCCAAGCGCCTCGTTCCAGGCGGGCAACTGCACCGCACGGGCGCGTGCATTCTTCGACAGGGTTACGGCCAGCATCTCGATCAGGATCCGGTAGACGTTGTTCTCAGGCTGTTGCTCGGTCAGACCCAGAGAGTTCACCTGCACGCCATACCGGAATCGGCGGAACTTCGGATTTTCAACACCATAGCGTTGTTGCAGAATCTCATCCCAAAGATCCACGAAGGCACGCATTTTGCACATTTCGGTGACAAAGCGGATTCCAGCATTCACAAAAAAGGAAATCCGGCCGCAGAGCGCCGGGAAATCCTCGGCAGGTACTCGTGGGCGCAATTCGTCAAGCACGGCGATGGCAGTGGCTAGGGCGTACGCCAGCTCCTGCTCTGGCGTCGCGCCCGCCTCTTGCAGGTGATACGAGCACACGTTCATCGGGTTCCATTTCGGAACATTGGTATAGCAATACTCGGCCACGTCCGCGATCATCTTGAGCGACGGTTTTGGCGGGCAAACATAAGTGCCCCGGCTCAGATATTCCTTGATCAGGTCGTTCTGGACCGTGCCCTGCAACTTGGAAACGTCAGCGCCCTGTTCCTCGGCCGCTGCGATGTAAAGGGCAAGCAACCAAGGGGCGGTGGCGTTGATCGTCATAGACGTGTTCATCTGTTCCAATGGAATCTGATCGAACAAAACACGCATATCGCCCAAATGGCAAACGGGCACCCCGACCTTGCCTACTTCGCCACGTGCCAAGGTATGGTCACTGTCATATCCGGTCTGGGTGGGCAGATCGAATGCAACCGAAAGACCGGTTTGCCCTTTGGCAAGGTTGCCACGATAAAGCGCGTTCGAGGCCTTGGCGGTAGAATGACCGGCATAGGTCCGGATGAGCCAGGGGCGATCTTTCTGCATCTGCGTCATGAAGGGGCCTCGCGTTTCGGTGGGCAATAAAATTACGTCTACGGGTTCTAAAGCGCAATTTTCGGGACATGTCAATTCGCTGCGTTGCGGCATCCTGCAATTGTTCAGATTGTGAGCAGCTGCGTTTGGTGGCAAGGTGCGGCCATGACGCAAACCGTGGAACTTCCGCTTTGGCTTTTTGTGCTGATCGTGGTCTTTGCCATGGTTACTTTCGCTTCACATTTCCTGTTCCCGTCAGTCCGGTGGTTCTTCCGCCGCCGGTTGGAACGTGCCGTGGCGCGATTGAACCAGCGCTTGCAACGTCCGATCCAACCGTTCAAGCTGGCCCGCCGGCACGACATGATTCAACGGCTGATTTATGATCCACAGGTCGGAAAAGCGGTCCAGCATCACGCCCTTGAAGCCGGAATACCCGAAGCCGTTGCGTCCGAGCAGGCACGCCGCTATGCCCGCGAGATCGTACCGTCCTTTTCCGCCTTCGCCTATTTCAGTTTTGCGATCCGGCTGGCCCGGCTGCTAAGCAACACATTCTACGAAGTGCGGCTTAGCTACGAAGACGAAGACGCGGTCAGGACTATTGACCCTGATGCAACCGTTGTTTTTGTGATGAACCACAGAAGCAATATGGACTACGTGTTGGTTACATATCTGGCGGCCCCGCATTCTGCTTTGTCCTATGCAGTAGGGGAATGGGCGCGGGTTTGGCCGCTGAGCCGGTTGATCCGGGCAATGGGGGCTTACTTTATCCGGCGCAAGTCGGGTAGCGAGCTCTACCGGCAGGTTCTGTCCACCTATGTGCGCCATGCGACCGAAGCCGGTGTGACGCAAGCCATGTTTCCAGAAGGTGGCTTAAGCCTGACAGGAGCGCTCGCCCGCCCAAAGCTTGGGTTGCTCAAATACATAATGGATGGGACGACGTCGCAGGGGCGTGATGTCGTATTTGTTCCCGTCGCTTTGAATTATGACCGTGTGCTTGAAGACACTATTCTTACCCGTGCGGCACTGGGAAAAGAGCGTCGTTTTCGGGCGCGGATCGGGGTCATCGCGCGATGGATTTTCAAGCAGTTCTGGCGGCGAGTGATCGGACGCTACAAGCGGTTTGGGCTGGCATCGGTCCGGTACGGAATGCCGATTTCCCTGAAAGAGTTCCGGGCCGAAGGCAGTGACGATATGATGACTGATCTGGCGCGCACATTGATGCAGCGTATCCAGTACGCGATCCCGTTGGTTCCGGCCCCTGCGGCCTGTTTGCTGATACGTGACAATGGGCAGATGGCGGAACAGGATCTGCGGTCCTGTATTCAGACGATGATGGAACGCGACGGTAGGCAGAGCCAAGACAATGCGCCGGACATATCAAGCGCTTTGGACCAGTTGATTGAACGACGGATTCTCAAGCGGCAGGGAGATATTCTTTCTGCATCTGGGCAACGCGGTGATCTGCTGGAGTATTATGCGGCATCTGTACCGGTTTCTGCGCGCCCCTCAAATTCTGCGCCTGCAAAATAATTTCTGCAACCGCTGGGTCATAAAATTACAATTTTTCATCGAAACAGGTTGCAATATTTCGCAGTGGCCAATATTTCATCTGATAAAGCACGCGATTCTGCGTCGCGGCAAAAGTATTGAAAAAGGAGGCCAGCATGGCTTTGGACACCGAAACCGGTATCGCGTCGTATGAGGCACCCGAAAAAGACCTCTATGAAATGGGTGAGATCCCTCCAATGGGATATGTCCCGAAACAAATGTACGCTTGGGCCATCCGAAAGGAACGCCACGGCGAGCCAAATACTGCGATGCAGCAGGAAGTGGTCGATGTACCCACGCTGGACAGCAATGAGGTGCTTGTTCTGGTGATGGCGGCAGGTGTTAACTATAACGGTGTCTGGGCTGCTCTGGGCCAGCCGATCAGCCCCTTTGATGGCCACAAGGCGCCGTACCATATCGCGGGCTCTGATGCATCGGGTATCGTTTGGGCCGTTGGCGACAAGGTCAAGCGGTGGAAGGTTGGCGACGAAGTTGTCATCCACTGCAACCAGGACGATGGCGACGACGAGGAATGCAACGGCGGTGACCCGATGTATTCGACCAGTCAGCGGATCTGGGGTTATGAAACGCCTGATGGTTCGTTCAGCCAGTTCACGCGCGTTCAGGCTCAACAGTTGATGCCGCGCCCCAAGCACCTGACCTGGGAAGAAGCGGCGTGTTACACGCTCACACTCGCGACGGCATATCGTATGCTGTTTGGTCACGAACCGCACGACCTGAAACCGGGTCAGAACGTTCTGGTCTGGGGTGCCTCGGGCGGTCTGGGATCTTATGCAATCCAGTTGATCAACACAGCCGGGGCAAACGCGATCGGGGTGATCTCGGACGAAAGCAAGCGTGATTTCGTCATGGGTCTGGGCGCAAAGGGGGTCTTGAACCGCCGCGATTTTAATTGCTGGGGTCAACTGCCCACGGTCAATACGCCCGAATACGCCGAATGGTTCAAAGAGGCCCGCAAGTTCGGCAAGGCAATCTGGGACATCACCGGCAAGGGCAACAATGTCGACATGGTGTTCGAGCATCCGGGCGAAAGCACCTTTCCGGTTTCGACCTTCGTGGTGAAAAAAGGCGGCATGGTTGTGATTTGTGCGGGGACGTCCGGGTTCAACTGCACATTCGACGTGCGTTACATGTGGATGCACCAGAAACGCCTGCAGGGTTCGCATTTTGCCCATCTGAAACAGGCGGCAGCGGCGAACAAGCTGATGGTCGAGCGCCGCCTGGATCCCTGTATGTCCGAGGTGTTTGCCTGGAACGACCTTCCGGAAGCACATATGAAAATGCTGCGAAATGAACACAAGCCGGGCAACATGTCTGTGCTTGTTCAGGCACCGCGTACCGGATTGCGCACCCTCGAGGAAGTTTTGGACGCAGGCTGATAAAGTTCAGGACCTTAGACAAAAACCACCCGCGAATCGCACTGTCAGTTCGCGGGTGGTTTGCTGTTTGCAGGCCTGTTTCATGCTTTCAGATGCTTGCGATTTTTACCCCCGCTATTTTTGGGGAGTAGAAACCGGTGAATAGGTCGAAAAAGTTCATACATGTTATGGTTGTGTTAACGCTTCGTTAACTGTTTCAGAGAGACCCTGATGGCGCAAAATGAGTGGATATTGGACGTACTATCGGACCTCAACGCTTTCGCCGTTGCGAATGGGTTGAGCGCGCTTGCAGAACAGCTTGATGATACAAGGCTGATTGCCGCGGCCGAGATCGCGTCCCTGAAGAACGAGGCACGGGCGCCCGCGGATGGGAACGAAAACCGATTTGGGTCAAATCCTGCAGGATTTGGAAAACACCAGCACGCTTGAAGAGCTCAGCATCGTCGCCGAGTGTCTGCGAGACACTTTGAAGGTTGCACATCTGACATATCACTGGGTTGACGGCGCAGGGGACCAATACGGGTATACGACATACTCAGACGCCTGGGACGAACGATACAGGGAAAAAAACTATCATCGGATCGATCCTGTAATTCTGGGGTGTTTCCAGCGATTTCACCCGGTTGACTGGAAGTCGCTGGACTGGTCCAGCAAGGTGGCCAAATCATTCCTTCAGGATGCCCACGACCATGGGGTCGGCAATCAGGGATACTCAATTCCGATTCGAGGTCCAAACGGCCAGTTCGCTCTTTTTACCGTTAATCATAGTTGCGACGATCAAACCTGGCAGACCTTCATCTCGACCTACGGGCGCGAGTTGATTCTTGTCGCGCACTACATCAACCGCAAAGCGCTGGAGTTTGAAAAGGACAGGCAACCGGATGCCACGCGAGGCCTGTCGCCCCGTGAAATCGACGCTATTACCCTTTTGGCACTGGGTTACAGCCGTGCTCAGGTGGCGCATTCCCTGTCGATTTCCGAACATACGCTACGCGTTTACATTGAAAGCGCCCGATCGAAACTCGGAGCCCTTAACACGACCCACGCAATCGCAACGGCACTCAGCCGGGGATTAATAGTGGTTTAAGGGCAGAGCGTACTCAAAACGCAATATTAACCACGACTCTGTACCCCCTTCGTTCCTGCACAGGACGACAAGGGGAAAAGTCATGTTGCGTTATCTATATGCCGATGAGTTACACAGATTTCCGACTCTGGCTGAGGGGATGTTCAAGGATCGCGCAGATCAGTTCAAAACCCGGTTGGGGTGGGACGTCCATGTCAACAAAAAAGGAGAAGAGCGGGATGAGTACGATGACCTCAACCCGCTATATGTCATCTGGGAAGAACCGGATGGCAGCCATGGCGGGTCGATGCGGGTATTGCCGACAACCGGCCGGGTAATGATCAATGAGGTGTTTGGGCATCTCAACAGTGGCAAGCCGATTTGCAGCCCGCTGATCTGGGAGGTGACCTGGTTCTGCCTGTCCCGCACAGCCAGCCCGCACACTGCCGGGGCCATAATGCTAAGCGGGGGCGAGATGATGGAAGGCTTTGGCCTGACGCATATTGCCGGTGTTTTTGATGCCCGTATGATCCGGATCTATCGTCTGATCGGGTCGTCCCCCGAGGTTCTTGGAACCCAAGGCAAAGGGCGTGACCAGATCTCGGTTGGGTTGTGGCCCTATTCAGCGGATGATTGCAACCGCGTGGCTGAACGGGCAGGCATTCCGCGTGAGCTTTCGCGCATGTGGTTCAGGGCGGCTTTCGGGCGATCCAAACTGCACCGATTTGCCTTGTCTGCCTAAGGGCCGGAAAACGCAATTCCGCATCTGGTGATGGTTGGCGCGGCCCTGTAGGGTCGCGCCATGCCTTTGCCCAATGTGACCTTCTCAGACGATCAGGCCACCGCGTACGACAGCATCGCCGAGATGCTGCGCTTAGCCGGTGTCGACCTCGAGGACGATGCCCTTCTGAAATTACCGGGGGCAAGGAAGTCTGGCGTGATGGCTGTCATCGGCAAGGCCGGGTCCGGCAAAACGTTGCTGCTGGCAGAACTATATAAGGCGCTGGCTGAGACCGGTGTTCAGGTCGTGTCCGGCGATTACGAAAGCCGCAAATCGAAAGACAAGCGCAGCCTTGCCATCCTGGCCCCGACGAACAAGGCTGCAAGCGTTCTGCGATTGCGCGGCGTGCCTGCGACCACGATTCACCGCATCCTTTATACGCCGGTCTA
This sequence comes from Ruegeria sp. HKCCSP351, assembly GCF_017872535.1. NCBI lineage: Bacteria > Pseudomonadati > Pseudomonadota > Alphaproteobacteria > Rhodobacterales > Roseobacteraceae > Ruegeria > Ruegeria sp. HKCCSP351. The sequence continues at coordinate 132,985 of NZ_JAEDOV010000006.1, read as the reverse complement.
TGACCCGGAATACGAGCGTATCGCCGAGTGGCTGGCCGGAAATGATGAGCGCCCCGAGATCGAAGGTCTGACAGACGAAGCTTTGGACCGTGCTGCTGCGTTTTATCGTAACAACAAATCGATCCCCGGTGCGCTGGCCGCAGCCGGATTGCGCGGTTCAGATTTCATAACCGGTTGGAAACGACGTGAGGAACCGCTGGATATCGGGTTTGTCGATGAGGCATCGATGCTGGATGATCGTCAGTTCGAGGACCTGAAAGAGATTTTCCCGACCCTTCTACTGTTCGGTGATCCCGCACAGCTGGCTCCAGTCAATCAGTCCGGCAGCATGGTGTTTGAAGCCTTGCCCGAACCGCGAAAGCTGACGCTTCAGCGGGTGCATCGGCAGGACGCGGATAACCCGATCCTGGATCTGGCGCACGCTCTTGCCGATCCGTCGATGGGATTTGAAGAATTTGAGCGTCTGGTCGAAGAAACCGCCCGGCGGGACGACAGGGTTGTTTGGGGGCAGCGGGTCGAAGTTGATCTGATGGCGCGCAGCCCGGTTCTGGTCTGGCGCAACGCCACGCGCATTCGTTTAATACAGGCGTTCAGGCAAGTTCACGGCGCGCCGGATACCGAGCTTTTGGAAGGTGAGCCGCTGATCTGCGACGGGATCGAGTTGCCGTTGAAGCACCGCAAGAAGCGGTTGGATCTTGAGGCGCGCGGCCTGATCAAAGGGGCCCAGGTTGTCTATCTTGGCCCCGGTCGTAAGCCTGGGTTTTCGCGCTTGCATGTGATGGGGGCCGAAGACCCTCAGGTCAGCGCTGCGTCGATTGTCCAGATCGAAAAACCGGATGAGGAAGAGCCGTTCATTCCTTTTGCCGCTCGCATGGGGGCAACGTTTTTGCACGGGGCTGCTGTGACGATACACAAGGCGCAAGGATCACAGTGGGACACGGTTCAGGTGTTTGCCCCCGACATTTACGCCGCCGCCCGTATGGGCCGTTCCGAGGCCGGGCAACCTTTGTGGAAGCGTTTGGCTTATGTTGCGATCACCCGCGCACAAGAGCGTTTGATCTGGGTGGTTCGCAATCGATTGTCAAAACCCACCCACCCGTTGCAGATAGATGATTTGCGCGCGATCCCCGCAGTTTCACTCAAACTGGAGACAGAAGAGACATGGGTTCCATAATCGTAACTGGTGCAAGCTCTGGCATCGGTCGGGCCACCGCCGAGCTTTTTCTGGTACAGGGCTGGACGGTCGGGCTGCTGGCGCGCAGCGCGGACAAGCTGAATGCCCTCGCGCAGGAATACCCGGCGGCCATAGCATTGCCCGCAGATGTGACCGACCCGGACGCAGTCAAACAGGCGTTCCACGCCTTCACGGAGCGGGCAGGGCGACTTGATGTTCTGTTTAACAATGCTGGGATTTTTGCCCGCGGCGGCACAATCGACGAAATCGCGTTGGACGATTGGTATCAATCCGTCAACGTCAACCTGAACGGTATGTTTCTATGCGCGCGCGAGGCCTTTGGGATCATGCGTCATCAAAGCCCGCAGGGCGGGCGGATCATCAATAACGGCTCGATTGCAGCGCATGTTCCGCGCCCGAATTCTGTACACTATTCAGCGACCAAACATGCCGTTACCGGGCTGACGCGCAGCCTTTCACTGGATGGGCGATCATTTGGAATTGCATGTGGTCAGATCGACATCGGCAACGCGCGCACGCAGATGGTTCAGGATCTGGTGGATGCGGCGCAGGCGGCAGGCCAGACGCCGGACCCAACCATGGCGGTCGAGGATGCCGCGCGGTCTGTTCTGCATATGGCCACCCTGCCACCCGAAGCAAATGTGCAGTTCATGACGGTCATGGCCACGACCATGCCCTATATCGGCAGGGGGTGAGTGTCAGTTTTCCCGCAACAGACGGAACGCTGTCGACGCGCCCCAACCTGCTGCAATTGCGATAACCAATGACATCAGCCCGTACCAAACGGGTTGCTGACGGGACATATTGTACAGAAACCGCTCTAACCCGACTTTGCGGACATCGATTGTGGTTTCGTATTGCGATACAACCTCTCCTCCGCGGGTCAGGAAGATCCGGGCGGAATAATCCCCTTCAGTCAGGTCCGCGGGCATGTCGATTGACGTCCGGAACAAGGTTTGTTCGTCCACGGCCACTGTGTTCTCACGGATGGAATACAACTGTTCGGATTCACGGATACGGATTACGGCATCTGCAAAATCCTGAGCACCACGGATGTGCATCGCCGCTCCGACAGACCGGATCGCGCGTTCAATCGAAATGCGGTGACGCAGGTCTTCGGTATCGGTCAGTATTTGATCCAACGGTTCGCTGGTGGCAACTGCGTAGAAACTTGGTGCCAGGTCGACCAGCACGCTATCGGTGTTAACCCATATCCCCAGTTTTCGTTCCTTGCGGCGAACCGTGACGGGCTCGGACGGGCCAGCGACCGCGACGATAACTGCGACCGGTGGGCCTGGGGGAATGGGTGTTTCCCGTTTGATGGCCCCGAAAATGAGGATCTCGGACCCGTCAAAGTCGGCAGTGATCGCAACACGATCCTGGCTAAGGCCCAGGACGACCTGCTCTTCATCGGCTGCGGCGGGCAGGCTGAACAGGCACAAAGCGGCAAAGACATAGCGCAGCATTCTTAATGCCCCCCGCTGTTGCCAAGCGAATAAAGCTCGGATGGTTCAAGAAGCAGATCAAGGGCCAGCTTGCCGCAGACGACCAGAACCAGCGCGGCCAACAGAACGCGCAGCTGTTCAGCCGGCATGCGCGAACCGATCACGGTTCCGATCTGGGCGCCAACGACGCCTCCGACCAGCAGTAAAACCGCCAGGACGATGTCCACAGTGTAGTTGGTGGTCGCGTGCAGCATTGTTGTAAATGCAGTTACAAAGATGATCTGAAACAACGATGTGCCGACAACGACTTTGGTAGGCATTCCCAGCAGATAGATCATTGCCGGGACCATGATGAAACCGCCACCGACACCCATGATCGCGGACAAGACCCCGACGCTTAGACCAACTACAGCCGGTGGAATGACCGAGATATACAGACCTGATGTGCGAAAGCGCATCTTGAAGGGCATCGAATGTACCCAGCCACGTTGGCGGCGCTTAGCTGGCGCTGCCCCGCCTTTCTTGGCTTTACGCAGCGCCCTCAGGCTTTCGATGAACATCAGGCTGCCAATGATCCCAAGGAAGACCACGTAACAAAGGGTTACCAGAAGGTCGACCTGGCCCAGGCTTTTTAGGTAGTTAAAGACAACAACACCCAACGCAGCCCCGATCAGACCGCCTGTTAACAATACCGTACCCATCTTGAGGTCAACGGTCTTTCGTCGAAAATGGGCCAGCACCCCGGAAAAGGACGATGCAACAATCTGATTGGCCTCGGTCGCAACGGCGACGGCCGGTGGTATGCCAATGAAGAACAGCAGCGGCGTCATGAGGAACCCGCCGCCGACCCCGAACATCCCCGACAGAATTCCAACCATTCCACCCAGACCAAGGAGTAGAAATGCATTTACCGAGACTTCGGCTATGGGCAGGTAAATATGCATGATACCGTCACTTTGCGCTGGGTCTTGGCTTGCCTTCTATCACACTCGAGTTCAAGAGCGGTAATTGTCGCGTGGCGCGGATCAATCAACATCATACCCCTCCCGGTTCTGCCAGAGAAAAGATCTCCGTTGGCGGCAACAGAAGGTCAAATCCGATCTTTCCGGCAACGCTCATGACCAGCAGCGCCAATAGAATGCGCAGCTGTTCGGCTTTCAAACGCGCACCGATCTGCGTCCCCAGTTGTGCGCCCAGAACGCCACCAAGCAAAAGGAACAGAGCAAGGACGATGTCGACGCTGAAATTTGTCGACGCATGTATCATGGTTGTAAAACCGGCGACGAAAATGATCTGGAACAGGGATGTTCCGATAACCACTTTTGTCGGGATGCCAAGAACATAGATCATCGCGGGTACCATGATGAACCCGCCGCCGACACCCATGATCGCCGACAGGATGCCAACACCAAACCCAACCAGTGCAGGCGGTATGACCGAGATGTACAGGCTTGATGCCCTAAACCGCATCTTGAAGGGCAGTGAGTGAACCCATGTGCGCTGGCGTCGCTTGGGGGCAGGTTGAGTACCGGACTTGCTGGCTTTTCGGATGGCGGCAAGGCTTTCAATGAACATCAGGGTTCCGATAGCCCCCAGAAATACGACATAGCAAATCTGTACAGCCAGATCGACCTGTCCGAGATGCTTGAGAAAATTGAAAGCCACCATACCCAGGGTCGCGCCAAACAACCCTCCGGTCAGCAGAACACTTCCCATTTTCAGGTCCACGGTCTTGCGCCTGAGATGCGCCAGCAATCCCGAAATGGAAGAAGCGACAACCTGGTTGGCCGATGTGGCAACGGCAATCGCCGGAGGTATGCCGATAATGAACAGCAGCGGAGTGATAAGGAATCCTCCACCGACCCCGAACATGCCAGATAAAATACCGACGACCCCACCGATGCCCAACAGCAGGAATGGGCTAACAGAAACTTCGGCTATGGGAAGGTATACGTGCATACCCTCTTAGAACGGTTGCGGCATGCAAAATCAACTCTGCATGCCGCCTTGCAGCGAACAGGACCGAAACTCCATTCGGAACTGGCCTTATCAGCGCTCTTTGATGTAGGGCTCTCCGCCTGCCTGAGGGGGAATGGCTTTGCCAACAAACCCAGCCAGAATAACCACTGTCAGGATGTAGGGCAGGGCATCCATCACCTGGACCGGAATTACTACGCCACCCAGGTCAATGTTCTGGAACCGAAGCGCTACGGCCTGAAGCAGACCAAACAGTAAACAGGCCCACATGGCGTGCCACGGGCGCCATTTGGCAAAGATCAGCGCAGCTAGGGCAATAAAGCCGCGACCAGCTGTCATGTCCTTGACGAACCCGGCCTGCAAAGCCGTGGCCAGATAAGCGCCCGCAATACCACAGAGGACGCCACAAATTGCAACCGCAGCATAGCGTAACCCGACTACCGAAACGCCCGCAGTGTCTACCGCGGCGGGGTTTTCGCCCACGGCACGCAGGCGAAGGCCAAATCGTGTACGGTACAATATCCACCAGGTTGCTGGAACCATTAGGAACGCGACATAGACCAGGATCGAATGCCCGGACAGCAACTCAGAGTAAACAATATGGACAACGTTCGCATCCGACATCAGGTCCGAGACAGAGCGACCAGTGAGTTCCGCATCCTCAGGCCCGATTGCATAAGGAAACTCCGCGGATTCAAAGCGCCCACCGCCGAACAGGGATGGTGTACGCCCCCCCTGCTGGAACCAACTTTGCGCGACAAGAACAGTCAAGCCAGCGGCAAGGAAATTGATGGCCACGCCCGAGATGAGCTGGTTCCCTCTGAAGGTGATCGAAGCCATCCCGTGCAGCCCGGACAATATCAACGAGGCAGCAATACCGGCCAACAAGCCGAGCCAAACCGATCCGGTTGCGGCGGCGACGGCCGCGGAAAAGAAGGCTGACATCAGCATTTTGCCTTCCAACCCGATGTCGAAAATACCTGCCCGTTCCGAGTACAGACCTGCCAAACAGGCCAGCAAAAGCGGCGTGGACAGGCGGATGGTCGAATCCAGAACCTGGATGAGGGTTACAAAGAAGTCCATTATTCTGCCCTCTTCCGCATACCAAGGAACAGTTTCTCAAGCGGCATCCGCACCATGTTGTCCAGCGCCCCAGTGAACAGGATCACCAGCGCCTGAATGACCACGATCAGTTCACGCGGGATCGATGCCCACAGCGCCAGTTCCGCACCGCCCTGATACAGGAACCCGAACAAAAGCGCGGCCAGCAATACCCCGAACGGGTGTGAGCGCCCCATAAGGGCCACGGCAATCCCGATGAACCCAGCGCCTTCTGTCGAGTTCAGGACAAGGCGCTCCGCCTCGCCCATGACGTTGTTGATGGCCATCAAACCTGCCAGCGCACCCGAGATCAGCATCGCAACAATGGTAATGCGAACAGGCGAGATGCCAGCATAGACCGCGCCGGTTTCAGAGTGGCCGTACGCACGGATTTCATAGCCCAGCCGGGTCCGCCAGATCAGCGCCCAGACGACGACACAGGCCAGCAAAGCGATGAAGAACGTAATGTTTACCGGAGCCCCCCGGAACACCGTGTTCTCTGCGGTCGAGAACATTGACTGGAACGTTGGCAGATGGACGGACTCGGGGAACCGTGCGGTTGCCGGGTCCTGCGACCCTTGCGGGCGCATGACGTTGACCAGCATGTAGTTCAGAAAGGCAGCGGCGATGAAATTGAACATGATCGTGGTGATCACGATATGGCTGCCGCGCTTGGCCTGAAGATAGGCCGGGATAGCGGCCCAAAGCGCGCCGAACAGCATTGATGCCGCGCAGGCTGCCAGCAATGCAACGCTCCAATGCGGCCAGTCGACGTAAAGGCAAACCATGGCCACACCAAGACCGCCCAGCATCGCCTGACCTTCGCCACCGATGTTGAACAAGCGGGCGTGGAATGCGACGGCGACCGCAAGACCGGTAAACATGAAATTTGTCGCGTAATAGAGCGTGTAGCCCCACCCATAGGTTGACCCCAGCGCGCCCGAGACCATCAGCTTTACAGCTTCGACGGGGTTTTCTCCGATGGCGAGAATGACCAGCGCCGACAGGATAGCGGCCAGCATCAGACTGATCAGCGGGATCAGAACGACATCGGCCCATTTAGGCATTTTTTCCATCCTACGCGGCCTCTCCTGCAACACCGGCCATCAGCAGGCCAAGTTCTTTTTCATCTGTTTCATTGGGCAGGCGTTCACCCATGATATGCCCGTCAAACATCACTGCGATCCGGTCGGACAGCGAGAAGATCTCTTCCAACTCGACCGAAACCAGCAGGATCGCCTTGCCTTGGTCGCGCAGGGCCACGATCTGCTTGTGAATGAATTCGATTGCGCCGATATCAACGCCGCGTGTCGGCTGGCCGACCAGCAGCAGGTCAGGGTTTCGCTCGATTTCGCGGGCAACGACAATTTTCTGTTGGTTCCCACCCGAAAAGCTTTTGGCGGCAAGCCAAGGGTCTGGTGGCCGGACATCAAATTTCTCGATCTTGGCTTCGGTGTCAGCGCGCAGAGCGGCGTTGTCCATAAAGATGCCGTGCTTATAGGCCGGGTCACGGTGATAGCCGAAGGCCACGTTTTCCCACGCGTGGAAATCCATAATCAAACCTTCGCGCTGACGGTCTTCGGGCACATGCGCGATGCGCTGTGCACGACGCGCCTGACCGTCTGATCCGGCACCGCTTAGTGCCAGCGGTTCGCCGTTCAGCTTGATCGAGCCTTGTCCCGGACGCATCCCGCCCAGAACCTCCAGCAATTCCGACTGTCCATTGCCCGCCACACCGGCAATGCCGACGATCTCACCGGCACGCACGGTCAGGTCGATACCTTTGACCCGTTCAACACCGGCGGAATCGAAAACGCTCAGCTTTTCGATCTCAAGGATGGGGTTGCCCGGCGTCGCAGGCACCTTGTCGACCTGCAGCAAAACCTTGCGGCCTACCATCAGTTCGGCCAGTTCTTCAGGGCTGGTGTCCGAAGTTTTCACCGTAGCTGTCATCTGCCCACGGCGCATGACCGAAACGGTATCGGTGTTTTCCATGATTTCGCGCAACTTGTGGGTGATCACGATGATCGTTTTCCCTTCGGCCCGCAGACGATCCAGGATACGGAACAGCTGGTCAGCCTCAGCCGGGGTCAGAACACCAGTCGGTTCATCCAGAATCAGAATCTCGGCCTTGCGATACAAAGCCTTCAAAATCTCGACGCGCTGCTGCATCCCCACACCGATCTCATCAATGCGTTTGTCGGGGTCAACGAACAGTTCGTATTCTTCTTCCAATTCTTTCAGCTCTTTACGCGCCTTGGCCAGAGACGGAGCCAGAAGGCCGCCATCTTCAGCACCCAGAACGATGTTTTCCAGAACCGTGAAATTCTCCACCAGCTTGAAATGCTGAAACACCATCCCGATGCCCGAGGCGATAGCCGCCTGGCTGTCAGGGATTTCGGTCTTTGTCCCGTTGATCCAAATTTCACCTTTGTCGGCTTTGTAAAAGCCGTAGAGGATGCTCATCAGCGTGGATTTGCCCGCACCGTTTTCACCGATAATCCCATGGATCGTACCGGGGGCGACGCTGATTGAGATGTCTTTGTTGGCCTGAACCGGCCCAAAGGATTTGGAAATCCCTTTGAGCTCAATGGCGGGGACGGTCATGTCTTACCCTCAACTGCCGAAAATCCCATCCGGCAGGTGGCACGGATGGCAGAGTGGATGGCAGGGCGGAAGGGTTCCTTCCGCCCCGCGCGATATCAGAACTGCAGTGCGGGGCAGCTGTCGTTCTCGTAATAGCTGACAACGGTGATATCGCCGTTGATGATGGCTTTGCGGGCTTCTTCCACCGCATCGTTCATGCGAACTGAGACAAGCTCTTTGTTGTTATCGTCCATGGCGACGCCTACACCTTCTTCGGCCAGTCCCATGGTGAACACGCCGGTTTCTACGGCGTCACCTGCTTTCATCGCGTCATACACCGCGACGTCGACACGTTTCAGCATCGACGTCAGGACCTTGCCCGGATGCAGGTGGTTCTGGTTGCTGTCCACGCCGATCGACAGAATGCCTTCGTCGGCTGCCGTTTGCAGAACGCCTACACCTGTACCACCAGCCGCGGCATAGATCACGTCAGCACCCTGGCTGATCTGTGCTTTTGTAAGTTCGGAACCTTTTACAGGATCGTTCCACGCCGCAGGGGTGGTGCCGGTCATGTTGGCGACAACATTGATGTCCGGGTTCACCGCTTTGGCGCCTTGTGCGTATCCGCAGCCAAAGTGGCGGATCAGCGGAATGTCCATACCGCCGATAAAGCCAACGGTGCCGGATTTTGATGCCATCGCGGCCATCATGCCAACCAGGTACGACCCTTCATGCTCGGCAAAGCCGATCTGGCGGATGTTGGGGATGTCCAGCCAGTTCACGTCGACAGCCACGAATTTGGTTTCAGGATAGTCGCCTGCAACAGCCGACAACGGATCAGCCATACCAAAGCCCATGGTGATGATCGGGTTGGCACCTGATTCTGCGAAACGGCGCAGAGCCTGTTCGCGCTGTGCTTCCGACTGGATCTCGATCTCGCGATACTTGCCGCCGGTCTCATTGGCCCAACGCTGCGCGCCATTATAGGCAGCTTCGTTGAAAGATTTGTCGAACTTGCCGCCCAGGTCAAAGATCAGCGCCGGTTCGGCGAAAGCTGCACCTGCGGTCAGAGCGACAGCAGCGGCAGCACCCATCAAGGATTTCATCAGGGTCATTTAAGTCTCCCATTTTTTTTTGTTGGCACGAGGTCAGATTAGCCCCGTTTACCCACTTTTAGCGAGCATAAGTGTTGTGATGGCGGGAATTAAGGACGTTTGCAACCGTCATGGTCAATTGATTTCTGACCAAATGGTCTAAAAAATCTTTGGTTGCCGTTAGGGCAGTGCGCGTTCCATCACAAGAGCATCGATATTTGGGCCTGTTTTTCTAGAATAATAACCTTTGCGCCGTCCGCACTGGCGATACCCGCATCGCCCGTACAGCGCGATTGCTGCAACATTGTCGGCAGCCACGTCCAGAAATGCGCGGTTTGCCTGCAAAGTGACTGCCCGGTCGTGCCAGATGCGCATGGCCTGAAACCCGAGACCTTGTCTCTGAAACGTGGGGTGAGTCGCAATCGTCAGTAACTCTGCCTCACCCGCGATCACCTGAAAAAGGGCAAAGCAGCGGGCATCCCCAACGTAATCAGTGAACCGGTTTTCCATAAGGCTGGTGAATTCATCGGCAGTCCATGGGCGTGACTGGGTGAACGCCGCTGCATGTGTCGCCGCCATCTCGTAAGGCGTCATGGGTCCAATAATACAGGCGGCACATCTCGGGATGGGGCCGCGTCCGCAGGTCTGACATATAGCGGGGCTGGAGGCGCACTGACGCTGTGCCATCGTTTTGCGGCAAGTCTGGCAACGGCTTGTATCTGCAATGCGGGGTCGGGGCAGACATACAATGGCCCATGCTTTTCGGCCTCGTCCAAAGGCAAAAGGCATGGGCCGGTTCCGGGAAGTTGTACATATACCTGTTCGCGCGGCGCAGGGATGGCTGGAAGTTGCCCCGCTTCTGCCAGTTCAATCAGAGCATCGAATCCAGAAACGCCCACCGCCGGGACGCCAAGGCCCAAGGCTAGGCCCCGGGCGGCAGAGACCGAAATACGAATGCCTGTGAAATTGCCGGGCCCAATCCCAACACCGATGGCATCCAAGTCAGCCCAAACGCAACCAGCCTCGGTCAGCACTTCTTGTAGCAAGGGCATCAATCGTTCGGCTTGACCGCGTGCCATGCCTTCGACGCGGGATACAGCGATCACACCGCCACGCAACAAAGCGGCCGCGCAATGCGCGGCCGATGTATCAAATGCCAGGATCGTCGGGTCAGACGGCAACTGGGCGAACCTCGGTCACTTCGGGAATGTAGTGGCGCAGCAGGTTTTCGATACCCATCTTCAGTGTCAGTGTCGATGATGGGCACCCCGCGCAGGCACCTTGCATGTGCAGATAGACCACGCCGCGATCAAAGCCATGAAAGGTGATGTCGCCACCATCCTGTGCCACGGCCGGGCGCACGCGGCTGTCCAGCAGGTCTTTGATCTGATTGACGATTTCTGCATCTTCTCCGGTATGTTCGGCATGACCCGAGGCCGCCGCCGCGTCGGCACCCATGACGGGCTGGCCGGATTGATAATGCTCCATCACTGCGCCAAGAATTGCAGGTTTGATGTGATCCCACTGAACGTCGTCGGATTTGGTCACAGTGACAAAATCGTTTCCAAAGAACACACCGGTCACGCCGTTTACCGCAAAGATTCGTTTGGCCAGTGGGGATTTGTCACCAGCCTCGGCTGTCGGGAAATCTGCGGTTCCAGCCTCAAGCACCGTTTGGCCGGGCAGAAATTTCAACGTGGCCGGGTTTGGGGTGGATTCGGTCTGGATGAACATGAGGCAGCTCCGTCTGAGGTGTTTCTGATATGCGCTCAGGGGGCGGAGAAGTCAATATTTGGAACGATTCTAAAACGTAGTCGTATAGTCAATCGCGTCATCCAGCCGGTCATCTCCCCAAAACAGCTCTGTCCCCGCCACAAAACTCGGCGCACCAAACAGGCCAAGTGCTTTTGCGCGCGCAGATTGCTCGAACAGAGCAGCCTTGAGGCTCGGATCTTTTGCGCGATTCATCACTGCCGCAGGCAGACCTGCCATCTTCAGGCAATCCTCAAGCACGCCTTCGTCAGATATGTTCTTCCCGTCCCCGAATTCAGCGCTGAAAACAGCCTTTGCAAAGGCAGCCCGTTCTTCGCCATGCTCAAGGGCCAGAGCCAGGCGCGCTGCTGTGAGAGAGTTTTGCGGGAACGGGTCAGGCCAAACCAACGGCAGCCCTCGTGCGCTGCAAAGACGTTCCATGTCGCGCCACATATAGCGCCCTTTGGCCGGATACAGGTTGAACGGCGACGTGCGCCATCCCTGATCCGCGAAAATCGGACCCAACAGAAAAGGCTGCCAATCGACCGAGACACCTTTGTCCTGCGCGGCCTGTTCGATCCGCATCGCGCTGAGATAGGAATAGGTCGAGGCGAAGTCGAACCAGAACTGCAACATCTTCGCCATGTTCGATCCTCAGGTGATTTCTTCCAGCTTTTCCTTGCTCAGATCACCGGGAACAATCGTGATCGGGATCGGCAGGCTGCCAGAGTTCTTAGTGAGCTGGGTCACCAGCGGGCCGGGGCCTTTTTTGTCAGTTCCCGCCCCAAGAACAAGAACGCCGATTTCAGGGTCAGACAATACATGTTCGATGATCTGCGGCACCGGATCACCTTCGCGAATGGCCAATTCAGGTTCTACATTCTGTTTGTCGCGCATCCATTTGGCGAAGACTTCGAAATGGGCATGGATGCGTTCCCGGGCTTCTTCGCGCATGGTTTCGGCAACACCGATCCAGTGATTGAACTCGTCCGGTGGAATAACCGACAAGATCGTCACACCGCCGCCTGTATGCGCGGCACGCATCGCGGCGAACCGCATTGCGTTCAGGCATTCACGGCTGTCATCCAGAACAACTAAGAACTTACGCATGGGTGTCCTCTTCAATTTTAAGGGATCATGCCCGAGCGTTTGCGTGCTGGCAACTCGGACACGTTCATGTCGATGTACTAGCGTTCGCTTGCAGCCCAGTCCCAGTAAAGTGCGCGGGCACGGCGGGCAATTGGACCGACCTGAAACTGTGTGTCTTCCAGCGCAGTTACTGGTGTGATCTTGCTCATATTGCCGGACATGAAAACCTCGTCCGCCTGGTGAAAATCCTCAAAACCCAAGACCGTTTCGTGGACTTTAACACCATCCTCGCGCAGATTCTTGATATGTCGCGCCCGCGTGATCCCTGCCAAAAATGTGCCGTTTGGGATCGGGGTAAAGACCTCGCCATCCTTGACCATGAAGATGTTTGCTGTTGCCGTTTCAGCCACATTGCCTATCGCGTCAGCGACCAGAGCGTTCGAGAATCCTTTGGAGCGCGCCTCTTGCAACATGCGCGCATTGTTGGGGTAAAGGCACCCGGCCTTGGCGTTGACCACTGCTGATTCCAGTACCGGGCGACGGAATCGCGTGGTCGCCAGCGTGGCCGAAGCCGTTTCAGGTGCCATCGGGATTTCTTCCAGACAGATGGCAAACCCTGTGCTGTTTTCCTGCGGAACGATTGCCGTGCTGTCGCCGTCAATGCCCCAATACATCGGGCGGATATAGACAGCCGTGTCAGGGCTGTAGGCTTGCAACCCTTCATGCACCAATTCGACCATCTGTTCAGTTGTCATGGTCGGTGTCAGCATCAGGGCTTCGGCGGACCGGTTCACCCGGGCGCAATGGGCGTGCAGATCAGGGGCTAACCCGTCGAAATAGCGGGCGCCGTCAAAGACCGAAGACCCCAGCCACGCCCCGTGATCCGCTGCGCGCATGATGGGAGTATCCCCGTCATGCCATTGGCCCTGAAAGTAGGTCCGGATGTTTTTGCCGGTTGCCATGACGCCCTCCTCTGGTTCAGGCAGACCCTAGGTGGGCGTCAGGCGAAGGTCCAGTGCATTCAGCGTGATGTCGATCCGACCATACCGACGATTTCATAGGTCTTTTGCAGGATCGGAGCGGCGATTTGGCGCGCGCGCTCGGCTCCATGAGCCAGAATCCGGTCAATCTCGGCCTGTTCTCCCATAAGTCGTGACATCTCAGTCGAGATTGGGGCCAGCTTGGCGACTGCCAGATCTGCCAGCATAGGTTTGAAATCACCGAACTGCTTGCCCCCAACTTCGGCCAGAACCTGCGCGATGCTCTGATCGCTGAGTGCTGCGTAGATATTGACCAGATTACGCGCTTCGGGACGGCCCTCCAGACCTTCGACATCCGACGGCAAAGCGTCAGGGTCGGTCTTGGCCTTGCGGATTTTCTTTGCGATCGCATCTGCATCGTCGGTCAGGTTGATCCGGCTCATGTCCGAGGGATCGGACTTTGACATCTTCTTGGACCCATCCCGCAAGCTCATGACCCTTGTGGCTGACCCTTCGATCACCGGCTCGGTGATGGGAAAGAAATCGACGCCAAAATCGTTGTTGAATTTTATGGCGATGTCGCGGGTCAACTCCAGATGCTGTTTCTGGTCCTCTCCAACTGGCACATGGGTTGCGTGATAGATCAGAATATCGGCTGCCATCAGAGCAGGGTAGGCAAACAGGCCAAGCGAAGCGTTCTGCTGGTTTTTGCCCGCCTTGTCCTTCCACTGGGTCATGCGCTGCATCCAACCCATGCGCGCGACACAGTTGAATATCCAGGCCAGTTGCGCATGTTCCGGCACCTGACTTTGGTTGAACAAGATTGATTTTTCCGGGTTTAGACCGGAAGCGATGTAACCGGCACAAAGCTCCCGCGTTGCATGCTGCAACTCGGTTGGGTCTTGCCAGACGGTGATCGCGTGCAGATCGACCATGCAATAGATAGTCTCAAATTCCTCGCTCTGCATTCTCACCCAGTTCCGAAGCGCCCCGAGATAGTTGCCGAGGTGCAGATTGCCTGAAGGCTGCGCACCGGAAAACACGCGCGGCGTGAATTGGGACTCAGTCATCAAAGGGAACTCCTGTCTGGAAAAATCAGCCCCCGTCGCTTACCCATGAGGCAAAGGGACGTCAACAGCCGCGAAAGGCCAGCCCAATGAGCAGTGAACATTACACGCCGCCTGTGAACCCTCTGCCACCTGCTGTGGTGGCACTGGTTCTGTTCATCATCGGGATAGAAATTGCCTTCACGCTGGGATCACGCGGGCTGGTCGGAGGGCCAGCAGCGGTGGGCTGGCGGCTGGATGCGATCCAGCATTACGCGTTCTCTGCGGATATTTTCGACTGGATGGTTCTGAATGGGCGCTGGCCATTCGAGCATGTCATCCGCTTCGTGACCTATCCCTTTGTATCCGCCAATTTCACGCAGGCAATTTTCGTCTGTGTTTTCGTACTGGCGATGGGCAAAATGGTTGGCGAAGTGTTTGGCGGTTTCCCGATGCTGCTGATTTTTGTCATGTCGGGCATTGGCGGCGCATTAGCCTACGCTGTGTTACTGGACCCACGCTATCCGCTGATTGGAGGGTTCCCGCCGGTGTATGGTCTGATTGGCGCATTTACGTGGTTGTTGTGGCGCAAACTGTCACTTGTAGGTGCAAACCAAGCACGGGCATTTCAATTGATTGCCGTCCTTATGGGCATACAGTTTCTTTTCGGCCTGATCTTTGGTGGCAACTGGGAATGGGTTGCTGATCTGGGTGGGTTTGCCACCGGTTTTGGCTTGTCTTTTCTTGTTGCACCGGGCGCGTGGTCACGGATCGTCGGACGCATTCGCCGGGATTGATCACGACCGGCGCAGGGCTTGCTTGAACTCCGACAGTTTGAAAGCGCCGAAGATATGGCCCAGAAGGAAATATGAGACGGCCGCGACCATGATCAGGACCAGCAGTGCCAGATAGCGCCAGCCGGGAACACCCAATGCCCACCCGAACAGGTAAAGCGCTGCGTATAAGATCGCGCCCATTCCAAGCGAAGCGGCCACAATCCGGCCTGCGCGCTTTCTGAACCGGACATCGAAGCGCGCCTCTTCACCCATTCGTCGTGCGCCAAGTGCCAGCAGAACGACCATCGCCCACCCGGCAGTCGATGCGGCAATTGCCGGCGCGATCCAGCCCACCAGTGGAAACAGACCAAACGCCAGAGCTGCGTTCACGATCATCGCAACAATCGCGTAGTGAAACGGGGAACGTGTATCCTCGCGTGCAAAAAACAGTGGTTGCAGCAATTTTTGCAACATGAAGGCCGGAAGCCCGACCCCGTAGATGGCAACCGCAAGGGCCGTGGCGGCCGTGTCCTCGGGGCCGAACTGGCCGCGTTCGAACAGCACCGACACGAGGGGGGTTGGCATAACCACGAAGGCCACAGTCGAAGGCAGCGTCAGCAGCAATGTGAACTCACCGGCCCGGGAAAAGGCATTGCGTGCGCCTTCTTTGTCATCCGCGCGCAAGCGGCGGGACAGGTCCGGCAACAAGACTATGCCGACAGCAATGCCTACCACTCCCAAAGGCAACTGGTAGAGCCTGTCTGCGGCAAACAACCAACTGACGGCCTTTTCGGTTTTCGATGCAACCAATTGCCCGACAACCAGATTGACCTGTGTGACCCCCATCGCCAGCGCGGCCGGGACCGCGATACGTACCATCCGCCGCATTTCGGGCGTCAGACGCGGCAGGCTGGGGCGAATGCGGATGTTGGCGCGTTCGGTTGCAACCCAGACCAACGCCAGTTGCGCGACACCGGCGACCGGAATGACTGAGATCAACCACCGGATCACCTCGCCGCCGGACATGGCACCTGCGATCAGGGCGGTGCAGGCGAAAATGTTCAGCAGAACAGGTGCGGCTGCCGCCGCTGCGAACCGCCCGGTTGCATTCAGAACACCAGAAAACAAGGCAGCCAGAGACATGAACAGGATGTATGGAAACACAACATATCCATAGTCCACCGCCAGATCGAACCGTTCATCGCCGTAAAACCCTTCGGCGGTCAGCCACACCAGACCGGGCATGAAAACCATGGCCAGCCCGACCAGCGCAAGAACAGCCACGGCCAGAAGATTGAACGCGTCCTGCGCAAAACCCTGAGGGTCTTCGTCTGCTTCCAGTCGTTTGGAAAACATCGGCACAAAGGCCGCGTTAAATGCCCCCTCGGCGAAAAAGCGGCGGAACATGTTGGGCAGGCGAAAGGCAGCAACAAAGGCATCCATCACTGGGCCCGGCCCGATATAGGCCGTCAGCAGTATCTCTCGCAGAAACCCCAGAATTCGGCTGGCGAGCGTCCAGAAACCGACCGTGAACAAGCCCGAGAACAAGCGTATTTGCTTCATGAGGCCGCACGCTCGGCGCCTTCGGTGATTGCCGTGCGCAGTTTGGCCTCAAGCCCGCGCTGCTTGCTTTCCGAGTAATACTTCAAGCCGAACATGTCCTTGACGTAGAACGTATCGACCACCTGCTCGCCATAGGTCGCAATCACGGCATTGGCGATATACACGTTCGCCGCGGCCAGGGTCCGGGTCAGGTCAAACAGCAGGCCGGGGCGGTCGCGTGTGTCTACTTCGATGATCGTGTAGATTTCAGAGCCCTCATTGTCGAACGTGATATGTGTTGGCACGTTGAAAGCGCGTTCGCGTTTCTTGATCTTGTCACGTGACTTCAGTGCTTCCTTGGCGACGACTTCGCCGCGCAGGGTCTTGTGAATCATCTGCGTCAGGCGTGGAAGGCGCGATGCCTCGAACGGGTGCCCTTCGGCATCCTGAATCCAGAATGCGTCCGTCACGTAACCGTCTTTGGTGGTATAGCTTCGGGCATCGACGACATTCGCGCCGACCAGGGCCAGTGCCCCGGCGATGCGGGCAAAAATACCGGGGTGATCGCCCATCGCAAAACAGGCCCGCGTCGCATCCCGGTCTTCATCAGGTTGCAGGCGAATTTCCATCGCGCCGGGATCGCCGCTTTGTTCCAGTGTGTGCAGCATCTCGGCAAATTCGATATGCGTCGCAAGGTTCAGGCCCTGCCAATAAGGGGCGTAGTGGCGCCCGGTCTCGACCTTGAGGTCAGCTTTGGACCAGTTGTCCAAAGCACGGCGCAGCGCTGTTTTGGCTTCGGCCCCCCGGTTTGCCCGGTTCAGGTCTTCCATACCGGTTTCCAGTGCACGCTTTGTTTCAGCATGCAGGGCGCGCAGCAAGGTGGCCTTCCAGTTGTTCCAGGTGGTCGGGCCAACACCGCGAATGTCACAAACCGTCAGAACCGTCAGCAGATCAAGCCGCTTGGTTGTCTGAACGGCCTTGGCAAAATCGCGCACCGTCCGAGGGTCAGAGATATCGCGTTTTTGTGCCATATCGGACATCAGCAAGTGATAGCGCACCAGCCATTCGACGGTTTCGGAGTCCGATTTGTTCAGACCGAGCCGAGGCGCCACCTTGCGCGCGATCTGTGCCCCCAGAATCGAGTGATCTTCGGGGCGGCCTTTCGCAATGTCATGAAGAAGAAGCGCGACATACAGCACCTTTCGGTTCACCCCGCCTTTCAGAATCGATGACGCCAGAGGCAGGGATTCGACCAGCTCTCCGCGTTCGATCTGGGCAAGATTGACGATGCATTGGATCGTATGCTCGTCCACCGTATAGCTGTGATACATATTGAACTGCATCATCGCCACGATATGCTCGAACTCGGGCAGGAAAGCGGACAGCACGCCCAGCTCGTTCATCCTTCGCAATGCGCGTTCCGGGTTGCCGTGTTTCAACATCAGATCCAGGAAAATGCGCTGGGCTTCCTTGTCGCAGCGCATCTCGTCATCGATCAGATGCAGGTTCGCGCTGACCAGCCGCATAGCATCGGGATGGATCAGCATACCTGTCCGCAAACCTTCTTCGAACAGGCGCAGCAGGTTCACTTTGTCGGATAGAAATTTTTCAGGTTCCACCAGATCCAGACGGCCGTGAACCACCTTGTAACCTGCCTTGACCCGTCGACGTCTGCGGAAAATGCGCTCCAGCAACGGCGCACCTTTCATATGCAGCGATTCGAGTTTGGTCAGGAAGATGCGCGTCAACTCACCCACGCGGGTGGCTTCGCGGAAATACCGCTGCATGAACACTTCGACTGCGCGACGCCCGGCACGGTCCTCGTACCCCATGCGTGCGGCGACCTCGACCTGCATGTCAAAGGTAAGCTGCTCGGTCGCGCGACCGGTGACCAGATGCAGGTGCGAGCGCACAGCCCAAAGGAATTCTTCGGCCTGAACAAAGGTTTTGAACTCTTCGGGGGTGAACAAGCCCAAAGGCACCAGTTCGGCCACGTCCTGAACGCCATAGATATATTTCGCGATCCAGTAGAGGGATTGCAAATCGCGCAAGCCGCCTTTGCCTTCTTTCACGTTGGGTTCGACCATGTAACGTTCGCCTTGTTTGTGGTGGCGTTCATCACGTTCGTGCAATTTGGCTTCAATGAACTCGCGTTCGGTTCCCTTGAACAGTTCGTCTTTCAGCCGTCGGTCCAACCCGTCCGCCAGCGCCTTGTCACCGGCCAGATAGCGTTGCTCCAACATCGCTGTGCGGATTGTGAAATCCTCGGCACCCAGCCGCAGACAATCCTTGATCGTGCGTGACGAATGCCCGACCTTCAGCCGCAAATCCCACAGGATATAAAGCATCGACTCGATGACGCTCTCGGCCCATGCGGTGATCTTGTAGGGGGTGAGGAACAGCAGATCGACGTCGGAAAACGGCGCCATTTCCCCGCGCCCGTAACCGCCAACAGCCAGAACGGCGATCTTTTCTCCTTGGGTTGGCGTTGCAAGCGGATGCAGGCGTGTGCTTGAGACCAGCATCGCCGTCCCAACCAGTTGATCCGTCAGGTATGTATATGAGCGCGTGAGTGCGCGCGCGTCGAAAGGACGTTCGCCAAATGCCTCAGCAATGGCCGCGCGGCCGGCCTTTTGAGCCTCGCGCAGAATGCGCACCGTCTCGGACCGCATTTTGGTGTTGTCCGGACAGACCTCAAAGGCCTGAGCCAGCGCATCATTGACGGCAGTGCTGTCGAAGATGTCCCCGGCGGGGCAGATCAACGCGCTTTCGGGCACGTTGATCGCGCCTGTCAGATCAGAAACCGGCACCAGAGAAGCTTTGTGGGGCAGGGTCAATCACAACCACCTGTTTGTTCTGGATCGTGGCAACGGCCAGACCGCGTTCGTTGGTGCCGTCCGGGCGTAGGCGGAAGATTCCGCCAACACCCTGGAAACCGGCGTTCTGTGTCAGGGCCGAAGCGGTCAGGGCGTCAGATTTGCCCTGGCTGACCAAGGCACCAATTGCGGCGATGCCGTCATAGGCCAAGCCGCTGATCGGGTGCGGTGCTTCGCCGTAGGTTGCGTTGTAACGCTGACGGTAGGCTTGTGCCTTGGACGGGTCAGGCAACGCAAACCACCCCCCCTGAACCCCTGGAAGCTCCAGAGTTTGCGGAGGGATATCCCAACGTGTCAGGCCAATGAATTGCGTGGTTGCCGGAGAAACACCGGCCTCTGGCAGCAATTGCGAGAACAGCGGCAATGCCCCCGCCGTGGTCGCCGTCAGAAAGATCGAATCCGCGCCCGTCGAATCGACGGTGGCCTTGATCGTGGGAACCGCATTGATGACGCCCTGTTGCGACCGGTCGTATGCGACGGTCCCTGCATTGTTGACCCGACTGTTCGCTATGGCATTGGCGATTGCGGACCGGCCCAGTTGTCCTGCGGCGTCGTTGCTGTGCACGACCACCGTGTTGACCTTGCCCTGACTGCTCGCATAATTCACCAGCCGGTTGGCCGTGTTGTCAAAGGTCGGGCCCAATACAAAGACGTTGCCGCCTGCAATGCTGGCGTTGTTTGAAAACGAAAGAACGTTGACGTTCTTGCTCAGCACCGCCAACCCGGCAGCATTTGCTGCCTGGGCATATACCGGACCAATGATGATTTTTGCCCCGTCCGCGACAGCCTGCTGTGCAACGGCCGTCGCCGTGTTCGGGTTTCCGGCCGTGTCATAAACGCGTAAGTCGATCTGGACATTCGGCAAATCCGACATCGCAAGACGCGCGGCATTCTCAAGGCTTTGCGCCAGCGCTGCATCACCAGATTGCGCAGATCCTCTGGGAACCAGCAAGGCGACAGGAACCGGTTTCGAGGTATTGATCGATGGACCTCCGCCAAGACCACTCGGTTCACAGGCAGCAAGAAACGCTGCGGTCGTCAGGGCAGCGGCGACTTTCGCCAGCTTGCTTACGGGCTTGCAAACGGTAAACATCTAAATGAAAACTCCCTGATCCGACGGCTGCGAATGCTTCTGTTCTGTTGAGCCGCGATAATAAACGTCACGCTGTGAGGGTCCAGCTTTGAATTTCCAAAAGATCAAGTTGGCTGCGGGCCTGTATTTTGTTGCCACTCCGATTGGAACTGCACGCGACATTACGCTCAGAGCCCTGGATGTTTTGGCCTCAGCCGATGTGATTGCGGCAGAAGACACCCGCAGTTTACGTCGCTTGATGGAAATACATGGCATCCCGCTGGAAGGTCGGCGAAT
The DNA here is from genome assembly GCF_017872535.1 of Ruegeria sp. HKCCSP351. Taxonomy (NCBI): domain Bacteria; kingdom Pseudomonadati; phylum Pseudomonadota; class Alphaproteobacteria; order Rhodobacterales; family Roseobacteraceae; genus Ruegeria; species Ruegeria sp. HKCCSP351. The sequence continues at coordinate 112,157 of NZ_JAEDOV010000006.1, read as the reverse complement.
CCAAGCCTATCACGACCACAGCGGCGCAGGCGCGCGCGGCAAGATCATGGAGGCGCTGGCGCAAGGGCAATCGGTGGCCTACGCGTCCGAAGCGGGAATGCCGCTGATTGCAGATCCGGGCTATGATCTGGGCAAGCAGGCCGCGGAAGCCGGGTATACCGTGACCTGCGCCCCCGGCGCATCAGCTGTTGTAACGGCCCTGACGTTGGCGGGGCTTCCCACCGACGCCTTCTTTTTTGCAGGCTTCCTTCCCAACGCATCCAAAGCACGCCGTACCCGTATCGAGGCGTTGAAGGACATCCCCGGCACATTGGTGTTCTACGAATCTCCAAAACGCGTTGCCGCCTGTCTGTCGGACCTGGCTGAGTGCCTGGGGCCTGAACGGCAGGCTGCGCTTTGTCGAGAGCTGACGAAAAAGTTTGAAGAGGTCCGCCGCGGCAGCCTGTCCGAATTGGCAGAGGAGTATCGGGACAAGACCGTCAAAGGCGAGATCGTCCTGCTGGTGGACCGCAGTCATTCGCAAAGTGTTAACGAATCCGACTTAGAAGAAGCTTTGAAACGAGCTTTGGAAAATCACTCGGTTCGGGATGCAGCGGATCTTGTCTCGGAAATGTACGACCTGCCGCGCCGACCGATTTACCAGAAAGCTCTGAAATTGGGCAAGGGATGACATGGGGCGGCGTGAACGACAGGGTTCGATCTCTTACCATGCCGGACAGGCCGCAGAGTCACAGGTCGCTGCAGATTACGAACGTCGGGGCTTTGCCATAGCGCATCGTCGCTGGCGGGGCGCTGGCGGAGAGATCGACCTGATTGCGCGCGACGGCGACGGGCTTGTGTTTATCGAAGTTAAGAAAAGCACCAGCTTTGAAAAAGCCGCTGCCCGGATCAGCCGCAGGCAGATCGAACGAATTTATGCCTCCGCAGCGCAGTTCTTGGAAAACGAGCCGGACGGGCAGCTGACAAACGTGCGCTTTGACGCGGCACTTGTGGATGGCTCTGGCGCGGTTCATATCATCGAAAACGCCTTTGGTTTTGGCTAAGCCCCATTGAACCCACAGGCGTGCTGGTCCATGTATCTGGCGGGAAACTGAGGGACATGCCATGAAAATCGCCTTTCAAATGGACCCGATCGGGGCTGTGGATATCAAAGCTGACAGTTCATTCCGTCTGGCGGAAGAGGCACAGGCGCGCGGGCATTCTTTGTTTTTCTACGGTCCGGATCACTTGGCCTATCAGCAGGGTCGCATCACCGCACGAGGTCACGACATGACCGTGCAAAGGGTTGCCGGAGATCCTGCGGTTCTGGGCCCCGAACGCGAGGTGGATCTTGCCAATTTCGATGTCGTCTGGCTGCGCCAGGACCCGCCTTTTGATATGCACTACATCACGTCCACGCATTTGCTGGATCGTCTCAAGGGTCAGACGCTGGTCGTCAACGATCCGTTCTGGGTGCGCAACTACCCGGAAAAGCTGTTGGTGCTGGATTTCCCCGACCTGACCCCGCCAACAACGATTGCGCGCGATTTACAGACGATCAAGGCGTTCAAAGAAAAGCACGGCGATATCATTCTCAAACCACTTTACGGGAACGGCGGCGCGGGTGTGTTCCGGCTTGATGCCAATGACCGCAACCTGACTTCCTTGCATGAGCTGTTCACCGGATTCTCGCGCGAACCTCTGATCGTGCAGAAATTCCTGCCGGATGTCAGCAATGGCGACAAACGGGTGATCCTGGTGGATGGCGAAGCGGTTGGTGCGATTAACCGGGTACCAGCCGAAGGCGAAACGCGGTCGAACATGCATGTTGGCGGACGTCCGGAAAAGATCGGCTTGTCCGAACGCGATCTTGAGATCTGCGCGGCGATTGGGCCTCTGCTGAAGGAAAAAGGTCAGGTCTTTGTAGGAATTGACGTTATTGGCGACTATCTGACCGAGATTAACGTGACTTCACCGACCGGCATTCAGGAACTGGAACGGTTTGACGGCGTAAATATTGCCGAAAAGATATGGCAGGCCATAGAGGCCAGGCTTTAAGCCATAACCCGGGCAGAGATGCGAAAACTCAGCGCTTCAGCCACGTGTGGGCGGCGGATATCGGTCACACCGTCCAGATCGGCAATGGTGCGCGCCACCCTCAGGATTCTATGGAAGGCCCGGGCTGACAGGCCGAAACGATCTGCGGCTTTCAACAGCAGCTCTTTTCCTTCGGCATCGGGCGTGGCGATCTCTTCCAGTATTTTGCCTTCTGCATCAGCGTTTTGTCGTAACTCCGGCGTGTCACAAAACCGGTCTGCCTGAATGGCTCGCGCCCTTTCGACACGTGCTGCAACCGTCGCCGAACTGTCGCCCGAAGGAGGCAGATCAAGATCAGTGAAACCCACAGGCGGAACTTCGATCCGCAGGTCGAATCTGTCCATTAACGGACCCGAGATTCGGTTCAGGTAATCTTCACCACATCCCGGTGCTCGCGAACAGGCACGGGACGGATCGGTCAGGTAACCGCATTTGCAAGGGTTGGCGGCAGCGACCAGCATGAAACGACAGGGGTATTTCACATGGGCATTGGCCCGCGCTACCATGACTTCGCCGGTTTCAATGGGTTGCCGCAGAGTTTCCAGAACCGTTCGTGGAAACTCAGGGAATTCATCCATGAACAGCACACCATTATGGGCCAACGAGATTTCGCCCGGTTTGGCCCCTTTCCCACCACCAACTATGGCTGCCATCGAGGCTGTGTGGTGCGGTTCGCGAAATGGGCGTGTGCGGTTTATTCCACCTTCATCCAGTAACCCGCATAGCGATTGGATCATCGACGTTTCCAGGGCTTCCACGGCTGTAAGCGGCGGTAGAATACCGGGAAGCCGTGCCGCCAACATGGATTTGCCCGATCCCGGTGTGCCGATCATGATCAGATGGTGACGTCCGGCCGCGGCGATTTCCAAGGCACGTTTGGCGCGCTCCTGCCCTTTCACATCGCGCAGGTCGCGGTTGGACGGTATCAGGGTCACTTCGCCGGGTTGCGCCGCTGGCAAAGGGGATTGGCCCGAGAAGTGGCGCACGACCTCTCCAAGCGATCCGGCGCCGATCACCTGGGTGGCATCTACCCAAGCGGCCTCGGCGCTGGAGGCGCGCGGGCAAAGCAATGCGCGGTCTTCTGTAGCGGCCGTCATGGCGGCAGGCAAGGCACCAACAACGGGCACCAGAGAACCGTCGAGCGACAATTCCCCCAATGCAACGGTACTTTCTGCGGCATCGGCAGGGATGATATCGAGCGCGGACAAAAGCGCCACCGCGATGGGCAGGTCGAAATGACTGCCTTCTTTGGGAAGATCGGCGGGGGACAGGTTGATGGTGATCCGCTTGGACGGCAGCGCAATGGCCATCGCGCTCAGCGCGCTGCGGACGCGGTCACGCGCCTCGGACACGGCTTTGTCGGGCAGGCCCACGATGGAAAAGGCGGGCAGTCCGGGTGAGACTGCGCATTGCACCTCGACCGGGCGGGCATCGACTCCTTGAAAAGCAACGGTGTGGGCGCGGGCGACCATGGCAGTCCTGTTTTGGTTAACAGGACGTTGCTGCCACGGTTCTGGTTTAAGAGTCGTTAACGGCTGCGCGCATGGCCGCGAATTTGGGCCATGCTTCGGGGTCGGCCACAGTTTTGTTCCGGCAGAATGGGTTGCAGAACCCCCAGCATTGTCCGTCTAGCTCCAGGAACTCGGTCACAGGCTTGCCGGAATACGGGCAGACGGCGTTGACTGACGGACCACCTGAAACCGGCTTCGCGGCAGATACACCCCCGACCGGCCAAGGGCTGGACGGCAAGTCCTGCGCGTATGGGAAGGTGTCGTACTCAACGGTCAATCCCATGGCGCGCCACTGTCTGACGAGGGGATCAGAGAGCAATTCCATGCAATAAGCACGGTTCGCCTCTGACACCGCCAGCCCATATCCGACGATCCGCGCAGCGACAGGTGTGTAGAAGACGTCCGCCAGTGAATAGGCACCAAATAACGGGCCCCGGTCTGCCCCTGACACGCTCCGCGCATGTGCCCAGAGTGTTTCAATCCTCTCTAGGTCTGATAAAATCGCCTCAGACGGCGTAAAGCCTTGCCACACGTTGCGCAGCTGCATGGCGCATTCTCCACGCAGGGCGCTGAATCCGGCTACCATTTCGGCGCATAGCCAGCGGGCGGTTGCCCGGGCTGCGGCATCCGAAGGCCACAATCCGGCATCGGGGTGGCGTTCGGCCAGGGTTTCGGCCATCGCCAGGCTTTCCCCCACAACCGTTCCATCCGGTAGGTGCAATGCAGGAACAAGGCGGGCAGGGGCCAGCGGTTCCATGTCTTGCGCCATGGTGCCGGAATAGAGGCCGATCATGTGGCTGCGATAGGGCAGGTTGAATTTCTCAAGCATCAACCAGCCGCGCATTGACCAACTGGAGAAGAGGCGATCGCCGATATAAAGGTCATAAGTCATGTGCGGACGATGCCGCAGCTTTGACGACCGGTAAAACAGTGATTTGTGTTGGGCCTGTTCACGGAAGGTGATTGATCGATCCGACAGTCCACGCCCCGCCGTTGACGGCAATATCCGTAACGGAAAGGTTGTCGATCCGATGCGCAAATGTCTGCTGCCCGTCCAGACCAAGGGCGCGTTGTACTTGCGTAAGGATTACACCGAAATGGGCGACGATCACCAGATTGCGGCCTGTATGCGCGGAAACAAGCGCGTTGATCGCGGAATCTACCCGGTCGCGGACCTCATTCCAGCTTTCACCTTGCGGTGGGCGGACATCACCGGGGTTGTCCCAATAGGCAAAAGCCAGCTCGGGGTCTTCGGCTTCAATCTCGGCAAATTCGCGAAGCTCCCACTGACCGAAATGGATTTCCCGCAGGTCCGGGTGATGTGGCAGACGGCGACGCTGGCCTTGAATGGCAGAAGCAGTGTCAATTGCACGCGACAGGTCGGACGAAATCACAAGTGCATCGGGTGGCAAATGGTCGTGCAGGCGCTTCAGGGCTGCTGTATCGCTTAGATCAGCAGGCAGATCGGACCAGCCAACCATCGTCTTTGCATGCGTGGGCCCGTGGCGAACAAGATGCAGTCGCGTCACGGCAGCTGCCCTTTCAGGACCAACGGCAACCCCGCGGTCACCTGGACCACCAGTTTAGCCTGCGCCGCAAGTGCAATGTTCAGCCGGCCCTGCGCTTCGCGAAAGCGGCGGGCAAGCGTGTTATCGGGAACAATACCGTGTCCGACTTCGTTCGACACGATCACAATCTGCGCCGGGCATGCGCGCAGCTCCTTTAGCAGGCCAGTTTGGACCTCGCCCATATCGGTTTCGGCCAGCAAGTGATTGCTGAGCCACATGGTGGCGCAATCGACCAGACATACCTGATCCGAGGACAGGCTGGACAGCACCGGCCCCAGGTCAAGAGGCTCTTCAATCGTGGTCCACCCGCCGCCCCGCTGTTCCAGATGGCGATCAACCTTCTGCCGCATCTCGTCATCAAACACTTGTGATGTCGCCAGGTAAACTCGATTTTTCCTTGTGGAAACAACGAGGTTCTCGGCAAATGCCGACTTGCCTGAAGCAGCTCCGCCCAGAATTAAGGTTAAATCTGACGCCACAGTACTTACCTAAAGATGATCCAATTAGTGCTGTTTTGCGTATCGGTCATAGGTCGGCATGGCAAGCCCGGCCAACGCCTGCAAATCAGGGGGAGAGGTTTATGGCACTGGACAACGCGACAGATTTTTCGATGTCCCGGCAAGCGATGAAGGCCGAGTTGCTGGATGCGGAAACGGAACTGAGGCTGGCCTATGCCTGGCGTGACCAGCGTGATGAACAGGCGCTGCACCGCCTGATCACAGCGTATATGCGGCTGGCAATTTCGATGGCGGCCAAGTTCAAACGCTATGGCGCGCCGATGAATGACCTTATCCAGGAGGCCGGTCTGGGTTTGATGAAGGCCGCAGACAAGTTCGACCCTGATCGTGGGGTGCGGTTTTCGACTTATGCGGTGTGGTGGATCAAGGCGAGCATTCAGGATTATGTGATGCGGAACTGGTCCATGGTGCGAACGGGGTCCACCTCGGCGCAGAAATCGCTGTTTTTTAACATGCGTCGGGTTCAGGCCCGGCTGGAACGCGAGGCCGCGACCGAAGGGCTTGAGCTGGATCGCCACCAGCTGCGTCAGATGATCGCCACGGAAATCGGGGTTCCATTGCGCGACGTTGAACTGATGGAAGGTCGGCTGTCAGGGTCGGATTTTTCCCTGAACGCGGTGCAATCCGCCGACGAAGACGGGCGTGAATGGATCGATGCGCTGGAAGATGAACGCGAACAGGCCGCCGAAGCAGTTGAACACACCCACGACACCGAACAGTTGCGCCAGTGGTTGCTGATCGCGATGAACGCACTGAATGACCGCGAGCGGTTCATTGTGCGCGAACGCAAACTGCGCGAGCCTGCGCGGACACTGGAGAGTCTCGGCGTCGAGTTGGGACTGTCCAAGGAGCGGGTGCGACAGCTTGAGGCCGCAGCGTTCGCAAAAATGCGCAAGAACCTTGAAGCCCAGTCGAGCGAGGTGCAACACTTCATCGCATGAAACAGCTTGCGATTCTTGCGTGTGTTCTGGGCCTTATGGTCACAGCGGCGCGACCCGGACTGGCGGAAGATCTTATTTCCGATGATGCGGCTCTCGCGATGCGGGATGCAGATGTGGTAATTCTGGGTGAGGTTCACGACAATCCCCGCCACCACCTTGTTCAAGCTGAAGCGATTATGAAGATCTCACCCTCGGCCGTTGTCTGGGAGATGGTCACCGAAGAAGGCGCGCAACGGCTGGCGCAAAAAGCGGTGTCCAACCCGGAAGAGTTGAGCCGAATTCTGCAATGGGCAGAAAGCGGCTGGCCACCACTTAGGCTGTATTATCCGGTGTTCAAGGCCTCCGGTGCGCCGGTTTACGGGGCCATGGTGCCGCGTGCTGCCGCGCGGGCTGCGATGGAACGCGGGGCCGCCACGGCGCTGGGTGCAGACGCGGCGCGCTATGGTTTGACTGTACCGCTGACGCCCGAGGAGCAGGAGGCGCGTGAGGCAGATCAAATGGCCGCGCATTGCGATGCTCTCCCACCCGAAATGTTACCCCAGATGGTCGCGATCCAGCGTTTGCGCGATGCGGTTCTTGCGCGCGCGGTGATGCGCGCGATGGAAGAAACCGGCGGCCCGGTTGCCGTGATCACTGGGAACGGGCATGCGCGCAAAGACCGAGGTATCCCGACATTTCTTGAACGCCTTCAACCCGGATGGAAGGTGGTCTCGGTCGGACAGTCCGAGGACGACATCATCGACGGTGACTTTGATATCGTAATCGACAGCCCCACAGTCGAGCGTGAAGATCCCTGTGCGGCGTTTCAGGTTCAGAATTAATCGCTGGAACAACCTGCTGGGCTTGCCTAATGTCGGGGCCGACCGGGACAGGAAGGGCTGAACATGCTGTCATCCAAACGCATTCTGCTGATCATCGGCGGCGGCATCGCGGCCTACAAATCGCTGGACCTGATCCGCAGGCTGCGTGAACGTGGCGCGGCCGTAACGCCTGTGCTGACGCGTGCGGCAGAGGAATTTGTAACACCTCTGTCCGTGTCTGCCCTTGCCTCAGAAAAGGTCTATGGTGACCTGTTCGATCTGACCGCCGAGGCCGAGATGGGTCATATCCAGCTGTCACGCTCTGCCGATCTGATCGTCGTGGCCCCCGCAACAGCGGACCTGATGGGCAAGATGGCGGGGGGGTTGGCAAATGATCTGGCATCGACCCTTCTGATGGCAACGGACACGCCCGTTCTGTGTGCACCCGCGATGAATGTACGCATGTGGGAACACCCGGCGACGCGACGCAACCTGAAGCAGCTTCAAGCGGATGGCGTGTGCTTTGTTGGCCCAAACGAAGGTGATATGGCCTGCGGTGAATATGGCCCTGGGCGCATGTCGGAACCGCTGGAAATCGTCGCGGCGGTTGAGGCGCAATTTGCGGCAGGACCTTTGGTGGGTAAGCGCGTGCTGGTAACTTCGGGTCCGACGCATGAGCCGATTGATCCGGTCCGGTATATCGCGAACCGCTCTTCCGGGGCGCAGGGCTCGGCCGTGGCACAGGCACTTGCGGAATTAGGGGCCGAGGTGATCTTTGTCACGGGCCCCGCGGACGTACCGCCACCGTCGGGTGTGCAGGTCGTGCCGGTCGAGACCGCGCAACAGATGTCGGACGCGGTTGATGCGGCGCTGCCCGTCGATGCGGGCGTGTTTGCGGCGGCGGTGGCAGATTGGCGCGTGGCCAGTGCGTCGGACAAGAAGCTGAAGAAAAGCCGGGACGGTTTGCCGGTTCTGGAGTTTGCCGAGAACCCCGACATTCTCAAACGTGTCTCGCGGATGGAAAATGGGCGCCCACCTTTGGTTGTCGGCTTTGCGGCCGAGACCGATGACGTGATCGAACATGCCACCGCCAAGCGGCTGCGCAAAGGCTGTGACTGGATTGTTGCCAACGATGTCAGCCCTACCACCGGGATCATGGGCGGGTCCGAGAATGCGGTTATCCTGATTTCGGACAGCGGAGCCGAGGAATGGCCGCGTATGGGCAAGGCCGAGGTTGCGCGGCGGTTGGCAAGCAGGATCGCGGACGCGTTGGCGGGCTGAAGGAAAGGCAAAACCATGGTTGCAATTCGAGTGATCCGCGAAGACGGGGCAGACCCCGCCGTGGCGCTTCCGTCTTACGAAACTGCGGGTGCTGCTGGCGCGGACGTGCGGGCCAACTTGCCCCAGGGGGCTTCGATCATGCTGGAGCCCGGACAGCGGGCGCTTGTTCCGACCGGTCTGCGCATTGAAATCCCGCAGGGATACGAGGTTCAGGTTCGTCCCCGCTCGGGCCTTGCACTGAAACACGGGATCACGCTGCCCAATACGCCGGGCACTATCGACAGTGACTATCGCGGACCTCTAGGGGTAATCGTGATGAATGCCGGTCAGGAACCGTTCGAGATTGCCCATGGCGATCGTATCGCGCAGCTGGTAGTTGCCCCTGTCGTGCAGGCTGCATTCGAACTGGCTGAGGCATTGGGTAAAACAGATCGCGGGGCTGGCGGTTTCGGCTCGACCGGGCGCGGCTGATGCTGCTGGTTCTTGTTCTGGCAGCGGGGTTATGGGGCGTTGGCTATGTCGTCGGCACGTCAAAAACCGCGCGCGTGGTGTCGGTGAGTGTGTTGTTGGTCGGGGTGATCCTGTCTCATCTGATCTTGCCGGATGGGCATCCTCTGCGCGAAGCAACCGGTGGGTCTGCGGCGCTGTGGCTGATCCTTGCAGGTTTCGCGGGCATCGTTTTGTTATATGGCCGTGTGCTGAAGGCCCTGCGTAACCGCGCAGTACAAGCATCCAAGCCGGAAACCACCATGCCCTCTGACCGTTTCACCGAAACCGAACTGAACCGGTATGCCCGTCACATTGTGCTGCGCGAATTGGGCGGGCCGGGTCAGAAAAAGTTGAAACAGGCCCGTGTTCTGGTGATCGGCGCGGGAGGTTTAGGCGCCCCGGCGCTGCAATACCTGGCGGCCGCAGGTGTGGGTACAATCGGGGTCATTGACGACGACATAGTCGAGAATGCGAACCTGCAGCGGCAGGTGATCCACCGCGATGCAGATATCGATATGCCCAAGGTCTTTTCCGCCCAACAAGCGATGGAGGCGCAGAACCCGAATGTGGAGGTTCTGCCCTTTCATCGCAGATTGAGCGATGAAATCGCAGCAGATCTTTTTGCGGACTTCGATCTGATCCTTGACGGTACGGATAATTTTGAGACCCGCTATCTGGCCAACCGGACTGCTGTCGCGTTGGGCAAGCCACTGATCTCGGGGGCCTTGTCGCAGTGGGAAGGGCAGCTCAGCGTGTTTGACCCAGCCAATGGCAGCCCGTGCTATCAGTGTATCTTTCCCGAAGCCCCGGCCCCCGGTCTGGCCCCGTCCTGTTCCGAGGCTGGTGTGATTGGCCCATTGCCGGGCGTCGTCGGATCGATGATGGCGGTCGAGGCGATCAAGGTGATAACGGGCGCTGGCATGGCGCTGCGGGGCGAGATGCTGATCTACGACGCCCTGTACGGTGAAAGTCGCAAGATCACTCTGACCCGCCGTGCCGATTGCCCCATTTGTGGTGCCGCAAGCAATTAACCTTTCTTAATGTGGGCTGGGGGTTCTGGAACACCCGGCCATGGCGAACTAGCTATAGGATCAAAGGAGATCCGCATGACCAACCCGATCCTGTCCAACTGGACCACCCCATTCGAAATAGCCCCTTTCGCCGATATTTCGGATGAAGATTTTGCCCCGGCTCTGGATCAGGCGATGACCGCGCATAACGCCGAGATTGACGCGATAGCGGCAAATCCGGATACCCCCACATTCGCCAACACGGTCGAAGCCCTTGAGGCTGCGGGCGAGCAGCTGGACAAGGTTCTGTCGGTCTTCTTCACCGTTGCAGGCGCAGACAGCAACCCCAAGCGGGAAGAGTTGCAGCGCGTGTTTTCACCCAAGCTGTCGGCGCATTTCTCGGGAATTTCCTCGAACAAGGCGCTGTTTGAACGCGTTGCCGACCTTTGGGCGCGGCGCGAAGACCTGAACCTGACCGAGGAACAGGCACGTGTTCTGATGCTGACCCATCGGGGCTTTGTTCGTGCAGGTGCGGCGTTGGACGGGGACGAAGACGCTCGAATGCAGGAAATCAAGTCGCGCCTCGCGTCGTTGGGGACATCCTTTACCCAGAACCTGCTGGCGGATGAGCGGGATTGGTTCATGGACCTGACCGAACAAGATCTGCAGGGCCTGCCGGAATTCGTTGTGAATGCGGCGCGCGCTGCTGGTGCGGAAAAGGGCGCGGGGGGGCCGGTTGTTACCCTGTCCCGGTCGCTGATCGTGCCGTTTCTTCAGTTTTCACCTCGTCGGGACCTGCGCGAAAAAGCATATCGCGCCTGGGCTGCCCGCGGGGCGAATGGTGGCGAGACCGACAACCGCGACATCGCGGCTGAGATTCTGGGCTTGCGTGAGGAACGCGCCAAGCTGTTGGGCTATGACAATTTCGCCGATTACAAGTTGGAAACCGAGATGGCGCGCACGCCGGACCGGGTACGCGAGTTGTTGATGCAGGTGTGGGAACCTGCCAGGGCCCGCGCCGATGCGGACGCAGAAATCCTGACCCAGATGATGCAGGAAGACGGCGTCAATGGTCCGCTGGAAGCTTGGGACTGGCGCTATTACGCTGAAAAGCGGCGCAAGGCGGAACATGATCTGGATGAGGCGGAACTGAAACCCTACCTGCAACTGGACCGAATGATCGAGGCATCGTTTGCTTGCGCAAACCGCTTGTTCGGGCTGGAATTCAAGCCTTTGAACGTGCCGCTTTATCACGCTGATTGCCGCGCGTGGGAGGTTACGCGCAACGGTCGGCACGTCGCCGTGTTCATCGGTGACTACTTTGCACGAGGGTCCAAGCGGTCAGGTGCCTGGTGCAGCGCGATGCGGGCACAAGCCAAATTCCCGAAAGAACAGGCACCGATTGTCATCAATGTCTGCAACTTCGCCAAGGGCGATCCGGCACTGCTGTCTTATGACGATGCACGCACCCTGTTCCACGAATTTGGCCATGCATTGCACCAGATGCTGTCCAATGTGACCTATGAAAGCATCTCGGGTACCTCGGTTGCGCGCGATTTTGTCGAACTGCCCAGCCAGCTTTATGAACACTGGCTGGAAGTGCCCGAAGTTCTGGCCGAGTTCGCCACCCATGCCGAAACGAACGAACCGATGCCGAAGGAGATGCTTGAAAAAGTGCTGAATGCCGCCAATTTCGACCAGGGGTTCCAGACGGTGGAATATGTCGCCTCGGCCCTTGTCGATCTGGCTTTCCACGATGGCGACGCCCCGGCTGACCCGATGGCAAAACAGGCCGAGGTTCTTGCCGGGTTGGGGATGCCGCAAGCCATTGGAATGCGCCATGCCACGCCCCACTTTGCGCATGTGTTCGCAGGCGATGGCTATAGCTCGGGCTACTACAGCTACATGTGGTCCGAGGTGATGGATGCTGACGCCTTTGCCGCCTTCGAAGAAGCAGGTGGCGCCTTTGATCCCGAACGGGCCAAAGCGCTGGAAGACAATATCTTGTCCACCGGCGGTTCGCGCGAGGCAGAGGATCTGTATCTGGCGTTCCGCGGTCGATTGCCGGGGGTTGACGCCCTGTTGAAAGGCCGCGGTCTGATTGCGGCGTGACGTCAGTAGCCCAGCGTGCGGTCGACCAGGTGCACAAAGGGCTCACCGGCTTCCCCACGCCGGATGTTTTCGCAAATGACCTGTGCGGCCGTGACTGGGCGGGTTTCGGACGCAATATGCGGGGTCACGGTGACATTCGGATGCGCCCAATAGGCGTGATCGGCGGGCAAGGGCTCGACACGGAACACATCCAGCGTTGCATGGCCAACCTGACCCGTGTTCAAAGCGTCCAATAGCGCGTCATCGTCAATCAGCGGTCCGCGTCCCGGGTTGATGATCCGCGCACCTTTGGGCAGCAGGGCCAGGGTTTCCGCGTTCAGCGCATTTTCAGTGGTAGGCGTGTCAGGCAATAACAAGACTACGATTTCGGCGTGAGAAAGCGCCTGGCGCAGCCCTTCGGCATCATGCAGGCAGGTTACGCCGGGGATGTCCTTGGCTGTACGGCTCCAGCCAGAGACCTGAAACTCAAGCGCGGTCAGCGCGCGGGCCACGGCTTCGCCCAATGCTCCAAGCCCCAGAACACAAACGTTGCGCTCTTGCGCCAGCGGTGGGACATCTGGGGTCCAGACACCGTCCTGTACCGTGATGTGCCGGTCCATCCCCAGATGGTAGCGCAGCACGTGGCCAACCACCCACTCGATCATGCCCTGCGTCAGACCGTGATCCACCATCCGCGCCAGTGGAACGGTCAGTGTTTCGTTACCCACGATTTTTTCGACCCCGGCCCAAAGGCTCAGCACCGCTTTCAGGCGCGTGAAAGGTCTGAAATCCTGTACCCCTCCGTTTGGGGCGTAAACAACGTAATCGACCTGATCCGGTTCGAACTCGGTTCCTAGCTGGACGTCCAGACCCGCTTCATCAAGATATTGGGTCAGCAGCGGCTCATACACCGGCCATAGGGCAGGGCGCGCGGAAAACAGGACGTTCACAGACATCAGAGCCCTTTCAGATCAACGGGGGCGGTGAATATGGGCGCTTTGTACGATGCCAAAGGCCGCCATCAGAACCAGCATGGCCGAGCCACCATAGCTGACCATTGGCAGTGGTACACCCACGACCGGAGCCATGCCCATCACCATCGACATGTTGACGGCAAAAAACAGGAAGAAGTTCAGCGCGATACCCAGCGTGACCAGAGATGAAAACCGGTCCTTGGTTGCCAGTGCCGTGACCATGCAGAAAACCAGAATCAAGGCATAAAGGGTCAACAGGGTCGTTCCCCCGACAAATCCGAACTCTTCGGCCAACGTCGTGAAAATGAAATCGGTATGCTTCTCGGGCAGGAAGTTCAGGCGGGACTGCGTGCCTTGCATGAAACCACGCCCGTTCCAGCCCCCGGACCCCAAGGCAATCTTGGACTGGGTAATGTGGTATCCGGCCCCCAATGGGTCGGTGGACGGGTCCAGAAAGGTGTCGATGCGCCGAAACTGATAGTCCTTCAACAATTGCCAGTCGGTCCCCCGGCTGTTGAACACAGCGGCGATCAGGCCCACGACAGCAGCAATAACGGCGGCAAAATAGGCCCAGTGAACCCCTGCCAGAAACATCAAACCACCTCCTGCGGCGAGAAGCAGGATGGATGTGCCAAGATCGGGCTGTTTCAGAACCAGCAAAGTAGGCAGGATGATCAGGACAACCGGGATAAGAACCCAAAGCGGACGAGACGTTTTGTGCGAAGGAAGCCAGTCGTAATAAGCGGCAAGCAACATGACCAGCGTGACTTTCATGACCTCCGAGGGTTGCAGGCGCATGAACCCAAGGTCGATCCAGCGCTGCGCACCCATGCCGATGGTGCCGAACAGTTCAACAAATACCAGCAATGCCACCGAGCCGAGATAGGCCAGCACCGACATGTTGCGCCAGAACCAGATCGGAACCAGTGCGATGATGAACATCACTGTCAGGCCAAGCCCGAAACGTTCCATTTGCGGCTCGGCCCAGGGCGTCCACGAACCGCCCGCAACAGAATACAGCATCAAAAAGCCCGCGCTGGCGGTGCTGATCAACAGCAACGTCAGCGGCCAGTTCATATACAGAAACTTGCGAAATCCCGACGGCGTGGACTTGACGGCATATTCAAGATAGCTCATGCACGGTCCTTTTCATCCGGTCGCGCCTTGGGGCGCTTGTCACCCTCTAGCCGTTTTTGTTGTTCCTTGATGCGTTCGCGGTCGGCGACGGGGTAGGCTTCAAGCGGCGGTGTGCCGTCATAAAGAGCTTGCAGCATGATGTCGCGTGCGACCGGCGCTGCGGCTGTGGACCCGCCGCCGCCATGTTCAACAACCACGGCCACGGCATATTTTGGGTTATCATACGGTGCGAAGCAAACGAACAGCGCGTGGTCGCGACGCTCCCATGGCAAGTCCTCGTTTCGGATCACGCCTGCGGCCCGTTCGGCTTTTGTGATGTTTCGAACCTGACTGGTTCCGGTTTTCCCCGCCATCCGGAACTCATCCGCGATGATGCGGCTTCGATATGCCGTTCCTCGCCTGTCATTCGAGACCGAGAACATAGCCTTGCGGACCTGTTCCAGATTGTAGGAGTTAAGGCCCAGTGGCTCTCCGGCGCCTGAGGGTCGTTCGACACCGTCGATCGAGCGCACCAGGCGCGGCGTGACTGCGCGACCGGTGGCGATGCGGGCTGCCATTACAGCCAGTTGCAACGGCGAAGCCAGCATGAAGCCCTGACCGATGGACGCGTTGGCCGTATCGCCCACAAGCCACTCCTGACCGTGCGCGCGCCGCTTCCATTCCTGATTCGGGGCCAGCCCATCTGCCACCGCCGACATCGGGATGTCATGCTTGACCCCCAGTCCCAATGTGCGGGCCATGTCAGAGATCTTGTCGATGCCAACCCGCAGAGCCACGTCATAGTAATAGACATCGCAGCTGCGTTTCAGCGAAAGATTTAGGTCGACCGTCCCATGTCCGCCTCGCTTCCAGCAATGGAAACGACGGCTGCCGACCTTCAGGTGTCCGGGGCAGTACACGGTATTGCCGGGGGAAACTACGCCAGCTTCCAACGCGGCCAGCGCGGTGACCATCTTAAAGGTCGATCCCGGAGGATATGTGCCTTGCACGGATTTATTCGCCAGCGGGCGGTACTTGTCCTCTGTCAGTGCCCGGTAATCTGCGACCGAAATGCCACGAACAAACAGGTTTGGATCGAAACTGGGTGCAGAGGCGACCGCACGCAAGTCACCGGTTTCGCAGTCTATGACAACTGCGGCCGCACTTTCACCCGCCAGTCGCGCCTGTGCATATTGTTGCAGATCAGCGTCGATGGACAGTTGCAGATCTGCGCCGGGTTGTCCTTCCTGCCGGTCAAGTTCGCGCATAACGCGCCCCGTCGCGTTGACCTCGACCCGCTTCGCACCGGCTTTGCCGCGGAGTTCGATTTCCTGTTTGGCCTCAAGGCCAACCTTTCCAATCTGGAACCTTGGAATGCGCAATACCGGCTCAGGGTCTTCGATCTTGCTGAGGTCATAGTCACTGACCGGGCCGACATAGCCCACGATATGTGCGAAATCTTCGTATCGTGGGTACTGCCGCGTCAGGCCGACCTCGGGCGTTACACCCGGCAGGGCCGGAGCATTGACCGCAACTTTCGAGATATCCTCCCACGTAACCTGATCCGCCAGCGTCACCGGCAGAAACGGGGCCGAGCGGCGCATTTCAGTCCTGGCGCGCTCGATCTCATCTTCGTTCAGAGGGATCAGTTCCGACAGTTTGGCGATGACTTTTTCCACGTCATCGGCGTCTTCACGCACGATGACGATGCGATAGGAAGGTGAGTTCTGGCCGATGATCTGGCCGTTCCGGTCATAGATACGCCCTCGGGTTGGCGGGATAAGCCGGATATTGATGCGGTTTTCTTCGGCCAACAGGCGGTATTCGTCGGCCTGTTCTACCTGCATGAACCGCATTCGAGCAGCCAGCCCGCCTATGAACACCGCCTGTAGACCACCCAGCAACAAGGCTCTGCGTGGCAGGCGCTTATAGGCAAGGCCCTGGGATTTGGGTTTACGCTGTTTCATGCCCGGCTTCCGACAGCGCTGACATCAGCAGCGGAAATGCGGCGGACCCCCAACGCGCTTTGGCTAAGCAACACGACCAGCGGGTAGACAGCGACCGTCAACACAAGCTGAATCACGACCGGCCCCAATGCGGCCTGTTGCACGGACATCACCGATAGTATGAGCCTGTTCATCAATATGACCGCCGTGATCACAATGCCGACAGACATCCACTCGCCGGCAAACCCCGCATCCCTCATGCCCAACGCCGCTGACCGCAGATAGGCTGACCCGACTACGGTCAGCGCGGCCAAAAGGCCCGGTGGACGTTGCAGCAGAAAGTCAGCCATCAGCATGACAAGCGCAACCAATACAGTCGGGACGAAATCGGGCCGCCGCAACACCCAGGCAAAAGTCAGGGCAATCAGGACGTCGGGAAAAGGCCAGCGATCGGGTTGAGCGTCCAACGGTAACAGATGCAGAAACAGCACAGCAAAAGCCAGCAAGGCATAAAGGCTGCGCATAGCCCAGATTTGCGAGGCCGGTCTATCCATCGCTGACCTCATCCGGGGTCAGCGCTGCCTCTGGGCGGGTAGGTCCGACGATACTGCCCGGATCCTGAATGGGCGGAGCCGAGTGAAACCGCAGAACCCTAAGAAATTCGAGCCTTTCGAAATCTGCTGACAGGCGGACCCTCAGGCGCCCCCCGGGATCTGCCGCGATTTGACCGATCAGCAGGCCCGCAGGAAAAACGCCGCCATCACCCGAAGTGATCACCCGGTCGCCGGGGCGAACCAACTCGCGGTTTTCAAGAAACTCCACCGCGGGTGCGGGGTTGTTGTCGCCTTTGATCAAAGCGGTCTGGCCAGAAGGCTGAATGGTTGCGGGAATGGCGCTGGTGGCGTCCGTCACAAGGATCACGCGTGCCGTGTCAGGGCCAACACCTGATATCCTGCCGACCAGGCCAATGCCGTCCATCGTGGCCCATCCATCCACGATCCCGTCACGCTCTCCGACATTCAGCAGAACGGATTGCCGGAATGGCGACCCGCTGTCGGCCATGACAACGCCGGTGATGTAGGTCAGACGAGGGTCAAGGCGGACATTGTTCAGATCCAGCAGTCGTGCGTTTTCCTGTTCAAGCTGCAAAGCAGCCTCTTTCCAGGCGCGCATCAGGCGCAGTTCGCTACGCAGTTCCCTGTTCTGCTCGCTCAGGCGCTGATAGCTTTGGAAGTCACGCACCAGATTGACGGCGGCAGTCACCGGGACCATGGCCCATTCCATAGATGGTACAACCGTATCCACGATTCGCGCGCGGAACAGTTCTACGCGCGGGCTGTCGATGCGCCACAGAAGGAAGATACCAAGCAGGCACAGCACAACGATCCCCAACAACAAGCGGCGCAGGGGGGTCGTATACTCATCGCGCTGTGATCGGTCTTTTGCCACAGGTTACCTTCCCGTGCTGCTCGCGCCGATATAACCCTATCTTCCGAGGGTGCGCGCCTTAGCTTTCGTAGTCAATCGCGTGGCGCAGCTGTTTTTCATATTCCAGTGCTTTGCCGGTGCCCAAAGCCACACAATTCAGGCTTTCGTCCGCAATGGAAACCGCCAGGCCTGTCTGTTCGCGTAGGGCCAGGTCCAGATCGCCCAGCAGCGCACCGCCACCGGTCAGCATTACACCGCGGTCGACAATGTCCGCAGCCAAGTCGGGCGGCGTTGTCTCAAGCGCGGTCATAACCGCCTCGCAGATCTGTTGCACGGGCTCTGACAGCGCTTCGGCCACCTGGGCCTGGCTGATCTCAATTTCCTTGGGCACGCCGTTCAGCAGGTCACGCCCCCGGATATGCATCGACTGACCGCGCCCATCGTCGGGCATCCGGGCGGTACCGATGGTTGTCTTGATACGCTCAGCCGTGGATTCACCAACTAAAAGGTTCTGTTGGCGACGCAGGTAGGAAATGATTGCCTCGTCCATCCGGTCACCACCAACGCGGACCGAACGGGCATATACGATGTCACCCAGCGATAGAACAGCAACCTCGGTGGTGCCACCGCCAATATCGACAACCATGTTGCCGGTCGGGTCGGTGATCGGCATACCGGCCCCAATCGCGGCAGCGATCGGTTCGGCAATCAGGCCGGCGCGGCGGGCACCAGCGGACAGAACCGACTGACGGATCGCCCGCTTTTCAACGGGTGTCGCGCCATGGGGGACGCAGACGATGATCTTGGGCTTCGAGAAAGTCGAACGCTTGTGCACCTTGCGGATGAAGTGCTTGATCATTTCTTCGGCCGTATCGAAGTCAGCAATCACACCTTCGCGCATGGGGCGGATGGCTTCGATCGAACCGGGCGTCCGACCCAGCATAAGCTTGGCATCTTCGCCAACAGCCAGAACTTTCTTCACACCGTCCTTGACGTGATAGGCCACAACCGAAGGTTCAGACAGGATGACACCGCGCCCCTTGACGTAAACCAGCGTGTTTGCTGT
Source organism: Ruegeria sp. HKCCSP351 (assembly GCF_017872535.1). Lineage (NCBI taxonomy): Bacteria > Pseudomonadati > Pseudomonadota > Alphaproteobacteria > Rhodobacterales > Roseobacteraceae > Ruegeria > Ruegeria sp. HKCCSP351. Next base: position 93,342 of record NZ_JAEDOV010000006.1, on the reverse strand, counting down.
TCCAAGGTCGATAGCCATGTCCGCTGTGAACAGGCCGCCCAGATTGCCAAAGATCCCCATGTTTTCCCTGATCCTGTAATGTCGGTTTTCTACTGCCCGCGACTCGACGGTTCCGGGACGGATGACTTATAGGGTGCCATCACGCCCGGTAAAAGGGCTGATTCCGCGACAATCAGCACCTTTCCGCCTTATTGAATGGGACTTTAGAAGGCAAGATGCTCTCTTATCAACACATTTACCACGCCGGGAATCTGGCGGATGTCCAAAAGCACGCATTACTGGCGTGGGTGCTGGATTATCTGACACGCAAGGACAAGCCGCTCAGTTATGTCGAGACGCATTCCGGGCGTGGGTTGTACCGGTTGGATGCAGACGAATCCATTCAGACAGGAGAGGCAGAGGCAGGGATCGGTCGCGCACAGCGGGAAGGGTGGTTCGGGCCCGACCACCCGATGGAGCAGGTCCTGAAGCAGGTACAGGCCCGGTACGGCGAAACGGCCTATCCGGGATCGCCGATGATTGCTGCGACTATGTTACGGGAACAGGACAGTTTGCACCTCGCGGAACTGCACCCACAGGAATTTGCGGCCCTGTCGTTGGCGATGTCGCCGTTTGGGGCGAAGGTTTATCAGCAGGACGGGTTCGATCTGGCGCAGTCCTTGCTGCCTCCAGTGCCGCGCCGGGGCATGATGCTGATTGACCCCAGTTACGAGGTGAAAGCCGATTACGACCGCTTGCCCGGCATTATCGCCAAGTTGCACCGCAAGTGGAATGTGGGCGTGATTGCCCTTTGGTACCCGATCCTGACGGACAATCGACATGCTGGGATGACTGCGGCTCTCAAATCGCGAAACTACCCCAAAGCCATTTGCCACGAAGTGACGTTCCCGCCTGCGCGTGAGGGGCACCGGATGATTGGGTCTGGTATGTTTATTGTGAATGCGCCGTTCGGTATCTGCGACGAAATGAACCGCCTTTCCAAGCTTTTCGCGCAGCTTTAGCAGCAGACGAGACGCTGGTCGGGATAAAGCACCCAATCCATCACCGTGGGTCGTGTTGGATTTTCCGGGCAACCAAACTTGCGGTTGCCCGGATGATTTATGCAATCACGTCAGGTCTTTATAGCTTATCTCGCGCGCATCTGCACCCGGTCCAGCTTTTTCACGGCGCACAATCAGGCGGTTGAGAGCGTGGATATAAGCCTTTGCTGACGCCACGACGGTGTCGGTGTTTGCCGACTGGCCGGTTGCAATCATTCCATCCTCTTCCAGGCGCACGGAAACCGTCGCCTGTGCGTCCGTGCCCTCGGTTACGGCATGAACCTGATAAAGCTGAAGCCGTGCCGTGTTGGGGTAAATCGCACGGATCGCCTTAAAGGTCGCATCCACCGGGCCATCGCCATGTTCGGTGGCGGTTTTGTCCAGGCCTTCAACTTCAAGCTCGACCGTCGATTCCGCCTGACCGCCCGTGCCGCAGGTCACCTTCATCGAAACCAGCTGCAGGTGGTCGTCAGCCTCGTCCAGCGTCATCAGTGCAATGAGATCGTCGTCGAACACCTCTTTCTTGCGATCCGCCAGATCCTTGAACCGAACAAAGATATCCTTGAGCTGGTTATCGCCCACCTCAAATCCCAGCGTTTCAAGCTTGTCACGCAAGGCTGCGCGGCCTGAATGTTTGCCCAGCGGTAAGGATGTTCCCGACAGACCAATGTCCTCAGGACGCATGATTTCAAAGTTTTCGCGGTTTTTCAGCATCCCGTCCTGATGGATGCCACTTTCATGGGCAAAAGCGTTCTTGCCGACAATTGCCTTGTTGAACTGCACCGGAAAGCCCGAGACCGTCGCAACCCGACGCGAGATGTGCATGATCTTAGTGGTGTCGATGCCAGTATGCCACGGCATGATATCGTTGCGCGTGCGCAGTGCCATGACCACTTCTTCCAGCGCCGTGTTGCCTGCGCGTTCGCCCAGACCGTTGATGGTGCATTCAATCTGACGGGCACCGCCTGCGACAGCGGCCAGCGAGTTCGCGGTCGCCATGCCAAGATCGTTGTGGCAATGGGTGGCAAAGACCACGTCATCCGCCCCCGGCACTGTTTCGATCAGACGCTTGATCAGGTCCGCGCTTTCCACCGGAGCGGTATAGCCCACCGTATCCGGGATGTTGATCGTGGTTGCCCCGGCCTTAATTGCGATCTCGATCACCCGGCACAGGTAATCCCATTCGGTTCGGGTCGCGTCCATCGGAGACCACTGCACGTTTTCGCACAGGTTGCGCGCGTGGCTGACCGTTTCGTGGATCTTGTCGGCCATCTCGTCCATCGTCAGGTTCGGAATGGCGCGATGCAGGGGTGAAGTGCCGATGAACGTGTGAATGCGGTTATTCTCGGCGTGTTTTACCGCCTCCCAGCAGCGGTCGATATCGGCAAAATTTGCGCGGGCCAGACCGCAGATACGGCTGTTCTTTGACCGCTGCGCGATCTCGGATACCGCTTTGAAGTCACCTTCGGATGCGATCGGAAAACCGGCTTCGATGATGTCGACGCCCATGTCATCCAGCAGCTCGGCAATTTCCAGCTTTTCATCATGGGTCATGGTGGCGCCAGGGCTCTGTTCGCCGTCGCGCAAAGTCGTATCGAAGATCAAGACGCGGTCTTGGTCGGTCACGTTGGTCATGGGGTTCTCTTTCTTCTTCTGTCCTAAAGCCTATGGCGCGCGGGCGTCCTCCTCTGAGCGGGCGCGCCGGATGGCACGCTCAGAGGCGGATTAGGATCAGTAGGCCACGCAGCGACGCACCGCGAAGGGCGGTGTCGACACAAGGGATATCTGCGCGGTTGATCATGGGATTGAGGTTATACAGAGCCCGCCGGGAATGAAAAGAACCAATTTGCAATACGCGAACTTCCGGCAACTGCCCGTGTTTAAACCACCTTGATTGTTCGCACTGCGCCGCTAGCTGATCACGGATGGAAACTGCATTGATAATTGGCGCTTCTGGCGGGATTGGCGCAGCTGTTACCAGACGGCTGGTTGAGCAGGGCGTTTCGGTCACGCGTTTGTCCCGGTCGGAAGAAGGCTTTGACCTGACCGATCCGGCCGGGGTGATGCTGAAGCTTGATAACCTACCAGGTCAGTTTGATCTGATTCTGGTGGCTTCGGGTGCCTTAGAGATAAACGGCGCTGTGCCGGAAAAAACCCTTCGGGCGATTTCAGCCAGTGCCATGATGGATCAGTTCGCGTTGAATGCCGTTGGTCCGGCATTGGTGCTAAGCCGCGCGTATCATCTGTTGCCGCGACATAGACGATCTGTATTCGCGGTGCTGTCGGCGCGGGTGGGATCAATCGGGGATAATCGAACAGGCGGCTGGATCAGCTACCGTGCGGCCAAGGCAGCGGTCAATCAGGTCGTCCGTACTGCCGCAATTGAATTGGCCCGAACACATAAACAGGCGATTTGCGTCGCCCTTCACCCCGGCACAGTAAAAACAGAGTTCACGAACAAATACCTGGGTCGTCATCCTGCCGTCGAACCTGAAGCAGCCGCCGATAACCTGTTGAACGTGATACGCGGGTTAACGCTCGCTGATACCGGCGGGTTCTATGATTGGGCCGGTAAGCCGGTCCCGTGGTGAGCCTTCACCCGTCCGAGGTTCCGGTTGCCTCTGTATTTGCATCAGGGTTGGGTTGCGGGGCAGGGGTGTCAGCGTCGCTCTGCTGGTCCGAGGTCTGATCCGGCAACACGCCGTTTTCCCAGACACCGCTTTCCTCCTGGCCGTTGGCATAGCGCATCGTCCCACTGCCCTGCCGTTTGTTGTCGACAAAGCTGCCCTCATACACATCCCCGTTCGAGTAGGTGGCGGTACCCACGCCGTTGATTTTTCCGTCCGACCAGTCGCCCGTATACTTGAACCCGGCAGGGGTTATGATTTCCCCTTTGCCGTGCCGTTTTCCGTTCAGGAAATCACCGGTGTAGACCGTGCCATCGGAATAGGTCGCCTTGCCTTTGCCCTGACGCACGCCTTCAACCCAGTCGCCGTCATATACCGAGCCATCTGCGCGCGTAACCACACCCTTGCCGTGGCTTTGCGCGTTCTTGAACTGGCCTTTGTAGATCATACCATTGGTATAGGTGGCCGTGCCCTGACCCTCGATAACACCCGCGATCCATTCGCCTTCATAGGTCGATCCGTCCGGATAGGTGATGCTGCCGTTTCCTTCGGCCAGATCGGCAACGAAATCGCCGACATAGACAGAGCCATCCGGATAGGTCACTTCGCCAAGGCCTTCAATCTGCCCGGCGTTCCAGTCGCCGGTATACACAAAGCCGTCTGTTCCGGTGAACGTACCTTTGCCGTGGCGGCGGTCGTCGACGAAATCGCCTTCGTACACATCCCCTTGGGCGTGGGTCACTTTGCCCTTGCCGTGGCGGCGCCCTTCTAGAAGCTCGCCTTCGTATACGTCACCGTTGGAGTAGGTCAGGTTACCCATCCCGGTGATCTGATCCCCGGACCAATCCCCTGAATACACCATCCCGTCTGGCATTGTCTGTGTGCCGGTGCCATCGCGCAAGCCTGCGTTGACGTCGCCGTCGTAAACGCTGCCGTCGGCATATGTGATCTTTGCTTTGCCCTGCCGTTCACCGTCGACCCAGTCGCCATCATAGATGTATCCGTCGGGAAAACTCAGCACGCCTTTGCCATGTCGCTGGGCGTTCCTGAATTCACCCTCATAGCGCGTGCCGTTCGCGAATTCAGCGATGCCGGTGCCGTTGATTGATCCGTTCAACCAATCGCCATCGTAGCTGCTGCCATTGGCATAGATGATCTTGCCGCGCCCTTCGGGTTGACCCTTGGCGAACATGCCTTCGTAGACTGACCCGTCGGGGTAGTGTGTCGTACCCTGACCCTGAATTTCGCCTTCTACCCATTGCCCGGTGTATTCAAATCCGTTCGGCAGCCGATACGTTCCTGTCCCGTGCCGCAACCCGTTCTCATAAGTGCCCTCATAGACACCGCCAACTTCATCATCCTTGACGATGACAGTCCCGTCCTGCGCGAAAGCAGTGGCCGCCGCCAGACTCATCCCCGCCGCCAAAATTGAGTTTCGGATCACGTTCATTTCTGGTCCTGTCTGCCCGGTCGTCGCTGGTGATATCTCTTGTGCAAAACTAAGGTACCGTTGCAGGCAGAGCAACGGCTTTTGCCGCATTGGTCTTTTACTCGCGCGGTGATCTGCTAAATGGCAATAGGACTTACGAGGCAAGAGGGCAGCATGGCCGACCGTTTCCGCATCACTCTGGCGCAACTGAATCCGACCGTTGGCGATATCGAAGGCAACGCGGCAAAGGCCGTTGCGGCATGGGAACAAGGCAAAGCAGCGGGCGCGAATCTGGTGGCTTTCCCCGAGATGTTCATCACCGGCTACAACACGCAGGATCTGGTTCTCAAACCGGTATTCCACCGCGCAGCCATGTCTGCGGTCGAAGCGCTGGCCGCAAAATGCGCCGAAGGTCCTGCAATTGCCATAGGTGGCCCCTGGGTCGATGATGGAAAGCTGTACAACGCCTACCTGATCCTGAAGGGTGGCCGGATCACCAGCAAGGTTCTGAAGCACCACTTGCCGAATGAGACGGTGTTCGACGAAGTGCGCCTTTACGATGCGGGACCATTGGGTGGGCCGTATTCGGTAGGAAATTTCCGGATTGGCAGCCCGATCTGCGAAGACAGCTGGCACCCTGACGTGGCAGAAACGCTGGAGGAAACCGGGGCCGAGTTTTTGTTGATCCCCAATGGGTCACCCTATTTCCGGGATAAATACGATGTGCGACTGAACCACATGGTCGCGCGCGTGGTCGAAACGGGCCTGCCGCTGATCTACCTGAATATGGTGGGCGGGCAGGATGATCAGATCTTTGATGGTGCCAGTTTTGGCCTGAATCCGGGCGGGGAATTGGCGTTCCGGATGCCTGTTTTCGACGAGCTGCTCTCGCATGTCGATCTTGAGCGCGGCGAAGACGGCTGGCGGATCGCATCAGGCGAAATCGTGCCCCAACCGGATGAGTGGGAGCAGGATTATCGCGCGATGGTGCAGTCCCTTTGCGACTACATGGGGAAAACGGGATTCAAAAAGGCGCTGCTGGGCTTGTCCGGCGGGGTCGATTCCGCGCTGGTCGCGACCATTGCGGTCGATGCCATCGGGGCCGAAAATGTCCGCTGCGTGATGCTGCCGTCGGAATACACCAGCCAGGCCTCGCTTGACGATGCCGAGGCGGTCGCCAAAGCGCTGGGCGTGCATTATGACTACGTGCCGATCTCGGACAGTCGCGCAGCCGTCACCAGTACTTTAGCCCCGTTGTTTGCAGGGCTGGAAGAAGGGTTGACCGAAGAAAACATTCAATCCCGCCTGCGCGGGTTGCTGTTGATGGCGATCTCGAACAAGTTCGGCGAAATGCTGTTGACCACCGGCAACAAATCCGAAGTCGCCGTGGGCTATGCCACGATCTATGGCGACATGAACGGCGGCTATAATCCGATCAAGGATCTGTACAAGACCCGTGTGTTCGAAACCTGCCGCTGGCGCAATGCCAATCACCGCGACTGGATGATGGGCCCTGCAGGCGAAGTGATCCGTCCCTCTGTCATCGACAAACCGCCCAGTGCGGAACTGCGCGAAGATCAGAAAGACAGCGACAGCCTTCCGGATTACCCGGTGCTGGACGGAATACTTGAGATCCTGGTCGATCAGGACGGATCGATCGCGGATTGCGTCGCTGCTGGGTACAACGAAGCAGATGCTCAGCGGGTCGAACATCTGGTCTATATCAGCGAGTATAAACGGTTCCAGTCCGCCCCCGGTACGCGCCTGAGCAATCGCGCGTTCTGGCTGGACCGGCGGTATCCGATTGTGAATCGCTGGCGCGATCGCCCCTGATTGCCGCAATTCGCGCGCTGAATTGGAAACAGTAAAGCTTCTTTCCTTTTGATTGTTTTTCGATTTCTCGTTATGGGTCTGCCACGGGCGCTAAAACCGGCCTCTGACTTGTTGCAGTGACAACTTTCTGCCACATTTTAGCTTGAAATTTGCCCAATGTGGGGCGGATGCGACGCAATTCTCAAAGTCGCAAGCTGATTTTGATGAAGTGTGACGCATCCGGGGTTGGATGTCTGAGTAAATGGTTTGGTTTTGACATGTATGAGGAATATCAAGGATCGCATCATGCTCTTTTGACCCGGCGGACAATGGAATCTCCGCCGCAAGAGTTGGATGAGGAAAAGCTGGAAGCGGCGATTGCCGGTGTCCTGAATGAACAGCGGCTGTCCGACGAACAGGCAGCGGCGTCGCTTCGGGCTGAGTTTCCAAGCTTGTTGCCGCAGAAGGACGTAACCGCGCAGACCGTGCAAAAAGACACCGGGCTGACCGCGAAGCTGCGTCAGAAATGGGCGGAACTGTCCGGCGCAGCGTGATGTGCTGAGGGCTTTCGCTGCCATTGGCGTCTGGGCCACAGACACAAAAATAGTGCCGATGTAGTGACAATTCGTGTTGCCAAACTTCTGGGCCTTGGTCCCCATACGGGTTCAGGCGACAGAGTAATGCGTATTTATGACGGCACCAAAACCGAACCCCGTAGAATCCGATCTTGCCCTTCCCAAATCTGTTGATGTTGTCGTTATTGGCGGCGGCATAATCGGCGTTTCAACCGCGCTGGAACTGGCAGAACGCGGCGCTTCCGTCCTTTTATGCGAAAAGGGACAGATTGCGGCAGAACAAAGCTCGCGCAATTGGGGGTGGGTGCGTTTGGGTATGCGTGACCCGCGCGAAATTCCCCTGATGCAAGAGGCGTTGCGGATCTGGCAGACCCTTGATGCCCGCCTGGATGGCAATACCGGCTATACGCAATCCGGCATTCTTTTCGGCGCGTCCGGCAAGCGGGGAGAAGTCAACCTGAAACGTTGGATGCGCCACGTGGAGGGATTGCAGACCGGGGCAAAAATGGTGTCGGGACGCGAGTTGGCAGAGTTGTTGCACGGGCATGAAACCGGCCTGACATCCGCCCTGTACATGCCGCAGGACGGGCGGGCTGAACCGCAATGGGCCGCCCCGGCCATCGCCGAATCCGCACGGCGTCTGGGTGCTGTGATCATGACAGGATGCGCCGTGCGAAGTTTAGACATTCAGGATGGGCGTATCGCGGGTGTTTTCACCGAGCGCGGCAAGGTCGCCTGCGGGCGCGTGGTTCTGGCGGGGGGCGCGTGGTCGCGTCTTTTTGCGGGCAATGCAGGTATCAATCTGCCGCAGTTAAAGGTTTTGAACACGGTTCTGCGGACCTCTCCGGTAAAAGATGGGCCCGAAACTGCGCTATGGTCGGATGATTTTGCGATCCGAAAGCGCGCAGATGGGGGGCACACCATCGCGTCCGGACATCAGAACACGGTCGATATCGTGCCGGACAGTTTCCGGCTGGGGTTGCAGTTTCGCTTTGCCTTTGCGCAGGAATGGAAATCCCTGCGCTTTCGCTGGTCAAAACAGTGGGCTATCGAGGCCCGTCAGAACAGAAGATGGTTGCCGACCGACGTGACCCCGTTCGAGCTGTGCCGGGTTTTGGATCCTGAACCTTCGCAGAAGTTTTTGCGACAAGCCTGGGCCAGTGCACGAAAAGGAATTCCTGCAATGCAGGATAGTGAAATCGTCCAAAGTTGGGCGGGTATGATTGATGTTACCCCCGACGCCATTCCCATAATCTCGGGCGTGGATGACATGCCGGGTATGTATATCGCCACGGGCTTTTCCGGCCACGGCTTTGGCATCGGGCCCGGCGCCGGCCGCCTGACGGCTGACCTTGTCACTGATTTAACCCCTTGTGTGGATCCGACCGCGTTCCGTCTGTCTCGGTTCACTGACGGCTCAAAGGTGCGACCGGATCCGGGTTACTAGGGGCTTAGCCCATCATCTGATAGCTGACCGGAACAAAGCGGAAGCCCTCGCCCCGTGTCTCGACAAAGCCCGCGGCAGGGAAGGGCATGTGATAGCCGACCATCGGCACCTTGTCGGCTGCCAGCATGCCAAGAACATTACGGCGCGCGGCTGTTGCGGCGGCCTTGTCCATGTCAAACCGAACCTCCCATTCCGGATGGGCAAAGGACCAAACGTAATGGTTGGCCAAATCCGCTGTCAGCAGAAGGCGCTGTCCGTTGCTTTCCAGATGATAGACCGTATGGCCCGGAGTATGGCCGTGGGCCGCCACCGCAGTTATGCCCGACGCCACTTGCTCTCCATCACCGATAAAGCTCATCTTCTCGGCCAGCGGTGTGACTTTTGCGGCTACAAGATCACCGACATTGTTTCCGGCCTCTTGCGCGGACCAGAAATCGTATTCCGTTGCCGAGGTCACATAGCGTGCGTTGGCAAAGGTTGGTGCGCCATCCGTTGTCATGCCGCCAATATGGTCTGGATGCATATGGGTCAGCACGACAACGTCGATCTGATCCGGGCTGACACCTGCATCGGCCAAAGCGGCCTGAATGCCACCCTGCCCCAGACCGGTGTCGAACAACACCAGTTCCGATCCGGTGTTGACCAGTGAGGGGGTGAAGAAGAACTGGGCGGTGTCGGCGGGAATAAAGTTCTCAGCCGAAACCTTTGCAAAGTCTTCATCAGACGCTCCGCCGCCAAAGATATCCTTGGCGCCGTCGCGCGGCAGGCTGCCATCCAGCAAGGTCGTGACTGTTAAGTCGCCGACCTTGAAGGTTTTGGCGATGGACGAGTTGGCCTTGGCGTCAGAGCCTGCGGCCAAAACCGGCGCTGCTGCCGTGGCAAACGGCAAGGCGGCAGCAGTTCCCAAGGCGGCACGGCGAGTAAGTTTGATTGTCATTATCGTTCTCCCTGTCTGAACACCTTTAGAAAAACTAGAACGGTGTGAGATTCTGACCAGATGTTACGACATCCACGTAGGGTGCATGGATGAACAATACGTGTTAATTTTTGTTCATGTCGCGATCGCAGAACAAAACCGTTCCAACAGATCAAAGTGTAGAAGATTTCCTTAACTCGGTCCAATCAGAACGTCGGGCCGAAGAGGCGCGCGCTCTGGATGAACTTTTTCGGGCCGCCACCGGGTTTGATCCGGTCATGTGGGGCCCGTCGATGATCGGGTATGGCCGTTATCACTATCGCTACGCCTCGGGCCGAGAGGGCGATTTTCTTGCAACCGGGTTTTCCCCGCGCAAGTCGTCGCTGGTGATCTATATCATGCCGGGTTACGCGGATTTTGGCGGCATTCTGGCCCGGTTGGGCAAGCACAAGCTGGGCAAGTCCTGCCTGTACGTGAACAAGCTGGCGGATATCGACGTGCAGGTTCTGTCGGAACTCATCCGCGCCGGGTTGACCGACCTTGGCAGGATATGGCCCGTGGAACCGCGTTGAATCACCTGATGGATCAAGCGGCGGCTGGACAAAAACGCGCCCATGTGACAAGAGCCGCGCCAACAGGAGACACCCATGACAACCACCCGTTTTGCCCCGTCGCCCACCGGTTACATCCATGTGGGCAACCTGCGCACCGCCCTGATGAACTATCTGATCGCCCGCAAAGCGGGCGGTACGTTCATCCTGCGCATCGATGACACCGACCCCGAACGCTCGAAAGAGGAATATGTCGATGCCATCAAACAGGATCTTGAATGGCTGGGTTTGCACTGGGATCGTGTTGAGCGTCAATCCGAGCGTTTGGACCGCTACGCCGAAGCGGCTGACAAGTTGCGCGCGATGGGGAGGTTCTATGAAGCGTTTGAGACACCGACCGAGCTGGACCTGAAGCGCAAGAAACAGCTGAACATGGGCAAGCCGCCGGTTTATGACCGTGCCGCGCTGAACCTGTCGGATGCCGAGAAGGATGCGCTGCGCGCCGAACGTGGCAATGGTGTCTGGCGTTTCAAGCTGGATCACGAACGGATCGAGTGGACCGACGGTATTTTGGGCGACATCTCGATCGATGCGGCCTCGGTTTCTGATCCGGTGCTGATCCGTGGTGATGGGCAGGTTCTTTATACGATCGCTTCGGTGGTAGACGACACTGAAATGGGCGTGACTGATGTCGTGCGCGGCTCGGACCACGTGACCAACACTGCGACCCAGATTCAGATCATCAAGGCACTGGGCGGGGATTGCCCGCGCTTTGCGCATCACTCGCTGCTGACCGGCCCGCAGGGCGAAGCTCTGTCGAAACGCTTGGGTACGCTGGCCCTGCGCGATCTGCGCGAACAGGGCGTGCAACCGATGGCACTGCTGAGCCTTATGGCGCGTCTGGGTTCGTCCGATCCGGTCGAACTGCGCTCGGAAATGGCCGAGTTGATCGACGGCTTTGACGTGAGCCGGTTTGGTGCCGCGCCGACCAAGTTCGACGTGCAGGACCTGTTCCCGCTGACCGCCAAACACCTGCAATCTCTGCCGCTGGCGAATGTGGCCGATGCTGTCGCGGATGCCGGGGTGCCTGCTGAGTTAGCCGAGCCGTTCTGGGCCATGGCGCGGGAAAACATTACCACTTTAGCCGACCTTAAAGGGTGGTGGGACCTTTGCCGTGATGGTGCCGAGCCGTTGGTTGCGGAAGAAGATCGCGAATTCATCGCTAAAGCCATGTCGCTGCTGCCCGAAGGCCCGTTTGATGGCGACACCTGGGGAGCCTGGACCAATGCCGTGAAAGAGGCAACAGGGCGCAAGGGCAAAGGTCTGTTCATGCCGCTGCGCAAGGCGTTGACCGGTGCCGAGCGTGGCCCTGAAATGGCTGCGTTGCTGCCACTGTTGCAGGTGATCCGCGCGCGCGGGTAAATCGATACTATTCCAGCAAAAAGGGTCGTGCACAGGCGCGGCCCATATTTATTCCGGCTGTTCAATCCGGGCCGACAATCTGATCAGTCGATCATCAACGAAGTCACGTTCGGCTGGTTTCAGTTGTTGATGTCGTGGGTAACGGGGCTCGGCCCGGTCATTCAGGATCGGGGCATCCCAGCCGCTGGTTGTTGCAAAGAACCGGTCTGCCCCTTCCTCTCCAAATGCCCGTAGATAGCCTTGCACGACAACGTCGATATAACTGAGCAACAAGGGATGGCGGTTGCTGGGCTTGTTGTGCCGACCTTGCGGGACGGCGTAGACCGCAATTTCAACTTCATGTGTCAGCGGATGTGAAACCGACCGGGTTGCCGGAAATCGGTCATAGGCCCATTCCCGTTCATCCAGCGCAGCCCAGTCGTTCTTGGGGACATGCGCGATCATGCCTTCGATCTCAGACTCCGGGTCCGGGACAGCCGTCAGGAACGCGACCGGGCGCAGATCAGTGTGTCGCCATGCACGTTTCCAACCCTTAAGCTTTGCCGGGCGGGGGTCGGGAAAATCATGGGTGGCGAGGTTCACAAGGCTTCCATAACCAAAGAAATACGGGTCGGCCATTGGAACGGCTTCCTTTTGATCGATTGATGTATGTCAAACCGCTTTTTTCCGCGACATGCAATAAGGCTTCATCTTGTTTTCAGGGAGGCCCTCATGCGGATTACCAAACGGACGAATATCGCTGTGCGCCTGTTGATGTATTGTGCTGCACACCCGGACCGGCTGGTCACCAAAGCCGAGATTGCCGAAGTCTGCAACATCTCGGAAAACCATCTGGCTCAGGTGATCAACCAGTTAAGCCAGTTGAATTACCTGAGCACTCAGCGCGGCCGCAACGGCGGTATGTCGTTGGCACGTCCAGCAAGCCAAATCCGGATCGGCGCGGTGTTCAGGCACGTAGAAGGGGCCTTGCCCATCGCCGAGTGTTTTGCGGATGCGGATAACACCTGTCCTTTGACCGATGCCTGTAGGCTGCGGCTGGCGTTGCAGGATGCGGCGGAAGTTTTTTATGCATCTCTGGACGAAGTGTCGTTGGATGCGCTGGTTTGTGACAACGACCCGTTGCTGAAGCTGTTGCAGCCCGTGGCCTGCATACGCTGATCTTAGTCGCTGGCCCGCAAAATTCGGGCTGGCCGGGCAGAGAGAGGGCGCAGTGCGAAGGCAAATCCTGCGCAGAGCGTGACGCCGACACCGGCCAGAACAATGCCAATGGCCGAAGACCAGATCACGGTAAAACCTGTGTCGAAGATATAGGTGGCCACAGCCCAGCCGCCCAGGATGCCAACCAGCAAGGCGACGCAACCCGCCGCGGCACCCAGCAGGACCGAGCGCAGTCCAAAACTGCGCAGGATGCGGCCACGGTCAGCCCCCAGCGTCTTGAGGATTGCCGCCTCGTATCTGCGAGCGGGTTCACCGGCTGCTGCCGCACCGATCAGAACCAGAAATCCGGTCAACAAAGACACGCCCGCGCCATACGAGGTAGCAGCGGCGATCCCTGCCAATAGGCCCGAAACACGGTCAATGGCGTCGCGCACACGGATGGCCGTGATGTTGGGGAACTGGCCCGCAAGATCTCGCAGAATGGCGGCCTCGGCCTGTTCTTCTGCATATGCCGTCGCAATAAAGCTGTGTGGTGCGCCCGCCAGCGCCGACGGGTTCATCGACATGACAAAACCCATACCCGCTGTGGAAAAATCCACCTCTCGGGTTGAGGTCAGCTCTGCGGTGATATCCCGCCCCAGGATGTTGACAGTTATCTGATCGCCGAGTTTCAGACCCATCTCTTCGGCTTCTTCGGCTGCAAAGCTGATCTGTGGTGCGCCAGAATAATCCTCGGCCCACCATTCCCCCGCTGTCACCCGTGCATTTGCCGGGGGTCGGGCTGAATAGGTGACGCCGCGATCTCCCTCCAGTACCCAATGGTCACCGGCCACCTCACGAGCGGGGCGGCCGTTTATCTGGGTGATGATGCCCCGCAGCATTGGTGCGCTTTCAATGCGGCTGACAGCAGGATCGGTTTGCAGCCGTTCGGTAAAACCGGGCATCTGGTCTTTTTGAATATCGACAAAGAAGTATGAAGGCGCCACTTCCGGCAGATTGCCGGAGATCGCATTGCGCAGCGTTCCGTCAATCTGCCCAACCGCCGCCAGCACTGACAAACCCAGGCCAAGCGACAAAACCACCGACCCCGCGCCTTCACGCGGATCAGAGATGGCGGACAAGGCCCATCGCAGGGCAGGGCGGCCCCGCGCCAAAGGTGTTCCGACCCGCGCCAGATTGCGAATGGCATAGGCTGCGAGCGCCAACAAGATCAGTGCGCCCGCAAGTCCGCCACTGGTCCACAGGGTTAGGCGAGTAGAGCCGCTGAACCAGGACGCAATCACGATCAGGGACGCCAATCCAATCCCGGTTGCCACGACATAAATCGCGCGTGGGATGGGACGAGCCGCACTCAGTGCATCGCGAAACAGAGTTGCGGCGCGCACATCTTCGGTTCTGGCCAGCGGCCAGAGTGTGAACAGAAACGCTGTCAGCAGGCCATAAAGTGCGGCCTCGATCAGCGGTCGCGGATAGAGCGAGAACACCGCCGGAACCGGCAACCGGTATTCCAGCAGCGGCGCCAGCAAAAGCGGAGCCACCCCACCCAGTAGCAGTCCAATTACAATGCCAGTCAGGGACAGCACCCCGATCTGAATCATGTAAGTTTGAAAAATGGTGGAGCGATCCGCGCCCAATGTCCGCAATGTCGCAATGGTTTCCGTTCTCTGGCTCAGATAGGCCCGCACGGCGGCGGACACACCGATGCCACCGACGGCAAGCCCCGACAACCCGACAAGGACCAGAAAGGCACTCAGGCGGTTGACGAATTCCGATATGCCCGGCGCGCCGTTGCGCGCGTCGCTCCAGCGCATCCCCGAGCCCTCAAGTGCCGCGCTGGCATGTGCGGCTACCTCCGACAGGTTCGCGTCTTGGGGCAAGGTCAGCCGGTACCTGGTCGAAAAAAGCGTTCCGGGTTCCAGCAGGCCAGATGCCTGCATGGCTTCGGTACGCACCATTGTACGTGGCCCCAAGGCAAAACCAGCCGCGGCGCTGTCGGGTTCATTCCGAAGTGCGGCCATCAGAATGAACTCTTGCGTGCCTAGCGCGAAGTGATCACCGACCGACAAACCAAGCCGGTCGATCAGAACGGGTTCCATAACGGCACCGGGCAATCCGGCCCTGCCATTCAGGGCGTCGCTCAGCGTGATATCCGGCTCCAGCTTAACCGATCCGACCAGCGGGTAAGCCTTATCCACAGATTTGACCTGGGTCAGAGCACGCTCCGGCCCGGTGTCGCGGGGTACAACCGCCATCGAGCGGAAATCGACAATCTCGGACACCTGCTCGGATGCCTGTTGCATCCAGCTGCGTTCAACCTCAGTGGCAAAACGATAGGTGAACTCAAGCTCGGCATCGCCGCCCAGCAGGGATGCGCTTTCGCGGGTCAGCCCGGCCTGAATCGCCTGACGCACCGATCCGACGGCTGCGATGGCTGCGACGCCCAAGGCCAGACAAGCCAGAAAGATGCGAAACCCGCGCAGGCCCCCGCGCAGCTCTCGACGGGCCAGCCGCGCGGCTAGCCGAAGGCTCATTCTGCGGCCTCCTGCCGGGTCTCGTCGGCAATCCTGCCGTCGCGCAGCCGGATCACCCGGTCACATCGTTCAGCCAGTGAACGGCTGTGTGTCACAAGAACCAGCGTCGCTTCATATTTACGCCGAAGCCCGAACAGCAGATCAACGATCGCGGCACCGTTTGTCTCATCCAGATTCCCGGTCGGTTCGTCCGCCAGCAAGATCTTGGGGCGTGGTGCCGATGCGCGCGCCAGGGCAACTCGTTGCTGCTCGCCACCCGACAACTGTGCTGGGTAATGATCGCGGCGATGCGATAATCCCACGGCATTCAGTTCAGTCTCAGCCCGGTGAAACGCATCTTTGTGCCCTGCCAGTTCCAGCGGTGTCGCCACGTTTTCCAGCGCAGTCATCGTCGGGATCAGGTGGAAATTCTGAAACACGACGCCCATGTTGTCGCGCCGAAACCGCGCCATGGCGTCCTCGTCCATGCTTGTCAAATTCTGATCCAAGGCCAAGATTTGACCGCTTGTTGCCTGTTCCAATCCACCCATCAGCATCAACAATGACGATTTTCCCGACCCCGATGGCCCGATCAGCCCCAGCGTTTCCCCCCTGTTCACGTTCAACGTAATGTCATGCAAAATATCGACCCGCCCGGCATTGCCATCCAGCGATAAAGCGGCATTTTGAAGAGCGAGAACAGCAGGCGTCATGGGTCTTCCCGACAAAGGAGCGGTTTTTTGGGATATGGAGTGATCACCGTATTGCGCAAGGTTTTGATGACAAGCCCATTTGTGTTCTGCGGTTTTGCGGCCACAGCCGATCAGGTGGCGATTGCAGCCCTTGGGGACTCGCTGACACAGGGCTACGGGTTGGTGGAAGAGAATGGGTTTGTTCCCCAGCTTGACCGTTGGTTGCAGGCGCAGGGCGCAGAAGTTCGCGTTATCAACGCCGGTGTCTCGGGCGATACAACGGCGGGGGGTGCCGCGCGGGTGGAATGGACCCTGACACCCGATGTGGACGGAATGATTGTTGCCTTAGGCGGGAACGACGTGTTGCGCGGGATCGATCCTGCTGTTTCGCAAGCCAATCTGCGCAAGATCCTTGAGGTTGCACGAAAAGCGCAGGTTCGTGTTTTGTTGATCGGAATGCAGGCGCCGGGCAACTACGGAGCTGAATACAAGCAGGCGTTCGATGGCATGTACCCCGCACTGGCGCAGGAGTTTGAAGTTCTGTTTTTCAGTAGTTTCTTCGAGGGGCTTGCAGCGGAGGATGATCCCGCAGCCGTATCGCAATACATGCAATCGGACGGCATTCATCCAAATGCGGCAGGGGTGGCGAAGATCGTCGACGCAATGGGTCCGTCCGTGTTGCAACTCGTGACGCAGGCGGGCGGGGAAGGTTAGCCATCCCCGTGATAGCGATCAGACGACCGTAACAACCGTTCCGATGGGGACCCGGTTATACAGATCGATTACATGTTCATTCAGCATCCGAATGCACCCGTTTGACACCGCCCTGCCTATGGTTTGTGGCTGTGTCGTGCCGTGGATTCGGAAATAGGTATCGACACCGTTCTGGAACAAATACATCGCACGCGCGCCGAGGGGATTATCCCCACCTCCCGGCTGCACATAGTCATTGTCCTTGAATTTTGCATAGGCCACCGGATCGCGCTGGATCATCTCTTGGGTCGGGCGCCAGGTCGGCCATTCCTTTTTCACATCAATGGTAGCGGTGCCGGTGAATTCCAGACCAGCCTTGCCGACGCCGCAGCCATAGCGGATCGCTTTGCGTGGTTCGGTGACATAGTAAAGATAGAATGAACGGGGGGCGACCAGCAGCTGTCCGGGCAGGAACTGCTTTTTGATGCGCACGAATTGCGGTGTCGGATCATACTCGACCGCTTTCTTGGCGCTGGCAATGCCCGGCAGCAGCGTGGCCGCTGTTCCGGCCAGAAAAACTCTGCGTGTAAACATCGAAACCCTCATCAATTGACCAATGAAACCTAAGAGCCAGTTTCATCATGATATGTTATTTGGTCAATTCTGGGGCAAGCATCACGTATCCGTGATGTGATCAAACAGCCACCAAATCGGTAGCGGTTGAACAAAAGGGTGAGGGATTTCCCTCACCCTTTCAAGAGCTTATGCAAGCTGGATGTTGTCTGCGCTTTCGCGGCCGTCACGACCCGAACGCAGTTCGTACGTGACTTTCTGGTTGTCGGCCAGACCGGTGAGGCCCGAGCGTTCGACGGACGAGATGTGGACGAAGATGTCCTTGCCGCCATCTTCGGGCGCGATAAAGCCGTAGCCTTTGGTGGTGTTGAACCATTTTACGGTGCCTGCTGGCATATCCGTGTCTCCTGTTTGGTGCTGCCCACGGAGTTGCGGCAGCCTGGCGTCGTAGGTCTGGATCGATAGACTGAGCGCCGTAGAAGGAGACAGTAGGTCGAAATAGAAAAACGTTAGCACCTTGCATATGGCATTGAGGTAAGCCTGTGGCAAGAGTGGTTTGTACGGATTGTACAGGGGTCAGAGGGCAGAAAGCCCAATTTGTACAAGAATCCGCTGACGGGTTTGACGCCGTTTGATGGCATCCCGGGTGCTTTGATCACCCTGTCTGTTGATACGCGACGGTAGTGAAAAACCCGGACCCACACTTTTCCGGTCGGCCATGCGGAGCGGTCACCGCGTGCCATACCTGCGCGGGAGAGTGACACTTTTTTGGTTGCAGGCACGTGGTCAGGACCAGTGTCATTCTGGCCGGTTGTGCGGGGGGTCTTCTCACAACTGACGGTTTTTATTCATTAATCACTATGTTTGGAAATTTCGCTATCCGGTGCTATACTATTTGGCAGCTGTGGGGGCGGATATGAAAGTTGTCTGTACGATAACCTTGTTGTGCTGGGCCGGAGCCGCGCAGGCCTTGACTGTTCCATATGGGACAGAGGGTTCGATGCCGGGCGCGCGTGAAGGCGGGCTCAAATTCTACAACATGCTCGAGTTTGAACACGAGATGAAGGCACCGGTCTTCGCGAAAGAGAATCCGCGCCGTAATGAAAGACGTCGTCGTCTTGTCGAGCTTGGAGGACCCAAGCGTTTGCCCGAGATTCTGGCTGAACGGACGGAGGTCGTGGAAGAATCAGGGCCCGAGTTCTGCGAGCTGTGGTGCAATGAGCCCGGGTCAGAAGAAACGCCGGTGGACGTGAACGTCTCGGCCGTGCCGCTTCCGGCCAGTTGGCTGCTGCTGGTTGGGGCGCTGACGGGGCTGTTCGGCGTCGGACGGCTGCGCGGCAACCGATCCGGGTAAGCGCTGCACCTGCAATCATCCTTGAATGCTGTGATATGTGACGCCGAAGGTTGGTGGGCCTGCCGACCTGCGATGGTTGCCTGAAAAGGTGCGTGTTAACCACTTGGTAGTCATACCTGCGCCACCTTGCGCGCATGAGTGACTATCGCCGCGTCCGCATTCCCGGAGCCAGATATTTCTTTACGGTTTCGCTGGCCGACCGGTCGTCAGACCTGTTGATCCGCGAGGTCGCACATCTGCGCGCGGCTTTTGCCGAAGCGCAGCGGGAGCGTCCGTTTTGGTGTGATGCGTTTGTGGTGTTGCCCGATCACCTGCACGCGGTGTGGTCCTTGCCGCCGGGGGATGCGGATTATTCCACGCGGTGGGGTGCGATCAAAGCTCGGTTTACCATGCGCGTGAACAAGGCAAACCGTAGGCCGGGCTTCAGCCCGGCACCGATACCGACAGTTCTGCCCGTTGTGACCTTTGGCAGATATGCCGGGCTGAAGCCCGGCCTACGGGCCAACAAACGCGAAGGGGCGGTTTGGCAGCGTCGGTTTTGGGAGCATACCATTCGGGACGAACGGGATTATCGTAATCATATGGCCTATTGTTGGGGGAACCCGGTCAAGCACGGGTTGGTGGCCCGCCCGACCGATTGGCCATATTCGTCGATCCATCGTGATATCCGCGCAGGCCGGGTTGATCCGGAATGGGTTGGTGGTGTGACGGACGGCGCATTCGGAGAGCCGTGATACAAAGAACACCCCCGTAGGCCGGGCTTCAGCCCGGCATCCACCATTCCCCTTAAGGCGATTGAAGGGTTTTGAGGCAATCCATCGGCGGATGCTGGTAAAGGTGTGGGTGTGTTGAGGGGTGCCGGGCTGAAGCCCGGCCTACCAGTTGGCGTGAAGGGAGCGAGTGCTCATCTTACGTTTGCTATGTATCGATAGCAGGAGGAAGAAAATTACGTTCCGGTTCATGCTCGTTTTGGTGGAGCTGGATTGATGTGCCCAAAATGTATCTCACAGCGGCTTCCACGTTGTTCAAAGCCTCAGGAGCAACAGCTAGGCCACCCAAGATTGTTGAGGTAATAATTAGAGCTCCGATAACCCTTTTCCATGCAGGCTGGCTTTTACCCAATTCTGCATTCGCTTCAGACAGATATTCGACTAGTTTATCACGAGTACCTTGGTCTATTCCCTGTTCAGCACTAATTTGAATTATTGCCTTATCGATAAATACTCTGACATCTTCTGGATTTACTCTTGAGGGTTCGAAAATCTCATTGTCATCAGAGGTTCGCTGAAAATAGAGATCGGCGATGTCAGAAACCAGCGGTAGCAACCTGTCGAGGTCCGTCAGCATCCGTCGCAACGGTATTTCGCCGCTATCAGCAAATTGCTTTTTGTACAAACTTATTCCGTATGCTCTGCGAAGTGTATTGCCGAGCTTGTGTAAAGCCGGAACCAATCGGGCAGTTTGTTTCTTTTGATCTTGGAGCTCTAGCGACAGTGCAAATTCCGTACCTTGTTTGATTAATGGGCTTTCCGAAATAAGCGCAGAAAGCCTGTCGTGAAATTCAGGTGCCACGAACTTAGTCGTTCTTTCGAGCGAGTACAGTTTGCTTTCAAGAATTCTGAGGATATCTTGAGCCTCTTCAAAATTGTCTATCCGTTTGAACGCGGAAAGCCCAAACAAATCTAGTTCCTCCTGTCTGGACGCAGCCTCAAACAAGAATTGGCGAACAAGTCTAAGTTCGTCCTTGAATTTACTTACTTCGTACCAATCCATGTTCGGCTTTTCCTGCAATCACCGCGCGAACTTCTTATGCTTCAACCGCTTTGGCTCCAGCGCATCAGGCCCCAACCGCCGTTTTTTGTCCTCTTCGTAATCCTCGAAGTTGCCCTCGAACCACTCCACATGCGCGTCGCCTTCGAAGGCCAGAATATGCGTGCAAATCCGGTCGAGGAAGAAGCGATCGTGTGAGATGACGACGGCGCAGCCGGCGAAATCGACCAGCGCGTCTTCCAGTGCGCGCAGGGTTTCGACGTCGAGGTCGTTGGTGGGTTCGTCCAGCAGCAGGACGTTGCCGCCCTCTTTCAGCAGGCGGGCCATGTGGACGCGGTTGCGCTCACCGCCAGATAGCAACGAGACCTTTTTCTGCTGGTCGCCGCCCTTGAAGTTGAAGGACGAGCAATAGGCGCGGGAATTGACCTGCGCGTCGCCCAGTTGGATGATCTCGGCGCCGCCGGTGATCGCCTCCCACACGGTGTCGTTGTCTTTCAGGTCGTCGCGGGACTGGTCGACATAAGACAGCTCGACCGTGTCGCCCAGCGTGATGGTGCCGCTGTCGGGCTGTTCCTGACCGGTCAGCATTTTGAACAGGGTCGATTTACCGGCACCGTTGGGGCCGATGACGCCGACGATGCCGCCGGGGGGCAGGGCGAAGTCCAGCCCTTCGATCAGTTGCTTGTCGCCCATGTGTTTCGACAGGCCCTCGACCTCGATCACCTTGCCGCCAAGGCGCTGGCCGTTGGGGATGACGATCTGGGCACGGGTCAGCTTTTCGCGTTCGGACTGTTCGGCCAGCTCGTTATAGGCGTTGATCCGGGCCTTGGATTTGGCCTGACGGGCCTTCTGGCCCTGACGCATCCATTCCAGTTCGCGCTGCAAGGTTTTCTGCTTGGACTTGTCCTCGCGGGCTTCCTGCTCGAGCCGTTTGGCCTTTTGTTCCAGCCATGCGGAATAGTTGCCTTCGTACGGAATGCCGCGGCCGCGGTCGAGTTCGAGAATCCAGCCAGTGATATCATCCAGGAAGTAACGGTCGTGGGTGACGATCAGGATGGTGCCCTTGTAGTCGATCAGGTGCTGTTGCAGCCATGCGATGGTTTCGGCGTCCAGGTGGTTGGTCGGTTCGTCCAGGAGCAGCATGTCGGGCGCTTCGAGCAGCAGCTTGCAGAGCGCCACGCGGCGTTTCTCACCCCCCGAAAGGTTGGCGATGTTGGCATCGTCCGGCGGGCAGCGCAGCGCCTCCATCGACACGTCGATCTGGCTGTCGAGGTCCCAGAGGTTTTCCGCGTCGATCGCGTCCTGCAGGGTGGTCATTTCCTCCATCAGCTCGTCCGAGTAATTCTCGGCGATCTCCATGGCGATCTCGTTGAAGCGATCAACTTTGGCCTTTTTCGCCGCGACGCCCAGCATCACGTTTTCACGGACGGTGAGCGATTCATCCAGCTGCGGTTCCTGCGGCAGGTAACCGACCTTGGCACCTTGGGCGGCCCATGCCTCACCTGTGAAGTCAGTGTCGAGGCCGGCCATGATCTTCATCAGCGTCGATTTACCGGCGCCGTTGACGCCGACAACACCGATTTTCACGCCGGGCAGAAAGCTGAGGTGGATGTTTTCAAAGCACTTCTTGCCACCGGGATAGGTCTTGGAGACACCCTGCATGTGGTAGACATATTGATAGGCGGCCATGTCGCGTCCTCTGGGTCGGGAAATTGGGTTGAAACGCTGGATATCCGAGCGGGGCGGGCGGGGCAAGCTGGTGGTTTTGTGAATTTCGTCCCGTATCTGCATGGGCTAGGTTTGCCGGGCTGTATGAGGGGCATGAAGTAGTGGAACTGGCGGAACTGATATCAGGCTGGGCGCAGCCAGGACGTGTCGAATGGATAGGCGTCCGGCCCGAGCGGCGGGTTGGGGTGGAGGTGGTGAGGGAGGCGGTGGTCTCGGCCGATGGGCTGGAAGGTGACCGGGGCCGTGCGGGCAAGCGGGCGGTTTCTTTGATCCAACAGGAGCATCTGGTGGCGATTGGGTCTTATCTGGGGCGGGGACCCGTGGCCCCGGAAACCCTGCGGCGCAATCTGGTGGTTTCGGGGATCAATCTTGCCGCGCTCAAGGGGCGCGAGGTGCAGGTGGGCGAGGCTGTTTTGCGCTTTACCGTGATCTGCGCGCCGTGCAGCCGGATGGAAGAGGCGCTGGGCAAGGGCGGCTATTCTGCCGTGCGGGGGCATGGGGGATGGTGTGCCGAAGTTGTCAGGCCGGGGCGGGTTGCGCTGGGCGACGCCGTGCAACCGATTGATTGACAACGCGGCCCGGTTCTGAACATCAGCTGGGTATGGAGCGATACGACATCCCATACGCGCGGCCTGGGCAGGTCGTTGGGCTGTTCGGCGGGTCATTCGATCCGCCGCATCGGGGCCATGTGCATGTAACGCGTGAGGCGATGAAGGCCTTTGGTCTGGATCGGGTGTGGTGGCTGGTGTCACCCGGCAATCCGTTGAAAGAGCGGGGGCCTGCGCCGATTGCGCGGCGAATGGCGGCGGCGCGGCAGGTGATGCGGCATCCGAAAGTGGATGTGACAGATATCGAGGCGCTGGTCGGAACGCGGGCGACGGCGGACACTCTGACAGCGCTCAGGCGGCTTTACCCGCAGGTGCGGTTTGTCTGGCTGATGGGCGCGGATAATCTGGCGCAGTTTCATCGCTGGAAAGACTGGCGGCTGATCATGGACACAGTGCCGGTGGGCGTGGTGGCGCGGCCGGGCGAGCGGATCTCGGCCCGGATGTCGCCTGCGGCGCGGGTTTATGCGAAGTACCGGATCAACGGGCAGGCGCGGCATCTTCTGGGGCAGGCGCAGGCCCCGGCGTGGTGTTTCGTGAACGTGCCGATGATCGATGTCAGTTCGACCGAACTCCGGACGCGCGGCGAATGGGGCGCAGAAGTGTTGCCGGAATAGCCCCAACGGGCGCATAATCAAACACAGTGGTTGTGTGCTTTTGATCTGTGGGATTTTAATTCGGCTATGGCTGGTCGTTTTTCACGTCGTTTGTTTCTGGGGGGATTAGGGGCGTCCCTGATCCCGGCAGCGGGCCTTGCGCAGGCACCGCTTGTATCGCTGAGGCCGCAGGCGCGCGGGGTCATATTAAGCGGTGCCGAGCGATTGGTGGCCGCAGCAGGCCTGAAAGGCGAAGTTGTGTTTGCGGTTGCGGATGTGGCGACCGGGGCGCAACTGGAAGTGTTTGGCGAGGGCGCAAGTCTGCCCCCGGCCAGCGTTGGAAAGGCAATGACCGCGCTTTATGCGCTGGATGTTCTGGGGCCGGAACACCGGTTCGAAACTCGCCTGGTGGCGGATGGCCGGATCGAGAAGGGCGTTCTGCACGGCGATTTGATTCTGGTTGGGGGCGGCGACCCGCTGCTGGATACGGATGCGCTGGCCTCGATGGCGGCCAATTTGCGCGAGGCCGGGATTATCGAAGTGCGCGGCGCGTTCAGGGTTTATGACGGGGCGTTGCCTTATGTGTTCAGCATCGATCCCGAACAGCCGGATCATGTGGGCTATAGCCCGGCCGTCAGCGGCATTTCCATGAACTTCAATCGTGTCCATTTCGAATGGAAACGCGCAGGGAGTGGCTATGACATAACCATGGATGCCCGCAGCGCGCGTTATGTGCCTGCGGTGGATGTCTCGGCCATGCGGGTCGAGGATCGCAGCCTGCCGATCTATACCTATCAGGCAAGCGCGCGGCAGGATCGCTGGACCGTGGCCAAGGGCGCGTTGGGCAATGGCGGGGCCCGCTGGTTGCCGGTGCGCAAGCCCGCTTTGTACGCGGGCGATGTGTTTCGCACCTTGGCGCGGTCGAACGGAATCGTTTTGAAGCGTGTTCAGGTGACACGCCAGAGCGTGCAGGGTGTCGACCTTGTTGTGCATCGCAGCGACAGATTGGATCATATCCTGCGCGGGATGCTGAAATACTCGACCAACCTGACGGCCGAGATGGTCGGGCTGGCCGCAACCAGGGCGCGCGGTGTTGACCCGCACACCCTGGCGGAATCAGCGGCCGAGATGAACCGGTGGGCGGCCAGTCGTTTCGGCGTGACCGGGATCGCCATGGTTGATCATTCTGGTCTGAGCGATGCCTCGCGCATGGTACCGGCGGATTTGGTTGCGGCCCTTGTTGCAACACAGAAGTCGGGGATGTTGCGGCCCCTGATGAAACCTTTTGCACTGACCGACCGGAACGGGCGGCCCGTCAAGAACCACCCGATCAAGGTTGATGCCAAGACGGGAACATTGAACTTTGTATCCGGGTTGGGCGGGTTCCTGACAACTGCGGACGGGGTCGATCTGGCATTCGCGATATTTACCGCTGATGTGGACCATCGCGCAACGATCCCACGCGCGCAGCGTGAACGCCCGGACGGCGCACGCAGCTGGAACAGCAGATCACGGAAATTGCAGCGCGCCTTGTTGGAGCGCTGGGGGTCACTTTACGGAAGCTGAAACCTGAAACCGGCCTGAAGCAGGCGTCAGACAGTATGGCGCGCCCTAGCCCCGCGCTCGATCGCGGCCGCGTGCAGGCGGTCGATGTCCAGCTCGTACCGGATTTCTTCCAGCAGGCGCAGTTCGGATTCGGCCAGCGTTCCGTCAGCGGCGGCGACGTCACAGGCCAGAGCATAGGCCGTTTCGTTCAGGCGTTCGGGCAGGTTGTCCCGGATCAGGCCAAACAGCGCATCCAGCCCGTCTTCCTGTTCGAACAAGTCAAACACGACCTGCGACACGTGGCGCATCCGGTCGATGTCGTACCCGGCGAAGACCGGCAACATGTTCACGGCGACCTCGATCTTGACCAACTCGGCGGTTCGGATGGTTTCGTCGGAGGCCGAGATCGCAACCATGATCGCCACAAGGCAATCCTGTGGGGACATCGGGTGGGGAACTTGCTCGGTCATTCGGGGCATCCTGCTTGGGGTTCGTCAATGGCGCAGGATAGAAGGGGGGCAGGGCAGGTTCAACATCTTGTTTTGACCCAACTGTGCGGCAGGTTGAACCGGTCAGGTGTTCATTATCGCCATACCGCTGAGCAAAAGGCCCGCCCCGATCCAATAGCGCAGCCCCAGCGTTTCACCGAAGAACAGCCACGAGGCGAGGGGGACCAGTACGAAACTGAGGGCCATGAAAGGATAGGCCTGCGACAGCGGCACATGCCTGAGGACGTAGATCCAGAGTATCGTCGCCGTGCCGTAAATCGCCAGCGCGACGAGCAGGAAAGGGTCGAGCAGGGTCTGCAACACCCCCATCGCCCCGGTCGCGGTGCGGCCGTCGATCCGCCCGCCGGCAAGTTTGAACAGCACCTGTCCGACCGAAATCATGACAGGTGTCAGAAGCAGCCCGGTCCAGATCAGCGCTGTGGGTGCGGTTGCGCTCATGCAGCCTGATCCTTGAGGGGCTTTTCGGTGGGTTCCTCGGCCGGGCGATCCTCGCAGTAATAGATGTCACGCCCGATATCCTCGCAGGTGTGAAACCTGGGGCTGGGATGCACGGCGCGCAGAAAGCTGTGGGTGTAGGGAAAGAAATTGAAATGCGGGTTGAAGCTGTAGCGATATTCCCGTTCGCGCGGGACCACGATGATGACCCGCTTGCGCGCGACCCGGCGCAATTCAGCGATGGCGCGGCGGTAATCCAGCAGATGTTCGATCACATGGGTGCAGATGACTGTGTCGAAACTGTTGTCCTCAAAAGGCAGGTCCTCGATCCGGGCGGCAACATATTTGATGTTTTCGATGGCTTCAGCGTCATCGACAACGAAATCGACACCGGTCATGGCCGTGATATCCGGGCGCAAGGCGCGGATGCGTTGAAGCAGGGCCCCGGTGCCGCAGCCGACATCGCAGATGCTGTCGCCAACAATGTCGCTGGCGATCCGGTCGATGCAGGCGTCGGAATTGTCGGTTCCGTCATGTACGCGCGGGTGTTCCCGGTAGAGCATTTCGTATTCTTCGTCTGTCAGAAAAGGTGCGCGTTCGCGGAACGCCGCCAGCCGGGTAATGTGTTCCCCCCAGACACGGCGCGCCAGCCAGTGAAAGGCGGCGCTGTCGCGCAGGATCGGCGGGACGATATCCTCGAGCACAAAGCGGATCAGGTTGGTGGTTTCGCGTCGCATCTCGTTTCCTTTGGTCCGGGGAGGTTTCCCGGCGTCTTTCCATCGTAGCACCGCAGTGCAAACACGCGAAATATCCGGATCAGGTCAAAGCCTGTCGCCCGTGTCTTTTATGTTTCGCGCGCCAAACCCACCCCATGAGTGTGGCTGGAGTAAGGCCTGCGGATGGAAAAACCGGTGCGGGATGGTGGACGCAGGGGGCGTGGATCAGAGGCTGAGGGCGGGCAGAACAGTCAATTAGCGGCAAAACCCCGTGACAAGGCGGTTTTCCAGGGTTCCGGGCGGTGAAAACACCGGTGCTTTATTGACTCATGCTGCACTGGCACAATAGGAGGGGCCGGTCGGGTTGCGTGGTGCAGCCGCGACCGTTTCCCCAATGGAGCACATTGAAATGTCTGAACTGCGCGAAACCGCGATGTCGTCCAAGGCCTGGCCCTTTGAAGAGGCACGCCGGTTGCTCAAACGCTATCAGAAAGGTTCTCCGGAAAAGGGGTATGTGCTGTTTGAAACCGGATACGGCCCGTCGGGCCTGCCGCATATCGGCACGTTCGGCGAGGTGGCGCGGACCACGATGGTCAAGCGCGCCTTTGAGGCGCTGTCGGATATCCCGACCAAGCTGATCTGTTTTTCGGACGATCTGGACGGGATGCGCAAGGTTCCCAGCAACGTGCCGAACCCCGAGGCGTTGGAAGAGCATTTGCAGCGCCCGCTGACCTCGGTTCCTGATCCGTTTGGCGAGTATGACAGCTTTGGCGAGCATAACAACGCGATGCTGCGCCGGTTCCTTGATACCTTCGGGTTCGAATATGAGTTCTATTCGGCGCGTGATTTCTATCGCTCGGGCCAGTTCGACGAGATCCTGAAGCGTGCCGTCGAGAAATATGACGACGTGATGGCCATCATGCTGAAAAGCCTGCGGGAAGAACGCCAGCAGACCTATTCGATCTTCCTGCCGATCCACCCGGAAACCGGGCGGGTTCTGTATGTGCCGATGAAAAAGGTCTGCGCCGAGACCTATACCGTCACCTTCGATGATGAAGACGGCAAGGAATGGACCGTTCCCGTCACCGGCGGCAACGTGAAGCTGCAATGGAAGCCGGATTTCGGGGCGCGCTGGGCGGCACTGGGCGTTGATTTCGAGATGTACGGCAAGGAACACGCGACCAACGAAAAAATCTATGACGGGATCTGCCGGGCCTTGGGTGGCCGCGCGCCCGAGCATTTCAGCTATGAGCTGTTTCTGGACGAGAACGGACAGAAGATTTCGAAATCGTCGGGCAATGGTGTCTCGATTGACGAATGGCTGACATATGCGCCGACCGAGTCGCTGGCTTATTTCATGTACCAAAAGCCCAAGACGGCCAAGCGGATGCATTTCGACGTGATCCCGAAAGCCTATGATGAGTATCATCAGCAGCTGCGCGCCTATCCGGGGCAGGACCTGAAGGCGCAGTTGAACAACCCGGTCTGGCATATCCACGGCGGCGAAGTGCCTGAATCGACCCTGATCGTACCCTTTGCAATGCTGCTGAATTTGGCATCGGTTTCCGGTGCCGAAGACAAAGAGGCGCTGTGGGGCTTTATCCGCCGCTATGCGCCCGAGGCAACGGCAGAGAGCCACCCCGATCTGGACAAGGCGGCCGGTTTCGCCGTGCGGTACTTCAACGATTTCGTCAAGCCGACGCGCAAGCATCGCGCGCCGACGGATCAGGAGCGCGAGGCGCTGGAAGCGCTGAAGGCGGCGCTTGAGGCATATGATGGCCCGACCGAGGATGAGGCGTTGCAATCGGTGGTCTATGCCATCGGCCGCGAGCGGTTTGATCCGATGAAAGGGTGGTTCTCGGCGCTGTACGAGGTGCTGCTGGGGGCCTCGCAAGGGCCGCGTTTCGGGGGTTTTATCGCGCTTTACGGCGTGCCCGAGACCATCGCGCTGATCGACAAGGCACTGGCCGGAGAGCTGGTCTGATTTGACCTGAACCGGCATGGGGCTATCCTTGGAACAGGAGGTGGCCCCATGCGTCGACTACTGCTTGCATTATCCCTGAGCGCCGGGCTGGCGTCGGGCGCATTTGCGCAGAGTGCCGAGATCGAGGCCAATATCGCGGCACAGATACAGGCCTTCCGGGCGGATGACTTTGCCACCGCTTTCACCTTTGCCAGCCCCAACATCCAGCGTCTGTTCCGAAACCCCGACAATTTCGGCGCGATGGTGCGCAATGGCTATCCCATGGTCTGGCGTCCTGCCGACGTGCGTTTTCTGGAACTGCGCGAGGTCGATGGCGCGCTGTGGCAGAAGGTGATGATTACGGACGGTAACGGGCGGGTGCATCTTCTGGACTATCAGATGATCCCGCTGACGGAAGGCTGGAAGATCAACGGGGTGCAACTGTTGGGTGCCGCCGACCCTGCGGCCTGAGGCAACACCACCGTCACGGTGAGATGAGCCGTGGTTAATTCCTTTTCGATATCCAGACTGTCGCGTTCGGGGCGGACCTGAACACGGGGTTTGAACGCGTCGCCGGATATGCGCGGCGCGATTGGGAAAGGGTTTTCAATGAACAAGGCAATCACCGACGGCATCGTGTTCATGCCGCCTCAATTCGCGAATGGTCTGACCGTCTGGTCTGCGGGGGACGGAACGCCCGGATCGCCCACATATGGCGGGTCCGGCACCGGGGTATTTGTTCCGGCGGATGCGGATTTTGCCGGTTGTCTTGAGATCCTGAAGGTCAACACAACGCAGCACTTGCGTTACATGGGGCAGACGCCGATCCTGCCCGGTTGCTATTTGCAGATCAAAGCCCG
Organism: Ruegeria sp. HKCCSP351; assembly: GCF_017872535.1. Taxonomy (NCBI): domain Bacteria; kingdom Pseudomonadati; phylum Pseudomonadota; class Alphaproteobacteria; order Rhodobacterales; family Roseobacteraceae; genus Ruegeria; species Ruegeria sp. HKCCSP351. The sequence goes on along the minus strand of NZ_JAEDOV010000006.1, from coordinate 63,816 downwards.
GGTCAAGGCGATCAGTGGACCGTTGCCGTCGGTGCGCATCGCAGCCTGGGCCGGTGGCGCGGGCGATGCGCATGTGGCCGGTGTTGTGGAGCAGGGTCCGGCCACCCAGCTGTCGGGCTATGGCACGGTTCACGAGATCACCGCGATTGTCGGAACCGGCCAGCGCCCGGGCGTGGACATGTCCTGGGGGCTGGCCGCCCTTTACGGGCATTTCGGCCTGGATATCGAAGGGGCCAACGGCGCGCTGGTGCGCGTCGATGATCTTGAGATCACCGATGTCACCGGGTTCTTTCTGCGCGAGATGATCAGCCTGGTCGATGTGCGCGACTTTGGTGCCGTTGGTGACGGTGTGACGGATGACTCGGTTGCGTTTGAGGCGGCGGATCAGGCCGCCGGTGGCCGCCGGGTCTTTGTTCCGCAAGGCAGCTATCACCTTGCGGAGAACACCAGCATCGATGCGGAAATTGAATTCGAAGGCACCGTCACCATGCCGGATGACAAGATGCTGTTGCTGACCAAGGATTTCCATCTGCCCGCATATATTGAGGCGTTTGGAGATGAGGAGCTGGCCTTCAAGAAGGCGTTTCAGGCTCTGCTGAACAATTCGGATCATGACTCGCTGGATCTGGGCGGGCGCAAGATTTCCGTTTCCGCGCCGATCGACATGGCCGCTGCGGTTCCCAACAAGCAAAGCGGCTTTTCCACGCGGCGCGTGATCCGTAACGGGCAGTTCGATGTCAAAAGCGGTGCCGCCTGGGACACCGAAACCTTCACCTCTGTCGCTACCTATGACCCGTCGGACAAGACACGCCTGACCAATGTCGCCAATGTGGCCAATATTCCGGTAGGATCGCTGGTTGAGGGCAGTGGTGTCGGGCGTGAGGTTTATGTGCGCTCGAAGAACATAGGTGCCGGTGAGATAACCCTGAGTGCGCCCATCTATGACGCCGCCGGTACCCAGACCTTTACCTTTCAGTCGTTCAAATACCTGCTGGATTTCAGCGGTTTCGATACGTTGCGGAAATTCGGCATGGAACAGATCGAGTTTCAGTGCAACAGCCGGTGCAGCGGCATTCGTCTGGCGGCCTCGGGCAGCACATTTTCGTTGAAGGACTGTTTTATCAGTCGCCCGAAGGATCGGGGACTGACCTCGACCGCGACGGGGTGCAAGGGGCTGCTGATCGACAATTGCCAGTTCTTGTCCTCAGAAGAAGCGCTTGACGTGACGGACCGGAATTCCATCGGGCTGAACACCAACTCGAACGACGTGAAGCTGCGTCACAATCGGGCGGTGCGGTTCAAGCATTTTGCCGTTCTGGGCGGCGGTACCAACTTGGTTCTGGGCAACCATTTCTTCCAGGGCGATGGCATCCCGCAAGGGGTCCGCACCGCAGGGCTGATCATGATCGGCACCTACAACACCTCGACCATTGCCGAGAACTATGTCGACAACTGCTTTATAGAATGGACCAATGAACGCGATGCGGCACCCACCTATACCAGTGGATTCTCGTTCAGTTCGATGAGCATCACGGACAATATCTTTTTCTCAAGCGATGCACCGGCCTGGTTCAGTTATATCATCATCCGCCCCTATGGCGCTGGCCATTACCTGAATGGCGTGACGGTAACTGGCAACAAGTTCCGCGCCACCAGCGGTTCGATTGAGCGGGCGGAACGGGTCGATACGTCTTTTGCCGATCTGGACAATAACAGGCATTCGAACGTGACCTACCACAACAATACCTATCACGGGATTGGCAAGAGATCCTCGAACCCGCTGCGCGTCCGCAGCCAGCAGAACTCGGTTGCGAATATCTGGGCGGTTTCGGCAAACGGGGAATTGCCATTTGGCGGCAAGGCGCGCGGCTGCGACGGGGTCACTGCCATCGGGTCGCTGACCGGGGTGTTCAACAACCTTGTCTATTCGGCCCCTCATGTTCTGACCGAACAGGGGGTCAGTGGCGACAGTCTTATTCTGCGCTGGCCGGATCACCTGAAAGGCGAAGTCTCGGTCACGATGCGAATGGAGCGTTGAAATAGCGGCTGGCCGCCCATTCCGGGGTGGCCAGCCGCCTGACAAACGGGCGCAGAAAAGCGCCGATTGGCGCATCGGCAAGGAAATAGGCGACGTTTCAATCTGATGTGCTAGGCTTGGGGAAAGAAATGGAGAATCCCGATGCCGAAAATCGCCAAAAACGCCAGTGTTCAGACAGTTATCACCACGTTTGAAATGACGCCCGGCACCTGTCAGGACCTTTTGGAAGCGCTGACCGACGCCTATTCCGAGTTCATTTCGAAGCAGCCCGGCTTTGTTTCTGCCGGGCTTCATGTGAATGATGCGCAAACCCGGATCGCCAACTATTCGCAATGGCAACGCCGCGAGGATTTCCTGGCCATGCTGCGGACCCCCGAGATGCGCGACCGCAACCGCAAGATCAACGAGCTGTGCAAGAGCTTTGAGCCGGTCATGTATGACGTTGCAGAGACATTTGGCTCTACCTGACCTGAATCAAAGCCTGCGGTGCATGTCTGTTTCAAAGTAAGTCTGCAAAACGGAGGCGCATGCTATGTATCACAACATTCTCGTTCCGATCTCTTTCGATGCTGAAAGAGATACGTCCGGGCCGTTGAAACTGGCCCGGGTTCTGGCCACACCTGACGCGCAGGTCACATTGCTGCATGTGGTTGAGCATATTCCGAATTATGCAATCTCGTACATGCCGGCGGAATATCTGTCCGAGGCCCGAAAGGCGATTCAGTCAGAGCTTGACACGCTGGCGTCGCAATTGCCGAATGCCACGGGCGTGGTGGTCGAAGGGCATTCCGGCCGGACCATTCTGGACTGGGCCGAGGCGCATCACCCGGACCTGATCATCGTGGCCTCGCACCGGCCGGGGATGCAGGATCTGCTGTTGGGGTCAACCGCGTCCCATATCGTACGCCACGCCCCTTGCGCGGTACATGTGGTCCGGTAACGGTCGGACATCACCGGCAGTAAGCAAAATTGTGCCTGTGCGGGCGGTGGTTTTGGGCCGGGCCAGATTTTTTGAACCCGGTGGAACTGTGTTGCCTCGGCTTTGCCACATATTGCCCTTATGGGTCGGGGCATGTTGTTCAAGAAACCCTCGCAGGAAGCACCTGATCTGAACCCGCGCTCGGCCAGACGACACCAGCGCGCCGAGGCGGCGCGGCGGCAGGCGCTGTCCCCGCTGCGGATACTGATCATGGTTCTGCTGCTGCCGCTGACGACCGCGCTGATTGCCACGGGCGTCTTTCTGCGCACCTCGGGCTATGAGCGGGACGAGGCGGTGATCCATCTTATCGCGCTGGCGGGGTGTGATGCGACACAGGCCATGGGGATCGGTCCATTCCGCGCAGGGCAGCCGGGATATCATGAGCGCAACGACCCGGATGGTGACGGGGTGGCCTGCGGGTATGCCGAGCTGGAGTTGCCACGCGCGACCACCGTGCAGGCGCAGGACCAGCCAAAGCCGCGCGAACGGTCGGTGGGAAGCGCCAAGTTCGTGCGCCCCTGATTTTCGGGGGGCGGGAAGGGGCTAGCCTTTCATCGCCTGTAGCAATTCCAACAACCCTTTGCGATCGTCGTCACTGGCATAATCGCCGGTGGCCAGCCGTTCGGCGATACGCAGGCGCAGGCGTTCCTGTTGAGTGCGGACCTCTTCCCCGGCGGTTTCGGCCAGCGTCTTCATGATCACCGCCACGGCCTGTTGGCGCTTGGTGGTGGGGTTGGCGATATAATCGACAAGGCTCTGCTGGCCGGAATCGAGGATGTTTTCGGCCAGTTCGCGCAGTTGGTCGCCATTGGGCAGCAGCGGGGTGGGTGCATCCTCGGGCGGCAGGATTTCCGGCAGGTTGCGTGGAACCTCGGCCAGAGCGTTCGCGCCATCGACAAAGGCTTCGGTGATCATCCGCGTGATCTTGATCGCGCGCGGGTCCTTGAACAGAGCCGAGGCGATGGCCACGCCGTAATCGGTATAGACCCACGGATTGACCCGCCGCCCGCCGCGGCCTTTGGGTTTTGAAATCACATTCTGTGATTGCAAATCAGCGACCTCGGCATCGGTCAACTGAAAGCGGTAGCCCTCGAACAGGTCGGTGTTGCGCGACACCGCCTGATTAAACGCACTGACGGATTTTCCGTAGAACTGCGCCAGATCCTCGGCCAGCACCACACGGGTGCCGCGCACCCTGTGAATGGCGCTTTGCACCTCATGCGCGCTGGGCAGGTTTTTCGGGTTCGTCATGGCAGCCGTTTGGAATCACAACTTGTGATTTCAAACGTGGAGGAGGGTGGAGCGGGGTGCAAGTTTGAAATGCCGGGGTTTGCCGCGTCCCCGATCAAATGGTCGGCGTGTTCATTGGGGTTTCTTGCGCAGATAGGCAAAGCGATAGGCAAGCGCGACGCCGCCTGCGCCGCCGACAATATTGCCGATCGTGACCCAGAACAGGTTGCCCATGGCCGCGCCCAAACCGAAATCGGCACCGGCAAGCGCGCCCTGCGGCAGCAGGTACATGTTGGCGACCGAATGTTCGAGCCCCAAGAGGACAAACGCCGCTATGGGCCAGAGTACCGCCATGATCTTGCCCGCTGCTGTTCTGGCCGCGAAGCTCAGCCAGACGGCAAGGCAGACCAACGCGTTGCACAGAACGCCGCGCGCAAACGCCTGGGTGGCCGAGAGGTCGGCCTTGCCATTTGCGATTGCTGATGCGGTGGCCCCCATGGGCCCGTCCAGCAAGCCGGTTGCAGCGAAGGCCAGAGCCAGCGCGATAGACCCGACCAAATTCCCAAGGTACACGAGGCTCCAGTTGCGCAGCAGGGCGCGCGGCGAGATTTTCCCGTCCACCGCCGCGATGGTCATCAGGGCGTTACCGGTGAACAGCTCGGCCCCGCCGACGATCACAAGGATCAGGCCCAGCGAGAACACGACCCCACCCAGAAACCGGGCCGGTCCAAACCCCGGGTCAACACCGGTCATGACCATGGTGAAGGCGGCCCCGCCGAAGCCGATGAACACACCCGCGAGTATCGCCAGAGTCAGAGTTTGGCCGACCGTGAGATGTGCCTTGGCCACACCTGCGGTTTCAACCAGCTCGGCGATCTGGGCGGGTTTGTAGGCGTCTATGCCGGTTGGATTCTGTGTTTGCATGGGACCCACTTTGCCGACGCATTCGCGTTTCGACATTGATTGGGATCAAGCATCCATCGGTGCAAAAACAACCGCACTGGGGGCGAGGCTGCAACCCTGAAGGGACAGCCGCCCGGATGCAGTGCGGTGTATGGTTGAAAATCGGCGCAAATCGCCGGTATCAATGCGAGATTTCGGGCCGTCGTGCTAGGGTACGCGCGGCGGGGCCGTTCCGGCCGTGTTACATAGCAATTTCGCCAGACGAGGGAGGAAAGTGATGTTTGCACGAATTACCCAATACAAAATGAAGCCCGGTACGCGCGAAGCGGCGACGGCGAAGATGAATGAATTGAAATCCGACATCATGGGTATGCCCGGCATGCACAGTTTTACCAATGTGATGAACGAGGATGGTTCAGGCTATGTGATCTCGGTGGTCGAAAGCGAGGCGACCTCGAACGCAAACGCGCCCAAAGTGGCAGAGCTGTGGGGCCATTTCGCTGAATTCATGGAAGGCCCGCCGACGCCGGTTGGGTACGACGTGATTGCCCATTGGGATAAGGGGTAGCGGTTAGGGCGGGGATAGACCCGCCCTTTCTTTTATTTGGAGAGAACAGCGATTTGGACCTCATGTGGTCTGGCCAGGGTGTTCGGGTTCGTCATGGCAACCGCTTGGAAACACAATTTGTGAATTCAAACGTGGAGGAGTGCGCGCTGGGCTGCAAGGGTGGAGTGTGGGATGTGACTTACCTACTCAGGCAAACGCTCATAACTCTTTCCTTAGTATCACCGCCGTAACGGGTGTTGGACGGCAGTGCGATCCAGTCTCTGTGCCGATAACTCCAAAGAAACGGCCAATTCTCGCTGTTACACGCGACGCCATGTGGGGACTGGTAACCGTCGGAGCGTTCTCGAATGGACTTGAACAAAGACGAACGTTCTATGATGCGTAACTCGGATGCTTTCGCGTATCTTTTCATTTGCCATTGCACTTGCAGGTTTTGCAACGCGACCGGACCTATCACTGTAAGCATTGCGCCAACAATAATAGTCGGTATTTTTGCCTTGCCCGGCATGATCGCAGCGGCTGCGGCCACCAAAAACAGTAAAATCAACGCCGCAAAGAAAAAAACAAAAAGTCTCGCGGTTAAAGCATCTCCCAGTAAAAATAGGATTGAGGCGGGCCATACAGCGAGCGCCAGCATTCGTAAGCCGCTAAAGTTCGAATCTACTCCAAGTCCCCAGATGATCATCAATAGGAGCACGAACCATAGCATTGATAAACTTCTGCCGGGCGACGCTTCGCGCCATCCTGCGAGCACACTTACCCATACCCAAACCATTGCTAGGAGTGAAATTGTTCCGAGCAGTCCAACTACAATAAGAAGCGTGATCAAAAAACTTTCCTAAACCGATTGTCTAAGAAGATAGATTTCCTGCTTTGAGGCAAATTGCAACCGTCAGTTGCGTTTTAACCTACCTCTTCCGCCGCTTAACATTCCCACCCCTTTGCCCCGGCCGTCCAGCCGTAGACCGCCCACGCGATTTCACGGCATCTTCCGAGGCTTTCTCGACCGCCCATTGGCGGGCCATGGGGTCGTCGGCGATGGCCAGATCGACCGCTTCCAGGCGTTTAATCTCATCCCGGATGTTGGCGGCCTCTTCGAATTCCAGATTCTCGGCGGCTTTGCGCATCTGGTCGCGCAGCCCGTTCAGATGCGCCTCGAGGTTGGCGCCGTGCATCGGTTTGTCGATGGTGGCGGTGACGCGGTTCATGTCCACGTCGCCCTCGTACAGCCCGGCCAGAACATCCTCGACATTCTTTTTCACGGTCGCGGGCGTGATGCCGTGTTCCTCGTTATAGGCCATCTGCTTGGCGCGGCGGCGGTCGGTTTCGGCCAGCGCGCGTTCCATCGAACCGGTGATCTTGTCGGCATACATGATCACCCTACCCTCGGCGTTGCGCGCGGCGCGGCCGATGGTCTGAACCAGCGAGGTCTCGGACCGCAGAAAGCCTTCCTTGTCGGCATCCAGAATGGCGACCAGCCCGCATTCGGGAATGTCGAGCCCTTCACGCAGCAGGTTGATGCCGACCAGCACGTCGAAGGCGCCCAGACGCAGGTCGCGCAGAATCTCGATCCGTTCCAGCGTGTCGATATCGGAATGCATGTAGCGGACCTTGATGCCCTGTTCGTGCAGGTACTCGGTCAGATCCTCGGCCATGCGTTTGGTCAGCGTTGTGACCAATGTGCGATAGCCATCGGCGGCGACCTTTCGCACCTCGTCCAGCAGGTCGTCGACCTGCATCGACACGGGGCGGATTTCGACCTGCGGGTCCAGCAGGCCGGTGGGGCGGATCACCTGTTCGGTGAAGACGCCGCCTGTCTGGTCCAGCTCCCACGCGGCGGGGGTGGCCGAGACGAAGACGGATTGCGGGCGCATGGCATCCCATTCCTCGAACTTCAAAGGCCGGTTGTCCATGCAGGACGGCAGGCGGAATCCGTGTTCGGCCAGCGTGAACTTGCGCCGGTAGTCGCCCCGGTACATGCCGCCGATCTGCGGCACGCTGACATGGGATTCGTCGGCAAAGACGATGGCGTTGTCGGGGATGAATTCGAACAGGGTTGGTGGCGGTTCGCCCGGAGCGCGGCCGGTCAGATAGCGCGAATAGTTCTCGATCCCGTTGCAGACGCCGGTGGCCTCGAGCATTTCCAGATCGAAATTGGTGCGCTGTTCCAGCCGCTGCGCCTCGAGCAGTTTGCCTTCGCCGACCAGCTGGTCGAGGCGCATCCGCAGTTCTTTTTTGATCCCGATGATCGCCTGCTGCATCGTCGGTTTCGGCGTCACGTAGTGGGAATTCGCATAGACCCGGATATGGTCCATCGTGTCGGTTTTTTCGCCGGTCAGCGGGTCGAATTCGGTGACCTGTTCCAGTTCCTCGCCGAAGAAGGACAGCTTCCAGGCGCGGTCTTCGAGGTGGGCGGGCCAGATTTCCAAGCTGTCGCCCCGCACCCGGAACGAGCCGCGCTGAAACCCCTGATCGTTGCGACGGTATTGCTGGGCCACCAGATCGGCCATCACCTGCCGCTGGTCGTATTCGTGACCGACCTTCAGATCCTGCGTCATCGCCCCGTAGGTTTCGACCGAGCCGATACCGTAGATGCAGCTGACCGAGGCGACGATGATCACGTCATCGCGTTCCAGCAACGCCCGCGTGGCCGAGTGGCGCATCCGGTCGATCTGTTCGTTGATCTGGGATTCTTTTTCTATGTAGGTGTCAGAGCGCGGCACATAGGCTTCGGGTTGGTAATAGTCGTAGTAGGACACGAAATATTCGACCGAGTTTTCGGGAAAGAAGCCTTTGAATTCACCGTATAACTGCGCCGCCAGCGTCTTGTTGGGGGCCAGGATGATGGCGGGGCGCTGGGTTTCCTCGATCACCTTGGCCATGGTGAAGGTCTTGCCCGTTCCGGTCGCGCCCAGCAGCACCTGATCGCGTTCCCCGTCCAGCACGCCGCCCGCCAGTTCCTTGATCGCCGTGGGCTGATCGCCCGCCGGGTTGAATTCGGTATGCATCACGAATTGCTTGCCGCCTTCCAGTTTCAGGCGCGCGCGCACGTCTTCGGTGGTCAGTTGGGTCTTGTCGGAATGGGCGTAAGGCATTGGTAGGCTCCGGGCGTCAGGCCCTTACATTTGTTCTTATTTTGTCCAACTGCAAGGGCCGATCCGGATTCATTGCCCGCTATGCGGTCTGAGGCCGTGCGACGGGTGAGACGGTGTGATGTTCTTGCGTATGTTTGGCGAGACCCTATCCCAGCCCGATGACAGATTCTGACATGAGTTCGCAGGCGAGGGCCGCGACAATTGCAATCTTGCCCCCAGGCGCGCTCTGACGCATAAACGGGCTCAGCCAAGTGAGTACGGAGAGGCGACATGCGCGCACGGATCTACCAGCCCGCAAGAAATGCGATGACCTCGGGGATGGCCAAGACCCGCAAATGGGTTCTGGAATACGCCCCGGCCTCGGCGCGCGAGGTTGATCCGCTGATGGGCTGGACGTCGTCCAGTGACACGCAGGCTCAGGTACGCCTGAAGTTCGACACGCGGGAAGAGGCGCTGGATTATGCCAAGGCCCACGGTATCGATGCGCAGGTCAGCGAGCCGCACAAGCGCAAGCCCAATCTGCGCGCGCGGGGCTATGGCGAGAATTTCGCAACCGACCGGCGCGGCCCCTGGACACACTGAATGATCGAAATCCGCGAGGCTGACCCGACATCGGACGTATTGCGCCCGATTGTCGAGGCGCATTTTGCCCATGGCGAAACTGCGGGACCTGCGGAAAGCAACCACACGATGGACGCCCAAGCACTGGCTGGCCCGGGGGTGCGGTTCTGGGCCATTTTTGACGGACAGCAGCCATTGGGGTGCGGTGCGCTGAAGGCGCTGCCTGATGGTACCGCCGAAGTGAAATCGGTGCATATTCTGGCGCAGGCAAGAGGGCGCGGGCTGGCGCGCGTTCTGATGGTGCATCTGGCTGAACAGGCTGGCGCAGAGGGGTGCGAGGCTTTGGTTCTTGAGACCGGGGCGAGCCAACTTCGCGAATATGATGCCGCGCGCAAGCTGTATGAGTCGCTGGGTTATTCCTATTGCGGGCCTATCTTTGGGTATGTTGACGATCCCAACAGCGCATTCATGCGCTTGCCTCTTGAACCCCGCGGGTAAAAACCGCAAGAAGGGCGCAGCGGTCCCTTAGCTCAACTGGATAGAGCAGCTGACTTCTAATCAGCAGGTTGAGGGTTCGAGTCCTTCAGGGATCGCCATTGTCAAACCAGATCAATACCGGACATGCGCCTGCTTTGGTTGGCGCGTCGTGATTTTGTGGCTGTTTGGTGTGGTATGAGGGGCTGGACGAGGGGGTCATGCCAGCCCCTCTAAGGGGGTCACAGAGTGGTAGTACGTGTTCCTTACGTACAATCTAACGTGATTCACCGTGCGGCGATATTGGGGGATTCCCGTAGGCTGGTATTTGCGCGGAAATATGCGTGTCAGGCAGTGCAATCCTGTTGAGATCAGACCGGTTTTTTGCGCGGTATTCGTGTTGAGGCTGCGGGAACCGCTGGCAAAACCGAGGGTGATGTAAAAAATATATTGCAACCGGTTGCAAAGAAAATCATTGTTACGCACAACAACAAGATTCGGGAGAGCTGCATGTTGAGGGTCGGATTGCTGGGTGCCGGACGTATCGGGCGCGTTCATGCGCAGGCCATATCTTCCCATCCGGGAAGCAGGCTGTGTGCGGTATCCGATGCGCTGCCCGAGGCGGCGAACAACCTCGCGGATGAATATGGGGCCGAGGCACGCAGTTCAGAAGAAATTATCGCTGATCCCGAAATTGACGCGGTTCTGATTGCAACGCCGACGGATACGCATTCCGACCTGATCGAGGCGGCCACGGGTGCTGGCAAAGCCGTTCTGTGCGAAAAGCCCGTCGATCTGAGCCTTCAGAGGGCACAGGACTGTCTGAAAGCCGTCGCGGGGCGCGGCAAACCTGTCATGATTGGGTTTAACCGGCGGTTCGATCCTAATTTTGCAGCTTTGAAGGCCGATTTGGACGCAGGTGAAATCGGCAAGGCCGAACTGTTGTCGATCACGTCATTTGACCCGGCCCCGCCACCGGTCAGCTATGTAAAAGTGTCCGGTGGACTGTTTCGGGACATGATGATCCACGATTTCGACATGGCGAACTTTCTGATGGGGGATGTGCCCCAGACCGTCACGGCGGTGGGATCGTCGCTTGTGGATGCAGAGATCGGCGCGGCAGGCGATGTGGACACGGCTGTGGTCACAATGACTTACGCAGACGGCCGGATTGCGGTCATCAAGAACTCGCGCCGGGCGGCCTATGGGTATGATCAGCGGGTCGAGTTGCTGGGTTCGGAAGGGTTGTTGCAGGCGCATAACATGCTGGAAAACACCGTCGTGAAATCGACGGCGGATGGCGTTGTGGGCGCAAAGCCGACTTATTTCTTTCTGGAACGCTATATGCCGGCCTACCGCGTTGAATGGGCCGCATTTGTTGATGCTGTCGGCGGCGGTTCCGACGTTCCCGTCACGTTGCAGGATGGTGTGGCGGCGCTGGCAATGGCCGAGGCCGCGACCCTGTCAGCGCAGACGGGAAAGCCCGTTCGAATGGAGGAAATTTTGAAACCGGTTGCAAAATGACCGAAATTCTTCAAACTAAAGACAGCTCGGCTTTGCGCCGCAGCCACTGAGATTCGGCACTGCCGGATGATTGGGGCCGGTACCCCAGCAGAAGATCAGACTGAACCAATGGGAGGAAACTGAAATGAAGAAATTCGTTAAGGGTGCACTTGCCGCGGGGGCACTGGCCCTGGCTACGCCCGCACTTGCGCAGGACATCGTGGTCGTATCGCATGGCCAGGCCAATGACGCATTCTGGAACGTCGTGAAGAACGGTGTTGAACAGGCTGGCAAGGACGTCGGTGTGAATGTGGAATACCGCGCGCCGGAAACTTTCGACATGGTGGCCATGTCGCAGCTGATCGACGCTGCCGTGAACCAGGAACCCGATGGCCTGATCGTTTCGATCCCGGATGCGGATGCGCTTGGCCCGTCAATCGAACGTGCCGTTGCCGCAGGCATCCCGGTGATCTCGATCAACTCGGGGTCGGATGTGTCGAAACAGCTGGGTGCATTGCTGCACGTGGGTCAGGACGAGTTTGACGCAGGTAAAGCTGCGGGCGAACAACTGGCTTCGATGGGGGGCAAAACCGCGATCTGCGTGAACCACGAAGTGGGCAACGTTGCGCTGGACCTGCGCTGTGCAGGTTTCGCGGAAGGCTTTGGCGGTAATGTCGAAGTTCTGCCGACCTCGAACGACCCGTCGGAGATCGAGTCTAAAGTTGCGGCTGCTCTGGCTGCAAACGAAGCCGTCGATACGGTCATGGCGCTGGGTGCAAGCTCGGCCGGTGAGCCGACTGTTGCCGCTGTCAAAGCGTCGGGCCGTGACGTGAATGTTGCATCCTTCGACCTGTCGGCCAACTTCCTGCAATCGATTGCGGATGGCGACGCGGCCTTTGCCATCGACCAGCAGCAGTATCTGCAAGGGTACCTGTCGGTGAACTTCATGGGCCTGCACGCCAAATACGGCCTGATGCCCGGTGGTAATGTTCCTTCGGGTCCGAACCTGATCACTCAGGACAAGGCCGCGCAGGTGATCGAGCTGTCCGCGCAGGGCATCCGCTGATCCATACCGCAACCTGAACAAAACGGGGCGGCGCGGTGGCGCCGTTCCCACCCAAGTGGGAGGAAACGATGAGTGACTCAGCGCAAATCGCCGGGGACGAAAGGGTCAAGAAAGAACCTTTCATGACCAAGCTCATGAAACGGCCCGAACTCGGTGCGATGGCGGGCGTCGTTCTGGTGGTCATCTTCTTTGCCATCACAGCAGACGATTCGATGTTTACCCTGGCCGGGGTCATGAACTTCATGACACCTGCGGCACAGCTGGGCATTCTGGCAATCGGTGCGGCCCTTTTGATGATCGGTGGCGAGTTTGATTTGTCCATCGGTTCAATGGTGGCGTTCGCGGGCTTGTTTTTCGGCGTCTGTGTGGTGACATGGCAGTTGCCACTGATCGTTGCGATCCCCATGACATTTGTATTCGCGGCATTCGTCGGGGCGGTGAACGGCAATATCGTCATAAGATCCGGCCTGCCGTCCTTTATCGTGACGCTGGCTTTCCTGTTTATTCTACGCGGTCTGTCGTTGGTTGGCCTCAAGGCGGCGACCGGAGGATCGACCCAGTTGCGCGGTGTGCGTGACGTGGTTGAAAACGACTGGCTGGCACCGTTCTTTTCGGGCGAAGCCTTTGGCAGCCTGTTTACCTGGCTGGCGGCCAACGGCATGATTGACACCTTCAAAAGCGGGGCACCCAAGGTACCCGGCGTTCCGGTCGAAATCCTGTGGTTCATCGTGCTGGCATTGGCAGCCACCTACGTGTTGCTGCGGACCCCTGCCGGGAACTGGATTTTCGCGGCGGGCGGTGACAGCACTGCTGCTTCGAACTCAGGTGTTCCCGTGAGCAAGATCAAGGTGTCCCTGTTCATGCTGACCGCCTGCTGCGCTGCACTGGTGGCCATCATTACGGTGATCGACGCGGGCTCGACCGACGCGCGGCGCGGTTTTCAGAAAGAATTCGAGGCGATCATCGCCGCCGTGATCGGGGGTTGCCTGCTGACGGGCGGATATGGCTCGGCCATCGGGGCGTTCTTTGGGTCGATCATCTTTGGCATGGTTGTCATCGGACTGACCTATACGGATTTCGATCAGGACTGGTTCCAGGTGTTCCTGGGCGCGATGCTGCTGATAGCCGTTCTGTTCAACAACGCGATCCGCAAACGCGTAACCGGGGAGCGCTGATATGACCGAAGATACCAAGTTCCACCACGGCGATGCGGCGGGTGATCAGGCCCCCATCGTGGAAATGAAGGATATCGAAAAGCACTTTGGCAACATCATCGCATTGGCGGGTGTCAGTTTCGACGTCAAGCCGGGTGAATGCCACTGCCTGCTGGGCGATAACGGCGCGGGTAAATCAACCTTCATCAAGACCATGTCCGGGGTACATAAACCCACCAAGGGCGAGATCTATTTCGAAGGCAAGCCGCTGCATTTCGACACCCCTCGGGATGCGATGGAGGCAGGTATCGCGACCGTGTTCCAGGACCTTGCGATGATCCCGCTGATGAGCGTCACGCGCAACTTCTTCATGGGGCGCGAGCCGACCAAGGGTAAAGGTCTGCTGAAACGGTTCGATGTTGAACACGCGAATGAGGTCTGCATGGAAGAGATGCGCAAGATGGGCATCAACCTGCGCGGGCCGGATCAGGCGGTTGGCACCCTGTCTGGGGGGGAGCGGCAGACCGTCGCCATTGCCCGCGCCGTGTACTTCGGGGCCAAGATCCTGATCCTGGACGAACCGACCTCGGCCCTGGGTGTGCGCCAGACCTCGAACGTTCTGGCCACCATCGACAAGGTGCGAAGTCAGGGCGTCGGCGTGGTTTTCATCAGCCACAACGTGCGTCACGCGTTGGCGGTGGGCGACAGGTTCACCGTTTTGAACCGGGGCAAGACGCTGGGCACAGCAACGCGTGGCGAGATCACGCCAGAGCAGTTGCAGGACCTGATGGCGGGCGGTCAGGAAATGGCCGAGCTTGAAGGATCGCTGGGCGGCACGGTTTAAAGTTCAGAACTTGGATGCCCCAATGGGGCATCCATCGGGCGGTGGCACGTGACGCCACTCTGTTTTCAGGCTTTGATACAAAAGCTGGCACCTTCGTAAATGAGAAAACCCGCAGGCCGCCAAAGGCGGAGCTGAGTTGAAAGGGATCATGATGAGCAAGACAGTCCGACTGACCGCGGCGCAGGCTCTGGTGCGCTATCTGGGCGCGCAGATGAACGAGGCTGGAGAGCCCTTTATCGCAGGTGTCTGGGCGATTTTCGGCCACGGCAATGTGGCCGGTCTGGGCGAGGCGCTGCACGGTGTGAAAGACAGCCTGCCCACCTATCGCGGTCATAATGAACAAACGATGGCACATTGTGCGATTGCCTATGCCAAGCAGTTGGGGCGCAGGCGTGCGATGGCGGTCACTTCGTCCATCGGGCCGGGGGCCACCAACATGGTTACCGCTGCGGCGCTGGCCCATGTGAACCGCCTGCCGGTTTTGTTGCTGCCCGGTGACGTGTTCGCCACGCGTGGCCCTGACCCGGTCTTGCAGCAACCCGAAGTGTTCTCGGACGGAACTATTAGTGCGAATGACTGTTTCAGACCGGTCAGCCGCTATTTCGACCGCATCACCCGGCCGGAGCATCTGTTGACGGCGCTGCCGCGTGCCTTCCGCACCATGACGGACCCGGCGGATTGCGGTCCGGTGACGCTGGCCTTTTGTCAGGACGTGCAGGCCGAGGCTTATGATTATCCCGAAAGCTTTTTTGAGCCGCGCGTCTGGTATCAGCGCCGCATTCGTCCGGATGAAGGTGAATTGGCACGAGCCGTGGCCGCAATCAAGGCAGCCAAGCGCCTTGTGATCGTGGCCGGGGGCGGTGTGCATTATTCGGATGCGACCGCCGCGTTGCAGCGCTTTGCCGAAGCGCACAACGTGCCGGTGGCCGAGACGCAGGCCGGTAAATCCGCGCTGGCCTGGGATCACCCCCTGAACCTGGGTCCGATTGGCGTCACGGGTGGTGAGCCTGCCAACGATATCTGCGCAAAGGCGGATCTTGTGCTGGGCGTCGGCACCCGGTTTCAGGATTTCACCACCGGGTCATGGGGATTGTTCGCGAACCCCGAGCGGGAATTGATCAGCCTGAACACCGCCGCCTATGACGCGGCAAAGCACGGCGCGATGCCGCTGCAGGCTGACGCCCGCGTAGGGCTGGGTGACCTGAGCGACGCGTTGGGCGGTTACCGCGCGCCGGATATGTCCGCGACGCTGAAACCCGAGTGGTTTGCCAAGGTCGACGCATTGACCGACGCGCCGGTGGACAGCAATGCGCTGCCCACGGACATGCAGGTGATTGGTGCCGTGCAGCGGGCGGCCAATGAAAACACCGTTGCCATGTGTGCCGCAGGCACGATGCCGGGTGAGCTGCACAAGCTGTGGAAGGCACCGCGCCCCGGTGCCTATCACATGGAATATGGCTTCAGCTGCATGGGGTATGAGATCGCCGGTGCCATGGGCATCAAGATGGCCCAGCCCGACCGCGACGTGATCTGCTTTACCGGTGACGGCACATATATGATGGCGAACTCGGAAATGGCGACGGCGGCGATGATGGGGATTTCGTTCACCGTTGTGGTCACCGACAATCGCGGCTTTGGCTGCATCAACCGTTTGCAGATAGGAACCGGCGGGGCCGAGTTTAACAACCTGCTGGATCACGCAATCGGCGGTGAAAATTCGGTGATCGACTTTGCCAAACATGCCGAAGCAATGGGGGCGACGGCGGTCAAGGTCAGCTCGATCGCCGAGCTTGAGGAGGCACTGGCCAAACGTGGCGAGGTCAAAGGCCCCTATGTGGTGGTGATCGACACCGATCCCTACCCATCGACCGAATATGGTGGAACGTGGTGGGAAGTGGCGGTGCCCGAGGTCAGCATCCGTCCGGAAGTAAACGAAAAACGTGCGGCCTATGAGGTCGCCATCAAGGAAAGAAACACGAAATGAGCGTGAAGATCGGTATCTCTCCGATTGCCTGGCAGAATGACGATTTGCCGGACCTGACCGCAGCCTACACGATGGAGCAGGCGCTGAAAGAAGCGCGCGAGATCGGCTATACCGGTGTTGAGCGCGGCCAGCGGATGCCCGGCGACACCGAAGGGTTGCGCGCCTATCTGGATGCCAGTGACATCGCGCTGTGTGGCGGCTGGTGTTCGGGCAGTACTCTGGTCAATGACCTTGAGGCCGAAATCGCCATCGTGCGTGAACAGGTGGAACAGTTTGTTGCCCTGAACAGCCCCTGCATCGTTTACGCCGAGTGTTCAAATACCGTTCAGGGGCAGATCGGAACGCCGGTCAATGACCGCCCGAAGCTGTCCAAAGACGATGTGTTGGCCTATGCGGGCAAACTGACCGAGCTTGCCAAATGGATGGCAGATCAGGGTATGCCGATGGCCTATCACCATCACATGGGCACGATCATCGAAAGCGAAGAGGATGTGAACTGGTTGATGGAGGGTTCCGGCCCCGAATTGAGCTTGTGCTTCGATACGGGCCATCTGCTGTTTGGTGGCGGCGACGTGATGGCCACACTGAACCGTTGGGGCGACCGTGTGCACCATGTCCACTTCAAGGATATCCGCCCGGACATCGTGCGGGACACGCGCGAGAACAATCGCAGCTTTCTGGATGCGGTGATCGCCGGCGCGTTCACCGTGCCGGGTGATGGGTGCATCGACTTTCAGGCCGTAGCCAACGCGTTGAAAGCAATGGATTACAGCGGCTGGATCGTGGTCGAGGCCGAGCAGGACCCCGCCAAGGCGCCGCCCTATGAGTACTCCAAATTGGGCTATGACCACATCGTCGAGGTTTGCGGCAAGGCAGGGTTGGAGATCACCGTTTAATCACCGCCCCTCGGGGCAACACCGAAGCCATGAAAGAGGAGTTTGTCATGGTACATCAAGAACTTGGATACGTCGGCTATTTTGACCGGGAATCCTGCGATCTGGATGAGTTCAAGGTGTTGACCTCGCAAAACCTGACAACCGGTGCGGTGCCTCATGCCGCATCGGTGCAAAAGAACGTTCCGATCTATGATATGCACGCCCTGCGCCCGGCGCTGGAGAATGCGGATCAAAGAAAAGAACTGCTGGCAGAATGGGCAGGCGTGTTGGACAAATCTGCGGGTGTGATCGTTCTAAAAGGCGCATTTGCGGATACGTCCGTGATCGACCGGGCGACCGCTGTGTTCCATCAGATCATCGAGGAAGAACGTCAGGGCGGGGCCGGGGAAGGTGACCACTTCGCGGCCTCGGGCGCGAATGACCGGATATGGAACGCATTGCAGAAACAGTGCTTGCGCGATCCCGAGGGCTTTGCGCTCTATTTCGGGAATGTGGCCATTGCAGCGGCTTGCGAGGCGTGGCTGGGGCCGAACTATCAAATGACCGCGCAAATCAATCAGGTGCGCCCCGGCGGCAAGGCACAGCAGGCGCATCGGGATTATCATCTGGGCTTTCAAACCGCCGACAGCGCCGCCCGGTATCCGGCCCATGCCCATCTGGTGACGGCTTCGCTGACCTTGCAGGGGGCGGTTGCGCATTGTGACATGCCCGTGGAAAGCGGCCCAACCAAACTGTTGCCGTTTTCGCAGCTTTATGCGCCGGGATATCTCGCCTTCCATGACGCGGCACACCGGGCGTTTTTCGAAGAGAACTACATTCAGTTGCCCCTTGAAAAGGGGGATGCGGTGTTCTTCAACCCGGCGCTGTTCCACGCTGCCGGGGAAAACAGCAGTGCGGATATTCAGCGGATGGCGAACCTGTTGCAGGTCTCATCTGCCTTCGGCCGTGCGATGGAGATGGTTGACCGGCAGTCCATGTCGCAGACGGTGTTTCCGTCGCTGGTCACCCTGAAACAACGTGGGGCGCTGAGTGCGGCAGAGCTGAATGCGGCGATTGCCGCAACGGCTGAGGGCTATCCGTTCCCGACCAATCTGGACACCGACCCGCCGATTGGTGGCAACGCGCCTGAAAGCCAGGCCGACATATTGCACCGGGCCGTATCGGAAGGGTGGGCCGAGGCCCGACTGTCCGAGGCGCTTTCGGCCCTGCAAGCACGGCAAGCGGCCTGAGGGCGATACAGGCGGGCCGTTTAGGCCCGCCCAATAAGGAGAACAAGAATGGCAGACCTGCTGAAGAAGCCTATTGGAACCCGTGGCAAGGTACATGACATAACCCCGGACAGTGCCGGATGGCGATATGTGGGTTTTGGGCTGTATCATCTGCAAGCGGGCGACAGGGCGGCCGAGGCGACAGGAGACCGCGAAGTCATTCTGGTGATGGTCGAAGGCAAGGCGCGGATCACCGGGGCCGGGCAGGACTGGGGCGTATTGGGCGGTCGGATGAACGTGTTCGAAAAGACGCCGCCGCATAGCCTGTATCTGCCCAACGGAACCGAGTGGGAGGCTGTGGCGGAAACCGATTGTGTTGTGGCGGTCTGCTCGGCCCCGGGCAAGGGCGGCCACAAAGCGCGCCGGATCGGGCCGGATGGCATCACGCTGACCGAACGCGGCAAGGGTGTGAATACGCGATATATCAACAATATAGCGATGGAGAACGAGGATTGTGCTGACAGTCTTCTGGTGACCGAAGTCTTTACGCCCAATGGGCACTGGTCCTCTTACCCCAGTCATCGACATGATGAGGATGATTTTCCCCGCATCACCTATCTGGAAGAAACATATTATCACCGCCTCAACCCGGCCAACGGGTTCGGAATTCAGCGGGTCTATACCGATGACGGCCAGTTGGATGAGACGATGGCCGTCTCCGATGGCGATGTTGTGATCGTTCCGCGTGGCCATCACCCTTGCGGCGCGCCCTATGGGTTTGAGATGTATTACCTGAACGTCATGGCGGGCCCCCTGCGCAAATGGCGGTTTGCCCTGGCCCCCGAGGTCGAATGGATCATGGAGCGTGACGGATGAGCCAAGACTTCGCCAATTACCCAAGCCTTGCGGGCAAAAAGGTTATCATCACGGGCGGGGCCGGGGGGATTGGTGCGGAAACCGTTCGCGCCTTTGCGGCACAAGGGGCGAAGGTCGGGTTTCTGGATATCAATGCGGATGCGGGCCTTGCTCTGCTGGCGGAACTGGACGGTGAACACGCCTTTGCGCGATGCGACCTGCGCGATATCGAAGCAATGCGGGCTGCGCTGGAGCAACTGGTCGAGGAGCTGGGCGAGGCGGATGTGCTGGTCAACAACGCTGCCCAGGATGACCGCCACGACTGGCGCGAGGTGACGCCGGACTATTGGGATGAGCGGATGGCGACCAATATCCGCCATATATTCTTTGCCATTCAGGCAGTGGCCCCGGGTATGATCGCCAAGGGCGCAGGTTCGATCGTCAATATCGGATCGAATTCGTGGTGGGAGGCCGGGGCAGGTTTTCCGGCCTATGCCACCGCGAAATCGGCGGTGCACGGCCTGACGCGCACCATGGCGCGCGAATTGGGCGATCACCGCATTCGTGTGAACACGGTTGTGCCGGGCTGGATCATGACCGACCGCCAGAAAGACCTGTGGGTCACGCCCGAGGCGCTGGCCAAACAGGTCGACCGCCAATGCCTGCCCGATCCGATTGAGCCTGTCTATGTCGCGCGCATGGTGCTGTTTCTGGCCTCGGACGACGCCGCCATGTGCAGCGCGGGCAACTTCATGGTCGAGGGCGGTTCGATCTGAAGGCGAAAGCGCGCGTTAGCGTTGCGGGGGTGCACCAAAGGCACGGATGACCATGCGCGCGGCAGCTTCGACCGGGTTGTGGGTTTCTTTCAGGATGGTCACGCGGTCAAACCGTTCGGGATCGCGATTGACAGCGTCTCGCAGGGCATTGCCGAAGGCCATGCGCAGCTCGGTCCCGATGTTGAATTTGCAGATCGAGGTTTCGCGGGACAGCTTCATGCGTTGATCTACCGGCACGCCCGACCCGCCATGAATGACCAGAGGCACTGTGGTCAAGGCGTCGATCTCGGCGATGCGGGCTTCGTCCAGACCGCCTTCCTTGTTTTGTTGCAGGTGGACGTTGCCGACCGATATCGCCATCGCATCCACACCGCTTTCACGTGCGAACTGGGCCGCTTCTGCCGGGTCGGTGCCGTTCGATCCTTCACCGCCCGAGTACCCGACAAAACCAATCTCGCCTTCGCAGGAAATCCCTGCCGTATGCGCCATCTCGGCAATTGCGGCAGTTTCATCGATGTTTTGCCGCAGGGGCTTGCGCGATCCGTCGAACATCAGGGACGTAAAACCGCTGTCGAGCGCGATCTTGCAGTCTTCGAACGTGTAGCCGTGATCCAGATGCGCAACGACGGGCACCGAGGCGTTTTCCGCCAGATACCGGAACATCTTGCCCAGTACGGGTAGCGGAGTGTGGTCGCGGCAGCTGGGTCCGGCTTGCAGGATCACGGGCGCATTCTCGGCCTCGGCCGCGGCCACATAGGCGCGCATATCTTCCCAGCCGAGTGTGACCAGCCCGCCCACGGCATAGCCCTGTTCATAAGCGGGTTGCAGGACGTCTTTCAGTGTCACGAGGGTCATTTGAATTTCGCAATCATGTCTTTGATGCCGGGAATGGTCTCGATCTGATAGGCATGTGTGGGCTGGAAATACTGCACCAGAGAACGCTGGGTCAGGCCGCCGAGGATGGTGAAATAATACATCTCGTACCCCGGCAAAACGCAGCAGGGGTGATAACCCTTGTCGATGCAAACGGTCGATCCATCCACGATGTGATAGGCGTCGCCCGGCTGGTTATCTTCGCGCTGCAACATCTGAAGGCCCGAGCCCCAGTTGGGCTTGAACCTGAAATTGTAGGTCTCGTCGTGGCGGGTTTCGTCCGGCAGGCGGTTGGTGTCGTGCTTGTGGCTGGGAAAGCCCGACCAGCCGCCCTGACCGACGGTGAACAGCTCACTCACCAATAGGCGGCCGACCTTGTCGTGTTGCTTTTGGCCAAGGATGTGTTTGATTTTGCGGTGGGTTTTGGTGTCGTCGCTGCCATATTGCACAAGGTCGTGTTCGCGCACATCGAACGGGTCCAGCACCTTGTCGTATTTCGCACCGGCAATAAACACCTCGGCCGCGTCAGAAACGCAGACCATCTGTACCTTTGCGCCGACAGGCACGTAGGCGCCCTCGGGCTCGCCATCCCAGACGTCTTCGCCCCGGTTGCCCAGCCTGGGGAAGGAAACGCCTTCGACATCCACATCAACGCTGCCGGTTGCAGGGACGATGCAGGTCTCGTAGCCCGGCACCTGGTATTCGAACGCCTCGCCTTTTTTCAGTTTGACGATGTTGAAATAGTTCAGCGGAACGGTCGGATCACCGGCGTCAACGATGGGCTTGTTCTGATTGTCATAGGGCGCGATATGCATGGGATACTCCTATGTGGCCGGACCGGGGTGAGAGGCGAGGAACGCGTTCAGTTCGGGGGTCGTGGGCATGGCGGGGGCGCAGCCGGGTTTGGAAACGACAATGGATGCGCAGGCGGACCCGCGCATCACCGAGTCTTTCAGCGCGTGCCCCGCCGCGATCGAAGCCAGAAGCCCTGCCATGAAACTGTCACCAGCCCCGACGGGCTTGATGGCGTCGACTGGGTAGATCCCGGTTTTGATTTCCTGCCCATCCGCCAGCGTGACGGCGCCTTTTTCGCCCATCTTGTAAATGACTACCCGGCCCGGTTTTCTGGCTAGGTCCTGTGCCTTGGCAAAGCCCTTTTCCATGCCGCCGGCCATGAACCCGAACTCTTCATCATTGCCGACAATCAGGTCACTGGCTTCGCCCGCACGGGACAGAACGTCAGCGGCAATTTCTGGCGATGGCCAGCTGTAGGGGCGGTAATCAACATCGAAAATGATCGGAAGACCAGCTTTGCGCGCGTTTTCAAACCCTCGGAACGTGGCGCTGCGCGAGGGTTCGGATGCAAAGACGGTGCCAGCCGAGATCAGGGCCGAGAAGGATGTGTAATCAACCCTGTCCATATCCGCGTCGGTAACCTGAAAATCGACCGCGCCGTTGCGGTAGATGACATTCTGAAAGTTCTCAGTCCGGCTTTCATACAGGGCCAGAGAGGTGCGATACTCACCCCCCAACACGCGGATATAAGCGGTGTCTACCCCGTAATGTTGCAACCGGTTGAGGCAGAACCGACCAATTGCATCGTCCGAGATGGAGGTGATCAAGGATGCCTGACTGCCCAGCTTGACCAGACCGGCACAGATATTCGCGGACGAGCCGCCAAGATCGGCATGGAACGTATCGGCCTCTTCGCTTTTGACACCGATCGGGTCTGCGTAAAGGTCCATACCCGCACGCCCCAGAACGGCAAAGCGGTTTCCTTTGATACCCTCCATCAAAGCGCTCACGTCATATCCTCCGGCAAAGTGGGGTGGGCAAAGTTTGGACCTTGCGTTGAATCGATTCACACGATACTGATTTTGCAACCGGTTGCAAACACAATGTGCGAGGCCATGGCAGATGCCTGAAATCGGAGTGGGAATCGTGGGTGGCGGTTATATGGGCAAGGCCCATTCCGTTGCCATGTCGGCCGTCGGTGCGGTGTTCAACACGGCGTTGCGCCCCCGGCTCGAGGTCATCTGCGCGTCGAGCCCGGACAGTGCCGAACGCTACCGGGCGGCCTATGGATTTCAGAGGGCGACCGATGACTGGCGCATCTTGGTTGAAGACCCCAGGGTCGAAGCAATCGTGATCGCCTCGCCTCAGTCAACACATCGTCAGATCGCCGAAGCGGCTTTTGCCTTGGGCAAACCGGTCTTGTGCGAGAAACCATTGGGCGCATCGCTTGAAGACAGTCGGGCGATGGTTGCCGCAGCTGAGGCTTCGGGAGCGGTGAACATGGTGGGGTTCAACTATATCCGCACACCCGCCAGCCAATATGCCCGCCAGTTAATTGCCGATGGCGCGATTGGTGACATCACTTGGTTCCGGGGCGAACATACCGAGGATTTCTATGCCGATCCGCAGGCCCCGGCCACCTGGCGCACAACCGGTAGGGCCAACGGCACAATCGGCGATCTTGCCCCGCATATGGTCAACGGCGCATTAGCGCTGATCGGGCCCATTGCGCAGGTGATGGCCGATGTTGAGACCGTTCACAAAACCCGCCCCGGTGGTGAGGTAACAAATGACGATCATGCCCAGATGATGTGTCGGTTTGAAAACGGGGTGATGGGAAACCTGTATTTCAGCCGCGTCGCGACGGGCCGGAAAATGGGCTATGCCTATGAAATATCAGGCACAAAAGGCGCGATCCGGTTCGATCAGGAGGACCAGAACGCGCTGTGGCTGTACAAGCGCGAAGGGCCCGAAGCCGCGCGCGGGTTCACCAAGATCCTGACCGGCCCAGCACACCCGGATTATGAGCCCTTCTGTCAGGGTCCGGGTCACGGAACCGGCTATCAGGATCAGATCATCATCGAGGCCAAGGACTTTTTACAGGCCATCCACACCGGCGAGGCGATCTGGCCCACGTTCCGCGACGGGCATGAGGTCAACCGCGTGCTGGCCGCCGCGCTGGCCTCGTCCGATCAGCGGCAATGGCAGGACATCAGCGATTTCTGATCGCTCTATGTGACAATTCCAATGAGAGACAATGACCATGGCTAAGTTGAGATGGGGCATGATCGGGGGTGGTGAAGGCAGCCAGATTGGTCCGGCACACCGCCTTGGGGCGCAGGCGGACGGGTTGTTCGAATTTGCTGCTGGCGCGCTGGATCACCGGCCCGACGTGGGCCGCGAATACGCGCAGCGATTGGGGGTTGCTGCCGATCGCGCCTATGGCGACTGGCAAGAGATGCTGGCGGGTGAAAAAGACCGAGAGGATCGGATTGATCTGGTAACCATCGCGACACCCAATTCGACCCATTTCGAGATTACCAAGGCGTATCTTGAGGCAGGCTTTAACGTTTTGTGCGAAAAGCCGATGACCATGACCGTTGAAGAGGGAGAAGAGATTGTGCGCGTGGCCGAAGCCTCGGGCAGGATCTGCGCGGTGAACTACTGTTACTCTGCCTATCCGATGGTGCGTCAGGCCCGCGCGATGGTGCGCGCAGGTGAAATCGGCAAG
The DNA here is from genome assembly GCF_017872535.1 of Ruegeria sp. HKCCSP351. Taxonomy (NCBI): domain Bacteria; kingdom Pseudomonadati; phylum Pseudomonadota; class Alphaproteobacteria; order Rhodobacterales; family Roseobacteraceae; genus Ruegeria; species Ruegeria sp. HKCCSP351. Next base: position 39,283 of record NZ_JAEDOV010000006.1, on the reverse strand, counting down.
GTGCGTCTGGTGGTGACCAATTTCAGCCACGGTCATCATGGCGACGCCACAGATGCGGATAACCCGCGCGTACGCTGGCGCTATGACCCTGCGATGGCCGGGGTGTCGGGGCAGTTTGCCGATTGCGGTATCCATGCATTGCACATGGCCAGTTTCATCTGTGACGATCAGGTGAAAACCCTGTCTGCCGACATGGCCTCAACCATCGCCAGCCGTGAGTTGGAAGATGATGCAATGATCAATTTCCGGATGGAGGGCGGCACGGTTGGGCGCCTGTGGACATCTTCGGTGGCGATCGGGCGGCAACATGGCTTTGACATTCAGGTCTTTGGCGAAACCGGTGGGCTGCGCTGGGCATCCGAACAGCCCAACCAGTTGATCTATACTCCGGTCGGCGGGCGTACTCAGATCATCGAAAAGGGTGAGGGCGGTTTGCACGACGAGGTGCAACGCCTGTCTCGGGTCGCTATCGCGCACCCCGAAGGGTTCCCGCTGGCCATCGCCAATATCTATTGCGATCTGGCGGATGCAATCCGCGGAGAAAGGCGCGACGGTCTGCCCGGTGCGGCAGATGGGCTGCGGTCCATTGCAGCCGTTCACGCGGCTGTTGCGTCGGGCAAGGCTGATGGCGCGTGGCGGGATGCGCGGCCGCCGATGTTTTGCTGATCAGGGGCGGGGCCGCAATGTGCCCCGTTCGATCACGCGGCAGGGGAAAATGCGGGCCTCGGGATAGCGCTGAGGCTCTTTCAGCATCTCGACAACCAGATCGACGGATGAGGTGATGATCTGCTTGATCGGCTGGTGGATCGTTGTCAGGTTAACGCTTTCCCAGCGCGACATTTCCATGTCGTTCAGTCCGATAATTCCAATGTCCTGACCGGGTTTCAGCCCATGATCAGCCAGTGCGGACAATGCGCCTACAGACAGGATGTCATCGCCGCAGAAATACGCCTCGGACGGGGAGTTGGCCAACAGGCGCAACATTTCGGCGCGGCCGGCCTCAAAGGAATAAGCCCCCGCGAAACAATGGCTTACTTCGATATCGGGATGATCTGCCAGTTCTTCCATGAACCCGCGATACCGGTCGAGTGCCGAGGTTGCATCTTCAGGCCCGCCCAGATAGCCGACACGCCTGTATCCGCGCGCCAAAAGCTCTCGCGCGGCCATGCGCCCGCATTCGACGTTGTCGATTCCCACCACATGCACTTCGGGCGAGGTGGCCGAGCGCCCGAACGTGTGCACCACCGGTACGCCCGCATCGTGGAACGCCTTGGCAAAGCTGGGCGGCAGCGTCGAAGAGGCAACGATGGCCGCGTCAACCGAATACTGGCGCAGCATGCGGACCGAGTTTGCGGGCTCGGTCTCGTCCGTCAGGTTCACGATCAAAGGGCGTAGCCCGCGTTCCTGCAAGGCGCGGGTAAACTGATCGAACACCTCAAGAAAAATCGGGTTGTGAAAGTTGTTCGAAATCAACCCGATCAGCTTGGTGCGCCCGGTGGTCAGAGAAGAGGCGAGGGCGTTGGGACTGTAGCCAAGCTCTCGCGCGGCCTTTTCGACCTTGCTGCGTGTTTTTGCAGAGACCGAGGCACCTTCGGTAAAGGTGCGCGACACGGCAGATCGCGATACACCAGCCAAAGCGGCGACGTCTTTCAGGGTCACGCTCACGCAGTGCGGCTCCGGTCGTTGATGGTCAGAGATATCAAGGTGTTTTGCATCAGAGATTCATTATGCACCATCGCTACAAACTTGCAACCGGTTGCAATCGGCAACTGGCGGCGAAAGCCACGTGTGGTCGTTCGGTATTGTGAAAGGATGGTGGGTGATGAGAGACTCGAACCACGCAATAGCATCTCCGCACCCATATTTTGTTGATATGTATGGGCTTCTTAAGCTCACTACGTTCCATTTTTGCTAGACATTTCGACCTTGCCTGCTAGACATTAGCCAATTTTGGCGATGAAGATTGGTAGCTCTGTGTCTCAAAATCACGCAGCGAAAGTAAAGTATATCGTTCAGACCAAAGACGGCCTTTACCGATACAATAGGCGAGTCCCGGACGATTGCCAAAAGGCATTCAGGAAGAAACTCTGGAACCTTTCTATAGGCCGCAATTTTGATCAGGCAGTATTACGAGCTTCTGATCTTCGCCGGGAACACGACATGGCAATTGCCCGATTGCGCGAACCAGATACAGCGCGGCAGGAAGCTGCGAGACTTGCCGCAGAACGTACCTCAGCGCGCATTGCAGAATTGGAAAAGAGAGGCGCGCCGGATGCGATTGAGGGGGACGAGGGCACTGTTGAATCGCTAACTGGTTCGATGTGGAAGCGTATTCCTCAGATCATGCAGAGCGTCCGTGATGATCGAACCGAGTATTTTCGGCTGTCCGCCACCCAAGCAATAGCTTTCGGTGATGACAGCCGTGTCGAAGGCAATAAGTTCCCGAAGATTCCACCGCCCACCGATCCAGCAGATCGAATGCTCTACGATGCTTACAAGGCAATGCTCGCCAAACGGCTTGATGAGCTTGCCCCCTTGCCCGATCAGGGACGCCCGGAGATGCGTGCTTCGGCACTGATGGAAAGGTATATCAAGGTACAAGCCTTACGCGCCAATACGGCGCGCTCATATCGCCAGATGGTCAACAAGCTGATTGCAAACTGCAACGGCGATCATCCGTTGCCATACTACAACCGGGACAAGCTACGCCAGCATCGCGACATGCTGGAAGCCAATCCAAATGTCAGCATTCAAACGGTTGAGAAGCACTTTGCACCGCTAAAGGCGCTGTGGCGTTGGGCGGCTGATGAATATGATGAATTGGCAGACCTGCAATTCCCCCGCGTCCGACTTTCGAAGCGTGACACGACAGTAGAAGAGGCGAGATGGCAGGCGTTCAGTGACGAAGAAATGAAAGCGATATGGCGGCACCTGAACGAAGCTTGGGGACCGAAGTCTAGTAGCCGAATGACGCCCCGACGCCGTAAGGCGTTTCTAATGGCTGTCAGGGTCATGTTGTATACTGGGCTGCGCCCCGCTGAAGTGTTCCGCCTGACGGCGGCAGACATTGATAACGGAGTTCTAACGATCCGGCGAACAAAGACGACACCTCGAAAACTACCACTCTCTGATCATATCGCAGACTTCCCAAAATTTCTCGCCAGTGGCGGCTTCGATACGGAGCGAAAATCAAAAACGATAGCCGTCACCCTGTCCGACAACTTCCGAAAGGTGATCCGCGCCGCCGGATACAACAACGACCGGCATGTCCTTTACAGTCTTAAGGATACGCTGGTTGACCGATTGCAACGACAGGAAGGGATGAATGACGACATCATTCGCGGCATTATCGGCCATGTGGTCGGGCAGGGAAAGCTACGACACTACAAGACGCCGTACGGCGAGACTGCGCATGGTCGAGCAGCCATGAAGAAATCTCTGGATGCGATAACGTATTGGTAGTGACCGGGTGCGCATACGCGCGCGACGCTGGAGCCCGCCGACCCGCGCTGTGCTCGATATAGAAATGCCGTTCACACAGGAATGTTGATCGTGTCGTGTGAGGGCAGTACACAGCGTAGTTTATTCCACTTGAGAATTGTGTTTAGGCGTCTCCGGGCTTTCCATCCTCCGTATCGTGGTGCTCGATAGAAAGCTGTGTTCCCTTCTTTCGCCGTCCAAAACGCTCAATGATCTCGTTGAAGTTGATCCCAATGCCAAAGAAATTCGGTTGAAGCAAAAGCGCACGCGATGCACCCGCAACACCCCCTTCAGGAGTGCTATCCTCTTTCGCTTCTGAGGATGCAGTCCCTTTTGCAGCGGTCTCTGTTACCCGCACCAGAAGCTTCAAACGCCGTTGTTCGAAAAGTGGCTGTGATGCCTTCAACGATTTGAGCCAGTCCTTAGCCTTATTCAACATTTCGATTTCTGCGCTCCAAATGGAGACCGCCGAATACGCGAAGACAAAGTCCATCACGCCCGGCTCATCGAGTTCCTCAATAGCTACACATTCAATCTGACTTATCGCTTTCTCTATCTTCTGTTGGTACAAGAAACACTCAGCCAAATGTATGCGGCAGATTTGACTGCCATCTAACGCAATCGCCTCTTCATAGGCACCAATTGCCAACTCCCACTCCCGGGCATATCGATAACAATCGCCTATCTGAAGATACATGTTTGAACGTCCATGATCCGTCCAACTACCGTCTTGAACCGCTGCTGATAGCTCTGAAGCGGTTTCGCGAAGCAATGCAGCGTCATCAGTGATGGTGCCAAGTGTTTCTTTGACATCGTAGAGCTTTTGCATCGCAAACGCTGACAAATTTTCATCATTTCGGTATTCGTCCAAAAGGTCGCTTAGCCTTGTCTCCGCAGCTTTTGGGTCGCCATGCAATAGAAGATCAAAAGCTTTACCGCCTCGATATTGGATTTGGCTTTCTGCGGACTCATCAAGATCAATTAGGCGATCAAAAAATGCGGTACGTTCCGAGTACGACGCATTTCGCAGTTCAAGGTCGATGAAGATTTGCAGAACCTCAATGTCATCTTCGGCGGGAGTGATTGGGCCTAGCTTGGCCAGTTCTTGCCGCGCCTTGTACCGACTGCCTCCGGGTGCCAGATGCAGCACGGCCCGTTTGCAAATTATCTTCTTTCGCCACCATTTGTGATCGATGTTTGTGCTCAATCTCTCAAGGGCTGCTGGCCAGCTATTCCACTTTCCGGTGTTGAAATAGAGCCATGAAAGACGATCTACGTACTCCCCAAGTGCATTAACATCGATCCGCAATAACGGCTCTATCGGCTCGCCGACATGGAGCACGGGTGCTGTATTTGTCCTGTGCCAAATCGTGTATTGGGTAACATCGGCACGCGCAGCGACAAGCGCGAGCCCAAGCTTATCCTCATTACATGCTGCTGTGTAAGCTTTGCCGATGTCGAAACCGGGGAGCCGGTTCCAACAGCAGTCCCTGTACCTTTGCCCTGACCCGCAAGGACACAATTCACTTAGCTTAGGCTTCCAATACACCCGGCGTTCTTTTCGCCGTGTTCCCACCATTTTTTTCTCTTTCATCAATCAATCATCTTAAGCGAATTGAACCGACCTCTATGTCGACCGAATAACTATCGGTTGGTTTTGGCTCTAACAAACTCGTGGTGTATCTGCCACCTAGGATTGGCGGGTGGGTTTCCCACCTTAGTCTTCAACTTAATTTTCTATCAACCGCATTTCGACGTTGGGGAATGCTTAGAAAGCGGCAGCGACGCGACCTCAGAGAATTGGTGCTTCGCCGGAAAAGTCGAACTTCGCCAGATTCAGACATTGCCAGCACTCCGGCAAGTTAATGTGTTTTCCGTTTGCGCTAGAGTGCTTTTCCCGTAGGAGCTTTGCCGTGACCCGTTTTGGCCAAATGCTAGGTCGTGAGTGCTTCTCGTGGTAAACTAGGCACAACAATACCAACTCTCCCCGAAAATTGAGGAAGCAGTGCCTATCACCATCACTCAGGAAGGCTATGCGCGTGCGTGTGGCGTCGTTCGCAATACCGCTTGCGCAAGATTGAAGAATATCGTGCCCGCCACCAGCGGGCTACCCAAGCGCTATTACGTCGCCGCAGTATTGCCGACGCTGACCGCGCGTGAGCGCGCTGGTGAGGCCGTGCGGAGTTTGATTGATGTCGCCGATCTAGAAGACACCCTTTTCGTCGGGGACGATGTTATCCCGGTTTGTCAGGCCTTTGAGGGATGGCTGGACGACGAGCAAAGGCAACGGCTGCTGGATTGCCGTGTGGATTTCACGGCTGCGCTCTACAACACGACCGTTAGCAGTGAGATTTGGCAGTTCATCGACGCCCTACATCTGAAGCTATGCCTACACCCCGGCATCTGCCGTTTCGTCACGACGGGGGATGATGCTGATCTGCCTGACTTCGAGCATTTCGCATTCTCCTTCGCATTGGCGAATGCACGACACTTTGAATCATTGAGCAGTAAGGAGGCCGCATAAGAATGAGCGACCCGAATGAGAATTTCCGCAATCTAGTTTCGTCCGGGGGAGATTTGACCCGCGCCCGGTGGGAAGCTGTGTCTGACAAGATCATTGCAGACGCCGCCCGTTTGTTCGAAGTCGAACTGACCCGCGAAGACGTGATGTCGATGCCGAGCGCGCGCATTTTCACCCTGAGCGACGAGCCGCTGTCAGAACTCTATGTCGCTGAAATTCAGCAGCTAGAGGGGGTCAAGGAGCAGGTACGGCAGAAGGAGCTTCGCGAAGCACTTGAGCAGGGCGACGAAGACGCTCATGCAGAGCTATCGCGCCTGCCGCCGGAGAAGCGCATCACCCGCGCCCGAGAACTTGGCATGACCGACAAGCGCCAGCAGTCCGCACCTACTAGTATCGAGGATGAGGCCGTGCTTCTCCGCCGCCTCATGACGCTAAATCCCGTTGAGCGTCTGGCTAAGGCCCGCGCTTGGGGGTTGATGTGATGAATGAGCTTGAAACCGCCCTCCGAGCCGCTGGCGGGGCGATTGAACAGCACTTCGTCAAGGTCGGTGTCAACTACTACTGCCACTTGACCGGTGACACGATTACCGCAGCAGCATTTTGCAGCCTCAGGCAACGCCTGACCCCGTCGCTTTCGGCTGAAGAGCAGCAACGGCAACGCCTCCGGAATAAGGCGCGCGCGGTTGCTGACGCCGCTGATGTCCGCGCAGGCGCACGATGAGCTTTTTCGATGCAGCCGGGTCCGGCGCATGCTTCGAATTGGATAAAGACGCCCGCCGCAGAAAATCAGCGCGTGACGAGCGTTGGCGACGTGCAATCGAAAAGCGATCCGAGTGGCCCCCTGAACAGTTTCAGGAAGAGGAAGAACGCCTTGCAAAAGAGATCGAAGACTGGGCTGACCGTAAAGCAGCGTGACGCTATGCGGCGTCGTGCTCATGACCGGTATTTGCGGCGCTGTCAGCTATGGCATGCCGAGCGCCAGCAGTTCCCGGACAATGAGTCCTTTGTGGCTGCATGGCCTCAGATAGCCGCCCGAGTGGCGGAGACGTTGGCGCGCGAATACCCCGAGCCTGCGCGCTAATGCCAGCCCCAGCGATGGTTGCCACATTGCTGGGGCGCACTAATCACCCCAACAAGAAAGAAAAGAAATGAGTATCGAGCTGACCCCCGTCGAGAAGTCCCGTCTGTATTTGGCGCAGGTAGATGCTTTGAAGATCAGCGATGACCCGCAGACCATTCGCCATAGAATGCTTGAACGCCGAGCATGGCTGTCTACGCATCTTGATCCGCAGGACTACGCTGACGCGCTCCGTCTCGCCGAAGCTATCGATATGAAGCTAGTCGATATCGGGCACGGTCTGAATTTTGCTGTGTCTTTGCGCGAGGTCCGGGAAGAGGCAGAGTCAGACCTGACGGAATGTGTCTGGGCGCTGGAATTGCTTGGCGCGCACGAGGTCCGCCCCGGTGTTTATGGCAACCATGATTCGGCGTCTGAAGTCGCAATCGGCAATCTCGGAGACTGGCGTTTGTCAGTCTAACTGACCGCTGATCTGGGAAACTTCACTTGAAGTAGATGGATCAGCCAAAATGCTGCGACTTGAAGTCAAACTTCAATGTGAAAAGTTCACTTCAAGTAGTTAAGATACTGATATTGCTAAATAATTTGATCTGAAACCGTCGCTCTGCTAATCAGTCTGGTGTCGGCGGATCAGTTCCGCACGACCTCAATCAGAAGGAGATTAAGGGTGTACGAAATTGAGCAGAAACTGGTGCAGGTGACGGATGCAATTCGGGCTGCTGGGCTGCGCCCGCTGACGCGGGACAACGCAGAAGAGTTAGCGCGGTTGGGCGAGGAACTTACCGACTTGCTGGAGCAAGCAGCGGATGTGTCAGCGGCACAGTGAAACGGTGGCGGCGCGCGTTAGTGCGCTCCGCCCAACAAGGCCCGCGTCAGCGGGCGCTAAGATGGCAAAAAATCGAGGAGCAAGAACAGAATGGCAAAGGATGCAGTCGCACCCTTCAACAATCCCTATTTAGCTGGAGGGCTGAGCGTCTATGCGTTTGCGCGTGGGTTGCGAGATGAACCGTCGCAGGATTGCCCGGACCGGCCTGAACCGTCATTGTGGGTGTATGACCATTTCAGCGATGGCAATGTAGTCAAGTTTACCCGTCCGGCGCTGAGTAAGACTAGTGCTGCTACCGTCATCGGGGACCTTGAGGCCCCCGCTTGCGATGCATTATTGAATTCCAAGGCGGTGATTGGTGTGACTGACCACGCGCCCAAGGTTTTTGGCAGTGATTGGGTTCGGTTCAGCGGTACGTGGGCAGAGGTGGTCAAGATGATGACCCCGCACCCGGAACGCTCGGACAAGGGCGGGGATGCGTTGTATTTCGCGGAAGGCGACTTGACCGGAAAGTCGGTCGCGACGAATGGGCAGCGCTTTCAGTACATGTATAAGCTCAAGAACAGGCTGCGGCGGGTGTATGCGGTTGCCATCGACGTTGACGGGGGATGCGCTGTTGAGCCGGTAATTGCTCGACTGCGCGAATTGGGCGTGTTCGCCGTGGTCTACACCACGCATTCCCACACCACCAAGGGCGCACCCAGCAGTGATCGTTTCCGGGTTATCATTCCGTTGGCAGCGCCGTTTGAACTTGGCGAAGATGGTGACGGCTGGCAGACCAGGTATGCAGAGTGGCAGGCGCGTTACGTTGGCTTCTGTGAATACCTGATCCCCGGTGAGTTTGATGCGCGTGGGCGTTTGCCTTCTCAGCTTATGTATATGCCCGCGCGTCCAAAGGGGGCTGACTTCAAGCACTACATTCTTGCAGGCCGTGGGCTGACTCTGGACGACATGCCGGTCGGAGATGTTTCCCAGTACACCCGCCGCGCGCCGTCAGGCGCTAAGGGTGGTAGTGGTGCCGTTCGCGGCGAACCCGCTTATCTTTCCGATGGCTTTGATCTTCTGGCATGGTGGCATGATCACGGCGAATACTTCCTGTTGCCGGACTTTCTGGAAATGATCGGCTGGGACGTTCGGGGAGACGCTGGGCGTGGCGTCGATGTTCTTTGTCCAAACGCAGCGGCGCATACGTCCGGTGAGGATATGGCATGGGCAGCGGAGGGCGAGAGTGCTGACGAAAGCGCGATTATCTATTGTCACCACAGTCATTGCGAGGGCTTGTACACCTGCGATTTCCTCCGCCTTATCGAAGAGCAGATCACCATGCCGGACGGGGAGACCTTTTCTGGTCTGCTGTGCGATCCCGCATTCTACCCGAACGAACTTGACGGTGAAGCGATCACCATTGACCGCGCAGACTACGTAGACGCGGAAATCAGGGTTGAAAGGCTCAAGACCCCTGCGGCGGTAAAGCGAGCTTTCGCCGCTCTGCCCGCTAACGCGGGCAAGGACCATTTCGCCGCGATCTATGCTGGTGTTCTCAAGGGTGGTGAACGGAGCAATGCCGTTTCGATGTGGACCAACTTGATCGGCGATCATCTTGACGCGAACCGACGCAAGAGCGCTGAGAAGCATGGGCGTGACTTGCTGGACGCAGAAAAGGCCGCTTACGCGGCGGAGAAGGCGGAAGAACAGCGCGAAGATAACCTCGCCGCCCTGAATGCCGAACCTGCGAACACGTCTCTGGACCCTGCGGACCCTTTGGGCGACGACATGGAAACCGCATTGGCGACTTTGGCGTATCGCTATGCACCCTGCGATCTGGGCGGGCAGTTCCGTATTGTCCGCAAGCCGGACTTGAACGCATTTAACTCCGATTTTGATTCCACGATTGCCGTTTACCGCAAGGACGACTTCCTGAACCTGCATCTGGATCGGCAGATCATTGTAGGGGAGGCTCTGGTCAACCCGGCGAAGGTTTTTCTTGAAACGGCAAAGCGAAAGAGCGGCTTGGTATTCGCGCCGCCGCCGCTGGTGCCGGGGCAGAATGACTTCAACATGTATCAGGGTCGGAAGTTGACTTCGCTTGTGGGTGAGTTCGGTGACGAACGGGATTTCCCGGTCCTGCACGATTTCATGCTTCGCATTGTCTGTGATGGCGATCAGGACAAGTTGGACTGGCTGCTGCTTTGGATGGCGCAAATGGTTCAGCGCCCCGGTGAGAAGCCGGGGACGTCTATCATCGGTGTTGGCGACGGCGGCATCGGTAAGGGTCGGTTTGGCACTCTCTTGTCGAAGTTGGCGGCACCTCATTTCAAGCAGCTTGAGAATGAGAACCATGTGATCGGTCAGTTCGCCGGTGAGCACCTGAGTAAGTGCGTTCTGGTGGTGGTCAATGAAGCTGTTTTCGGTGCATCACGGCGCGTTTCCAGTACCTTGAAGGCGAACGTCGACTCGGTGACGATTCAGGTTGAGGCAAAGGGGATGAGTATCGTTACTGTGCCTTCCTGCGCGCGGTACTACTTCGACTCCAACGAGGCCGTGCCGGTGTTGATCGAGAACAACGGTTCTGAACGTCGCTATTTCGTCCTTCGGTTCAATTCAGAAGAGCAAGGAAACACGAAGTATTTTGAGAAGCTGACCAAGGCTATTGAAGGTGATGAGATGCGGTGCCTTCTTGGTTATCTGGAACGGTACGATCCCGCGTCAGCGGGCAAGAGTTGGGCGGACGTTCGTACGGCTCCTGAAACGCCTGAACGGAAGGTCATGGCTGTCCATTCAATGCGTCCGGGGCAGCGGCGTTTGTTGAATGTCCTGCGTGAGTGCGAAGTAACCCTGAAGGTCTCGGGCTATGATGAGGTTTTCACGCCCGGAAAAGATGGGTTGCGCGTTCCTAAGGCGGCGTTCCGCGCCTACATTGAGGTGGCGGCTAACAAGCACGATGTTGACGACACGGACGTGGTGGCGATGGTTTGGCGCTTGTTTGGTGTTGAGATCACTGAAATGCGCGGGAAGGTCGGCGACCACCGCGATATGCGCCTTTGGGTGTTTCCGCCTGAAATCTTGGGCGAGAACGTGGACAAGGTTTTGCTGGGGGCCGCGTGAGTGGCCCTACCTCCAATGGTGTCGAGGGGTGGAGGTGACTTGGAGGCACGAAAACGCTTATTCTAAAGGGAAGTACGGCGACAGCCTCCAAACCTCCGGCGAACGCGAACCCTAGTGGAAAACAGATGGGGACACACACACCTGAATTTGTTGGTGTGTGTGTCTAAACCAAATTTTATTGAGGTAGTTTCTATTGGAGGTTTGGAGGTGGCGGCCTCGCCCCTTATTTTTATGGCCAAATCCGCCTCCAAGACCTTGGAGGTTGCTTGGAGGCTTGGAGGCAGAGGGATCGGCTGCCTCTCATTGGTTTGGATTGACACGAATTGTGTCACATGTTTGAGCACCGCATAGAAAAGGTGGACGTCGGAGGCAAACCAACCATATGTTGAGAGAAAAGACTTTGATTCTTGAGGTGTTCTCTTTTTGTTCTTAGATGTAACAAGAGCCAACCCCAAGTCGGCAAGAAAGGGAGGATATTGCATGCTACAGTTTCACCGAACTAGCCTAATGACATCTTCCGCACAAACAGTTGTGAATACCGTCAATACTGTCGGTGTCATGGGCAAAGGCCTCGCAGCAGCATTTAAGGAGCGTTACCCAGACATGTTCCTTGAGTACAAGGAACTATGTAAACGAGGAGAACTCAAACCGGGTTCATTCTGGCTTTGGAAAGGTCCTGACCAGTGGGTGCTTAACTTTGCAACCAAGAAGCACTGGCGGAATCCATCCAAAATTGAGTACATCCGAGAAGGGTTGATGGAATTCAGACGCAGCTATGATGAACACGGAATTCGCGAGATTGCGTTTCCACGTTTAGGGTGTGGGAACGGTGGTTTGGACTGGGCCGATGTCAAACCCACGATGATCGACTATCTCCATGATTTGCCAATCACAGTTTATATTCACGACTTCGAAAAGAAGCTTGGTCGCTTAGAGCACGACTTGCCACTTATGCAACACGGGCACAAGCCGAACACATTTGATGGCTTCTACAAGGACCTGCAAGCTACCATCGACGCGCAAGGTGGTGAAGTTCGACCCTTAATGATGACCGAACCCTTCCATGTCTGGTTAAACGAAAAGCGCGAACTGCGCGGTGCAAAAGGTTGCGACCAACTCCTAGCCGCCGAAGAAGACTTGTTCCGCATATGGAACCTCCTCACGGTGTGTCCCGTTTCCAGATTTGATCTACCGGAGAATGTACAGCGGTCTGCACTCAAGGTTTTCTCGGTGCTGTCTCAATTGCCCTACGTCCGGCCTGTCAGCATGGCTGATCGATGTGGTCGAGTTAATCTCGCCGTTGAGTTTGTTAGGAGCAGTAACCCCCCGTCCGTGGCAGTTGGTACGCACTAAAAGGTATTAGCAATGGGAATTAGCTCTGCGCGTTACCACGCGCACCTTGAGGAATGGCTGGGCAGGTTCAGCAACTATAAGAAGAAGTGGCCCAAGCACCTCTTCCATCACGCGAATATAGGAGCTGCGATTGATATTCTTAAGAGCGGCCAGTTATTGTCGCGCGACGATGCCATCGCCGGAGAAGTATTGCGTCAAGATATTGCTCCAGCCGATATTGTTCAGAACCGCGACGTGGCACACCAATTCGCCCGTCTTTACTTTCGACCAAGAACACCAACCCAATTCCACATTGAAGGGATTCGTAAACCTGCAGACTACTACATGGGTAGGCACGGTGGGCTCTTGGTAATGCTCGCATTTAGCAGTGAAAAGATTCTCACGATGGAGGGCACTAGGTTCTCCACGTGCAATATGCAGTCACCTTTGTCTCAAGTCTTTGACGGCGATGATGGCTTCGAACAACTGGACTTCGAGGGAATCTTCCATGATGAGGCGAATCCTAGTGATGATCAGAAAAAGAAGAGATGCGCTGAGGTTTTAGCTCAAAGTCCTCTCGACGTGGCAACGGCACTCAGCGCAATTATCGTGCGAACAGATGCGGATGTCGCAACAATGAAGTTCTTACTAACTCGCGAAGGTCTTCATCACTTTGTCCCCAAGATTAGGAAATCCCAAGGGACCGGCGTTTTCTTTCACAAGCACACTGCGGTTCAATACGTGGATTCCGCACCGGGCAGAATTAACTTCAAGCTGATGGAATCTAGATCAAGTGGGGACATCCACACCCAGATGAGTATTTTTGATGATGCAAACGCATGCTTCTACCAGATGGTAGATGCCAACTTGAAAGCGCATCAGGGCTACTACACCGAGCACAATCTTCCGGCAGGTAACTACAGAGTGGTGTTTCATCTAGAAAATTGCTTCGCTCATGAGTCACAGGTCAATCTGACCAGATAGTTCTCACAAACATCACTAAGCGCTATCAGCCGCCGCTGACGCGGCTCTGTGCAACTCGCAAATGTTGCATAGTCAGCGTATATACATATTTTACGTGATCGACACACTTCCCGAAGCGACCACGAGGGCATCGCAAGTCACTAATCGGATTCCAGTGAAGTTGAGTAAAGCATTATATTTCAACGTGTTACGAGAAGTGCTGTCGAGTAATAATATTTCGTGGGATTTCGTCTCAGGGCAGAAGAATCACGGTCAGAAAATAACTATTTAAAAACAATGGCTTGCAGTATGTATTGCAAATTACGAATTTAACATAATGGCTGTTATGGTGCGTTCCGCCCTGCACCTCGGAAGGCCAGTATAGCACGGGCGACGGGGGAAACACCGCCCCGCTGACGCGAGTTATCCCGATCCTGAAAACCACCACTAAATCTGGTCCCAAAACCACTTAACTCACAATATCTGGATTGATTGAATTCAGTGGCGCGAAACGTACAGACTGAATGAGGTGGCATAGTCCGCGTCAGCGGAGCGGTCTCGGATAAAGTTGTTTAATTATATATACTTAAAGGGACCCGAGAGGGGGTATAGGGGTGCGCCAAATGGGCGCGCAGTTGCTACCCGTGAGCGCCAGAGCAACTTTCCCAATTTGTTAATGCAACCGCGCTCAAATCTGCGTCCGAGGTTGCCCAAAGCCGGGGACCCACCAGCAGCCAAGGCCCCCCTTGCTTGGTTTGCAGAGCGGTCTCAATAAATTTCCAATTTCATTGAAAAAGTGTTGCATAGTCGACGTTCGAACACTGCCCGATCCGGATGAACCGTTCTGTTGGTTTGCTGGGTCGCATCCACCACCTTTGAACAATGTCCGTGCTCGATGGGATTGTACTTGTGGCAACTCTCTCTACCTTCTCAGCGGTAGACATTTCGCGCGTATAGAGTGCGATTTGTCCAACCACTTTTCCAATGCAAAGCGATGCAACAGCCATTTATGGCCTATAATCATTAAGTTCGTCTCGGGGTCAAAGCTGGGGTCACGATGAGCCGCATGCGTGCATTGAGCGGGGCGAGTTTTGGCGGGTACCCTTCGTCAAGAAACGTGATCTGATGATAATGCACGGCAAAAAGCCGAATATTATTGTGAAATTCTCGAGAATATTCACAAATATGCGCCTATTGACATCAAGAAATTCAGTGCACATGTTTGATTCACCATTGGGAATCGTGAGGCATTCATGTCTGAGAAGCGTGAGAAATTTGTAAAACTTGCAGAGGGAAGGACGCGTACCGCGTTGGATGCAATACGGAAGATTGGGAACCTCTCGAACAAGAGGGCCTACGACTACGACGAAAAAGACGTGAAGAAGATAATCAAAGCCCTTCGAGAGGCTACCAGCGAACTCGAAAGAAAATTCAACCCATCCTCTTCGAGCGATTCCGACACTTTTAAGCTTTAGGATACCAGTATGAGTGCCGAGCCACTTCAAATTGATAACGACCGATTCTTAATCAACCGTCTAATTGAGCAAGCACCAACCCATACTCTCGTGCGGGAATTCTTTATGAACGCTCAAGAGAACGCCGCCTTGGCTCCAGAAGGCGAAAGAACAGTCCGAGTCTACCCAACGAATATCGAGGGTGTCCGAAAACTCACTTTCTGGAATACGGGGCCGGGGATGAGTGAGAGTGACTTGCGTGTAGCGACCAACCTATCGTCATCAATAAACAAGCAACTAGCGCTGGACGAGAACTTTGGTATCGGAGCGAAGGTTTCAGGGTTAACCATAAATCCTGAGGGCATACGCTATCGGTCTTGCAAAGACGGAGTGATCCATGAAGTCACCATTGGTTACGATGAAGAACTGAAGACATACGTAAGATTTCCGGTGCAGTTCGACGATGGAAAAGAGGACACAGTGTATGACGTTACTTGGGCTGCGACCTCAGAGGGGATGCCGAAGAACATCGACTGGACCGAGGTTGTCCTGCTTGGTGAGGATCGCGAACACGACACCGTTGAGCGCCCGATAGGAAGAGATGTTGCGGTAGATCGAAGCTACGTCACAACTCAGATTTTTCAGAGGTTTGCCAAATTCCGGCCGGGGGTTGAAGTGTTCATCAACACGGCCATGACGAAAGGTGGGGGGAAGAACGAAGAAGGTAGGTTTCGCTCCCTGAAACCACTCGCGTCTGTGATCCCATCTTTGCCACACGCCGAGCAGGTGACTTGCCCAGAAACAGGTGTAATCGTTCACTACGTGCATGATCCGAAGCACCTCAACCACGGGCACACGTTAAGCTCTTTGAAAAACCCTGCAACGCAGTCAACGACCTTTTGTGCGTTGGTTCACAAAGGTGAACGCTATGACTTAAAAAACAAAAAGCGTTGGTCTGCCGCCGCTCCAAACTTTGGAATTCCGTTTGGTTCCACAGTGCTGACAGTGGAGATCATGTTGCCTGAAGAAATGGCACTTCCCAACCAGTACCGAGATGGCCTTACCTCGCCCAGCGATCGTTCCGCGTTAACGATTGAACACTTCGCTGCACAAGTGAGGGAGCTTATGCCGCAGTGGGTGAAGGAAGTTATCAAAGATGCGCATCCACCGAGCGATGACAACCTTGATGACCTCCAAAAGGACCTTCAGAAGTTGCTGGATGAGTTCAAAGTTCCGACGGTCGCATTCTCGCCTTCAAAGGCGCTGCCCGACCGTGTCGATCTGTTTGATCAAGGTACAGATGAAACTGAACCTGCGGAAACAGAGGGTGTCGACGACGATGTCGACGGCATATTTGATCGCATTAACGAACGATCCAAACGTGCCACTCCGCGTCGCGTGCGAAGGGCTCCAGATGGAGCCAAGCTGTCAAAGGAAACCAAAGCACTTGAACGAGTGCCCCAGATAGAAATCTTGGTAAAGCCCGAAGAAATTGAAGCTAAAGGCATCAAGGGGCGCGCTGGAAAGTTCTACAAGGACGCTCAAACACTATTCGTTAATGGCAAGTATTCTGCAGTCGACAGAATGGCCTCAGAGCTTGAGTTGTCATTTTCGGGACAAGTGGAAGCTGAGATGCTTCGAAAGCTGGTGTTGCAAGCTGCACAGCGGTTCACTGCCTTTCGCGTTGGAAAAGCCACGTGCTACGCAATCAGCAAAAGACTAGCGGAAGATTGGTCAGTCGATGACCTTGACCGAGCCACTTCTCCAGAGTCCCTTAGTGTGGCGGCTGACGACTACCGTCAAAGTCTCAATGCAGCTCGAAAATGGATGCGGACTGAGTTGAAGACAGAGTCTGGTGGGGTAACAGAATCTGAACCTGTTTGATTGGGAAGAACGCTTCGTGATCACAGTAAACCAACGCAGCAATCCGTAGCACGAAGTGGGGCAGACGCTCGAATCGGAATTAGAATTGAACAAGGACAGTGTGGTTGAGCCCCCTCAAACTTATCAATCCCTATCCAACTGGAAGGTGTCTCGGACTGTTTTGCCAGTCGTGTCTGCTAGACATTTTCGAACTGCCTGCTAGACATTCGGGAAATCGCAGCGCTCGAAGGCCTATAAAAATAAGGTATTTGAGAGGTTGTGGAAGTGGTGGGTGATGAGAGACTCGAACTCCCGACATCTTCGGTGTAAACGAAGCGCTCTACCAACTGAGCTAATCACCCGTGACGCTGCATGTAGCCAAGCCAGCGGGCGGGCGCAAGAGGGTCTGTGAGATTTTTATTCCGCGATGGGTTGCGGATAGGAAATGCCGCCCTCAATGACGCCAGCCTCGGTGAGAATGGGCTAATGAGGCAGGTCTGCGTGGGTTTCAGGCGTGTGGTCTGAAAAAGATCAAAGGCGCTTGCAAGCGCCCTATGGCCTCCGATATGCCCGAAGAGACTGCAACTTTCCGGTTGGGAGCACACATGATCCTACCTTTCGCCTGCCGTATCTGGATGGTGGCACTGGTCCTTGGCGCATTTGTGCTGGCTCCGGTCCGGGCCGGGGCAGAAGGGGTTTTGGTTTTCGCCGCAGCCAGCCTCAAGACCGCTTTGGACGAAATCGCAACGGAATACACAGAGCGGACGGGGCAGGATGTCACCGTGTCTTACGCAGCGTCTTCGGTGCTGGCGCGGCAGATTCACCAGGGTGCACCTGCGGACATTTTCATCTCGGCCAATGCCGACTGGATGGATTTTCTGGAACAGCAGGGCTTGTTGCGGCCTGGGACACGGTCGGATTTGCTGGGCAACAGTCTGGTTCTGATCGGCGCTGCGGGGCGTCCTGTTCTGGGCGACATTCGGGTGGTTCATGACCTCAGGGCCGAGCTTGGCGAAGGCTTTCTGGCCATGGCGCTGGTCGATGCGGTGCCCGCCGGTATCTACGGCAAGGCGGCTTTGCAGGGGCTGAACCTGTGGGAGGCGGTGCAGGACCGAGTGGCACAAACCGACAATGTGCGCGCTGCGCTGGCCCTTGTGGCAACGGGTGCTGCGCCTCTGGGGATCGTCTATCGATCGGATGCGCAGGCGGAACAGCGGGTCAGTGTTGTGGCCAGTATTCCGACCGATTTGCACCCTCCGATCATCTATCCGGCGGCGATGACAGGTAATGCCACGGGTGCGGCGCGGGCTTTTCTGGATCATCTGCACAGCGATGCGGCTTTGGCTATTTTTCAGGAGCAGGGATTTTCCCTGCCGGGCGGGTGATCGCGTTGGAGTGGTTGGGCCCCGCTGAAGTCGAAGCGCTGAAGCTGTCGCTGCGCGTGTCTTTCTGGGCGACGCTGGCGACTTTGCCGGTCGGGATATTCGTGGCCTACATTCTGGCCCGCTGGCGGTTCCCCGGGCGGCAGGTACTGAATGGTCTGGTGCATTTGCCTTTGATCCTGCCGCCGGTTGTGACGGGGTATCTGTTGTTGCTGACCTTCGGCATTCAGGGGCCGTTGGGGCGGTTTTTGGCCGAGTTCGGCATTGTGGTTGCCTTTCGCTGGACTGGGGCCGCGCTGGCCGCTGGTATCATGGCGTTTCCGCTGATGGTCCGGGCGATACGTCTGTCGATCGAGGCGGTGGACCCGAAGCTGGAACAGGCGGGGGCGACGCTGGGGGCGTCGCGGCCTATGGTGTTTCTGACCGTGACCTTGCCGATGATCCTGCCGGGTGTCATCGCCGGGGCCATTCTGGCCTTTGCAAAAGCCATGGGTGAGTTTGGGGCCACGATTACATTCGTGTCGAATATTCCGGGCCAGACGCAGACATTGCCATCGGCTGTTTACGCCTTTTTGCAGGTGCCGGGGGGCGAGGCTGCTGCAACGCGGCTGGTCCTGATCTCGATCGTCATCGCCATGGGCGCGTTACTGCTGTCGGAATATGTGGGACGGCGCGCCGCCGCGCGGGTGGCCGGATCATGAGCCTGTCTGTTCGCTTGCATCATCAGCTGCCGGGGATCGATCTGGAGGTCAGTTTTGACGCGCCACCCGGTGTGACTGTGCTGTTCGGGCGTTCCGGGTCGGGCAAGACCACGATTGTCAACGCGGTGGCCGGATTGCTGCGGCCGCGCGCGGGCAGAGTGGCCGTGGATGACTGGGTGTTGATTGACACCGAACGCGGGCACTGGCTGCCGCCGCACCGGCGGCGGCTGGGCTATATCTTTCAGGAAGGGCGGTTGTTCCCGCATCTGACCGTGCGCCAGAACCTTGCCTATGGCCGCTGGTTCGCCCCCAAAAGCGCGCGGCGTGAAGACCCGGAAAAAGTCATCGAGATGCTGGGGATCGGCCACCTTCTGAATCGCCGTCCGGCCGGGTTGTCAGGGGGCGAGAAACAGCGCGTGTCGATTGGCAGGGCGTTGCTGGCCAGTCCGCGACTGATCCTTGCAGATGAACCGCTTGCGGCGCTGGACGAGGCCCGCAAGGCGGAGATTCTGCCCTATTTCGAGCGTCTCAGGGATGAGGTGTCTGTCCCGATCCTGTATGTGACCCACTCAGCCGACGAGGTGGCCCGTCTGGCCACATCGGTTGTCGCTTTGCAGGATGGTAGGGTCGTCCGCCATGGCCCCGCGTCCGAGGTTCTGTCGGATCCGTCCGTGGCGCCCGCAGGTGTGCGCGCGGTCGGGGCCGTGTTGGAAGTGCAGGTGCACCAGCACCACGCTGACGGGTTGACCGAGCTGAACGCAAATGGCGCGCGTCTGTTTCTGCCACGTATCGGGCAGGAGGTCGGCGCGCATCTGCGAATTCGCATTCCGGCGCAAGAGGTGATCCTGTCCGTCCAAAAGCCCGAGGGTCTGTCGGCATTGAACGTGCTCAGCGGGACGGTCGACTCGATCCGGTCGGGCGATGGTCCCGGAGCGATCGTGTCGGTCAGGACACTGGCTGGGACTGTTCTTGCACGGGTCACGCGCCGGTCAGTTGCGGCGTTGAACTTGCAGCCGGGCAGCACGTGCCATGCCGTGATCAAGACGGTTGCACTGGCCCCGCAGAATGTCGGTGGCCGTATCGGGACTGGCACCTGACCTCAGGCAAGTGCGCGGGCTTCGTGTTCCAGCAGGATAAGGCGCGCGGCGCGCCCAAACCCCTGATGGCCGGAGGAGGGACGGTCGGGAAATATGGCGGCCAGTTCCTGGAGCGCGTCGGATGAAAGGGTATGTAGCGCCTCTTCCCCCAGAAACAGGCTTTCTGCCTGTGCCCCATCCGCCGAGAGGATTTCGTGCCGATCCAGCAGGATGTGCAGATACTCGACCGTTTCAACCGAGGTATCGAGCCCTATTCCGGGCCATCTGCACAGGTGCTTGGCGGCAACCAGCGCTTCGGTGGTTCCGAAAAGCAGCTCAACCCGGGGGCCCTTCACCAGAATACGGTGCTGCTGAGACACCAGCAGATCCCGCGAGGGTATGTTGGGTCCCAGACTGCCTGCCGAGATGCGAACGGGCCACATTGCGGGTTCGTCGCGTAATCGGTCGGGTGGGATCGTGCTGCTTTCGATCCAGCGAATGGGTTGCAACCCGTGATCGGCTGTCGCCACCTTGTCCCCGACCTTCAGGGTCTCGATGGCGCGGGGGCCGTTTTCGGCCTCGATCAGGGTTCCGGCTACGAAACACACGCCTTCGATCCTGATGACCACCTCTACCGGGTCCGGAGAGCCGGTAAACGGAAGTGTAATCGGACCTGCTTGCGTTGTTCCCGAGACACTGATGAAGAAGGAATCAAAGACAACTTGACCATTGTCGAGGCTGTCGAAAAACGTCGGATCGACCGTATAGGTCCACTCTCCGGTATTTGGGTCGATCGTGGCTGTACCGTTGGCAGGGGGTGTCGCAATTGTCCAAGTTTGGGTGAGCGGTGTAAAGTTTCCGTTGTTCAGCGTGGGTTGCCCCATCGCCACATTGGGTGGGGACCCGGTCACGTTGCCGGTCAATTCACCTGTGATCGGAACTGAAACCAACTAGACCTCGCCTTGTTGCAGCATCCGTTCAAATTCCTTCTTTCGGTACAGGCGCATATGAACCTCGCCTGCATCGTCCCGCGTCCATTCGACAATCCGGTTGCGTGTCATGTCGCTGTCCATTCGGTTGGTGCGCACGCGCGGATGCGGGATCTCTTGCTTGAGGATATCAACAATCTGGCTGGTCTGTCCAAACGGCGCGACAAGGTCGATGATCCAGAAGGAAGACCCGCTGGTAAAATCCTTGTCTGTCAGTGACGTTTCTTTCACCGCATAGCGATATTCGGCGTCGGGGCTGAGACCGGCAAAAGTGACAAATCCGCGGGGAAAGCCATTTTGCCTGAAGATCTGGTATTGGCCCAGACGGAACGGGGTTTCGAACGCATAAAGAACTTGCGCAAGGTTACGTTTCTGGTGCGTTTTTGTCAGACCCGCGAGATAGAACATCGCCCCCAGATCCGCATATTTCTCGGGTGGGAAATCGAACCAGTCTTTTGGAAAACTCTTGTTCAACGGAACTGCCGACAGTTTGATGCGTTATTAATTCTTTCGGGTAGTGTACTTGTTTCCGGCGATATGAATAGTGGAATTTCCCCGGATAACTGTGCCGGCGCAGCTGGTTTGCCCCACTTTACTCGCAGGGTGTCGTGGTTATGCTATCGGTATTGGTGCAATTGTTTCGGGATATCTGGATCATGCGTTTTCTCAAGCCAGTCATCGCTGCCACACTTGTTTTGACGCCTGCGGTGGCCGGGGCCGTTGGGTTCGGCCTGTCAGTCCGGCCGCAGTTCCGAACCGAGATCACGCCCTTGCCGGACGGGGTTTACGAAGTAAAGGCTGTCGGTTCATCCGCGCCGGTCAATTATTGGTGCGGGATCGGAGATTATGCCATTCGCACACTGGGCGTTCCGAACTCGCAGAGGATCTATATCTGGCGGGCGTATGAACCCGGCGTGCGAACGGTGCAGTTTTCCATGACTCCGCCGCCGGGGGCCGATACGAAACCCGGCTATTCGATCACGGTCAAGAAAGTCGGAGCAAACATGTCGGCGGTGTCGGCGCAGAACTATTGCTACGACAATTTCATCATGGACACGTTCTGATCGTCAGACCCATTTTGCCATCGGCGGCAGGCTCATCAGAACGGCATCCGGGTCATGCCCGGTTTCCAGACCGAATTTTGTGCCCCGGTCATAGACAAGGTTGTATTCTGCATAAAGGCCGCGATGCACCAGTTGGGTGGTCTTGTCCGCCTCTGAGAAGTTCTGAACGCGGCGTCTTTCGACCAAGGGCAGGAAGGCGGGCAGAAAAGCCCTGCCAATGTCCTGTGTCAGGGCAAAATCCGCCTGCCAGTCACCGGTGCAATAGTCGTCCATGAAGATCCCGCCGACGCCGCGCGCGCGTTTGCGGTGAGGGATGTAGAAATACTCGTCAGCCCAGTCCTTGAGGCGCGGGTAATGGGCGGGTCCGTGCGGGTCAAGATGCGCCTTTTGCGTGGCGTGGAAATGCGCGGTGTCCTCGTCATACTCGATGCACGGGTTGAGATCCGAGCCGCCACCGAACCACCAGGCATGGGGTGTCCAGAACATGCGTGTGTTCATGTGGACCGCCGGGACATGGGGGTTCTGCATATGGGCGACAAGGCTGATACCCGACGCCCAGAAGCGCGGATCTTCGGTCATTCCGGGGATGCCCTTGCGCGCCGCCATCGCCTGTTGCGCCCGGTCGCCCAGCGTGCCGTAGACGGTCGAGACATTGACTCCGATCTTTTCAAACACACGCCCGCCGCGCATGACCGACATCAGCCCGCCGCCTGCGTCTGACCCATCGTCCGACTGGCGTTTGGTTTCCTTGACCTCGAACCGTCCGGGTGCGGCATCGGCAAACGGCCCGTCGATGTGGCTGTCTTCAAGGGCTTCGAATGCTGCAACGATGTCATCGCGCAATTGGCGAAACCAGGCGGAGGCGGTAGATTTTTTTGTTTCGAACATGGGTCTTAATGTGCAGGGGCCGCGACCGGGTCAAGCAGGGTACGACCACCGTCAATTGTCAGGATCTGCCCGGTAACGAAACCAGCTGCATCAGACGCAAGATATTGCGCGGTTTCCGTCAGTTCTGTTGCCGAGGCGATACGGGCAAGGGGCGTATGCTTTTCGATATCGACGCGGTAGTCTCGGTTGTCCTTGAGGGTCGATTGCAGCGATGCGCTCATGACCGAACCCAGCGCAATCGAGTTGACGCGGATCCGTTTCGGAGCCAGCGCAACCGCAAGGGATCGGGTCAGCTGATCCAGTGCAGCGGTCGAAACGGAATAGGCCATCAGGTCGGGGTGGGTTCGCCGGGCCGCGATCGAGGACAGGTTAATGATCGTCCCCGCCGGGTTTTCGACATCGCCGTCGGCCTGCTTGATCATGCGATTTGCGACCAGCTGGCTGAGCCGCAAGGCGGGCATCAGGTTCTGGTTCAGCAGGGTGCGCATCGAATCGTCATCCGGATCCAGCGGATCAGACGGGATCACCTGTCGTGCGCCGTTGACCAGAATATCCACCTGGTCGAACGCATCCAGCGTTGCAGATAACAGGTTGGCAATGGTCAGCTTTTCGCGCAGATCACCCGCAAAGTACCGGATATTGCTGCCTTCGGCCTGTTCTCCAAGCTCGTCGATCAGGCGTTTTTCATCTATGTCGGCAAACATGACATTTGCGCCCGCATCCGCGAAATGCCGCCCGATGGCCAGGCCGATGCCATTGGCTCCGCCCGTAACGATTGCTGTCTTGCCAGCGATGGAAAAGGACATCCGAATCCTCCTGAATTTGGGCGCAGGTTAACGGGCCTTAACGCCGAGGGCGAGAGGCCTGGAACACCTTGAACCGGTTGTTGCCGGCAATTTCACCGACCTGAGCGAAATGTTCGTTCAGTGTAGCTTCGTAGGGAAGGTGCCGGTTGGCGACCATCCAAAGGGTTCCGTTGCGTGTCAGATTGCGGGCGGCGGAGGTTATAAACCCTTGCCCCAAGGCGGGATCTGCGCTGCGTGACGTGTGAAATGGCGGGTTCATCACAACGGTGTCGATAGGTTCCGGGGCGGTCCAGGATACGGCATCGCTCCAGTGGAAATGCGCCTGGGATTGGGTGACGTTCAGCCGCGCGCAGGTCAGGGCCGCATGGCCTGCTTCGACCAGATGCAGCGAGGTTATCCCGCCGCGTTTCAGGATTTCTGCAGACAGATACCCCCATCCCGCACCCAGATCGGCCACGCAGGGGCCAAGCCGGTCAGGCAGAGTCTTCAGCAGCAGGGCCGAGGCAGGATCAATGCCGTCGGCTGAAAACACACCCGGTGCTGTGTGGTATCCGTCAACCATCTGATGTTTCGGCGTGGCCCAGTCTGCAAAAGCCTGATCATCGGCCTGAAACCAGAAAATCTTGCCATGTGCTTTGGAAAGCGGTCCCTCGACCGGAACCCGCTTGCGCACATCCTTCAATATGCTGTCCACACCATCGGTCTTGGCACCGTCGATGACAATCAGGCCGCTCGCCCGCGCACAGGCCTGATGAATGAGCGACCGGGCCAGTGCCTTGGCGCGGGGCAGAAAGACAATGGCGTCCTGACAGGGGCCATCTGCGTCGGGCACCGTTTCAAAACCCTGCGCGGCGAAATGGTCGTGAAAGGGTTTGAAGGGCTGCACAACTTGTGCGCCGCCCGCCAGCGCAGACAGATCATGGTCGGGCGTGGGGCAGATCACACTAAGAGGGGGGGACAGCGTCAGGCCGTTTTGCAGGGCAAGTTCCAGACGAGGGGACATGGGCAATTCCGGCTGAGAGAGGCGCGCGCGTCAGGCCAAAGGCCTTACTCTTCGCGTTCCATTGTGCATTGCAAAGGGTGCTGGTGCCGGCGGGCAAAGTCCATCACCTGTCCAACTTTGGTCTCGGCGATCTCGTGGCTGAAAACCCCGACAACGGCCACGCCTTTCTTGTGAACGGTCAGCATGATCTCGAACGCCTGCGCATGGGTCATGCCGAAGAAGCGTTCAAGCACATGCACCACAAACTCCATCGGTGTATAATCGTCGTTCAGCAACAGGACCTTGTATAAAGGTGGACGCTTGGTTTTTGGGCGTGTCTGTACCAGGACGGACGCGTCACTGTCGTCGTCCGGCTTGTCAGACATCATCCAGATCATTTCAAGCATCGTGTGCAACTGTCCGATTCAGGCTTGGGGTTTATCTTGGCGCTTATATAACGTGTGCATGGCCAGTGAAAAGAGCAAGCGGACGTAAACGGGATGACGACCAAGCTGACGACAATCGGGTTTGATGCAGACGACACCCTTTGGCATAACGAACGGTTTTTTCAGATGACGCAGGCTCGTTTTGCTGAACTCTTGGCCGATCATGCTGATCGTGATCACCTGATGGAGCGACTTCTTGCGGCTGAAAAGCGCAACATTCGG
The DNA here is from genome assembly GCF_017872535.1 of Ruegeria sp. HKCCSP351. NCBI lineage: Bacteria > Pseudomonadati > Pseudomonadota > Alphaproteobacteria > Rhodobacterales > Roseobacteraceae > Ruegeria > Ruegeria sp. HKCCSP351. The sequence goes on along the minus strand of NZ_JAEDOV010000006.1, from coordinate 14,105 downwards.
CACTATGGGTATGGCATCAAGGGATTTGTCCTGTCGATGATCGAGACGGCGATCGAAGTCACCGAAAGCCGCGTTCCGGCCTGGGTCATCCGGCAGCTGATCGAAGCGGGGCAAGAGATGCTGGCCCATCCGATCGAGCTGTTGCCCCATGCCCGCGAGGCCGTCGAAGGTGTTGCCGATGCGTATCGGGTTATCTTGATCACCAAGGGCGACTTGATCGATCAGGAACGCAAACTGGCCCAGTCCGGGCTGGGTGATCTGTTCGATGGTGTGGAAATCGTTTCCGAAAAGACGCCCGAAACCTATCGGTTCGTGTTCGACCGTCATGGTGATGGGCCGACTGCCGCAATGATGATCGGCAATTCGATGCGGTCAGATGTCGTGGCCCCGATTCAGGCCGGGTGCTGGGGTGTCTACGTGCCCCACGGTCTGGTCTGGGAGGTGGAACATGCAGAAGCCCCGGTCGACAGCCCCCGATTCCGCGAGTTAAGGGATTTGGGTGATCTGGCCGATCTGTTGCGCGACCTGAAGTGATGTTGCCTTTTCGCCTCAGTTTCACATAAACCCTGCCGCAACCGGGCGCAGTTTTGCCTTTATCGCACATCTGGTGGTTCTGAGGGGGAAATTCGCAAGATATAGCCTCAGCCCAGAGGCAAAACGAAACTGCGAAAACCTCAGCTTTCGGTTTATTTCATTGGGTCGCTGTGATAGCCTTGGAGACAATAAAATAAATATTGCTGACCGGGAAAACCCGGCAGCGCGAGGCAGACAGAGGCAAAGATCGTGCAGATTCGGCGGACAGTTCCGGCCCGAATGGGCTTTATCCTTATAGCGTTGCTATGTGTGCTGGCGTTTGCGCCGCTCAGGTCCATGGCGGCGCCTTATGCAGCTATGGTGATTGACGCCCGAACTGGCGAGGTGCTGCATTCACGAAATGCGGATGCGCGGCTGCACCCGGCCTCGCTGACCAAGATGATGACGCTCTATATCGCGTTTGAGGCGGTTCGAAACGGCGAGATCACACTGGATACACCCGTTCGGATTACCCAGAAGGCAGCTGCAGAGCCCCCGTCGAAGCTGGGCCTGCGCGCGGGCCAGACGATTGCGTTCCGCTATCTGATCCGCGCCGCTGCGGTAAAATCGGCCAACGACGCGGCCACGGCGATCGGCATTGCCATCAGTGGCTCGGAAGCGGCCTTTGCCCGCCGCATGACCCGAACCGCCAAAGCGATGGGGATGAGCCGCACGACCTTCAAGAATGCGCATGGTCTGACTGAGGCAGGGCACCTGTCCAGCGCGCGTGACATGACCACGCTGGGACGGCATCTGCTGTATGATTACCCGCAGTATTATAACCTGTTCTCGCGCCAATCGACGGATGCCGGTATCAAGACTGTTCCCAACACCAACCGCCGCCTGCTGGCGGCCTATAAGGGTGCGGACGGAATAAAGACCGGATACACACGTGCGGCGGGGTTCAACCTGGTGGCGTCGGCCAAACGCAAGGATGAGCGTATCATTGCAACTGTCTTTGGTGGTAAATCCGGGGCGTCGCGGAATGCCAAGGTTGCGGAATTGCTGGATTTGGGGTTTCGCCGTGCCCCGTCTCGTGCACCTATCCGCAAACCTGAGCGCCCGGTCTATGCGGGCAATGTCGGGCTGGGGGGCGATACCCAAGTTGCAGCGCTGAGCGGAGCACCGAAATCCAGCCTGCGCCCGCTTGGGCGCCCGAGTGCCACAACACAGGTTGCAAGTGCGGTCGCGGTCGTTGCGGACCAGAACAGCGACCGTATCAGCAGCGGTATTGCTGCGGCGATTGCCGAAGCGGATGTTGCCCCAACCGCCCCGCCGGTTGAAACATCCGACACCCGCCCGGCATTGCGCCCGGACAATCTGGTGCTGGCCTCGACCGAACCCGCCAGCCCACCAGAGCCCGAGCAGGAAGTGATTACCCGTCTGTCCTCGTCCGGTGGGCATCTGTGGGGGGTCAATGTGGGCCGCTACACCACACGATACGAGGCCGAGAAGATTCTGCTGAAAACGGCGCTGTCGGAAATGACCACGCTGGATGGCAGTCTGCGCAAGGTCAGTCAGAGCTCGCGCGGCTTTGATGCGACATTCCAGGGCATGACGCGGGAACAGGCCGATCTGGCGTGTCGCCGTCTGCAAGCCCGCAATGTCACCTGTTTCATGATCGGGCCATCATAAGGTCCGGCATATTCTCTCCTGTTGGGTCTGGGCTGCGGTCATCCGCGGCCCTTTTTTAATCGAAGACGTGACCGTGCTGATATTGTTCGTCCTGTCCCGCGGCGGCGGTCAGGGCGGCGACATTGTCCTTGGTGAAGAACCCGTCATACTTGTGACACCGTTCGATATATTCAGTGATCAGCAGCGTGTTCTTCGAGTGTTTCGAGAAGATCTGTTTCAGGTTCGGGTCGTCTTTGCATTCGCCCACCACATGGGCCAGGAACGGCACGCCCTTGTCCTTAAGCGTGTTCACGACAAAGTCGACATTCTTTTCCCCAGCACCATGGTCGCCATCCTTGATCTCGACGGCCATGTGATGCAGGCGACGGCCAAAATTGCGCACAAAATCCTCGGTCGGCATCGGCAGCTTGGCGAATGAGTTGACGAAGGACGGCGTGTTGTTGGCGGTGAAAACCTTGGCCGGAGATTTCTTGTCATCGTCCACATTGGCTTTGCGGTTCACATTGGTGGACGAGTTCATGTCGAAGATGTTGTAAGCCCCCCAGAAATAGTAGGGCACCATGGTCAGGAATTCGAGGATCGCATCCTCGCGCTCACCCGCCAGCACGCGCGTCGCCAGATGATCGATGCCCAGCATCAAGGGCGCTATTTTGCTGTCCGATCCGAACGCGGCTGCCTGATCCAGCCGCGCTTGTTCCGCGTCGCTCAATAACACACGATCACCAAGGCCCAGGCTGTCTGTGTCGTTGAAATCAAGTGTCGAATACCCGACCCGGTTACAGGTGAAATCGGACGGGGTCGTAAAACGGAAGCCGTCCAATGTGTAGAACGGGTTTTCGGTATCTCCGGCATATTCGAAGCGGATATTCTGATCCTCAAGCGTCCCGGTCAGCGCCTTCAGATCACTGGCTGCGAAAACCTCGCCAACATACCGCGTTTGCGGCGTGTTGCGGGCCAGCGGGTACATGCGATTGATGCGGGGAATGAAGTCTTCGAAACCCGGGCTGAGCGGGGCCATCACGATCAGCGCGGGATAGTCGGGATGCGAATGCAGGACCGAAAATTTGTGGGTCTGCCCCAGATAGCTGGCTGTGTGGCGATAGGGTGTCATTACGTAAAGTTCGACCAGCGTATCGAACAGCGCGTCGGTTTCGACCTGCATACAGATTGCGCGCATTGGCCCGACCTGATCGGCGATGCCCGAGCTTGTCCGGCGCTCGTAGATTTTCGGCAGGTATTCCGCGAAGAAGTCCGAGTTCTTCTTGTCGCCCCGGGGTTGATAGGACATCAGATCAAAGGACATTCGACTACCTCCTTGCGCGACACCCCAACCGGGGCGAGCGATCGTTTGAAATTGTAGGTTTCAGAACATGTGCTTGCCCGTCATGCTAGGCGCTGAGACCTGTACGGGCAACAACTGAGAAACTGGGCACGAAGGTTTAGAGTTGCACGCTCAGTGATCTTCGTTCGGCACTACCAATTTTCGCATAGAATCAGAGCCGGTATTTCTGACAAACGCACATTAGTTTCCATTCCGGTAGCATAGTTGTTCCCCGAAAAGCCGGTCACGATCTGTAGGGTTGGAACTGCCCAAGCCTCAACAGCTAGCACTCGAAAACAGACCAGCGATCAACACATCGGGGACAAAGGGAGAATTCGCTGCGTTTTGCGCCAAGGTCTGCGTTATTTGATAACAGGCCGCATGTTTGCGGCCGGTCTTTCAGTTATACTGATCTTCGAGGGTATGTTCAGATCGGTTCCGCTTCTCCGGCGGGTTAGAATGTTCAGCCGGTCTCACCGAATCCTTTTGGTACTGGCAGGTCGGGCAAGGCAGCAGCACGTTTCTGCAAGGCCCGTCCGATAACCACGCGGCTGATTTCCGTCGTCCCGTCCACGATCCGCAGCATTTGTGCAAGACGGGACAAACGATCCAGACCATAAGGCTGCAAAAGCCCCATGCCGCCCAACACTTGCGTGCAGGTGTTCGCAGCCTTCACTGCAGCATCCGGCACAAACCGTTTGGCATGAGCGGCCATCAGGGGGCCCTCAGACGTGCCAAGCGCCTCTGCTGCCTTTCGGTAGAGAAGCTTGGAGGCTTCAAGATCGGTCGCAACCTCACCCAGCATCCACTGGATTCCGTCCAGATCGAGGTTCTTGCCACCAAACATCTTGCGGTTCTTGGAATAAGACAGCGCCGTATCCAAGGCAGCTTGAATCAATCCGCAGCATCCTGACGCAATCGAAACGCGGGCGATATCGATCGCCATGAGTGAACCTTGCAGACCTTGGCCAATGGGCAGGATGATGTTGTCTTCGCTAACCACGACTTTGTCCATGTACATCTCGGCCAGAGGCAGGAAGTTGTAGGACGGGGTGTCGTACAACGGACCAAAGCTGAGGCCCGGAGTGTCAGCGGGAATGGCGATCATCGCCATATCCTTGTGGCCGGGTGCGTCACTGGTTTTGACCACGGTGAAATAGATATCAGCCTCGGTCGCCAGGCTGACCCATGCCTTCGCGCCGCTGATCGTCCAAGTGCCGTCACCATTGATGGTGGCGCGGCTGTACATGTTCATCGGGTCAGAGCCGGATTGCGGTTCGGTCAGCGCAAAGTTCGCCAGTTTGCGGCCCGACGTCAGATCCCGCGCCCATTTTTCCTTGAAGGCATCGGTGCCATAGCCGCAGCCCGCGAAGGTACAGATGTTATGCATCGACAAGGCAAAGGCATAGGCACCATCGCCCAGTCCCAGTTGTTCGTAGACCTGAATGCCTTCTGAAAGTGGCAAGCCCTGGCCGCCAAATTCTTCAGGGGCGTATAGCCCCGTCAGGCCAGCGGCCCCGGCCTTGTCCGAAGCATCGCGCGGCCATGTCTTCGTGGCGTTCCAGGCGTCGACATTGGGCAGGATGACCTGCTCGGCGTGGTCGCGTGCGGCTTGCAGTATGGTGGCGAATTTGTCTGACATTGGTCGGTCCTTTTGTGAACGGCTCTTCTCACATGACGCCACACTCCAGCTCCTGCTGAGCAGGTAGCGGGTCATGCTTCATGAGGGAAATCCGGTGCGGTCGCGTTGTATTGCGAAAGAATTAGCCGGAAAAAAATTTTGATCTATCTCGCGTGGTGACAGGGTATTGTCCAAAAGTGACAAAAAACGCGCCTCAGATGTTCGCCTTGCGGTACGAACTGGGGGTGCTGCCGGTCCAGCGTTGAAATGCCCGGTGAAAATTGGCAGCCGAAGAAAAGCCGACATCATGTGCGATGGCCTCAACGCTTTTGCGCCCCGCCTGCAGATCACGAATCGCGATGTCCCGGCGCAGGGCATCCTTTATGGCCTGAAACGACGTCCCATCCGCATGCAACCTGCGGATCAGGGTGCGCGGGGTCATGTGCATGGCGGATGCTGTCTGGGTCAGGGTGGCAGCCTCCCATCCCGTTTGGCCCAGATATGTGCGTACCCGCAGCGATTGGGTGTGCTCCCGCGAAGAGGTGAAGATCCAGTCTCGCGGCGCGTTTTGCAAAAACCGATCAAGATCAGAGGCACTGCGCGCCTGCACGGGACCCAGTGCATTCGGATCGAACGAGATCGCGGTGGCGGGTTGTACGAACCGGATCGGTGCCGGAAAGATGATCGCGTAATCCTGATCAAAGTTCGGGCGGTCAAACGCGAAATCGACGCCCCTGACCGGAACCTCGTGCCCTGCCAGCCAGGACATGAGCCCGTGGGCAAGTTTGAGGATCAGCATATGCCCAAACCGCTGTACGTATGCCGTGCCTTGTGGTTTCAGGGTTAGCACCAATGCGCCTTCGACATCATCCAGACCGAACTGATAGTCATCCAGCAGCAGGTTCCAGAAGGTCGAAAACCGGTAGAGTGCTGATGCAAGAGACGTTGCCTCTCTGACAGTCGTCAAAAGATGTTGCAGGGCCCTTGGCCGGACGGGTCTGCTCCAAAGCCCCATCATCTCATCACCGGTCTCAACTGCGGCAAGTTGATAGAGACACACGATCTGATCCAGCGTCACGCGACCATTCGGCGAGCGCGTATCCGCGTTCAGACCGGACCGGCTAAGCAGCGACGCCATCTGCGCCTCTGGGCAAAGGACACGCAGCGCCGCCAGCCAATCATCGACAAACTGGCTGGAAACCGTGGAAAGGATCGTTGGAGTGACATCGGTCATAACAGTTTTGTCACGTTAACTCGCAATGCAACAGCAACCCATCAATTTCCCGCGAATTCGGATTGGAACGAATGTACAGCCATACCCCATGCGCAACGCCTGATACGTAAAGCTGGCTGGTGTCAAAGGACGCATTAGAGTTTCAGTGGGAAGCTAACACGACCTTTGCCTGACCAATGACATCTTTGAATTTTGAGGCAGGCGCCTGATCGGTTATCAATAAATCGCGTCCCAATAGTTCCGGTAGACGTAAGGCTGGATTGGCGCCCGACGCGTGAAACTTTGTTGAATCAACAGCCATGAAACAGCGTTCGCTAATCGTCTTCATCGCAACAGCCATATCCACTTCGCACTGTTCAAAAACCATAAATCCCCTCTTTGGATTGACGAGTGATGCCGACAGGATGGAAAAATCGACGGACATTTTGCCGATAACGTCAAATGCAGCGCGGTCAAATGCAGCCCCATCGTGGTTTCGTAACTGGGTTCCTGCCATAAAAACTCGGTTTCCGTTTTCCATGGCCAACGTGGCTGCGATGAAGGCAGAGTTCGTCACAACCGTAAGGTTCTTCCGAGCCCGCAACACCTGAGCGACGAAACCCGATGTCGAACCGGTATCGATGGCGATAGAAGCATCGTCGGGAATCAGATCCAGGACTGCATTTGCGATCGCAACTTTCGCGGCACGGTTTGTTGCCATGCGCGCGAAGAACGGCGGGTCCAGAACCTTTTGGATACTCACCAAAGCGCCGTGTGCTTTTTCAATTTTGCCTTCGTCAACCAGTGGCTTCACGATTCGGCGAATGGTCTGATCTGATACGTTCAGACACTGCGCCAATTCCATGACCGAGATCCGCCCATGGAGATTGACCGCGTTGAGGATATCTTTTTCGTACTTGGACATACAGGTTCGGGAATGTTGGATTTTAAGACGATAATAGGCCCGGATCTCTTTCACAACCAACAAAAATCAATATCGAAAGAATATTTTTGTTGATATTTGTTGAATTTTACACTGATCTGGCTCCGACACCTTGCACAGGAGCAAACAATGACGACCCACTCGGCAAAGCATCTGATTATTGGTGGTGGCATCATCGGCTGTTCGATTGCTTATCATCTTGCTCAGTCTGGCGAAAAAGATGTTGTGCTGCTGGAAAAGGCGTCTTTGACAGAGGGGGCCACTTGGCACGCCGCCGGTCTGGTTGGACAATTGCGGTCTTCGCGCAATACCACCCGCATGTTGAAGCGTTCGGTTGCGCTCTACGACCGGCTGGCCTCGGAAACCGGCATGGAATTCGATTGGAAGAAGGTTGGCAGTTTACGATTGGCTGCAACTAAAGAACGATTACTGGAAGCGAAACGCCTGGCCACAATGGCGCGCAGTTTCGATCTGGAAATGGAGATTATCTCTCCGGCAGAAGCAAAAGAGCTGTTTCCGTACATTGACGCTGAAGGGCTGGAAGGGGCCGCCTTTATTCCTACAGATGGGCATGTTGATCCAGCCGGTCTGTGTCAGGCCATTGCCGCTGGAGCACGCCTTCACGGTGCGCAGATCCGTCAGGGCGTGAAGGTCGAGGATTTTGAAATAACCAATGGGCGCATCAGCCGAGTGATGACAACCGATGGCGATTACGAGGCGCAAACCGTGGTGCTGGCATCGGGCATGTGGAGCCGTGAGCTTGCAGCTAAACTGGGCGTTGTGGTGCCTGCCTGCGCGGTCGAGCACCAGTATGTCGTGACTGAACCATTGCCGGATCAGGACCTCGTCAAAACCTTGCCGACCCTGCGCGACCCCGAAAGACTGGTCTATTACAAGCCCGATGCCGGGGGGCGGTTGGTGATCGGCGGATATGAAGACGACACGTTGCCATTTGGTGAACGGGGCATTCCGGGTGAGTTTGTCCGCCAATTGCTGCCGGACAATCTCGACCGGTTTGCCCCGCTTGCGGAGCTTGCCGGGGCAGTAACACCGATTGTCAACGAGGTGGGTATCCGGCAGGTGATTAACGGCCCGATTCCTTATTCAGCTGATGGCGATTTTGTCATGGGCTGGGCCCCGGAACTAAAGAACCTGATGCTGTCAACCGGGTTCCTGTATGGGATTGCCGCTGGTGGTGGTGCTGGTGAAATGATTGCTGAATGGATCCTTGAAGGTCGGCCAAGCCTTGATCTCTGGCCGCTGGACGTGCGCAGATTCAGCCCGCATCACGCGACCCGGGCCTTTATGTACCCGCGCGCCGTCGAGCATTACGCGCATCACTACAAAATGCGATATCCTGGTCAGGAGGCCGAAACAGCCCGCAACTTGCGCCTATCGCCGCTGCACGCCCGGCTGAAAGAACACGGTGCTGTTTACGGGTCGAAAAACGGCTGGGAACGACCCTTATGGTTTGCCCCTGCGGACGTCGCACCCGTGGATCAGCTCGATTTCCTCAATCCCGGCTGGCACGAATATGCAGGCCGCGAGCACCGCGCCACTCGTGAAAACGTGGTGTTGATTGATCAATCTAGTTTCTCAAAGTTCGATTTGATCGGCCCCGGGGCTTTGGACGCAATCCAACGTCTGGCGGTCTCCAACATGGATAAACCGATTGGAAGCGTGATCTACACGCAGCTTTGCAACGAAAATGGTGGCATCGAAGCAGATATTACGGTGACCCGCCTAGGGCGGGACCGTTTCTATGTTGTGACAGGTTCCGGGTTTGGTGTGCACGACGCCGACTGGATCAAGCGCCATCTGCCTGACGACGGATCGGTACATCTGATCGAGATGACCTCGGCGCGGGCAGTGATCAATATTTGTGGCCCGAAAGCGCGTGAGGTGCTGGCCGCCGTCAGCGAAGAGGATGTTTCGAACGCGATCTTCCCCTTTGCAACCGCACGGGAAATCACCATCGGGGCCGCAAAACTCCTTGCCGCCCGGATCGGATATGTGGGCGAGCTAGGCTGGGAGCTTCATATCCCCACAGAGTTTGCCCTACATGTCTACGACTTGCTTTGGCAGGCCGGCCAGCCCCACGGTATCTGTGACATCGGTTACCGGGCGATCGAGTCTCTGCGCCTGGAGAAGGGATATCTCTATTGGAGCGCCGATATCACACCGGACTATTCCCCGATTGAGGCGGGATTAGGCCAGCGCGTTCATTTGAGATCCAAAGATGAGTTCATTGGTCGTGCGGTTTTGGAGGAGCAGAAAGCCAACGGCGCGTCTCAGAAATTGTGCACCTTTGTGACCGACGAAAAATTGCCCATGACCGGAGGCGAAACCATCCTCCACAATGGCGAAACCGTCTCACGGGCCAGCAGCGGCGGATATGGGCACTTCACCGGACAAACAATCATCTACGGGTATCTGCCCAAGAAGATGTGGGAGCAGACGGAGTTTGAACTAGAACTCTTCGGAGATCGCTGCCCGATCCGCCGCGTTGACGGGCCGGTTTATGATCCGGAAAATGAAAAATTGAAAGCCTGATCGGAGGGGGGGGTGTGATGGACACTGACAATATCGAGCGCGTGTTGAAAGAACTCCGCAATTTGGACGGATTCGAGGCTATCTCGGCGCAGAGCAGCGACGTGCAGCGTCTGGGTGGCTTGACCAATCTGGTTTACCGCGTGAAATCTGGCGAGCGGGCTGTGATCGTGCGGATCCCCGGCGATGGCACCGAAGATTATATCGACCGCGCGGTTGAAATCCATAACGCCAGGGTCGCAGCCGATGCCGGCATTGGCCCCGCGGTACTGTGGGCAGATGCCGAAACCGGGGTAATGATCAGCGAATGCATTAAAAACATCGTCACCATGACACCCGAGCATTTTGCGACACGTGAGGGCGCCGCTGGGCGCGCTGGTCTTGCCCTGCGGCAATTGCATGATGCCCCGCGTCCGTTCAAGTTTCGTTTTGAGTTGTTTTCGATGATCGATGAGTATCTGAAAATCCTTGCAACCAAAGATATCAATCTCCCCGATGGCTATACAGAAATTGTCGCCGAGGCCGCTCCGATCAAGCAACTTTTGCAGGACAGACCTGGCAATCTGGTGCCCAGCCATTGCGATCCGCTTTGCGAAAACTTTCTTGATGATGGTAACCGAATGTGGATCGTCGACTTTGAGTATTCCGGCATGAACGACGCCCTTTGGGACCTTGGCGACCTGTCGGTTGAAGCAGGGCTGACCGAGACGCAGGAGATCGAAATGCTGACGGTGTATTTCGGCGCAACTCCAACAGCGGCGCAGATCGGGCGGATGGTTATTTACAAAGCTATGTGTGATCTCTTGTGGACCCTCTGGGGTCTTATCCAACACGCCGACGGCAATCCGGCTGAGGACTTCTGGGCATATGCTACGGGTCGGTTCGACAGATGCAAAGCGCTGATGTTTTCACCGGAATTCCCCAAACATGCCCAAGCAATTGCAAACGAATAGCGGACAAAAAATCTCCAACCCACATTCTTGTTGAAAGCCGGTCAATCTAGTTTGACAACATAGTGAAATGACGCGCGCTCATAGCGGCAAAGCCCGCTTTGTAAAGCTCGCGTTCATTTGACTGGTGTGAAGCATATTTAATTTTGGCTCTGTCACAAAATCTTTGCACATTGCTCAAAGGTCTGGTTTGGCCGCAAGGGAAACTCCTGCTGCCAAAAAGGAAGAACTACGTACAGCGAAGCCGCTTGGCCAAGCTGACTAGTGGGTGAACGTCGTGACCTCGACACCGCCCCCGATCAGGCTTTCGCGAACGGAGCGGGCGATTTGAACCGCGGTCGGGCCGTCTCCATGCAGGCAGATCGTGTCGATGGATGTTTCCAGTCGCTTGCCGCTTTCGGTGATGATCGCACCTTCGCGGATCATGTTCAGGATGCGCGGGCCTGCGACCTCGGCATCGTGGATGACGGCGCCGGGCAGGCTGCGGTCGACCAATGTTCCATCGTCGTTATAGGCACGGTCGGCAAAAATCTCGCCCACCCAGTTGCACCCGAGCTCACGCACGGCCTCTTCCTGCTTTGTCACGGCCAGCACCATGACGATGATATCGGGATCAACATCCAATGCGCCCTGATAACAGGCGCGCGCCATTTCGATATCGGCCGAACACATATTGGCCAGCGCCCCGTGCAGTTTCAGATGCCGCACTTTGGTGCCAACTGCGGTGGCCATGCCGATTGCGGCCCCCAGTTGATACCGGACCAGATTGCGCAGGTTGTCATGGGGCAACTTCATGTTCCGCCGACCAAACCCCTGCAAATCGGGAAAGCCGGGATGCGCGCCGATGCCTACGTCATTTTCGGCCGCCAGTTTCATCGTCGATGCCATCACATCCGGATCACCGGCATGAAACCCACAAGCGATGTTGGCCGAGGTGATGATTTTCAGCAGGCTTTCATCATCGCCCATTTTCCAGGGGCCAAAGCTTTCCCCCATATCGGCATTCAGATCGACGCTTGGCATTGGCACATCTCCTTAGTCGGTGGCAGAGATCACTCCGCCGATCAATTGGTAGGACAACAGGTCCGGGATGTCATGGGGATCACGCACCAGTGCCTCGACTTTTGAGGGCAGGCGCGCAAGGTCTGACAGGAACGTTTTATGCATTACTTCAGCCTGTTCCATGCTGACAAATTCGAACCGGATGTCGCCGCCTGCGGGTGTCTGTGCCGCGCGGGGCATATCGCATGGCAGAACGGTCGCGATACGAGGGTACCCGCCCGTGGTCTGACATTCCGGCAATAAGATGAACGGGTCGCCAGTGCCGGTCATCTGGATATCGCCGGGGGTGATCACCTCGGACAAGATGTTCAACTGGCCCGAGGCCGCAAAGCCGTCGCCGTCGCTGTCCACCTGCATGCCCATTCGGTTGGCGCGTGCGCCGCGCCGGAAATTGGTTTGGGCAAACCGTTCAAGTGTTGCGCCATCAAACAAAGGGGTCTGAAAGCTGGCAACCACATGTAGCACCCCACCCGAAAACCGCTCGGCAGCAGCCAGTTTCATCCCGCTGTTGCCTGCATCCGGTCCACAGGTCAGCCTGTCACCCTGCTGCAGCGCCCGGCCAATCCGCGCTGTCAGATGGGTAGAGCGGGACCCCAGAAAAACTTCGGCATCAATGCCGCCGCTCAGATGCAGATAGCCATAGTTTCCAGCCAGCGTCGCCCCGATGTTCAGCTTTTGCCCGGCGCTCAGTTGGTGCGACGCGTTCCAGGCCGCAGGGCTGCCATCAATGCTGGCCTGCATTCGTGCGCCAGTCAGGGCGATGCGCATGTTATGCGTCGCCTCGAACTCGCCCCCCATCCCGGCCATTTCCAGCGCCGCAAGGTTTGGGCTCTGATCCAGCAACGCCGCCCCTTCGTGCAAGGCCAGAATGTCCGCAGCCCCGGACCGGGACAGCCCCTGATCCAGATAGCCTGTCCGCCCCTGATCCTGAATGGTGCAGGCCGGGCCAATCCGGTGGACAATCAGGCTCATGGCGCGATCTCCTCACAGGTTGCGCCGCCTGTGCCGTCCTCGTTGTTGACCGTGATGTGTTCCAGAACGTCTCGGGAAACGGGCTCGAACAACAGTTCATCGCCGGGTCTGAGGGTAAAAGCCTCGGCCCTTTCGGGGCGGAAACACCGAAAGGCGGTCTGACCGATATGCCGCCACCCGGTTGGTGTCGGCCCGGAAAACAGAACAAATTGCGAGATCGCCAGAACCAAAGCGCCTTCCGGCACCATGGGGGTCAGGCTTTGCAGCCGGGGAATGTTGAACTCGGGCCCTAAAGGCCCAAGATATGGCTGCCCCGGAGCGAAGCCGATGGTCAGAACCCGCACGCGGGACTGTCCAAGCCTTCGTATTGCTTCGTCTGGTGTCAGGCCGGCAGCAGCGGCGGCATCGTCAAGCTGGGGCGCAAGGTCGGTCCCGTAAACCGTCGGAACGCGCCACAACCTGCGGCCCGCGGGCAGCGGTGTAGTGTACCAGTCCTTCTGCTCAACCAGATCCCGAAGCTTTTGCAGCATTTTCTGATGAGAGATGCGCTGCGTGTCGAACCGAACAAAGGCCGAGCCGAGGGAGGCTGACGACTCGGTCACCTCATCCCAGTGCAGACGATCGACTTCGGCTCGAAATGCCAGCGCTGCCCGGTTCGCGGTGTCGGTCATCCTATCTGCAAAGGTCACCAGCGCGCCGTCAAATCCGACGGTTCTGACCAAAGGAAACTGAACATTGCGCGCCATTGCTGATCTGCTTTCGGATCGAAGAGTGAATTGGTGGAACCTGACCGCATCTTTAGGGGATACGCAAGACAGGGTGTTCAATAGCGGACATCGTGCCTGTTCCGTCCACATCCCTGTAGGGAGCGACCCGCAGTATTAGGCGTCCGGTAGGGGAGAGGGGATTTCGACCGGATTCTGGCCGCATTTCCGACTCGTTTTCCAGTTTCGAGTCGCCCTGACTTGTATCTTGAAATCGCGGAGTCTCTATATCTTGTAGTGGCCCATTTTGTTTTATGGGGCTTGCCAGTCAGATCATGCCCAACTGCACCCGGACAGAAGGGCGGCGGTCAATTTCGACGGCGTTTAAGTCGTTGAAATAGCGTAATTATAAAAGAAAGTTCAAAAAAAAGATCAATAACGTCATTTTCTGCTTGCGGGTTTTGAGAGTAATACTTAGAACGCCCTTCACCGGCGCAGCATAGGTTGGCCTGACGGACTGGAAAGACGGTTGAGACGCTCAGGAGAGACTGGGGCATCTTG
>NZ_JAEDOV010000005.1:0-328164 GCF_017872535.1 Ruegeria sp. HKCCSP351 | reverse complement strand
GTCTGCTCAATCTCCATATCACCCAACCTCAACAACCTGTTGCCTGTATTTTGGCTTTGCCACACGTGTATGAAATGTGACTTCGATTCGAAAATTTCAGAGCGTAGTTAACTGACTGCGCGAACAAATTGAATGGGCAAGCTCTTTTGTCGAGTTATGCGTCTGATGGTTTCGGCGACTTTTTTGACGGGGCTCTTTGCTGAATTTCTGGTTGTCCAGTCCTTGCCGGTGGCCATAAATATAATCACACAAATAGTAAACCGCTTTGCTTGGAACGAAAGAGCGGATGAAAGAAACGCAGAAAAGCGGCAGTATCGGATCCGAATTGCTACAAGACGTACCGGCTCAGGTCCGCTGATTTAGTCAATTCACCCAGATTTTCGTCCACGAATTGTGCGTCGACAGTTATTTCTGTTCCGGCCCGGTCTGGTGCAGTGAATGACAGCTCTTCGAAGACCCGCTCCATGACGGTATAAAGTCGCCGCGCACCAATGTTTTCAATGCTCTGGTTCACCTCGGCTGCGATCCGTGCCAAGGCGGCAATACCGTCTTCGGTAAACCCAACAGTGACCTCTTCGGTGGCCATAAGGGCCGTATATTGACGGGTCAGTGCGTTGTCGGTTTCGGTCAGGATGCGCACGAAATCTTCTTCGGTCAGCGCGCGCAGCTCTACCCGGATGGGCAGACGGCCCTGCAACTCGGGCAGGAGGTCTGACGGTTTGGCGATATGGAACGCACCGGATGCGATGAACAGGATGTGGTCGGTTTTCACCGGACCGTGTTTTGTCGAGACGGTTGTGCCTTCGATCAGGGGCAGCAGGTCGCGCTGCACACCTTCGCGACTTACATCACCACCACGCGCTTCTGTGCGGGCGCAGACCTTGTCAATCTCGTCCAGAAAAACGATGCCATTCTGTTCCACCGATTCCAATGCGGTGCGGGTGACCGACTCATCGTCCAGCAGCTTGTCGGCCTCTTCCCCAATCAGCACGTCATAGCTTTCGGCGACAGTCAGGCGTTTCCTGACAGTACGCCCGGCAAACGCCTTACCGAAGATATCACCCAGATTCATCATCCCCATCTGACTGCCAGGCTGGCCCGGAATATCGAACATCGGCATCGGGTTTGAACTGTCCGCGACGTCCAGTTCGATGACCGTCTCATCCAGTTCACCCGCCTTGAGCTTTTTGCGGAACATCTCTCGTGTGCCTTCACGGGCATCCGTACCAGCGATGGCGTCAATCACGCGGTCTTCGGCGGCTTGATAGGCTTTGGCCTTGACGTCTTCTCGCATGAATTCCCGTGTTTGCAGAATGGCGGCATCGGCCAGATCGCGGATGATTTGTTCCACGTCGCGACCGACATAGCCAACCTCTGTGAACTTCGTGGCTTCGACTTTGATAAAGGGTGCGCGCGCCAGCTTGGCCAGACGGCGGCTGATCTCGGTCTTGCCGACACCGGTCGGGCCGATCATAAGGATGTTCTTTGGATACACCTCTTCGCGAATATCGTCCGGCAACTGCTTGCGACGCCAGCGGTTGCGTAGGGCAACGGCCACAGCGCGCTTGGCATCCTTTTGCCCGATGATGAAACGATCCAGTTCCGAGACAATCTCGCGCGGGGTCAGGTCGGTCAAAGGGCAATCCTCTCGGTCGTATTTGCGTGATGCGGTCTAAGTAATCATGGCTTTGACGAAAACAAGCAAACCGCAGGTCTTGGCCGCGTTGGTTAACAATGCCTCATGCGGTTTGCAAATCCTTTGCTTGGGGAAAACACGAACCCTCTGTTACGGTTGCGTCAGGGTTACGAGCGTCAGGAGCATATGGAATGACGAAGATTGCCAAGATTACCCTGTTGTTTGTGGTGTTTGTGGACCTGATCGGGCAAGGCCTGGTCTTTCCCATCATCAATTCGCTGATCATGGAAACGAACTCGGGTTTCCTGCCGGAAAGTACGCCAGTGGGCCGCAGGCATTTTTACTATGGTCTGGTGATCGGATGCTTTTTCCTGTCGTGGTTTCTGGGTGTTGTTTATGTCTCGAAAGTGTCTGACTCGATCGGGCGAAAGAATGCGTTGCTGGTCTGCCTTGGGGGGGCGTTGGCCGGATATGCGCTGACCATTGTGGCGCTTTATCTCAATAGCCTGCTTCTGCTGATCGTCGGCCGTTCGATTACCGGGTTCACTGCGGGCAATCAGCCTATCGCGCAGGCAGCGATGATCGATGGCAGCACTGACGCGTCTGACCGGGACCGAAACATGGGCTACATCGTGACAGGTGTCAGCTTTGGCCTTGTCGGCGGGCCGATCATCGGCGCGGTTTTGTCGGATTCGGCGTTATTTGGCGGCTTTGCCACGCTGAAAACCCCGTTCTATGGCGCGTTCGTGTTGGTGTTGATCGCGATTTTTCTAGTGCTTCTATTTTTCAAGGACACCCGAACCAAGCGCGAGCCTTTTGTGTTTCGCCCCCGTGATATTACCGACAGCCTGATCGCAGTTGGCGAACACCCGCTGGTTCTGAAAATCCTGCCGGTTTATTCGTTTTTCATGATCGCCAATGTCACATTCTACGTGTTTGTCGACAATTTCCTGACCAGCGCATTCGGGTATGGGGTCATCGGGGGCAGCGTGGCGATGGTGGTCATCGGAGTGGCGCTGGCCTTTTCCAGCACGTTCCTGGTGAAGCCTGCCCAGGAAAGGTTCAGCAAACACGCGATCATATACACGTCGCTTGTGGTGATGGTCATTTGCGGGTTTGCGTTTGCCTTCAGCCCAAGCGGTGTATTCAGCTATGTCCCGGTGTTTTTCTTCTATTTCCTGTTCGGCATCGCCTATCCAACACTGTTGGGCCTGTTCTCCTCAAGCGTCAGCGAGGCGGATCAGGGCTGGGCCATGGGCGTGGCCACCGCGGTGTTCTGCCTTGCGGGCGGGATCATGTCACTGATCGGTGGCGGGTTGATGAGCATCGATATCCGCGTGCCCTATTACATCGTGATCGTTGCAGCGATCCTGGGGCTGGTCGGCATGCACCGCCGATGGAAAGGCAAAGAGATCAAGGCGCTTTTAGCCTGAGATCGTCTCAACCGTCAGGTTGCCATTGGTGTAGACGCAGATATCTGCTGCGATGGCCATGGATTGCCGGGCGATGTCTTCTGCGGATTTGTCGCTGTCCATCATGGCACGCGCGGCGGCCAGAGCGAAATTGCCTCCCGAACCGATGGCCGCCACATTGTGTTCGGGCTCTAGAACGTCCCCTGCCCCGGTGATGACCAGCAGATCCCTGCCGTCTGTCACGATCAGCATCGCCTCAAGCTTTTGCAGATACTTGTCGGTGCGCCAGTCCTTGGCCAGCTCAACTGACGCGCGGGCCAGTTGGCCGGGCGTTGCCTCAAGCTTGGCTTCCAGCCGTTCCAGCAACGTGAAGGCATCCGCCGTCGATCCGGCAAAACCTGCCACGATCTCGAACCCTCCGGGAGACAGGCGGCGCACCTTGCGCGCAGTGCCCTTGATCACCGTCTGACCCAGACTCACCTGACCGTCGCCGGCAATGACGACATGACCGTCCTTCTTGACGCCAATAATCGTTGTGCCGTGCCAACCGGGAAAGTCGCTATCTGCCATGATCGTCTCCGCTTTTGCTGGCGGTATATATGGGCCGGACCGGTTGTTGGCGCAACCCATTGCCAAACTGCCCAAAAGATATGCAAAAAATGCAAATCGGGGTTACCGGACCAGCAATTGTGAGTCCGGCCAAGCGGTACTAGATGAGGCTCACAACCGACGACGGGTCGGCTGTTTCTTCAATAAGGACTGCGCACATGGCAACTACAGCTAATATTCATGCGCCGCTCGGAGCAGCTACCATCCTGCACGTGGCGGACGTTTTCATCAATGCATTCGACAGTGTTGTCGCATGGAATGAAGCCCGTAAAACACGGAACCTTCTGTCGGAACTCAGCGACACGCAGCTGGACGATATCGGTCTGAGCCGCGCGGATATCGCTAAACTCTGATCCAACCGACAGATCGTCAAACCGAACCAGCCGCCCGGATTTCCGAGCGGCTTTTTCGTTGCTCAGCCCTGGACGTATTGCCCGGCAAGGTCGGGTAAAAAGGCCTCGACCGCGGCAGTTGCAATGACGTGCAGAGTGCCAGCTTCTTCATCGGCGACATCCAGACCACCTTTAACCGCGCGAACCTCGGCCCGGCCTCGCGGCAAGTCGACAGCAACCAACTCGCAATTCACCTGTTCCGGATTCTGAACGCCTATTGTCACGCGCACGCGCATTTCGTTGTGATCGATCCCCAGTTTTGAAAACAGCGTGATGGATGAATGATGCAGCGCGTCCTGAACCGCGCGGCGGGCTGCTTTGGTATAATCCTGACCATAAAGGTCATTGCCAGTGCCCATTTCCAGGATGATCCGCTTTTCACTCATTGCGTCGGTTCCATGTCGAAAGAAACGATCAGTGCAGCATTGGCGATGACCGTGTGGCCGTCGCCATGCGGTTTTTCGATGTCCAGCCCACCCTTTGTGACGGTAATGTTGGGCTGGCCATAAGGGAAAACGGCTTTGAGGGCGTCGGTATCCACTTGATCCGGCTGCTGCACGCCGATTTCGGCATCGATGATCATCGCCTCTTTCGGGAAACCAAACAGTTCGGCCATATTGACCGAGTTGTGCCACAGTGCGTCCCTGATCGCCCGCAGCGACGCTTCGGTATAGTCCATTCGGCGCAGGGATGTGCCCATCCCGAATTCTACAAGAACGCGCGTTTTCGCCATTGGTTTCCCCGCCGATTCAACAAAAAAGGCGCCCCGATCAGAGGCGCCTTTCGAACAATTCGTTATCGCCAGATTAGATGGATTCGTCGATCCAGCTTTGCAGCGCGGCTTTGGGGGCAGCGCCTGCGCGGTTCGATACAACCTGACCGTCCTTGAAGATGAACAGCGCCGGAATGCCGCGCACGCCCATGGCGGCGGCAGAGTTCGGGTTGTTGTCCACGTCCACCTTGGCGATCTTGACCTTGCCGCCATATTCGGCGGCCAGCTCTTCCAGTGCCGGACCGATCTGCTTACAGGGTCCGCACCATTCGGCCCAGAAATCCACTACAACTGGAACGTCCGAGTTCTTGACTTCGGCGTCAAAGGTTTCGTCGGTGACGGCTACGGTCGACATATTATGTCTCCTGAATGAAATGCGCTTGGGCTGTGAAGGTAGGGGCGGCAGTAGGCAAGGTCAAGATATCTGGGTGCAGGCCAGGGCATCCGTCACA
This sequence comes from Ruegeria sp. HKCCSP351, assembly GCF_017872535.1. Classification (NCBI taxonomy): domain Bacteria; kingdom Pseudomonadati; phylum Pseudomonadota; class Alphaproteobacteria; order Rhodobacterales; family Roseobacteraceae; genus Ruegeria; species Ruegeria sp. HKCCSP351. The sequence goes on along the minus strand of NZ_JAEDOV010000005.1, from coordinate 322,891 downwards.
AGATCGTGTGGCAGCCACATAAGATTTGCCGTTCTTGTCCAAAGGATTGCGGTGCGTATCTTATGGTTTGGATAGATCTGCGACAGGGCCTGCGCATACGCGCCCATTTGTCGAAGCAACCCTTCGGGGCAATCTTCGACCCGGTTCGGAACGGTGGCATTTGATTTGAAATCAATCACATGAACTTCGCTGTTCGTCACGATCAGGCGGTCGACAATCCCGTACATTCGCTGCCCGTTCAGGTCGGCAGTAACAGGTATTTCGGCCAATGTGTCCGGCGTGAACATGTGTCGCAGGCTTTCGGATGTCAGCACGCCTGTGACTTCGGTCAGCAATGCGTTCTGATCCTCGTGCCCCATGTCGGGCAGCAGGCGGGCGCAAAGCTCTGGCCAGTGGTTCTGCGTGACTTTGGGCAGATGCTCAAGCAGCAGGTGCACACGGGTTCCGCGCAGTTTGGCAGCGTCTTCATCCAGACCAGCGTCACCCGGCAACGCCTTGGCACCACCCAGATCCGAAGGGCTGATGGTGGCCGCAGGTACAACTGATTCAGCTGCGGGGTGCAGGAACATGTCGGGCAGTTCTACATGTTTGGCCGATGCGTGTGACTGCTCAACCAATGGCAACCCATCCCAGTCGCCATGGGACAGCCGACGTTTATCTGAACCAGGCAGTTGCGTTGCCCCGGCCTTTTCCATCGCCGCTTCGACCATCTGGTACCAGCTGTTGCCATCATTACCCAAATCACCCGCCGCCGCCACGATCAGCCACTTTTCGGCCCGTGTTAGAGCCACATACAGCAAGCGAAGCCGTTCGTTTTCCTCGCGGGCGCGCGCTTCTGCCCGGGCGTGAGTGATCAGGTTCGGCGATTGATCTGCCGAAACCTTCCACAGCGGTGTCCCGTCTGCCACCATGATTTCAGCGTCGCGCGGCGGCTGCCGTTTGCCGGTATCCGGTAGAATGACGATCGGAGCCTCCAGCCCTTTCGAGCCGTGCACCGTCATCACCCGGATCATATTGCCGACCCCGCTCATCTGTCGTTTGATTTCCAGATCGTCGGTCTGCATCCAGACCAGAAATCCCGTCAGGCTGGGGATATCCGTCCGCTCGTAGGCCAACGCCTGCGACAGCAGGGCATTGATACCGTCTTCAGCCTCGGGTCCCAGTCGGCCCAACAGGTTTCGCCGCCCGTTATGTCGGGTCAGAATGCGTTCGATCAGGTCATAGGGGCGCAGAAAGTCGATCTGACTGCGCAGATCGTTCAGCACGCCCAGGGTTTCGGGGAATTCGTCAGCGCGTTTGCGCAAAGCAGCCCACAGGAATTGCTCCTCCCGCCGATGGGCCAGATCGAAAAGCTGCTGCTCGGACCATCCGAACAGCGGGGATTTCAGAACTGTCGCCAGCGACAGGCTGTCTTCGGGCGTCGCCAGAAAGCCAAGCAGCGCAGCCAGATCCTTGACCGCTAGTTCGGCCCCCACCTTAAGCCGGTCCGCCCCGGCGATGGGTAGCCCGGCAACCTTGCAGGCGCGAATGATTTCGGCAAACAGGTCGGACCGGCGTTGCACAAGGATCAGAAAATCACCGGGTTGCACTTTGCGTCGAACAAACTGGCCCTGTGTGTCCCCGTCTTCAGGGATCGTTTCGCCGCCATCGATCATTTTTTTGATCGACGCAGCCACCCGTTCGGCCAGAATAACGGTATGATGCCGTGATCCGGGTCGGTCCACCGGATCAGTCCAGTCCCCCTCCTCCGCGTCTTCGACTTTTTCGACAACGGGCCAAAGATCAACCCGACCGGGCAAATCGGATTTGAAGGCGCGGTGCTGGCTTTCCTTCTGAAATCCTGCATCGGTTCGGTTATCAAAAAGCGTGTCGACCAGAGACAAGATCGCGCTGGAGGATCGGAAGGAATATTCCAGCGTCGAACCCCACAGTTTAGAGCCTGATTCAGTGAGTTTTCGGTCAAACTCTTCCTGCATCCGGTCAAAAGCCTGCGGGTCGGCGCCCTGAAAGGAATAGATCGATTGTTTTTTGTCGCCGACCACAAAAATCGTGCGCTCGACCCCTGATCGGGCCCCTTCCCCACTGGTGAACTCCTGAGCCAGTTTTTCGACCACATCCCATTGATCGGGGCTGGTGTCTTGCGCTTCGTCGACAAGAATGTGGTCGATACCCCCATCCAGACGGTATAGCACCCATTCGGCCACTGCCGGGTCATTCAGAACCTGACGTGCGCGCAGGATCAGATCGTCGAAATCCAGCCACCCCCGCAACTGCTTGCGGCGTTCATATTCCGGTAGGAATGCAGCGGCAAAGCGGTGCAATACAGCGGTTTTCTGGGCTGCAACCAGCGCCAGCCGGCGTTCGCGTGCAGCTTCAAGCCGCAGCATGAGAGCTTCGAGTTGAGGCATCCGGTCCGCCAGCGCACCTTCGCGAAGGAGTTTGGTAGGAAAGCCGTTGATCTTGGCGGTGAACGGTTCTTTTGCGCCTTTTCCTGTCAGCAGCACGTCTTCCAGCATGGGCAAGTGAGCCAATCGTGCTTCGGTGAACCCTGCCAGCTTTGCCGCTGCCTTGGCATTATTGCCGCCACTTTCGAGCAACAGGGGCAAAATTGACTGGATCAGCTCAACCTCACCACCCAGGAAAACGCTTTGGAACAACGCATTATCGTCGAAATGCGAGGGCAGTTCGAAGCGTTGCAACAGATCAGGCCAATCCAGTTGCTGCGCGAACTGGTTGCGCTTTTGGGCGATCGCCGCAGTCAGCTTGTCAAAGCCTGTATCGGTGATAAACCGGGCCACGTCTTCGATCAGCTTGGCCTGCGGGCCTTCTGCGAAATCTTCAACAATTTCTTCCCTCAGCAAAGCTGCCGCACGGTCTTCCATTTCCGAAAACTGCGGGCTGACCCCGGCCTCGAGCGGGAAACGACGCAGCAACGAGGCGCAGAACGAGTGAATTGTCTGAATCTTCAAGCCGCCCGGCGTCTCGATGGCGCGGGCAAACAGGGTGCGCGCTTGTGCCAACCGGTCTGAATCGATAACGCCGGTCACGCCCAGTTCGGCCAGGTCCTTTTGCAGCCTGGCATCTTCCAGCATTGCCCATTTGCCAAGACGGTCAAACAACCGGTTCTGCATCTCGCTGGCAGCAGCTTTGGTATAGGTCAGGCAAAGTATGTGCTGCGGTTGGACGCCACCCAGCAGCAGGCGCGCCACCCGATCGGTCAGAACCCGTGTCTTTCCTGACCCCGCATTGGCGGCCAGCCAGGTCGAGGCATCGGGTCGCGCGGCTTGCACCTGTCGTTCGGTGGCTTCGTTGCGCGCGCTCATATCAGGTCCTCGGGGCGCGTTTTGGCTGTCCGGTCCCACTCGCCGAACCGGGCCAGATGATCATAGTCACCAATATCCGTATCCTTGTGCAGCATTCGGCGGGATGAATATCCCTGATCAGGCTCTAAATAGGCTGAAATCAGCTCTTTCAATTCGGCTAGAACCTTCTCGGCGGGTTCTTTCAGCAGCGGCGCGGGCACCTCTTTATAGGCACCACCCATCCCGATGAAGATCGCCTCTGCCACCGCCATCGGGTCAAGACCTTCGATACCGCCCTGTTCGGCCATTGCAGCCTCGATCAGCAATTGCTTGTCGAATTTGGACTGCTGGCTTTCTGTCGGAGGCGCACCAGTTTTATAGTCGATGATCCGCAAGGCCCCACGGCTGTTGTGATCGATCCGGTCAGCGCGCCCCGTGAGGGTGAAATCCAGCGGGTTCAGCACCAGCTTCATCGCTGCTTCAAAGGCCACTGGCCCACCGTCACCCCGGCGCGAAAGTTCGGCGCTGATAAAGTCGTCTGCGATCCGTTCCAGCCGCGCCAGCCACAGATGCCGCGCCGTGGGCCAGGCAACATGCTGCTCCAGCAATGTGTGCGCGCGTTTCAGAAAATTCTCACGCGTCAGCAAGGCGTTGTCGAGCACACTATCCTTGACGAAATGCTCGAGGATTTCGTGGATCACGATCCCCCGCAGCAACGCGTCGGGTGCCTGGACAAGCGGATCGAGAGGTTTCAACCGCAGCACATGCTTGGCATAGATGGCATAAGGATCACGGATCAGCCGCTTGATTTCCGTTACTGACAGGTGACGTGGACGCGCGGCAACTGGCGGGCGCGGGGATGGGCGTGGCGCGGGGTCAATGCGCGGCGCGTCTTCCAGAGCCTCGGACCAGTTCAGCCAGTTTTGGCCACGGGAGCGCATTCCGGCCAGCGCTTGCGGGCCACCCTGCTCAGGCAGGCCTTGCAAGAGGTTTGTCAGCCGGTTCACCCAACGGGACGGCACCGTTTCCGCATCATCCGAGCGGGTTGCGCGGGTTAGCCAGACCTCGGGCGCGCCGATGGCCTGTTGAAAATCATGCGCCGACAGGCCGATCCGCCGTTCGGGCAACAATAGGCCCGCCCTGTCCCGCATCTGCCGGTTCAGCCAGGGGTCAGGTGCCGGGGCTTCTGGCCAACTGCCTTCGTTCAATCCGCCAAGGATCAACAGGTCTGCACCCTGTACCCGCGCTTCGAGTGTGCCCCAGATCATAATATGCGGATGTGGCGCGTCGCGGTCGCGGACCTCTTCCCCTGCTAGCAACGCGCCCAGAAGATCGGCAAAATCATGGGCCGTCATCGGCCCGCTATGTTGCGCCTCTTCCCTGAGGGAATTCAGCACTGCCAGCGCCTTTTGACCCGCGTTCTTGTCCCACAACGTGCCGGTTTCGCCTGCACTGCCGGCCGAGATCGCCTCGGCCAGTGTTGTGAGCCGATCTACCCAGTCGGAAAGCGCCAACTCGCCTTTGATCTGTTGATCGCAGAAGTGGTGAACAACCCATTGGACCCAGACCTCGGGGGTTTCTTTGCGTACTGCAAATGCGGTGAGGCTGGTGCCATCCGGAAATGGCGGGCCATTGCGGCGCAGGTCCAGTTCCAGATCACGCGTGTGCAGCAAATGGTTACCGCGTTCACTGCCGTCATGGCACAACGGGTGTTTTAGCAAGGTAAGCAGCGCCTCGCCCTCCAGACGGCGCGTGAACAGACCAGCCACATGTCGCAGAAACCGGCCCGGAGGCGAGAGTTGCAGCGGCAAACCGGCGCTGTCATCCGCCAGAATGTTCCACCGATCCAGCGCGGCGCTGACCTGACGGGTCAACATGCGATCGGGCGTGATCAGGGCGGCGGTCTGACCGGTTTCTGCAGCCTTTCGCAGGCGCAGGGCAATGGCCAAAGCCTCGTCCCGCGGTGATTGCGCCTCGACCAGTGTCAGGTCTTTGGTTGCGCCGAGTAGATCAGCCAGTTTCGGGCCTTCGCTCATCCAGGCATCGGTGATCGGGGCCGGGCGCAAAGCCAGGGAAACCAGACGGTTACGAGCAGGCGAGGGGGCGTTCAGGTCTGTCCAGGGGGTGATCTGGCCGGGTGACAGGCCCAGCCCGTGCATCAGCTTGCGAAACCGGTATTGCGGATGATCTTCCGAAGTCAACGCATCATCCAACCCTTCCCAAACGCGATCCGGCTGGTCGAAATCGTATCCGGGCAGTACCAGCGCCCCTTGCGGCAAGCGCGCGACGGCGTCCATCAGCATCAGCGTGGTGCCGCGCGAACCGGTCGACCCGGCCAGTATAACCGGATGCAGGGGGGGATCGGTTTGCCAGCGGGCGATCAGGTTTTCGACCACGCGGCGTTGGCGGGCCTGCGCGTCCATCACCTGCGAGCCCGTGTCAATGAAATGATCTGCGATACCGATAAAGGTCTGAGCCCGCGCCCAATGGCCGGACATGTCGCTGACATCCAGCCCCCGGATTGTGTCCGGCGACACACCTTCACCCTGCATTTCGTCAATCAGCGCCGCCAGACTGTCGGACAGGTCAAAAACCGACGACCGCGCCGCCAAATCCGGTTGTTGTTCCAACAATTTGGCGACCAGCTGTGTCAACTCCAGACGCCGCCGAAGGGGCGGAATGGCAGGTGGAATATGCGCCAGATCAGCACTGTCCCCCAGATCGGTAACCAGAGAGATGCGGGGCAGCAGGCAAGGTGGCCCCTGATTGAACAGATCACGTACGCGCCGTTCCATACGCCGCGTGTTCAACACCAGTTCCACCCGCGCCATAGCTTCGGGCGGGCCTGAACAACGCCGCCTCAGGCCGTCGACCAACGCCTTGGGGAAATCCGTACCGGGTGGGACGGCGAAGACGCGGGGCAGGGGTCCGGGGTCAAACATCTGCCAGCAAATCCTCGGCCAGAGCGATCCCATCGGGGTGACCCACATCACACCAGCGACCGGGATACTCGATGCCGAACAAACGCCCCTGATCCTGCATCTGGTTCCAAAGCAGGTTCAACGAAAACGCTGGCTGCGAGAAGGCGTGCAACCCTTGTGTCTTGAGAATCTGTGCACCCCCGTAAACCAATCCGGGTCCACGCGTGATCCGCCCCAACCGATCAGCGGTAAAATCACCCGGCCCGTTGTGACCAATGGCCTGCGCAGTCGGAACACACATCAAAAGCGCATCCATGCGGGACGGGTCCCATGCGTTTTGCAGCAGTTTCAATGGATTTGGGCCGGACCAGATTGCATCGGTATTCAGGGTGAACACAGGGTCGGTGCCCAGCAATGGCAGGGCTGCGCGCAACCCGCCGCCGGTTTCCAGGATCTCCGGCTCCTCCCGCGATATCAGAATGCCTTTAGGCCCGAGATGCGCGTCGAGCTGATCGGCGTGGTAATGCACGTTTGCCACTGTGCGAACAGGGCCAAGGTTGTCGACAAGGTCCAGCGCATGGTCGATCAGGGGGCGCCCGGACACTTCGATCAGCGGTTTGGGTCGGTCCTTGGTCAACGCGCCCATGCGGGTGCCAAACCCGGCGGCAAACAACATTACGGCAAAGGGCGATCCGGTCATTGCGGCCTCAGCCTGGCCAAATTCTGAGGTGTTGGTCGGGGCAGAGCGTCGTGCAACAGCGAGGCCACCGATACAAGGGCAGGGTGTTCCAGATCCCGCATGAGGTGCGACCAGACCGCCGGGATCATGTCCAGATATTGCGGCTTGCCGTAATCGGTTGCCAGCCGCGAAAAACCGCCAAGGATGCGAAGATTTCGCTGCGCACCCAATACGCTGTACGCGGTCCGAAACTCGTGATCGTCCATACCTGATCCTGCAATATAGCGGTTGATCATCTGCATTTCTGTCCCGACCGAAACATCGCGGCGAATGTCCTGAAGCAAGGACACCAGATCATAGGCGGGGTGCCCCAGCATGGCCAATTGGAAATCCAGCAATCCGACGCGCCTTATGCCGTCGCGCTCAGGCAGCCACAGAAGGTTTTCCGCGTGATAGTCCCTTTGAATGACAACTTTGTCCCCAGAGGTTTCACGGTGCAAAATATCAGCAAACCGAAGTTCGAACCGGTCCAGAACGTCCTGATCAACATTGCCCTGAATGCCCGCGGCATATTTCGTAAGCGCCAGCGCCGCCAGGTCCGTCATCAGGGCCGGGTCGTAGGACGGTAGCGACAATATTGGGGCCTGATGCAGGTGCAGCAGCACGTCTGTCGCGGCCTCGTACAAAAGGCGTTCTTTGGACGGGTCTTTTTTCAGGACGCGTGCAAACAGATCATCACCCAGATCTTCCAGCAGCAGAAATCCATATTCAGCGTCTTCTGCGTAAATCTCGGGCGCACTCAGGCCAATCGAACGCAGATACTCGGCAACACGCACAAACGATTCGACGCTTTCGCCCTTGTCAGGTGGTGCATCCATCAGGACAGCCGTTCGCCCACTGACCGGATCGGTCACGCGTTCGTACCTGCGGTTCGATGCGTCGCCGGCCAGTGGTGCACGCGTTGCACCGGCCCAAGGAGTTTGCGCAATAAGGGCCTCTGCCAGGATTGTCCTGTTTGTCATCCTGCACTCTCCAGCTTTTCTACCCATTTCGGATCGGTCCATGACAAGGACACGTGGCGGGTTTCTTCTGTGTCAGGGTCTGTTTCGAAGGCCAGCTTTAACGCAGCGGCAGGGGCTAGTGCGCCCAGCTTTTCCGGCCATTCCACAAGGCAGATTGCTGTGTCAAAGGCATCGACCAAACCCAGTTCATCCACTTCCTCCAGCGCGTTCAGCCGATAAAGATCGCAGTGCCAGATCTCACCCGCCGGGGTGTCATAGGTCTGAACCAAAGTGAATGTGGGTGACGGCACGTCTTCCGGTTCAGGCATGAGTGATTGAATGAGGCTGCGTGCGAAATGCGTCTTGCCGCTGCCGATTGCACCACTAAGCAACAGGACATCCCCGGCATCAAGCGAAGACCCGATACGGGCCGCGAAATCTGCGGTTTCATCGGGCGATATAAACGTCAGGGTTTGGGGGGTCGTCGTCATGGCGTCACAATGACGTTCTGCCTAATCGGCTGCAACCCCGGTTCAGGCGCTGATCTGTTTCATCGGAGCTGTTTTTGTCAGAATATCCACGGGTGCAAACCGCACGATCGTCGCACCATTATGAACCGGTGAAACCGTGCAGTCCAAAGTGATACCTGACCGCATCCGGAATTCAGCCGTCCATTCCGCCCGATTATCCCGCATTTCGACAAAATTCCGGATCTCTCCAAGGATCGGCGTAGCGACACAATGGTCCTGCCAATGCCGCGTGACATCGGTGATGGTGTCGGTCTGAAAGCCGATTTCCTGTGCGCTGCCCCAAAGCTTTTCGTAGGCGTAGTTGGTAAGGGCCAGGGTTCCATCATCGGCAAATACAGCGATTGCATCGGCCAGCTTGTCCAAAATGGATTGCATCAGATCCATCTCGGACCGGAAGCGGCGCGTTAACGTGATTTCGGCAGTAATATCTTCGAACAGAAACGCAACGGCCCCATCGGGATGCGGCCTGCCGCTTACAGAATAAACCGAGCCAGAGGGAAGCGACCATGTTTCGTGATAGTTTCCGCCCTCGGCCGCTTCCAGCAGGTCGTTCATCTGACGCCGCCAGGTGCGGTAGTTCTTGGGTTCTGGCATCATGTGCTGATCCCGAAGCCGATCGAAGAAACTGCTGATATTCGGGCGGCAGCTGAGGAAATCCGGCGGCAGCGTTGTCAGATCGATCAGGGCTGGGTTGAACAGCGCCAGTTGCCGGTTGCGGTCAAAAATGGCCAGGCCAATCGAAAGTTGAGCAAAGGTCTTGGTCATGGTCTGCACGAACTTGCGTTGCGCAGTTTCAGCTTCGACAATGGCGTTGATGTCTGTGGCGTAACATAACCGCCCGTCGTCCTGCCCGATCTGCGTCAGGTCGAACCACAACTTGCTGTTGGTTCCTGTCACATCCACCGCCACCCTTGATTTTCCGAGCGACGGCGCATCAGAGGCGTCCGGAAAAAGCGGGGCAGTCAGATCGGCATCCTGACCACGGGCCCGGCGAACAAGCGTGACATAAGCTGCATTGCACCATTGCACCTGGCTGTTGTGATCCAGCAACCATACCGGATAGGGGGCCTGTTCCATGGCCAGACGGCTCGGTTCGCTCAGCGCGCTTGACCCGGTCGGAGCGATTCTGGCCGGTTCGTGCAGACGCACGCGGACAATCCCGTCGATCCATTCACACACCACTTCGCGTTCCACCGTGCAATCAATGGCCGAGATTACCAGTACATTTTGATCACGAACCTTTTCGGGTGTTTCGGGGAAGGTGGGGAAATCCCTTTGCAGCAGGCGGCGCAAGTCCTGCCAGCTTCCAACATGTTCGAACCCGGCAAGCGCGATGTCGGAGTGGCTGATCAGGTGATCACCATCAAACAGGAATACCGCATCGAACAGGGATGTTGTCGAAAACAAACCAAAGACATCGTCGCGTCGCGTCTGGCGTGGCAATAACCACTGCACGGCAAAGCATCCCGATACCAGGCTGATCGCGGCCAGAATGATCCAGTCGGCCATGAATATCCCCAAGGTGGAACCAAACCCAGGCTGACTATGGGCAGGATTAGTTAACGGCTCCTTAACTCATACCTGAATGCGTTTGTTGGAACCGGATGGAACCGGCGTGTCGCCCTTTTGCGCGTCAATCAGATTGCGCGGCCACGAGACCTTGACGATAGCACCTGTCCTGTCTTTTTGATCGGTCAGACGCTGATACGGATCCGTGCCATTTGCGAATTTCAGTTCGGCGCCGCTGCGTTCCAGCAACGTTTTTGCGATGAACAGTCCCAACCCCATGCCTTCGTATTCCGGGCGGGTTCGCAGGTCGGCTTCGGCCCGTCTGCGGCGCATGAAGGGGTCACCGATGCGTCCAATCATGTGCGACGGGTAGCCTCGCCCGTCATCCATGATGCTGACGGTGATCCTGCTGTCTGTCCATTCGGCTTCGACCCAGACATTCGCGCGGGCAAAGTCCACGGCATTCTGGATCAGGTTGCGAAGCCCGTGAATAATCTCGGGCTTTCGCAGGATCGAGGGTTGCAGCACGTCTCCGTCCTGCACCGGGCCTTCCGAAAAATGAACGACCTTGCCCCGGTCAACATGTGGCTCGGCGGCTTCGTTCACCACCGTTGAAAGCGGAGCCTGCCGCAAATGCAGGTCATCTTTTCCGGCACGACCCATATCGCGCAGAATGTCGCGGCACCGATCAGCCTGTTCGCGGATCAAGGCGGCGTCTTCCTTGAGGTCGGGACGGTCATCCAGCTCTTCGATCAGTTCCGCACTCGTCAGTTTGATCGTGGCCAAAGGGGTGCCCAGCTCGTGCGCGGCGGCGGCGACCACGCCGCCAAGATCGGTCAGCTTTTGCTCGCGCGCCAGTGCCATATGGGTGGCAGCCAGCGCTTCGGACATGGACTGAACCTCGGAACTGACGCGGTGAGAATAAGCACCGATAAAGACGATGGCGATAATGATAGCAGCCCAGTTGCCAAACAGCAGGATTTCCGGAATGTCCAAAACCACCCCGACGTTGGTCCGCAGCGGCAGGTGGAATTCCGCCAGCAGGGTGGTCAGAACAATCGCAACAGCCCCGACAATCAAGGTCGACCGTGTGCTCATCACATTGGCGGAAATTGTGACCGGCCCCAAAAGCAGAAGCGCAAAGGGGTTATTCAGCCCGCCCGTCAGATACAGCAAGATCGACAGTTGCAGCAGGTCGAACAAAACCATCAGGAAGTTTTCGAACTCGGACATCCGCTTGTTCTGTGGAAACAACAGAATGGCAGTCAGGTTACCCATCACCGAGATCCCGATGGCCAGATAACACAGGCCCAGTTCCAGCTGCACGTGATAGTATTGCTGGGCCACGGTGATGGCGGTGATCTGACCAAAAATAGCAACCCATCGCAACAGGATCAGGGTGCGCAGGCGGATCCAGCTGCTGCGTTCCTGGCCGCGCCAAAAAGTCTGATTGGAATCTGCCATCGGTCGCTTATGTCCTGTTGCAAAGGCTGGTCATCTTGTTAGGTGTCCCGGCCGGAACGATCAACAACTCCTTGCGACCGGAAAACCGAAATGACCCGCCTATACGCAATTCTTGCAACTCTCGTTCTGGCCATCGGTCTTGGTGCGATGTGGCTTTTGACGCGTGGGGGCGGTTCCGGCGACCAGTTTGCACAGTGCCGATCCGGGCAGATCGCCGGGGGGACCGCTGCTATCGGCGGGCCGTTTGAACTGGTGAATGGCAAGGGTGAGACGGTGACCGACAAAGACGTGATAACCGAACCCACACTTGTCTATTTCGGCTATACATTCTGCCCCGATGTCTGCCCGTTTGACATGTCCCGCAATGTTGAGGCCGTGGATATCCTGAACCAGCGCGGGCAGTCGGCAACGGCGCTGTTCATCTCGATCGATCCCGAACGGGACACGCCCGAGGTTGTGGATGATTATGCCTTCAATCTTGGCGGCAAGACGATTGCGTTGACCGGTTCGCCCGAACAGGTCAGGGCGGCGAGCAAGGCTTACAAGACCTATTACAAGGCACAGGATAAAAGCGACGAATTCTACCTTGTTGACCATTCCACCTTCACCTATCTGGTGACGCCCGAACATGGTTTCCTTGAATTCTTCAAGCGCGATGACACCGCCGAACAGATGGCGGACAAGGTCGGGTGCTTTCTGGACCAGGCCGCGCCTTAACAAGGTTGTTTGACCTTTGTTTCTGCGCTGCTATTACTCATGTTTAAGCCAAAGGCATGAAATAGCGGAAAGACCTAACATATGGCAGACAGTTCTCAGCTTGATATCGGCCCTGACAAATCCTTGCTTTTGGTGGATGATGACGAGCCGTTCCTGAGACGTTTGGCCAAGGCCATGGAAAAGCGTGGGTTCGAGGTTGAAACCGCAGGATCCGTCGCCGCAGGTCGCGCAATTTCCACCGCCCGCCCACCGGCTTACGCAGTTGTTGACTTGCGACTGGAGGATGGCAACGGTCTGGATGTGGTTGAGGTTCTGCGCGAAAAGCGCCCTGACAGCCGGGTTGTGGTTCTGACCGGGTACGGGGCGATTGCGACCGCAGTCGCTGCGGTAAAAATCGGCGCAACCGATTATCTGTCGAAACCCGCCGACGCCACCGACATCACCAATGCGCTGCTGGCCAAGGGTGACGAATTGCCCCCGCCGCCGGAAAACCCGATGAGCGCGGACCGCGTGCGTTGGGAGCACATCCAGCGGGTTTATGAGCTGTGCGACCGGAATGTCAGCGAAACCGCACGGCGGTTGAACATGCACCGCCGGACCTTGCAGCGGATACTGGCGAAGCGCAGCCCGCGGTAAGCACAAACGATTTTGGTTCAATCTGAAACAGGGTTTTGTTCAGACGATGCCAGTCGGGTCTGCTTTTCGGGACGAAGCGGACCTACGAGGTCCGCAAGATTCTGAGATCGCCCTCGGTCCATTTGGCACGCCGACGCCAATGTGAACTGGCTTCAGCTTGAGCATCTATGAGGGCGTGGCGTCGCCCCCAATACCGAGATATGCAGCTTCCATTAGTTCGTTTTCACGCTGCACGTCTTGATCCCTAAAGCGGAATAGATCGGGCAAACGCCAACCAGACCTGTGATGAGTGGGATGATGCCGATAAGCCCCCACATCGTCTGAGGGCCGACAAAGATCAAAGACAGCAGCACAAGGCCAAGAATGATACGCAGTGTGCGATCAAGTGTTCCCTCATTTCTGGACATCATTAAATCCTCCTTGGTTGATTGTCGCGCAACTCTAACCTGTTGCGTCGCCGAGAGACGGTGACAGAGTCACCGCTAACCTGCGGCAACATGTTCCAGTTCCTTGCGATCGAGTATAGCGATGCCGTCCTCATGCTGCTTTACCCAGCCTTTCTTCGCGAACTCCGCCAATCTGCGAGACACGTAGGCGCGGCCTGAGGCTGTTTCGCTTGCCAGTTCGGAGTGGGTTGCCTTCACCCTACTGTCTGAAGACGCAAGCCTTATCAACGCCTTGGCGAGCCGCGCATCGAAGCTTGTGAGCGCCACATCTTCAATCAACTGCTGGTACTCCGAAAACCGCGAGGAAACGGACAACATAATCATATCTCGGAACTCAGCGTCCTCGGCGAGCTTCTTTCGAAACTCGTGAGCCAGCACGATTTGCCCGGTCAGGTCGGTCTCTGCAACACCTTCGGCACCGTAGGCCTCGTCCTTTATCAGGCATGACAAAGTCTGGAGGCATACGTCGCCCGGTGTGACACGATATAGGACCACTTCCCGTCCGCTGGGGCCTGTAAGTGTTACACGAATTGATCCTTCTGACAGAATGATGAAGCCTGGACATGGTTGACCTGGTTGAAAGATTGTTGCGCCCCGTGGCGCGGCAAAACTGCGGAGGACACTCATTCTCGCAAATCTCCCAGATACCCGAAGATTAGAAACTTGTGGATTGATCAATTCAAGCCGGATCGCCTTAGATTCTTCTCGTGTGCCGGTTGGATTCGAAGCCGACACAGTTCCCATAGTGCATCCTAGAGCCGAGCTAACAACGCTTTATACCGATCAGAGAATGCCCGCCGCACCTTAACTGGTGGTCTCAGCGTGATCTCCAATCCCTCCATCACCGCTTTATCCGGGCGACCAAAGAATTTCGTTGCCTCTGCCTCGGAAAAGCCCGCGATCTGGGTGGCCTCCATCCAGGCACTGATCTTGTCGGCCTTCTTGATCTGCCGTTTCACCGCTTTTGGCACCTCAGCGGGCAGGCCGAACCGAATGTGGATCGCCGCCGCCAGCCGGTCGTCCAAGGCGCCGTAACCGGGGCCCACAGCGGATTTGACCGGGGAAATCATGTCACCAATCACGTATTCCGGCGCGTCATGTAACAGGGCTGCCAACCGCCATTTGACGGGTGTCTTGGGGGCAATTCTGCCGAAGAGCTCCTCAACCAACAGGGAGTGCTCGGCGACGGAATAGGCGAAATCGCCGCGTGTCTGCCCGTTCCAACGCGCCACAAAAGCAAGCCCATGCGCGATATCTTCGATCTCGATATCCACCGGGGTCGGGTCCAGCAAGTCCAGCCGACGCCCCGATAACATGCGCTGCCATGCTCTGGGTTGTGTTGCCATTTTGCTATGCCTCGCCTGACCGGACGCGATTGCGCCATATTTTTGTGTTATGATGTACCTGTCTGGATCACTTGCTGCCAACAGTTTCTTGAGCATTTGTGCTTTGAAACGGCGCGCCATGATCCCGACATCAAAACCGAGGGGGGCACATGCTTCTCCCGGTGTGCTCCTCTCGACTGTGAAACGCGAAACGATAGGAGTTTGTCATGTTCAAGCGTTTATTCGCCATTGCCCTGACCTTTGGAATGGCCGCGACCGCCCCGCCAGCTTTTGCCCGGAGTTGCGCGGAACGCGACGACATTGTCACCAAATTGCAGGAAAACTACGCCGAAGAATTGGCCTTTGGTGGTTTGCAAAAGACACGCAGCGCACAGTCGGTGATGGAAGTCTGGGCCTCGAAGGAAACGGGCAGTTATACCGTTTTGGTAACCAATGCGGACGGGATCAGTTGTATTGTTGCCGTTGGCACCGATTTTTTTGAAGCGATACCAAAGATAAAAGTCGAAGGCACGCCAAGCTGAAAGCGGCCACCAGGCTTCCGGTAATTGTCTTCAAAGTTGCCACCTGCCCCAAGGAATGTTAGGGGCAGCCGGGACTGTGACTTACCGAAAATGGAGCGCCTGATGGCCGTGGACTATATCGTTAAAGACATTTCGCTGGCCGGGTTCGGCCGCAAGGAATTGGATATTGCCGAAACCGAGATGCCGGGACTGATGTCCCTGCGTGCGGAATATGGGGAAAGCAAGCCTCTGACAGGTGCGCGTATCGTTGGATCGCTGCACATGACCATCCAGACCGGTGTTCTGATCGAAACGTTGGTGGCGTTGGGTGCGGATGTGCGCTGGGCGTCGTGCAACATCTTCTCGACGCAGGACCATGCCGCCGCCGCGATTGCCGAGGCGGGCATTCCTGTCTTCGCCATCAAGGGTCAAACACTGGAAGAGCATTGGGATTACCTGGATAAATCCTTCCTGTTCGAAGACGGCCCGAACATGATCCTTGACGATGGTGGCGACGCGACCCTGTACATCCTGCTGGGCGCACGTGCCGAAGCGGGCGAAGACATCATCCCAGTTCCGGGTTCGGAAGAGGAAGAGGTGATCAAGAAGCAGATCGCCAAGCGCATGGCGGCCAGCCCCGGTTGGTTCACCAAGATGCGTGATCAGATTCAGGGTGTGTCCGAGGAAACCACCACCGGCGTGAACCGTCTGTATCAGCTGGTGAAAGACGGCCACCTGCCGTTCCCGGCGATCAACGTGAATGACTCGGTCACAAAGTCGAAATTCGACAACAAATACGGCTGCAAGGAATCGCTAGTCGATGGTATCCGCCGCGCCACCGACACCATGATGGCCGGTAAGGTTGCTGTGGTTTGCGGCTATGGCGACGTGGGCAAGGGCTCGGCCGCCAGCTTGCGCGGTGCAGGTGCGCGCGTGAAGGTGACCGAAGTTGACCCGATCTGCGCGCTGCAGGCTGCGATGGACGGGTTCGAAGTGACCTTGCTGGAAGACGAAGTTGACAGCGCGGATATCTTCATCACCACCACCGGCAACAAGGACGTGATCCGCATTGAGCATATGCGCGAGATGAAGGACATGGCCATCGTCGGCAATATCGGTCACTTCGACAACGAGATTCAGGTGGCCAGCCTGAAGAACCACAAGTGGACGAACATCAAGGAGCAGGTGGACATGATCGAGATGCCTTCGGGCAACCGTCTGATCCTGCTGTCAGAAGGCCGTCTGCTGAATCTTGGTAACGCCACAGGTCACCCGTCTTTCGTGATGTCGGCCTCGTTCACTAACCAGGTTCTGGCACAGATCGAGCTGTTCACCAAAGGTGACCAGTACGAGAACAAGGTCTACATCCTGCCCAAGCATCTGGACGAAAAAGTAGCCCGCCTGCATCTGGATCGCATCGGAGTGAAGCTGACGCAGATGGATGCGGATCAGGCCGCTTATATTGGCGTCAAGCCAGAAGGTCCGTACAAGCCGGAACACTATCGCTACTGATTGTCGTCTGACGATGACACAGAATAACGGACGCCGCCGGTTTCTTTACTTGGCGGCGTTCTTCGTTTTCAGGATTTTGGTTGTGGTGATCGTGCTGGGCGGCGGCGGCTGGGTGCTGTTGGCGCATCCAAAGACACCTGTGCCATCGCACTGGAACCCGTTGCGCGACCTGAAGGTCAGCGCACCGGTGACGCCGGTCACCCGATATCAACTGAACCGCACCGTGGCGGATGAAACCCAGTGTCGGGCTACGTTGGCCGAAGCGGGCGTTCATTTCGAGGCGATGGAGGGTCTGGTCGTTGATCAGAGCTGTGGCATTGCCGCACGCGGCCTTCTGACCCGACTGGCTACCTCGCATATCGAAGCCATCGAAACCAGTTGCGCCACAACATTGCGGCTGGCGATGTGGGAACACCATGTCGTGCAGCCGGCCGCGCACGAACTGCTTGGAACCGGTATTGCCCGATTGCGCCATGTCGGAAGTTACAATTGCAGGCGCATGCGCACCCTGCAGGGTGAAAACAATGGATGGAGCAGCCATGCCCGTGCGGACTCGATCGATATCATCGGTGTGGTGACGACCGATGGCCGCGTGCTGACCCTGTTAAATAACTGGCAGGGCACCGGACCCGAACCTGCATTTCTGCGGAAAATCTGGCGGGGCGCGTGCGACTGGTTTCGTGTGGTTCTGGGCCCGGACTTCAATCGCTTGCACGCGGACCATTTTCACCTGCAAGGTTCGGGCTGGGGGTATTGCAGATAGGTCTTGCATCCTGTGCATTCCAGCCCCGGTTAAGGGGGAGGAAACGCGATATTTTATCCTTTTGGGCTGACCTGTGACACGTCTAGTCTCGGCTATCGGTGATTGGTGCCGGATTAACGGATAAAGGAGATTGGGACATGGGCAAGCGCGACGAGTTGATCGCCAAATACGCTGAAGATCTGAAGAACAAATGTGGGATGAACCCCGATATGAACCTGTTGACCAAGGTCACAATCGGTTGCGGCCCGGCGATCTATGACGCAGATGCGGCAACTGTTGCAGCCAGCCAGGAGTCCGAATTGGAAACCGTCAAGAATAACTTCCTGATCAAGAAACTGGGCCTGTCAGATGGCCCAGAGCTGATGGCAGCGATCAACAAAGCTATGGAAACCTATGGCATGTCTGAGCGCAACAAATACCGCGCCGTGGTTTATTACATGCTGACCAAGCATTTCGGAAAAGAAGCCGTTTACGGCTGATCTTACCGCGCATTCCTTAAACGCTTGTCGTCTACCCGGCAGGCGTTTTGTATTTGAGTTGTTTTTTAAGGACTTGGCGTTTGAAACGCCGGGTGCGGTTGGGTTAAGGTCAAACCGTGACCAGGACGGTCAGAACCAGACATTTCCATATGCGTGTGGTGAGTAGGGAGCACGCGGGGGTAGGGAAGGTTCTGTATCGTCAGAACCTTCCCTCATTTATCATCTGAACTCTCTCAAAATACGCGCGATGAGGCTTTCTGCGTTGTCAGGTTGAACCGTAGAATTGTCGTCCACATTTCCGCCGCTGCCTTCCAGATAAACCTCGATCCGCCCGGGGCGCGTCTTGCTGCCCGAGCTTGTGAAATCCCGTGCGATACCCCCAAGTGCATCGGCGGCCATGGCAGCGTTTTCGGCGTCATCGGGATGGTAAAACCGGACCTGGGTTTCTCGGACCCGGTATCCCACCCGAGCTGTTGCCACCACTGTTGCCTGACTTCGGGCAAGCAGTTCCAACGCCCGGTTGCTGGTCTCTTGCGAAACTCTCGACGGTACAAAAAGCGAGACCTCAAGATCAATGACCGGAGTCACAGGCAGCGGTTTCACCTCGGTGTAGGGCCGATTGGCCGGTGTATCGATCTCTGGCGGAATAGGATCATGGGCTATCTGCGACACTTGCGATAACCCGCCCTTGTTCAGCGGATTGGGATTGCGAAGTCGCGAATCATACCAGGCCGGAATCGCGGCATGAATGTCTGAAGCAGTTGTGACGGCCAACGTGGGTTCCAACTGGGCCGGAATGAAAATCCTGGGCGGTGTTAAGGAAATCTCCGGCTTCTCCGTTGCCGCTTCAGGATTCGGGCCGGTTGTAAACTCGCTTTCCGGCATGACAGCGCTTTCCGTCTCCTGGGAAGGGGTTACATCGGATTGATCCAAAGTTACCGGATCGACTGACCGGCTATTTGGCTCGTCCAAGGGTTCGCTGACGTCGGCGGGGATTGAATGAGGCTCGGGCTCAGGAGGCCCCGAAACCAACAGATCCTCTGGCGTAGGGGCGTCTTTTGCGTCCGGCATGCTGGTGGTTGCAGCCTCAGGCTGTTCTTCGGGGACCAGAAAGGTTTCAGAAAGCGCATTCAGAACGGCCTGGTCTTCTGCATCTGCGGGCGGCCACTCATCTAAAAGATTTGCAATGACCCATTGCAAGGCGGCCCCACACAAAAGGGCAACCAGTACTAACGCGACCCGAGTTTTCCTTTTTTTTCTGACGCGCGGTTTGTCCAGATTTAGCGAGCGGACCCGCTCGGAAACGATCTGCTCTGTATCTGTATCATCCGGCGGGGGTGGTTCGTCTGTCTGGACAGATGTCGAAACAGGTTCTTCCGACGTCTCTTCTTGCGCCTTCGCAAGCACTGACGCGCGTTTTTCCCGCGCTTCTTTCAGGCGCGCTTCCCAGGTTTTCGCGCTTTTCGCAGCAACGGTGTTATCGAGCGTCCCGTTGCCGTTTTCAGTGTCAGACACGGGGTTCAAACTTTCAAAACATATCGAATTTATCCGAACAACACCAAGCGGTTACGACCAGAGCAATCATAACGTTCAGGTCCCCACCCGGCGTAACCCTTGGAAACATAACACCTTGCCGGACGTTTGAGAAGTTTTGCACCTGATACGGGTCGGCAAGTCAATCCGGCTGCGCTTCACCCAAGGCGCAGATCGCCTTCCATTGATCGTCAGTTACCGGCTGCACCGACAAACGAGAGTTTTTCACCAGCACCATGTCGGCAAGCCGTTCGTCGGCCTTTATCTGGTCCAGTGTCACTGGCTTGGAAAAGGACCGGACGGCCTTGATATCCACGCATTCCCAGCGCTCATCATCGGTGGAACTGTCGGGATGTGCCTCGGCGCATACCTCGACAATACCCACAACCGATTTGTCCTTTTGAGAGTGGTAGAAGAACCCCCAATCCCCAATGGCCATCTGACGCATGAAATTGCGCGCCTGATAGTTGCGCACACCGTCCCATTCCTCGCCCTTATCCCCCTTGGCCATTTGCTGTTCCCAGCTCCAGGTCGAAGGTTCGGACTTGAAAAGCCAATATGCCATCAGCCGATCACCTTTTTCCAGGGAATCAGCTCAACCGACTGGAACAATCCCGCCTTCGCATAGGGGTCATTATCTGCCCAGTTTTGCGCGGCAGCCAGATCTTCGACGTCGAGTACAACCAGCGAACCGATCATGGCGTCGCCATCCAGCAGCGGCCCTGCCTGCGATACAACACCCGTTTCTTCGATATAGGCAAGATGGGCCGCGCGATTGTCCAGCCGGGTTTGCAGCGCCCCGGCATTGTCACGGGCGATGAGTGCGATCAGCATGTTATTCCTCCTTGAGTGGGCGATTGAGCAGGTTTTGGATGGCCTCGGTCACACTGTAGGCACCATGGCTCAGATCCGCCACAGTTGTACTGATGGGCATGTCCAGCCCTTCTTTGACGGCAATCTCTGACATAGCGCGCGCGGTGGCAACGCCTTCGACGGTAGTATGTTGGTCAAATGGTTGGTTCAGACCCAAACTAAGGCCAAAACGGTAGTTTCGGGACAGCTCTGAGGAACAGGTCAACACCAGATCTCCAAGCCCGGACAAGCCCATCAGGGTGTCAGGGCGCGCGCCACGCAGGGCGGCAAAGCGCTGCATTTCCGCAAAACCGCGAGTCATCAACGCGGCACGGGCGCTGTCCCCCAGCCCCGCACCGATTGCTGCGCCGCAACCGATAGCCATGATGTTCTTCAGCGCCCCGCCAAGTTCAGCGCCTATGGTGTCAGTGGTCCGATAGAGGCGCAGATTCGCAGTGGCCAGCTCGGTCTGCAAAGCTTTGCTAAGATTCGTATCACCGCAAGCCAGCGTTAACGCAGTGGGCAAGCCTCGCGCTATGTCATCAGCAAAACTGGGTCCTGTCAGTAAAGCGATCGGGGCATCGGGGACAACATCCCTGATGACCGCAACGGGCCCGAGGCCAGAATCCAACTCTATCCCCTTACAGCAAGCGACCAGTGTCTTGCCGTGCAGCACCGGGGCGTGATCTTGCAAGGCGCTACGCAATTGCTGCATGGGAACGGCCAAAAGCAGAATGTCAGCTTTCGACGCCTCAGCGATATTTGCGGTTACAGTGATGTCCATGGGTAAGCTAACACCAGGCAGCCTGATGGAGTTTTCGCGCGTCTCATGCATCTGCCGCGCCTGATCGGCGTTTCTGGACCACAGTGTTACCGGCCCGCTGCCTGACAGCGAGATCGCCAAAGCGGTCCCAAACGCTCCGGATCCCAGGACAGAGACGTTCATGCCTTGGCCCCTTTCTTACCGCTGCCCAGCATTGCCGGGCTGTGTTGATCCAGCGGCCAGCGGGGGCGGGCAGTCAGGTCCAGACCGTCGCGCGCGCCGGCGCGAAAGCGTTCGAGGCCCGCATAGGCAATCATCGCGGCATTGTCCGTGCACAAAGCCAGCGGAGGTGCCGTGAATCGGGCGCCTTTCTGGGCGCAAACAGACTCTAACGCCGTCCGAATAGCCGAATTCGCTGCTACCCCACCGGCGACCGCGACAACGGGATCAACAGGGTTGTGATCAAGGTACAGATCAATCGCGCGGCGGGTTTTCTCGGCCAATGTGTCCACTATGGCCTGCTGGAATCCTGCGCACAGATCAGCACGGTCCTGACGGGTCAGTCCACCCTTGACGGCCACGATCTGGTCGCGCATCCGCATCAGCGCTGTTTTCAGCCCCGAGAAAGACAAGTCACTGCCGGGCCGGTCCAGCAGTGGCCTGGGAAAGCGGAACCGCTGGGCGTTGCCATCACGGGCTTCAACCTCGACAGACGGGCCGCCGGGTTGCGGCAGGCCCAGCAGGCGAGCGGTCTTGTCAAAAGCTTCCCCTGGCGCATCGTCGATGGTGCCGCCCAGGCGGGTAAACTGCTCGGGGCCATGGGCGATCAGGTATTGGCAATGGCCGCCCGACACCAGAAGCATGAGGTAAGGGAAGGCGATGTCGTCCGTCAGGCGGGGCGTCAGGGCGTGACCTGCAAGATGATTGACGCCAATCAACGGCAGGCCCGTAGCCGCACTCAGCCCCTTGGCGCACATGACACCGGACATGACCCCTCCGATCAGACCGGGCCCGGCGGTGACGGCAATAGCGTCCATGTCGCGCAGCGACAGACCAGCAGCGTCCAGCGCCTGCACAACGCAGACATCCAGCTTTTCGGCATGCGCACGGGCTGCAATCTCGGGCACGACGCCGCCAAAGGCGCTGTGCAGATCGGTTTGACCGTGCACCACAGAAGACAGGATTTCGGCTTTGGCACCCTTGGTCTGGCGCACGACGGCTGCGGCTGTGTCGTCACAGCTGCTTTCCAAACCCAATACGGTAAGTGTTTGCACCATCACCCTGATCCGTTGCATCATGTATATACGGCGGGGTATCACCCTGCGCGGATGCAAACAATCCTGAAGGGTCAAGGCGCCACACGTTGTTTTTGTTGATGACCCGCCCTCGCTCCGCCTCGGAAAGGTTTGTCGAGCAGCTGCCAACCCGCATCAGGTCCCGGGTTCAGGTCCTCTATTCGCCGATCATGGAAATCCGGCCTCTGCCAGTTGCAGTGGATACCAAAGGTGTAAAAGGATTGATCTTTACATCGGCCAATGCGGTGAATGCTGCGGTCTCGAAAGGTGTTGACCGAACTCTGCCGGCCTATTGCGTGGGACCCGCAACAACCGGTACCGCGAAAGGGTATGGGTGGCAGGCCAAGATGGTCGGAACCACGGCGGAAGAATTGGCCGGGCATCTGCTCAAGCATCGGCCCAAAAGCCCCCTTTTGCACCTGCGGGGTGAGCATACACGGGGCAATGTCGCTGGCCGCCTGACCGAATCTGGTCTGACCGTTCGGGAACAGCCGGTCTATCAGCAGCGGTTGTTGCCGCTAACACCCGAGGCAACCGAGGCCGCCAGAGGAAATCTGCCGATAATTGCTCCGCTTTTCTCGCCGCGCACGGCGCGACATTTTGCCGATATCTGGGCCGGATCGGCCCCCCTTTGGCTGGTTGCGATCAGCCAGGCTACGGCTGATCCCCTTTATTCCTTGGGCTATGAGCACCTGAAGATCGCAAAACATCCGACACCCAAGAAAATGCGTAAAGCTGTTAAAAAGCTTGTGAAACATGTGTTGCGGGTTGAGGGTGGCGAGGTCCCCGATTAACTTAACCTGGGCTGTTATTCATCTGAATTTGGATTCGATAAGGGGAATATTGCGGTGGCTGGTAAGAAGAAATCCGATCAAAAGCCGGTGGAACCCCTCGTAGCGGATGATGCAGTTGAAACTGATCTGCGGCAGGAAGATACGCCTGTTGACCCGGCTGAACCTGTAGAAGAAGACCTGTCCGAAGCCGAAGCCGAAGCCGAAGCCGAAGCCGAAGCCGAAGCCGAAGCCGAAGCCGAAGCCGAAGCCGAAGCCGAAGCCCCGGTCGATGAAAAGACCGTCGAACGCGTAGTCGAAAAACGCGGCGGTTTCGTTCCGGCCCTGTTGGGTGGGGCGCTAGCTGCCGTTGCAGGTTTCGCGCTGGGCAATGGAGGGCTGTTGCCAACCGGCCCGGACAACTCGGGGGCGCTGGCGGCGCTGGAAGCAAAGCTGACAGAACAATCGGACCAGATCGCCAAGCTGTCACAGGCGCTTGCAAACGGCCCTGATGTGTCTGGACTGGCAGATCAGATCAAAGCATTGTCGGACAAGCTGACACCGGTTGAAGGCGACCTGAGCACGGTAAAATCCTCGGTTGATGCGCTGTCCGGTGAGGTCGCGCCATTGACGGACCGGATCGCCGCGCTGGAAAAAGCCCCGATTGCCTCCACGGCTTCACCCGAGGCAACTGCCGCGTTTGAGGCGGAACTGAAGAAACTTCAGGACTCGCTGGCAGCTCAACGGGTTGAAGTCGAAAAAATGGTTTCGGACGCGCAGGCTCTTGAAGCGAAAGCCTCGGCAGAAGCACAAGCCGCAACGAATGCTGCCATTCTGGCGCGTCTGCGTGGGCAGCTGGACACCGGCCAGCCTTTTTCGGAATTGGTTGCTGAATTGAAGGCAGGCGGCGTGAGTGTGCCGGACGCCCTGTCCGGCCCGTCGGAAAAAGGCGTGGAAACTCTGACCGCGCTTCGGGCGTCGTTCGAGCCTGCTGCGCGAAATGCATTGGCCGAGGCGCGCGAGTCTGACAAAGGAACGGGTTTGGTCGCCTTCCTGCAACGTCAAACGGGTGCCCGTTCCGTCACGCCTCAGGAAGGTGATAGTCCAGACGCTGTTCTGTCGCGCGCGCAGGCTGCACTGGCAGATGGCGACCTGACCAAAGCGTTGAACGAACTGAAATCACTTCCCGAAGTGGCGCAGGCTGCGATGGCCGATTGGGAGCAGGCGGCCGGGACACGAGCCGCCGCCGTTGACGCCGTGAATACGCTGGCTTCCAGCCCGAACTCGAACTGAAGGACCTGCCATGCTGTGGTCATTGTTTAAGATCCTCGTTTTTGTTGCGATTATCGGCCTGCTGGCGCTGGGCGGTCACTTCCTGATGCAAACCAGCGGTGGGGTGCAGATCACCGTCGCCGGCACGGAATTCACCCTTGGGCCGCTTCAGTCGGTGATTGCGTTGGGTGTTCTGGTGCTTGCGGTCTGGCTGTTCTTCAAACTGCTCAGCCTGTTGGTTGCGACGCTCAAATTCCTCAACGGCGACGAAACCGCTCTGTCGCGGTATTTCGATCGCAGTCGAGAACAGCGCGGCTATCAGGCGCTGGCCGATGGGTTGATGGCGTTGGCCTCAGGCGAAGGGCGCATAGCCATGACCAAGGCCAGTAAGGCCGAAAAGCTGTTGAACAAGCCGGAATTGACGGATCTTCTGGTGGCCCAGGCTGCCGAGATGACGGGTGACACCAAGAAAGCTTCGGACACTTACAAGAAACTGGTGACAAACAGTGCGACCCGGTTTGTCGGTGTGCGCGGTATCATGAAACAGAAGCTGGCCGAAGGGGATGATGAAACCGCCCGCAAGCTGGCCGAAAAGGCACTGGCCATAAAACCCCGCCACGAAGAGACACAGGATGTTCTGCTGAATTTACAGACCAAGGCGCAGGATTGGGCCGGTGCCCGGTCGACGCTGACGTCCAAATTGAAAGCCGGGTATCTGCCGCGCGACGTATTCAAACGCCGCGATGCGGTTCTGGCGCTGTCTGAAGCCAAAGGAATCCTGGATGAAGGCGCAACTGTCGAGCAACAGGAGCGCGCGATCGAAGCCAATCGCCTGTCGCCCGATCTGGTGCCTGCTGCCGCAATGGCGGCCCGCGCGTATATCGCCAAGGGGAAGTCCCGGGCAGCGACCAAGATCCTGAAAAAAGCGTGGGAGGTTCGTCCGCATCCGGATCTGGCCCATGCCTTTGCCGAGATCGAGCCGGATGAAACCCCGGAACAAAGGGTCAGGCGTTTCACGGCACTGACGCGCATTCATCCTGAAAACATGGAAACCCGTTTGATCCTAGCCGAGCTGAACATTGTGGCCGAAGACTTTCCCGAAGCCCGCCGTGCCTTGGGTGATGTTGTCGAAAAACGAGGTGATGCGCGGGCCTATACATTGATGGCTGCCGTTGAGCGCGGCGAGGGTGCCACGGACGCTGTTGTGCAAGGTTGGCTTGCCAAGGCACTGAACGCGCCGCGCGGCCCGCAATGGGTGTGCGACAACTGTCATGACATTCAACCCGAATGGGGACCTGTCTGTCAGAACTGCCACAGCTTCGATACGCTCAGCTGGCAGACGCCACAGACTCCAGAGATTGCAACTGCAACCGGGGTTCACATGTTGCCTTTGATCGTCGGTGCACTTGAGAGCCAGACTGAAGAACCCGAAACAGTCGAGACTGCGGAAGACGACGATGTGGTTGAAGTCACAGTTGATGCCGTAGAGGTCGCGGACGATGCAGAGGCTCAGAAACAGGTCTGAGCCCTGCTGTTGTTAACTGTGAATTGTCGCAATCAATTAGGTTTGCTAACGTCATCCTCGCGTCGGGGAGGGCGTTCAAATCCAAATGCTGGACTACTCTCACAACACTTGGTTGGTGGTGGCTTCGCTTGCCGTGGCGCTCATGGCCGGGTTCACGGGTCTGTACCTGACGCATGGCGCGTCCAGGCTGGATAGCCAGCGGCGCAAGTTCGTGGTGGCATTGGCCGCTGTCATTCTGGGCGGCGGCATCTGGTCGATGCATTTCGTGGCGATGCTGGGGCTGCAACTGCCAATCCTGTTCTACTATGATGCCCTGATCACCCTGATGTCGGCACTGGTCGCGATCCTGATGGTAGGGCTGGCGTTGCTGCTGCTGCATTTCCGGCCTCGTTCGGTTCAGACGATGATCGGATCTGGTGTGATTGTCGGACTGGGCATCGTCGCGATGCACTATGTCGGGATGGCTGGTATGCAGCTTTGCCGCCCCGTCTATGACATTTTCGATGTTGTTCTGTCAGCGCTGGCATCAGTGATCTTGTCTGTCGCCGCTTTTTGGGTGGCTTATGGCAACCGGACTCAACGAAACATCCTGCTCGGCACGGTTTGTTTCGGGCTGGCGGTGTTCACCATGCATTTTGTTGCCACGGGCCTTACGGATTTCGTCGCGAGCGACAGCCTGGGTGGTGCGGGTCCTGCGCTGGATAATCAGGTTTTGGCGATGGGGGTGACGGTATCCGTCTTTCTGATCTGTGGTGCTTTCCTGTTGACCGGTATCACGTTCATAGAGCCAAAGCCCGTGACTGCACCTGCCTCGGGACCTGTGTTGGAACCCGCCCCAATGCGCGCTGGTGTTCCGTATGAGCGCGAAGGCCAGACCTTATTTGCTCATCCCGCCCGGATCGCCGCAATTCGGGCCGAAGGGCATTACACGGTACTCTATATGGACGCAGAGAAACTTTTCTGCCCCTGGTCGATCACCGATGCGGAAACGCGGCTTTTGCCCGAAGGGTTCCTGCGGGCGCATCGCAGTTATCTGGTGAACCCGAAACACGTCTCGCGCTTTGAACGTCACAAGGACAACGGCACCTGTTATTTCGATGGTGTTGACGCGCTGAGCAAGGTGCCGGTCAGCCGGTCCCGCCTGACTGGTATTCGCGAAGCACTGGGGGTGTAGGCGCAACTCGTGCAGTTCTTTCGCATTTCGTGAAACAAGTCGCGCGCTCCGTTTTCCTTAACTGGATCAGTTAAATCCGCCGTTCTTTCCTTACCTCAGGTCCGCCAAGGCATATTGCCCGGACCCAGGGAGGAAAAACATGATACCAGCCGGCTTTGAGTATCACCGGCCAGGCGACATTGCCTCGGCCATCGGCATTCTACAGGAATACGGGGACGAGGCGCGCGTGATCGCGGGCGGGCACAGCCTGATCCCGATGATGAAGCTTCGGATGGCCGAGATGGGTCATCTGGTCGATCTTCAGGCCATTGAAGAGCTTAAGGGAATAGAGGTCGGGCCAGACACCGTTACTTTGGGTGCGATGGTCACGCAGCACGAGCTGATCACCCACAGCGGTCTGGCCGAAGCCATTCCGTTGATCCGCGAGGCGGCGCTTCAGATTGCGGATCCGCAAGTGCGGTACATGGGCACTGTCGGTGGTAATGTAGCCAATGGTGACCCGGGCAATGACATGCCGGGTCTGATGCAATGCTTGAACGCCTCGTTTGAATTGTCCGGCCCGGACGGGAACCGGACAGTTGCCGCGCGTGATTTTTATGAGGCCGCGTATTTCACCGCCCGCGAAGACGAAGAAATCCTGATCCGGATTTCGATCCCTGTGCCGGGTGCAGGCGTGGGGCAGGCCTATCAAAAGCAAAAGCGCAAGATAGGGGATTATGCGACCGCCGCCGCGGCTGTGATGGTTGGCAACGGTCAGGCCTCGGTTGCGATGACCAATCTGGCCGACACGCCCATCTGGTCGGATGAGGCCAGCACCGCGCTGGCCGGGGGTGATGTCGAAGGGTGCGTTGCCGCAATGCTAGACGCAATCGATCCGGTCGCTGATAACCGCGGCCCCGTCGAATTCAAGAAACACGTGGCAGCCGTGGTGCTGCGCCGCGCCATCGACCGTGCGCAAAGCCGCGCGGGCTGAGGGGGAGGGAACCAATGTCGAAAATGCATGTCAAACTGACCGTAAACGGCAAGCAGGTTGACGGTCTGGCCGAGCCGCGCACGCTGCTGATCCACTTCCTGCGGGAAGACCTGAAAATCACCGGCCCGCATATCGGGTGTGAAACCAGCCATTGCGGTGCCTGCACGGTGGATATCGACGGCAAGTCGGTCAAATCCTGCACCGCCTTTGTAGCGCAGGTAAACGGTTCTGAGATCACAACCGTTGAGGGGCTGACCAATGATGATGGCAGCCTTGGAGTGTTGCAGGAAATGTTCCGCGAACATCACGGGCTGCAATGTGGGTTCTGCACGCCGGGCATGATCACCCGGGCGCATCGTCTGCTGCAGGAAAACCCGAACCCGACCGAGGAGGAAATCCGTTTCGGCATGGCCGGAAACCTGTGCCGCTGCACGGGATACCAGAATATCGTCAAAGCGATCTCGGCCTCGGCTGATTTGCTCAATGCACAGAAGGAGGCCGCGGAATGACCGACCAGACCCTGACCCCCGAAGAACGCGCTGCCAACCTTAAAGGTTTGGGCTGCGCCCGAAAGCGCGTCGAGGACGTGCGTTTCACTCAAGGCAAGGGTAATTACGTTGATGACATCAAGCTGGACGGGATGCTGTTTGGCGATTTTGTGCGCTCCCCCTACGCACATGCCCGCGTCGTCAGCGTGAACAAAGAGGCGGCCTTGGCACTGCCCGGCGTGATCGCCGTTTTGACCGCCGAAGACCTGTCGCCTTTGGGATTGCACTGGATGCCGACACTGGCCGGTGACAAGCAGATGGTGCTGGCCGATGGCAAGGTGTTGTTTCAGGGCCAGGAAGTTGCCTATGTCGTGGCCGAAGATCGCTATGTCGCGGCAGATGCCGTTGAACTGGTCGAGGTCGAATACGAAGAGCTTCCAGTCATCACGGACCCGTTCGAATCGTTGAAGTCGGACGTGGTGCTCCGCGAAGATCTGGAAGGTCAGACCGAAGGCGCGCATGGTCCGCGCCAACATCACAACCACATCTTTACGTGGGAACAGGGCGACAAGGACGCGACCGAATCTGTGCTGGCAGAGGCGGACGTGGTCGCCGAAGAGATGATCTATTACCACCGCACCCACCCGTGCCCGCTTGAGACCTGCGGTTGCGTGGCATCGATGGACAAGGTGACCGGCAAGCTGACGCTCTACGGGACGTTCCAGGCCCCTCATGCAATCCGGACAGTTGTGTCTCTGATTTCGGGGCTGGCCGAGCATAATATCCGCGTGATCAGCCCCGATATCGGTGGTGGGTTTGGCAACAAGGTGGGGGCCTACGCAGGCTATGTGTGTTCGGTGGTGGCCTCGATTGTTACCGGCAAGCCGGTGAAGTGGGTCGAGGACCGGATGGAAAACCTGATGTCCACTGCCTTTGCCCGCGACTACTGGATGCAGGGGAAGATTGCCGCCACCAAGGATGGCAAGATCACCGGATTGTGGTGTCACACCACGGCGGATCATGGTGGTTTCGACGCATGTGCTGACCCCACCAAATTCCCTGCCGGGTTCATGAATATCTGCACCGGGTCTTATGACATCGCGGCTGCCTATCTGGCGGTGGATGGTGTCTATACCAACAAGGCGCCGGGCGGTGTGGCCTATCGCTGTTCTTTCCGCGTAACCGAAGCCGCCTATTTCATCGAACGCATGATCGAGGTTCTGGCCATCAAGCTGAACATGGACGCGGCCGAGCTGCGCCGGATCAACTTCATCCGCAAAGATCAGTTCCCGTATCAGTCGGCGCTGGGCTGGGAATATGACTCGGGCGATTATCACACCGCCTGGGACAAGGCGCTGAAGGCCGTGAACTATGAGGGTCTGCGGGCGGAACAGGCGCAGCGGATCGCGGATTTCAAGGCTGGAAAAACGCGCAAGCTGCTGGGCATTGGCCTGACGCATTTCACGGAAATCGTCGGGGCCGGGCCAGTGAAGAACTGCGATATCCTTGGACTGGGGATGTTCGACAGCTGCGAGATTCGCATTCATCCGACCGGATCAGCGATTGCGCGGCTGGGGACGATCAGTCAAGGGCAGGGCCATGCCACAACCTTCGCCCAGATCATCGCCAGCGAAATCGGCCTGCCCGCCGATGACATCACGCTGGAAGAGGGTGACACGGATACCGCACCTTACGGGCTTGGGACTTATGGGTCCCGGTCTACTCCGGTCGCTGGTGCGGCCACGGCGATGGCGGCCCGCAAAATTCGGGCAAAAGCCCAGATGATCGCGGCCTATCTGCTGGAGGTGCATGACAATGACGTCGAATGGGACGTGGATCGCTTTGCTGTCAAAGGCGCGCCTGAGCGGTTCAAGACCATGAAGGAAATCGCATTCGCCGCCTATAATCAGGCCATTCCTGGACTGGAGCCGGGTCTGGAGGCCGTCAGCTATTACGACCCGCCGAATATGACTTATCCGTTCGGGGCCTATATCTGTGTCATGGAGATTGACGTAGATACCGGTGAATGGGAGGTCCGGCAGTTTTATGCTCTGGATGACTGCGGCACGCGGATTAATCCGATGATCATCGAGGGTCAGGTCCATGGCGGGGTGACCGAGGCACTGGCTATCGCGATGGGGCAAGAGATTGCCTATGATGATATGGGCAATGTGAAGACCGGTACACTGATGGACTTCTTCCTGCCAACCGCGTGGGAGACGCCGAACTATACCACCGGCCATACGGTGACCCCGTCCCCGCACCATCCGATTGGGGCAAAGGGTGTGGGGGAAAGCCCGAATGTCGGCGGTGTGCCTGCGTTCTCGAACGCAGTGCATGACGCGTTCCGGCATTTTGGCTTGGTGCAGAGCCATATGCCGCACGACCACTGGCGGATCTGGAAGATTGCCAATGGTCTGGGGATGCATGGGTGAATGGGGTCGGACCGGCTGTTGCCGGTCCGACCGGACGGAGGGGGCTCTGCCCCCTCCGAACCTCCCCCGGGATATTTGTGGCCAGATGAAGATAGGATCCTGGTTTTGACCTTTAAAGATGTGCAGAACGGGTTGGCCGCGCAGGGCTATGTTGCCGATGATCGGTTGGCCATGGCGCTGCATCTGGCGCAGCAACTTGGGCGCCCTTTGTTGCTGGAGGGGCCGGCGGGCGTAGGGAAAACCGATGTGGCCAAAGCGGTGGCAGCGTGGCGCGATACACGATTGATACGTCTGCAATGCTACGAAGGTCTGGACGCCAGTCATGCCATCTATGAATGGAATTATCAAAGACAGCTATTGGCGATAAGGGCGAGCGAAGCGCAAGGCGGCGTCGCGGAGGCGCAGCTGTTTTCGGATGAGTATTTGCTGAAAAGACCTTTGTTAGAGGCGATCTCGGAAACGAAACCACCGGTTCTGTTGATTGATGAGATTGACCGGGCGGATGAGGAGTTCGAAGCCTACCTTCTGGAAATCCTGTCAGACTTTCAGATCACAATACCCGAGTTGGGAACTGTGCAGGCACGTGTGCGGCCTGTCGTCATTCTGACGGCCAACGGGACGCGGGATTTGTCGGATGCGCTGCGCAGAAGGTGTTTGTACAGCTTTCTTGACTATCCTTCGAGAGAGACCGAACAGGCAATCCTGCGGGCGCGACTGCCTGAAATCGAGGGGATTCTGGCGCGTCAGATCATCGGGGTTGTACAGGCGCTGCGTCAGGAAGATCTTGAGAAGAAACCGGGCATCGCCGAAATGCTGGATTGGGCGGCGGCCCTATCCGGGTTGGGTGTCAATGATCTGGCCAAATCCCGCGAAGACGTGCAAGCGACGCTGGTGTGTTTGCTGAAAACTGCCGCAGACTACAATGCGGCACCGCCCGAGGTGATGGATCGCCTGATCGGAAAGGTCGCGTGATGCAGGTTACGCGCTTTCCCGCCCGGGCTTTAGGCCTTGCCGACCGCATGTCGGGCTTCATAGCGCATCTGCGCTTGAATGGCATGAAAATGGGCGCGCTGGATGCAGGGGGCGCGCTTGCCGCCCTGTCCGAAGTGGATGCAACGGATGCCAATCAGGCCCGACAAGCCATGTGCGCGGTCTTGACCGGAGATGCGGAAGATTGGCGCCGGTTTGATGAACTGTTCGATGCTTATTGGTTCAACGCTGGTGCGCAGCGTTCGGGAACAGCGAAAAACAAGCATGCGCGGGTGCAGTCCGCCAAGCCAATGATCTGGCAGAGCAGCACTCAGGCTGAGGACAAACCACGATCCGGGTCGGAGCAAGTGACCACTACGCCTGACTGCGGTGAAGGGGAAGGTGAAGGAGTGGACGGTAAGTTGATCGCCACGCGAACGCCCAACCTGTCACGCCGGGATTTGCGAGAGTTGATGGATGAAGAGACCCTAAAACAGGCTGAAACAGCCGCGCTGGCCTTGGCGCGGGCATTTCGGGACAGGCGATCGCGCCGCCGGAAACAGGCGTTGCGCGGGGCTGCTCTGGACATGCGCCGAATACAGCGCGCCAGTCTGGCGCGAGGCGGTGAGCCGCTGGACCTGTATCGCCGAGCGCGGCCGCCGCGCCCGATGCGGATTGTGGCATTGTGCGACGTGAGTGGTTCGATGACCGTGTACTCACGTGTGTTTCTGGCTTTTCTGAAAGGATTGATCGGCAGCGGGATCGAGGCAGATGCGTATTTGTTTCACACGCGATTGATGCGGGTCACAGATGCGTTGCGCGACCATGACACCCTCCGGGCTGCGGGTCGGTTGTCGCTGATGGCCGAAGGCTTTGGCGGCGGTACGGATATTTCCGGTAGTCTGGAGCGATTTCTGTCGGGATACGGTGCGCGGGCACTGAACGGGCGTACTGTCGTCCTGATTCTGTCGGACGGATATTGCAGTTCTGATCCGCAGGAACTGGGGGATGTGCTGGCCCATATCAGGCGCAAGGCACGCCGGATCGTCTGGCTGAACCCTTTGAAGGGCTGGAAGGATTATCAGCCGATTGCGGCAGCGATGCAGGCAGCTGAACCCTATCTGGATGCGCATTTGCCGGCCAATACGCTGGATGCATTGGCGGCGCTTGAGCCGCAGTTCCAAAAGCTGTGAAAGGAGTCTGACATTGGCGAATTTCGACATTTTTGACACCATCGATCAGCTGCGCGGAACCGGAGAGGCCTTTTGCGTGGCGACAGTTTTGCGCACGGCGGATGCGACCTCGGCCAAAGCTGGGGGGAAGGCGGCGATTACCCAGGCGGGTGAAATCCTGGGGCATTTAGGCGGGGCTTGTGTGCAACGCGCGGTCCGGGCCGCAGCGCAACAGGCTTGGGCGTCCGGGGCGCCGCAGATTATCCGTGTCAAACCTTCGGAAAAGGTGGTGAAAATGACCGATCCCGATGGTGTGCAAACGTTCAAAAGTGGGTGCCCGTCCGGTGGCACTGTTGATCTTTTGGTCGAGCCCTATCAACACGCGCCCCGGCTGGTGATTTTCGGCGAGGGGTTGATTGCCAAAGCGCTGGCGGCACATGGATCGCTGGCCGGATTTCGCACGGCTGTCGAGGATGGGCTTGATATTGCTGGAAACCATGTGCGGTTCGCCTTGGCTCAGGTCGATGCGCTGGGCGTGGAGCCGCGGGACTATGTCGTGGTGGCTGCGCAGGGGCGCAGCGATGCGTCCGCTTTGAAGGCGGCCTTGGAAACCGATGCGGCACGCGTGTCGATGGTGGCCAGTCGCCGCAAGGCAGCTACACTGACTGCAAAGCTTATCGCCCAGGGATTGGACCCTTTGAAGGTCGCGCGCCTGAAATCCCCTGCTGGCTTGGACATACATGCCATAGACCCGCATGAGATCGCCCTGTCGATTTTGGCCGAAATCGTGATGTGGCGGAACGGTGAAAAGGCGGCAAAGGGGTCGCATGATGAAAAGCTTGCTTGAACACCTTTGCCACATGTGGCCTGCGTGGCTGGCTCAAAGGATAGAAACGGCTGCAACGCGCCTATTTCCAAGATCTTGTTGAACAAAGGAAAGACCTGAATGGAACTGACTGATGAAATCCGTATCGCATCGCCACGGGACGTCGTTTACCGTGCGCTCAACGATCCCGACATTTTGATGGAATGCATCCCGGGATGTGAGGAACTGACGCAGAAATCACCAAACGAGCTTGAGGCGAAAGTTGTTCTGAAAATAGGCCCGGTCAAAGCGCGCTTTGCAGGTGAGGTCACGTTGGACACAGCCAATGCACCAAATGGGTTCTCTCTGATGGGTGAAGGCAAGGGCGGGGCGGCTGGATTTGCCAAGGGCGGCGCAGACGTGTCGTTGACCGAAGAAGGAGACGAAACCGTACTGAAATACACGGCGAAAGTTGATGTTGGCGGCAAGATCGCGCAACTCGGCAGTCGGTTGATTGCAGGAACCGCCAAGAAGTTGTCGGCAAAGTTCTTTACGCGGTTCGGAGAGATTGTGTCAGAGCAGTCGGCGGCATGATCCGGGGCATCCATAGCAGAGAGGTTGTCAAAGAAGGAACCAGTGTCGACATGGCGGGAAAACCCGCTCTAAACAGAATGTGTGGCAATCGGCGGTGCCTGCAAATACTCAGTCAAGACAACGCTCTTCAGCGAGAGCAGCGAACACCCCTGTCAACGGGGGGTTGAAAATCGGGTTCTGCCCATAAAAAATTGGCTTTTCCCGAAATAACCGGTAGGTTTTCTGCAAAAGGTGGAAAACACCGGAGGCAGTAAGAGAGCAGATGTCACAGGCAAAAACTCGTGTTTTGCGGACCACGATACCTGCCGGTCTTGTCGGCAAACGGGACGGTCTTTTTTTCTTGTGGGGCGAGATTGAGCGTGCCCGTTTGAAAACTGAAGTCGGAGCCCGCCAGGATGCTGCAACGCCGGATGGGCCAAGTGCAAACATGGCTGGCGCAGCAAGGCGACTGGTACAGGTGCCGGTGGACGAGTTCATATTTTATTGATGGGCAACGTCTGGATGGGAATAGCGGGATCTATTCTTTTTCAAAGATCAGGATAACTTCGCCGAGGCGTACGCCAAAGCGTGAGACGTAAGCGCGGTTCAACAGACGGTCCTCGGTCAGCAGCCACATCCAGTCGTCAAAACCGACGCGCATCGTGCCATCTTTGACAGGCAGGTCAATTTTGTATTTCCAGTTGAAGGTGTCGCCCCTTTCGGTCCCGCTGGCGGTTCCCAGCACACCGGGTGCAGTACCAGCCCACGTGTCATCACCAGTCTTTGTCAACGTCCAGATGCGCTGTTCAGTTGCGCCGTCGTCGTAGATAAAATCCTCGACCAGTGTCAGGGTTTTCCCGTCCCATGTGCCGTCGATATCGACTTCAAACCTGCGTGAAACATTCCCCAACACATCCTGAAACTGCCCGTAAGCCACGGTCTTTCCGTCGAAGAATTCCTCGAGGTTCAGTTGCCGTTCAGACAGAAAGGTTGTCGGAACCTTCGGTTTGCCGGAGCAGGCAGCCAGAAGAGCAAGGCTTGCGACGGCAACACATGTAATCAGAGAGCGACCTGTGATCATTGCACCAGCTGCCTTTCTGAAGTGATGCTGTACTCATTTGCGCCACTTACGTGGATCGGATGTGATTTGGGGTTCGGGCGCATTGTTGCAACGAGTTCAGCAACCTTGATGCCGAACTTACGCATCTCGGAACGATTCATGATGACGCCATGTTCTGTCAGATACATCCAGTCTGTAACATCCAGCGTGTGTCCTCCTGCGTCTTTGGGCAGAATGATCCTGTAGTTCAGCTTGATCGTTGCGCCGGATATCGTGCCGTGACCTTCGCCAACGATATCCTCTGCCGTTGCCGTGAACGTATTTCTGGTGCCAAGCGTCAGATACCATTTACGGTTCATCTTTTTGCCATTTGAGTACGTGAAGAACTCGGAAAGTGTGCCGGTGTTCCCATTCCACTCACCGACCATGCGGGCCACAAAGCTGTTCGACATCCTGCCATTGGGGCCATAGATCAGACCCTCGGACAGGATTTCACCGTTCAGATGCCTTTTCAGCGAAAAGATGGGCCCAGTACCGGCATAGTCTGACGGGGTCTGCGCACGAAAGCTCAGCAGTCGGGCGCGGAAAAACATTGCAATCAGCAGAGCCAGCAGGATGATGGCGAAAGCATTCATTTGCTTGTAACCTCGGTTGGCAGGGTCAGGACCATTCCAAAGGCCCCAAGTTTCAGGATGCAGGGCAGCACCGCGTAGGCGAGATTGAGTGAATCAAGCGCTTGGGCGGAATTGGTTTGACCGGGGGTGAAGCCACTGCGCTCCAGCAATGGCAGGGTAATAAAGGCTGCCAGAGCCAGGCCCAGCTTGCCAGCAAAGGACCAGATACCAAACGCTGTGGACGCGTTAAGACCGGCTCGGGTCAAAGTGACCGAAAACATGGCGGGCAGCACGACCATATCCGCGCCCAGAGCGGCACCCGAGGCGAGGCAAATCAACGCAAAACCGGTGAGGTTCCCAGCGCTCAGTGTGGCGGCACCGATAAACCCCGCGATGGAAAGCGGCATCGCAATCATCAGTGTCTGTTTCGAGCCAATTTTGTTGCTGAGCTTTGCCCAAAGCGGCACGCTTGCGCCCGCGCTGAGGAAAAACAGGATCAGCAACGGTCCGGCTTTGCCGGGCAGTTGCAAACGGTCCTCTACGAAAAAGAGAAACAGGGTCGATGTGATGGCCACAGGCAGGCTGTTGATCAAAGCCAGCACCAGAAGGCGCAAACCCCCGGCCTTGCCCAGGCTTGCGAAAGACAGACCGGATCCGGTGATTGGGGGCCGCCGCCAGATCGGAACAGTCAACAAAAGGGTTGCGACCGATAGCAGACCCAGAAACAGACCAAATGCGGGATAGCCTTGCGCGTGGGCTCCGGCGGCAACAAAAAGGGCAGGGGCACTTGCCGCGATGATAACGCCTGTCAGTTGTCCGCCTTCCCGATAAGCGGCGAGGGTCATCAACTCCTTCGCATCAGCGCGTTTTGCTAGCGTCGCACTACGCCCGTAGAGCAGGATAGTCCCCAGGCTAAAAGCCGAAAACAACAGTATCAGAAGAACAATCAATGTCAGTACATCTGCGCCTTGTTGCAGGCTGAACAGTGCCGGAAATCCAATGGCAAGGCCGAGAGCTGCCATGGACGCAAAGACAAGCTGGCCACTGGGCCATCTGTCTATCGCCCAACCGATCAGTGGGTCCTGTACCAGATCGACCAAACGGATCACCAGCAAGACGGTACCGATCACCCCCAGTCCAATGCCCAGATTCACCGCCGCAAAACGCGGCAGATGAATGTATAGCGGGATACCCGCCGCAGCGAGCATCAGCGCGTATAAGCTGACCCGAGGGTAAAGCATCACTTTCCCTGAAGCATTTGGGTGAAGGACGCTGACCGTGTGTTTTCGCCGAGGAAAACCGACATGAAACTGCGTTTGATGCCCGGATATGCCATTGTGCAGGTCTTTCGACCGTTCAGCCAGAAACTGACCTTGTCTGGCCCGTCGGACACCGCCAGATAGCTGTCACCCTTGGTGACACCCCTAAAACACACGTCCAGTTGGTCGCCGACCGGGGCAGGGTGGCCGACGCGTTTCATCTCGCCGAGCGTCGAGTTGACCAGCGCATTCTTCTTGATGCTTTTACGGTATGTCAGCTGAAGCCCGAAATCTTCACTCCAACTGAACGAAGCACCTTTGGGTGTGTAAAGCTTGGCGTCGTAAATCGGAAACCCGAGATAGCGGAAGGTTGCAGTTCCGCGAAGTTGTGCACCATCCAACTCTTCCGTCACAGGCGACGCGATCAACCCAGTGGGGGCCAGCAAGGAAAGGCTTAGAAGGCTCGCGCGCAACATCCCGCTATTCGGCGGCAACAGAGATGGCCGGATCTTGTCCAAGAATGGCATATTCAGCTCCGATTGTTTGCGGGGCACCATTTATCCGCTCAACAACATGCATCGCGCTGGCGATCCCGTCTTCGTGAAATCCGTGCCGGTTATACGCACCGGCGAACCAGGTTCGGTTCTGTCCTTGTATCTCGCGAATATGCCCCTGTGCTTTCAGGGCGGCTTTGTCGAATACCGGGTGGGCAAATTCGACCTGATCATAGATTTTATCCGCTGGAATCTCTGTCGAGGCGTTCAGCGTCACAAAAAGCGGGTCGTTGTCCGGTATGTTCTGTAGTCGATTCATCCAATATGTAACGCCTACGTCTCCGGCCTGTGATCGATAGGTCCAGCTGGACCAGCATGCACGCCGCTTTGGCATCTGGCCAGGATCACAATGCAGGGTGGCGGTGTTGGGTTGGTACCGAATTGCGCCCAGTGCAGCGGTTTCCGCCGGGGTGGCATTCCCGCCCAAAATGGCAAGCGATTGGTCAGAGTGGGTAGCCAGGATGATCTCATCAAACTGATCCACCGCACCCTGACTGCGGACCGTAACACCTGTCTCACTCCGGGAAATGTTCTGAACCGGACTGGCCAAACGGATTGCCGCCCCTCGTGCCCGTAGGGCGGCATCGATCCTGCGGACATATTCGATACTGCCACCTTTAACTGTGTACCACTGGTGTTGATTTGCGCGGCCACTGGCCAGAAGGGCGTGATTTCGAAAGAACTGTACCAATGAGCGTGCAGGGAACTGATCCACCAGCTCAACCGGAGTTGACCAGATCGCCCCACACATGGGCATCAGATAGTTGTGGCGGAACCAGTGTCCTAGCCGAAGCTGATCCACCAGCTCACCAATCGTGGTGTCGTCGTCTCTTGCAGCCTCCGGAGCCTTTTTGCCAAAGCGCAGAATGTCGGCAATCATCTTGTAATAGGCGGGGCGCGCAAGATTGCGCCTCTGCGCGGTCAGGGTGCGCAGATTGTTCAAACCATATTCGATACGACCATTGTCGATTGTCGCGCCAAAACTCATTTCGCTTTCGATCACGGGAACATTGAGCTCATCAAAAAGTCGGGTCAGAAAAGGATAGGTTGCGTAGTTGAAGACGATGAAACCAGTATCCACCGGTTGATCGCCGTTCTTCCCGGCCATGACTGTGCGGGCATGGCCACCTAACCGCGGTTCCGCCTCATAGAGGGTCACGTCATTGTTTTCTGAAAGGTAGTAGGCGGCTGAAAGGCCTGAAATACCTGCACCAACAACTGCGATTTTCTTCCGTACGCCCTGGGTTTCGTCGAACATTCCAGCCTCGTTAAGTGGTTCTTAGAATGGAATACGCGGGGTAGGTGCAGCTGGATCAATCCGGTTGGAAGTTTTGTCAGAAGCGCGATCGCATTTGATCCAACTACGTCACGGGCCCGTAGAATATGAAACATGACTGAATCGGCCCGCGCATGAGCAGCTTTGACGGAAAAACCTATTGGATCATCGGCGCAAGCGAAGGTTTGGGTCGTGCTTTGGCTAAGGCGCTAAACGACAGGGGCGCGCATTTGATCTTGTCGGCACGTAGTTCTGAACGTTTGGCTGACATCTGCTCCGAGCTTCACAATGCCCGTGCGATCCGGTGCGATGTCACTGATTTAGACTCTGTTCGCCGGGCTGTGGCCGAAGCGGGTCTGGTCGATGGGCTGGTTTACAATGCCGGCGCGTATGACCCCGTGCGCTCGGCGGATTGGGATACAGAGGCGTCGCTCAGGATGGGTGATGTAAACTATCTGGGTGCTTTGCGTGTGTTGGGTGAAACCGTCCCGGACCTTGTTAAGGCAGGTCGGGGGGATATTACGCTGATCGGGTCGCTCGCGGGCTATCACGGGTTGCCAGCGGCCATCGGATATGGGGCCAGCAAGGCGGCATTGATTTCCCTGGCGGAAACGATGCGCCATGATCTGGCGGGCACCGGCGTGACCGTGCGGATCATTAATCCCGGCTTCATCAAGACCCGTCTGACTGAGAAAAACAGCTTCAGGATGCCCATGCTGATGAGCCCCGAGGATGCCGCGGGTCGTGTGGTCAAGGCGATGTCGCGGCGCCGTTTCCGTACGGATTTCCCTGCACCATTCTCGTGGTTTATCCGTCTGATTGACTATCTGCCGGATCTGTTGGTGTACCGAGGGAAATAGACCCTAACCAAATTGCCCGTGACAGAACCAGCCTGCAGACATGGTTCCGCCATGGCCATAAAACAGCCACAACCGCTCGCCCTGCTGTGTCACTACAACCCAGTAGTCCCGCACGCCGCTGCGCCAGTTCGGGTCATCCAGCCACCATTCCGGTGCGATCCGTTCCGGGCCGGTGGCCTGCGCCAGCTGCCAGTTACGCCCGCGCCAGCGAAAGGCGCTGGGCACGTCAGGGGTTTCCGGTGCCATCACCGGCTCTGGCGGCCACATCAGCAGGGGGCGGGGGCGTGGCGGCGCAGGCCAGTTGCGGGCAGGTTCCGACCATGCCGCCGCCAGCGTTTGCGCCGTTTTCTCAGGGATGTGCGAGGCCGCGGGATGGCGCCGGGTGATCGCCTCAAGCCCCACCCGCGCGCCCAGCTTGCCGATCAGGTCATCCACGGCGGTATTGCCCGCCAGCCGGTTGCGGGCCACACGGCGGGCTTCGGCATGGCCGGCCACGGTGCGCGCGTGGATGGGTTCTGTCTGAACCGCCTCAAGCCGCAGCATGTCGATGCCGTAGCCTGCGTCGATCTTGTCGATTTTCATCTCTAACAAAGGGCGAATGCGGTATTTATCGTAAGTTGGGCGGGCCAGACCGACCTCGATAATCTCAGCTGCCTGATCGGCGCGGTGCGCCTCCAGCCGCAGGGTGCGGGCACCGCGCCCCTTTTCTTCCAGCTTGGTGCAAAGCGTTGGCAGAACCCGATCAACCGCAGCCATGACATCCTCAACCAGACCAATCGGGTTGGGCAGGGTCATCCGCACCGCGAAGTGATGCGACGGACGGGCGGGCGAGACAGGCTCGGGCGCGCTGCCCATGGCCTGATCCAACCGCAGAACCAACCCGCGCCCAAACCTCCGCGCAAGGCTGGCGCGGGGTTGGCCCAGCAGATCGCCGATGCGGCGCAGGCCCAGACGGTTCAGCTGCACGACAACCTGATCTTCCAATCGCAGCGCGGCGATAGGCAGGGGGCTGAGTGCGCCATAAGATTGACCCGGCGGTGCGATCCGCGCGCCTCCGCCCAGGGCCCTCACTTGTGGCGCGGTGCCGCCCTTGGTCCAGTGCCGCCGTTTGCCCGCCCGGGCGCGGGTGGCACGGGCCTCCTGATTGATGGCGTCGCCATTGCGGTCGGATGTGGCTGCTTGCCCCGCATAGCGCGCCAAAGCCCAGGCTGCGCCCAGCGTGTCGGCGATGCCCATCTGTACGCTGAGGCCCATATCCGCGCAGTCGGTTTCAAGAATGTTCAGCAACGCCTCCTCTCCGCCAAACAGATGGGCGCAACCTGACAGATCGACGATCAGCCCGTCCGGGGCCTCTTCGGCCACCCATGGGCTGAACTTCCCCGCCCAGCGGCGCAGCGCGGCCAGGAACGCGGCTTCGGCCGGGGCGTTACGGTGGCGTGTGATCAGGTTGGCACACATGGCATGAGCATCCCGCACCGGCTGGCCTACACGCAGCCCGGCAGCCTGCGCATCGACATTCACTGAGGTAATAACCTGCATGTTCGACTGCTCGGCCACGATGGCCAAAGGCCCGGTATGCAGCCCCCGCGCAGCGCGGATCAGCCGTTCAGCCCCCAGACGGGGGAACCATAGCGAAAGTATTCGGCGTTTGGGCATTTGCAGGCATCACAATGTTCTTACTTTGTTCTTAAGTGAGAATCGATGCCTGAGTCGAGTCCGCCCTTATCCGCAGGTCAGCCGCTGGATGATCCCGTCGCCATTCACGTACACGTTCAACCGGTCGATGCGGTAATCCTGTGTGGCGATTCCATCCGGGCCCAGCACGCGCGACCGCGCCGGCAGGTTTGCCTGAATGTTCGAAACCGGCTGGCCAACGGTATCGGAAAAATCCTCTCCCTGACAAAAGGCCAGATCGACCGGGGCAGGTTCCGGCGGCAGCAAAGCGTCTTCGGGCGCGGGTGGAGTCTCAGCGCAGGCCGCCAGAAAGATCAGGATCGGGAAAAATCGGTGCATTGGCGTTCCTCATTCTGGCAATGTCGTTTCTGCAATATCAATTAATTAGCCAACCTGCCATGAAAGCACGGTTGAAAACACCCTGTAATTGACGCAGGGTCGGGGCAAAAGTGACAGGGAGAAAAGTAGCATGCGTACCCGTGCCGCCGTCGCCATTCAGGCAGGCAAACCTTTGGAAGTGATGGATGTGAACCTCGAAGGCCCCAAGGCGGGCGAGGTTCTGGTCGAGATCAAGGCCACCGGTATCTGTCATACCGACGAATTCACCCTGTCGGGTGCCGACCCCGAAGGCCTGTTCCCGGCCATTCTGGGCCATGAAGGCGCAGGCGTCGTGGTCGAAGTGGGTCCGGGTGTAACCAGCCTGAAACCGGGCGATCATGTGATCCCACTTTACACCCCCGAATGCCGCGAGTGTGAATACTGTCTGCACCCCAAGACCAACCTGTGTCAGGCGATCCGGGAAACCCAGGGCAAGGGTCTGATGCCCGATGGCACCTCTCGTTTCTCGACCTTGGATGGCGATCCGATCCTGCATTACATGGGCTGCTCGACCTTCTCGAACCACACGGTTCTGCCTGAAATCGCGCTGGCCAAGGTGCGCGAGGACGCGCCGTTCGACAAGATCTGCTATATCGGCTGTGGTGTCACGACCGGTATCGGCGCGGTCATCAACACCGCCAAGGTGGAAATCGGCAGCCGCGCAATCGTTTTTGGTCTGGGCGGTATCGGCCTGAACGTCATTCAGGGCCTGCGTCTGGCTGGAGCAGACCAGATCGTCGGCGTCGACCTGAACCCCTCCAAGGTGGAAATGGCCACCAGGTTCGGCATGACCGACTTCGTGAACCCGTCCGAGGTTGAAGGCGATCTGGTGCCGTATCTCGTCAACCTGACCAGGGGCGGTGCGGATTATACGTTTGACGCCACAGGCAATGTCGGCGTGATGCGCGCAGCACTTGAATCAGCGCATAAGGGCTGGGGCGAATCCATCATCATCGGCGTGGCACCTGCTGGGGCCGAAATCTCGACCCGGCCATTCCAGCTGGTTACCGGTCGTTCATGGCGCGGTACCGCGTTCGGCGGCGCGCGTGGGCGCACGGATGTGCCCAAGATCGTCGACTGGTACATGGAAGGCAAAATCGAGATCGACCCGATGATCACCCACACCATGGGTCTGGACGACATCAACCACGGCTTTGACCTGATGCATAAGGGCGAAAGTATCCGTTCGGTGGTGATTTACTAAGAGTAAACACCAAAGTTGTCGAAAACGGCGCGCTGATCGGCGCGCCGTTTTTTAGACCTACTTTCCAGGCCGTGTTGCCCCTGTGTCTGCCCGGGGTGAACGAACCCGCAGAACCGGGGTGTTGACCGAGGTGGTGTTGGCCCGGCTTTCTCGCCAAACAACATAGACACCGGATGCGATGATGATACTGGCACCGACGGCGACCCAGATGTCAGGGCGCTCGTCGAAGAAGATCATGCCAAACAGCGTCGCCCAGATGATCTGGCTGTACTGGCTGGGGGCGACGACACCGGCGGGCGCGGCGCGGTAGGCCAGAATGATCAGGTGTTGGGCGATGACGGAAAACACCCCAACCAGTGCCATCATCGCCAGATGCAGCAGGGACGGCGGCTGATATACAGCCGGTTGGGCAAGGCTCATCACAACGATAGCCAGCAACATCGGATAGAGGATCAGCACGGCCGAGCGCTCCTCATTCCCGATCTTGCGCACCAGGACCGAGGCAAAGGCGCTGCAGAAGGCGGCCATCAGGGCGGCCATGTGGCCCAGTGTGATATCCGTTGCACCGGGGCGCAGAACGATCAGGACACCGATCAGGCCGACACCAACCGCAGCCCAGCGCTGAACGCGGACCACTTCACCCAGTATCGGGATCGACAGCACCGTGACGATCAGCGGGAATGAGAACAGCAGGGAATAGACCTCGGCCAGTGGCAGAACCGAAAACGCGTAAAACGCGCAGGACATAGCCGTTACCATCAGGCCCGAGCGCAGCAAAACCAGCCATGGATGATGCGGCAGAAAGTTTCCCGTCGTGCGGTCGGCCAGGATCGTGACGGCCATTGGAACGAACGAAAACAGCGTGGCGAAAAAGATGATCTGCATCACTGAATAGGTGCCGCCCAGCACCTTGATCAGCGCGTCGTGGCTGGCAAAGACGGCAAAGCCAAGAAATGCATAGCCAAGCCCCCGCAGGGTGTTGTTTTGTGCGCTCATCGATCCGGCCTCGGCCTATGTTGGTATGGTGACGATACATCATAGCAGCGCAGGCAGGGTTCCCGGCTGTCCTTGTGCTGCTTAACCCTATTCTGAGGGCGCGAATAGTCCTTATTTTACCGCTAACATCGCATGGCCGCCATGATCTGGGATCATCGCAGGAGCGGCGGCGCGTCTTTGGGCTGTCGCGCGGATTGGACACCTGCCTTCATGCCGACACCGATGCGGCGGGCCAAGGCGACCCACGGGGTGGCCGTTTCAGCGGGCAGCGTTCGGGTGGCAACCTCTTCGAACAGATCCAGCCAATGGGCAAAAAATTCCGGTTTCACATCGGGCCGTTCGATATGGACCCGTTGCGGATTGCCGTCATAGCAGCGCTCATACAGGATGGCATTGCGCCAGAAGGCGGCGATCTTGTCCTCATGCGCGGGCCAGTCGGTGACGTGGTTTGCGAATACGGGCCCAAGAACCGCGTCTTGCCGGATACGGGCATAAAAGGCGCGAACTTGCGCGTTGATC
This sequence comes from Ruegeria sp. HKCCSP351, assembly GCF_017872535.1. Lineage (NCBI taxonomy): Bacteria > Pseudomonadati > Pseudomonadota > Alphaproteobacteria > Rhodobacterales > Roseobacteraceae > Ruegeria > Ruegeria sp. HKCCSP351. The sequence continues at coordinate 278,093 of NZ_JAEDOV010000005.1, read as the reverse complement.
TGCTCGGGCGTCGCGGGAAAGCGCGGGGGAAGGATGGGTCTGGTCATGACGGCCTGAATTTCGACTCTGTTTTTGGCAGATAGGGTGTTCCGGCGTTACGGAACAGAGGTGGTTTTGTCGCGCCCATCCGGTGTCAGCAGATGCCGCAGCAGGGCCACCGGGTGCGCCCGCAGGCTGAGGCGGGTGGCGACGTAATCTTCGACCACCTGCTCGCCCAGCGCCATCTGTGGCAGGTAAGCCTTGGGTTCATCCAGCGCCTCGCCCTCCAAGTCCTGCGAGAACAGTGGCAGAGGTTTGGCGGTGGCAATTGCCTTGGCTTGCCACAGCGCCTCGCGCCGGGTCAGATCGCAAGCGGCGAAGGCATCAGCCTCGGCCAGCCGTTCGATCACCGATGGCCCAAGGCCTGCGCGGCGCCAGACATCGTCGACCTGGGTGTAGCCGTTGCCGCGTGCGGCGGTCAGCCAACTGGCGTCCTCTTCGCTAAGCCCCTTGATCTGGCGAAAGCCCAGCCGCAGCGCCAGCCCGCCATGGCCGTCGGGCTCCATCACGTTGTCCCAGAAGCTGGCATTGATGCAGACCGGGCGCACCTGAACGCCATGTTCGCGCGCATCCCGCACGATTTGCGCTGGCGCGTAGAACCCCATCGGCTGCGAGTTCAGCAGGGCGCAGGCGAAGATGCCCGGATGGTGGCATTTGATCCAGGCCGAGGCATAGACCAGCAGCGCAAAACTGGCCGCGTGGCTTTCGGGGAAGCCATAAGACCCGAACCCTTCGATCTGCGAAAAACAGCGCTCGGCGAAGTCATCCTCATACCCGTTGCGTTTCATCCCGCGCAAAAAGAGCGCGCGGAATTCGCTGACATTGCCATGTTTCTTGAAGGTTGCCAGCGAGCGGCGCAGCCGATCGGCCTGTTCCGGGGTGAACCCCGCGCCGACAATGGCGATCTGCATTGCCTGTTCCTGAAACAGCGGTACGCCTAGCGTTTTGCCCAATACCTCACCCAGCGCGTCCGAGGGGAAGCTGACCTCCTCCTCTCCGTTCCGGCGGCGGATATAGGGGTGGACCATGTCGCCCTGAATGGGGCCGGGGCGGATGATGGCAACCTCGATCACCAGATCATAGAAATTACGCGGCCGCATCCGCGGCAGGAAGTTCATCTGTGCACGTGATTCCACCTGAAACACGCCGATGCTGTCCGCCTTGCAGAGCATGTCATAGACCACCGGATCCTCGGGCGGCAGGGTGGCAAGGGTGTAGCTGGTCTGATGATGCTGGCCGATCAGGTCAAACGCCTTGCGGATGCAGGTGAGCATCCCGAGGCTGAGGACATCGACCTTGAGGATGCCAAGGCTGTCGATGTCGTCTTTGTCCCAGCAGATGACCGTGCGGCCCTCCATTGTGGCGTTTTCGATGGGGACAAGCTCATCCAGCCGACCCTCGGTGATGATAAATCCTCCCACATGCTGCGAGAGGTGGCGGGGAAAGCCGTCGATCTCATAAACCAGCATTAGAGTCTGTTTCAGGCGTCGATCTTCGGGGTCGAGGCCAATTTCGCGCATCCGTTGCGCCTCAAGCCCCGAGGCCGAGAAAAAACCCCAAAGCTGTGAGGAAAGCGCCGAGATCGTATCTTCGGTCAGGCCCATGGCGCGTCCAACCTCGCGGATGGCGCGTTTGCCGCGGTAATGGACCACCGTGGCGCAGAGGCCCGCGCGTTCGCGGCCATAGCGGTCATAGATGTGCTGGATCACCTCCTCGCGGCGTTCATGTTCGAAATCGACATCTATGTCTGGCGGTTCATCGCGCGCCTCGGAGACGAAGCGTTCAAACACCATGGTGCCCATCTCGGGGCTGACCTCGGTGATGCCGAGACAGAAACAGACGACCGAGTTGGCAGCCGAGCCGCGCCCCTGGCAGAGGATGCTGCGCGAACGGGCAAAATGGACGATATCGCGGACGGTCAGGAAGTAGGGTTCGTATTTCAGCTTGCCGATCAGCGTCAGCTCATGCGCCAGCATCTTTTTGGCTTTCTCGGACGCCCCGGCGGGATAGCGCCATTTCAACCCCTCATGCGCCAGACGGTGCAGGCGCTGGGTCGGGGTTTCTTGCGCGCTGCCCTCGCTGGGGTATTCATAGCGCAGCTCGTCCAGCGAGAATGTGAGTTGTTCACTGAGTTCATGGGCGCGGGAAACGGCCCCCTCATGACCTTTGAAGATGCGTAGCATCTCGGCCTCGGAGCGCAGGCGCTGTTCACCATTGGCCAAAGCGTCCCGGCCCAATGCGTCCACCTTGCGGCGCAGGCGGATGGCGGTCAGCACATCGCCCAGTTTGCGGCGGGTGCCGTGGTGCATCATCGGTGTCGCACTGGCGAGCGTGAGGATGCCAAGCTGTTTTGCCTCAGTCTCTAATAAAGAGAAAAACGCGCTATCGGCGCCATCATACCGGGGGTGCATCAACAGATACATCCGCCCGGCAAAACGGCGCGTCAGCTGCTGCGCCTGTGTCCGCCACGCGCACGCGCCGCCCGAAGAGCCCGCCGCCTGTGGCCACAGCAGCAGGTGGAGGTCATCGGAAAATTCGAGCAGGTCAGACAGGTGCAGGATGCAGTCGCCCTTCTCGGCGCGCAGACGGCCTTTGGAGAGGATGCGGCACAGGTTGGCCCAGCCCTGCCGGTTCAGGGGCAGGGCGGTGACCATGGGCGCATCAGTGAAGATCAGCCGCGCCGCCGGGATCAGGCGGGGAACCGCGTGGATGGGATAGGAGGGCGGCTTGGAGATATGATCGGGGCAGGGTGGCCCGATTGAGGTATTCTGCTCCTCCCACGCCAGCCGTTCGCGGACCTTGCGGGCGATCTCGCACGCCTGAGTGTGGGCGCGGACGATCCCGGCGACCGAGTTGTCATCAGCAATCGCAATGGCGGGCAAGCCCAGGGTGACGGCACGCTCCATATACTCCTCGGGGTGCGAGGCCCCGGTGAGGAAGGTAAAATTCGACGTGATCGACAGCTCGGCATACATGGCGATTCCACATTATATTCACGTTTTGTTCTTTTTCGAGTCCTTTGCGCAGGAAACGGGTCGATTGGGTCCGGTCGCACGGGCATGGTCAGCAAAAAAGGAGATCCGAGATGTTCAAAATCACCGCTTTGCCCACCAACGATGTACGCGCCCTACAGGCGGGTGGCCCGGATGCATATGGTTCAACGCCGGAATGCGCTGTGTCGACGGGTGCAGGTAACCCGTGCCGCCACTGCCTGCGACATATCCCCGAGGGCGATGAGATGCTGATATTGGCACATCGGCCTTTTTCAGAGACACATCCCTATGCAGAAACCGGCCCGATCTTTCTGTGTGCAACACCATGCGAGCGATACGAGGAAGACGCGCTGCCCGAAATTCTGACCACCTCGCCCGACTATCTGATCAAGGGCTACGGTGCGGATGACAGGATCGTCTATGGCACCGGGGCGGTCACACCGACGGACAGGATCGGCGCAAAAGTCAGGGAAATCCTTTCCCGATCCGACGTCGCCTATATTCACGTGCGGTCTGCGCGGAATAACTGCTATCAGGCACGAATAGACCGCGCCTAAAGCTTGACCCGGTGGATGCCCCGGCGTGGCTGATCCTGATCATCCGCTGGGTGATCCTCGGTGCGGGACGAGGTCAGGGCAAGGAATACATCCTCAAGATCGGCCTCTTCGGTGCGAACGTCACGGATGCGGATATTCGCGGCGCGTACCGATTCCAGAACCTGCTCTGCACTGGTCTGAATGTTTCGGTATTGCAGGACAAGGCTGCCATCATCGCGGAGAGCTGCCTCGACGCCTTCTGACACAGGCAGATCAATGATCGGGCTGTCGGGCACAATCACCATGGTGCGGCTGTCCATGCGGCCCAGCAAGTTGGCCGTGCTGTCCTGCGCGACCTTTTCACCGTGGTTGATAATGGCGATCTCGTCGCACATCTCCTGCGCTTCTTCCAAGTAGTGGGTGGTCAGGATGATGGTCATGCCCCGTTCGTTCAGCTTGCGCACATTGGCCCAGAGCATCTGGCGCAGTTCGATATCCACACCTGCTGTGGGCTCATCAAGCACAAGGATTTTCGGGTGATGCACCAGTGCCTTGGCCAGCAGCAACCGCCGCCGCATCCCACCCGAAAGAGTGCGGGCATAGGCCTCGGCCTTGTCACTGAGACCGACCAGTTCAAGAATCTGATCACTGCGCCGTTCGGACTTCGGAACGCCATAGAGACCGGCCTGAACCTCAAGCGCGCCGCGCGGGGTGAAAAACGGGTCGAGGTTGAGCTCTTGTGGCATCACACCAATGGCCGATCGCGACTGGCGTGGATTCTGATCCTGATCGAAGCCCCAGATCGCCACGCGACCCGCCGACTTCACCACCAGACCAGCCAGGATATTGATCAGGGTCGATTTTCCGGCACCGTTCGGACCCAGCAGACCAAAAACCGAGCCGCGCGGGACGGTCAGGTCAATGCCTTTCAGCGCATGCTTTTCGGGCTGACCCTTGCCACCGCGATAGGTTTTGCGCAGCCCTTCGATCCTGATTGCCGCGTCGCACATGTGGCACTTGCCCCCGGTTTGATCATCGCCCATAAACGCACCTAATACATGCCCGCGTGGCCGACAACCGAAGAAGGATCGCCAGCCGTGACCATCGAAGCGCCGGAAACAAAGATCGTCGAAACCGCCCGTGTTGCCTGTGACGGCGGCGAAGGTGCGTTAGGTCATCCGCGCGTGTGGCTGCAGATCCCCGAAGACGCAGGCTGGGTCGAATGCCCCTATTGCGACTGCAAATATGTTCTTAAAGGCACAGAGCAAAGCTGATTGCTGGCCTAGTTGGGTTTCGCCCAAATCTCGCCGTGTTTTTTTTATGGTAATGCACGTGGCAAGCAACGTAGGCGAGCGTGATGAGCGATATTACATCCAGTGGTTCCGCCAACCCGATTTTTGGTTGGGTTGGCTTTTGCATAGCGTCTTTGGCATTGTTTGCTGCCTTGTTTGTCTTCTGGGCTGGTCCATTTGCCCCAAACCAGTCCTCGGGCGTGTCGCTGGGTGAACTGGCAGCTGAAATCGGCAAATCTACTCTGCGCGCGGCCGCAGGGATGGAGCAGCCCGAGCCCGTTGCCCGCGCGCGCGATCTGGATGATTTCCTGCAGATCGGTGTTGCCATGCTAGGTGGGCTGGCGGTTATTCTGTCGGTTGTTGGCATCCTGCGTCACGAAAGGCGGCGCCCTGCCATTGCCGGGATTGCTGTTGGCATCGGCGCAATTCTGTTCCAGTTCTTTGCCTTCGCGTTTTTTGCCTTCCTCGGTGTGTTGATCATTATGGCGCTACTGAACAGTTTCTCGGACGTTTTCAGCGGCCTCTTCGGCGGTTAGTCCAAGTTCAAGACTGGTCACCCGCGCGACCCTGTGGCAGAACCATCCCTGACCGATAGGGAGCGCGCGCATGAGCATTTTCGGAAAAGGGTGTCACCTGCATCTGATCGACGGATCGGCCTTTATTTTCAGGGCCTATCACGCGTTGCCACCGTTGACCCGCAAGTCGGATGGTCTGCCAATTGGGGCTGTTTCGGGCTTTTGCAACATGCTGCAGAAATATGTCGAGGGAAACACCGGGCCAGATGCGCCGACCCATGTGGCGGTGATCTTTGATAAAGGCTCGCATACCTTCCGCAATGACCTTTATGACCTCTATAAAGCCAACCGTGAAGCGATGCCCGAGGATCTGCGCCCACAGATGCCGCTGACCCGCGAGGCGACAAAAGCGTTCAACATCGCCTGCAAGGAGATGGAGGGCTATGAGGCTGACGACATTATCGCGACCCTCGCTGTTCAGGCGCGAGATGCGGGTGGCCGTGTGACCATCGTGAGTTCCGACAAGGACTTGATGCAGTTGGTCGGGGACGGCGTCGAAATGCTGGATGCGATGAAGAACAAACGCATTGACCGGGATGGCGTGGTCGAGAAGTTCGGGGTTGGACCGGAACGTGTGGTCGATGTTCAGGCGTTGGCTGGTGATAGCGTCGACAATGTTCCTGGCGCGCCGGGGATCGGGGTCAAGACGGCGGCTTTGCTGATCAACGAATTCGGCGACCTGGAGACCCTGCTGGACCGGGCAGATGAGATCAAGCAGCCCAAACGCCGCCAGACCCTGATCGAAATGCGAGACCAGATCGAGCTTTCGAAGAAACTGGTTCAACTGGACGAGAATACTCCGCTGGATTTCACCTTGGACGACCTTGAGGTGAGGGACCCCGATGCAGACACGCTGTTGGCGTTTCTGGCCGAGATGGAGTTCCGTACCCTCACCAAGCGCATCGCTGACAAGCTGGGGGTTGAGGCTCCGGTGATCGCCGACGCGCCTGCGCCAGCGGCGGCAGAGGTCGAGGTGATCCCGTTTGACAGTTCGAAATACGAATGCGTACGTGATGCAGCGGCCCTGCAAAAGTGGATTGACCAGGCCTATGAGCGTGGTTGGGTGGCTGTAGACACAGAGACCACGGGCCTGAACGAGATGATTGCCGGTCTGGTGGGTATTTCGCTGTGCGTCGAGGCCGGAGAAGCCTGTTACATCCCGTTGACCCACCGCGATGGATCAGCGGACGATCTGTTTGGATCGGATGCTTTGGCCGATGGGCAGATGCAATTGGATGAAGCCCTGATGCTTTTGAAACCGATGCTCGAGGATCCGTCGGTCCTCAAGATCGGGCAGAACATGAAATATGATGCCAAGATCTTCAGGCGACACGGCATCGACGTGGCACCCATCGACGATACGATGTTGATGTCCTACGCCATGCATGGCGGTGAACATGGGCATGGGATGGACACCCTGTCCGAGCGTTATCTGAGCCACACACCTATCCCGATCAAACCACTGCTGGGGTCGGGAAAATCGGCAATCACCTTCGACAAGGTCGCGATTGACGAGGCCACGGCCTATGCCGCCGAAGATGCGGACATCACCTTGCGTTTGTGGCAGCTGTTCAAACCGCAATTGCACCGGGCACAGGTGACCACGGTCTATGAGACGCTGGAACGGCCGCTGGTCCCGGTACTGGCCGGGATGGAGATGCATGGAATCAAGGTCGACCGCGATGTCCTGAGCCGGATGTCCAATGCATTTGCCCAGAAAATGGCCGGTTTAGAGGCTGAAATTCACGAGTTGGCCGGGGGAAGCTTTAATGTCGGATCGCCCGCTCAGCTGGGCGAAATCCTGTTCGACAAGATGGGTCTGGAAGGTGGCAAGAAAGGCAAGACCGGCAAATACTCAACCGGGGCTGATATTCTGGAAGACCTCGCAACCGAGCATGAACTGCCGCGCCGTGTGCTGGACTGGCGGCAGCTGAGCAAGCTGAAATCGACCTATACCGACGCGCTACAGACCCATATCAACCCCGACACAGGCCGGGTACATACGTCATATTCGATCACCGGAGCGAACACGGGGCGTCTGGCTTCGACCGATCCCAACCTGCAGAACATTCCGGTGCGGACAGAAGAAGGGCGCCGTATTCGTGAGGCTTTCATCGCCGAGCCGGGCAATGTCTTGGTAAGTCTCGACTACAGCCAGATTGAGTTGCGCATTCTGGCCCATATTGCTAATATTTCGGCTCTGAAACAGGCGTTTTCTGATGGTTTGGATATTCACGCCATGACCGCGTCCGAGATGTTCGACGTGCCGTTGGATGAGATGACACCTGATATCCGCCGTCAGGCAAAGGCAATCAACTTCGGCGTGATCTACGGCATCTCGGGCTTTGGTCTGGCCCGGAACCTGCGTATTCCACGGGCCGAGGCACAGAGCTTTATTGATCGTTATTTCGAACGGTTCCCAGGCATTCGCCGCTATATGGACGACACAGTCGAATTCGCGAAAGAGCACGGCTATGTGCAAACCCTGTTCGGGCGCAAGATTCACACGCCCGAAATCAATGCCAAAGGGCCACATGCAGGGTTCTCGCGCCGCGCGGCGATCAATGCGCCAATTCAAGGTACGGCGGCGGATGTGATCCGGCGCGCTATGGTGCGAATGCCGGACGCGATCGCCGGATTACCAGCCAGGATGCTGTTGCAGGTTCACGACGAGTTGCTGTTCGAAGTGGCCGAAGACGCGGTGGATCAGGTGGTTGACGTGGCCCGTGACGTGATGGAGGGCGCCTCGGATCCTGCGGTCAAGCTGGATGTGAAGCTGGTCGTGGATGCCGGGAAGGGGGCGAACTGGGCCGAGGCGCACTAACGGCGTTGTTCTTCAGTTCTCGGCGGTCTGTCCTATCAGCGGGTCAGCCCTGCGGCCCGACCATGCGGTTCACCATTCGTTGCACAGATGGGCCAAACAGCAGGATCACGGTGAAGGCGATGGGCCAGCAAAAAGCCCAGGACGCCATCCAGTCGCCAACTGTGCCGGGGTTAAACCCAATTGCTTTGACCGTCGCGATCCCCGTTACAATCAAGGACATGAGGCCGGACATGATCAGGCTGAAAACGGCACGGGCATAGCGGGCTGGTATCATGGCAGGCATCCTAATGGTCGCAATGCCCCTGATGTGCGGTATTTAAATGAAAATTACCAGTGCAAGTCCCGCATCCAGTCAAGTGTGTCGCAGGTGCGTTGAGTTGAGGGTGTGTATTCCGCGCTAACCCAGCCGCCATAACCTGCCGCGTCCATGGCCGAGAATAAGCCTTTGAAATCCGTTGGGCCACGACCCGGTTCCATGCGATCCGGGGCTGCGCCGATTTGGGCATGGACCACCTGCGGATGAAAGCGATCCCAGACATCCAGCGCGTCGCCATGGATCATATGGGCGTGAAAGCTGTCATATTGCAGGCCGACATTCGGGCGATCCACCTGGTTGAGCACGTCTGCTGCCAGATCATAATCGTTCAAAAAATACCCGGGCTGTGAAACCGGGTTGAGCGGTTCGATGGTGAACTGCTGCTGTGGGGCGAAATCGGCAGCCCATTGCAGGTTTTGCATAAAACAATTCAATGCATCTGGCCCGGTGGCATATCCGGACATGATGTGGATCAGGCCGGGGCGAAGCACCCCTGCATATCGCAGGACACGGCGAATGTCCGACTGGAACCGTGATTGACCATCGGGGATCGCTGCGTAACCCGGCGCACCCCCGGTGTAGTTGGGTGGTGGCGCGTTGATCAACACAAGCTCCAACCCGTTGGCAATCAAGGCGCGGCGGGTTTCCGTCGCGGCGATGTCGTAAGGAAACAAAACCTCGACCGCGGTAAACCCGGCATCTGCCGCCGCCTGAAACCGATCCAGGTAAGGCATTTCCGTAAACAGAAGCGAAAGGTTGGCAGCAAATCTGGGCATGAGCGGTCAGTGGTTGTGGTGATCCGATCATACGCAAGGGATGATTTTCGGGGAAGGGATCGAAAACGACAGATTGTCGAAAATCGACCAGATCGCCTGCACCGAATCAGCAAAGGTCCGCTCAGCGCGGCGCGTCATTACGGGTGCCGCATTAACAAAAGGTCCGAATCCAATGGCGATGAGCCCGGAACCCGTACGCGGGGCAACTACCGTTTTGTCTGGTGGCCAAAACCCAGCGCTGTCAGGGAATGGGTTGGCCGTTGCCTCCATGATCACCTGGGCAGCGGGTTTCCCCGCGGCAGAAGTGTTGCTGCAAACCTGGCCCCCTGTTGCATTGCTGACAGCGCGCCTGGTGCTGGCGATTGCCGTTCTGATACCGGTCTGGATTCTGCTGGACGGTCCAAGCAGAGTGTTGCGCGCCAGATGGGGCCGGGCGATGGTTGTCGGCGGCTTTGGTTTTGGCTTTGCCATGTTTCTGCTGATCGTTGCGCAGAAAATGACGGACCCGGTGACAGTCGCGATCATTGCATCCTGCGCGCCCTTGCTTGCAACGGTACTGGAGCTGATGGCAGGAACCCGACGGCTGAAATGGACCTTTGCGTTGGGTGTTCTGGTGTCGGTTCTGGGTGGGCTGATTGCAACCAGCGCCGCCGCGCCCGAACAGCTGGGGCTGGGCGCGGTTCTGGCGATCCTTGCAACGGGCCTGTTTTGTTGGGGTAGCATGGCCACCGCGCGCGACTTCCCCGAGCTTAGTCAGATCGGGCGCTGTACGATTACCTTCGTTGGTGGGTTGCTCATGGCCGCGGTGTTGAGTTTTGGGGCGGCCCAGCTGGGCATGGATGTGTTGCCAACCGCTGCCATTGATGGGCAGCAATGGGGGATGCTTGGGATCTATGCCTTGATATCACTGGGGCTCAGCCAGGTGCTGTTCATCTCGGCCGTGGGCAAGCTGGGCGTGGCGCTGGCTTCGTTTCACATCAATATCGCCCCGTTTTACGTGATGCTGATCATGCTGATGTTGGGGGAAGACTGGAATTGGACCCGTGCGCTGGGCGCGGGCGTGGTTGCTTTGGCCGTAGTACTGGCCCAGGATCGCGCATCTCGGTCAGCCAAGATCTGCTGAAGGGATGAGCGGGAAGAACTGTCCACCTGACCAGACACCAAACCAGCCCTCATGGTGGCTGCCAATCTCGACGAGGCGGTAAAAACTTTTGCGGTCTATGCGGGCTTCGAGGTTGGCGCGGATCAATATGTAGGGTGACGGTTCTTCTGTTGCGGGATCAATAACAACCCGGATCGGATGAGCGGGCCCTGCAACAGCGATGCCGTCCACTTGTGTGCGAAAGGTCAGGTTCTGCGTCTGACCTTCGCCGGCTTGCTCGAAATCCACGGCGATGAACGGCGCGTCCTCGACAGTGATTCCCACCTTTTCAACCGGAGTAACCAGATAATATTTCCCGTCTTCTTTCTTAAGAATTGAGGAAAAAAGCTTCACAAGCTCGAACCGATTGATGGGCGAGCCTAAATAACTCCATGTACCATCTTTTGCGACACGAATGTCCAGATCGCCACAAAACGGGGGATTCCACAGGTGAACGGGCGGTAAACCTCGGGTTTTGGCGGCTTTTACCGATGCGGCCAAACCGTCGGGCGAGGGTTTCACAGGTTTTTGTCCGCTCATTGCTTTTGCCATTTCCTCTCAGCGCGATACACTTCAATCATATTCGTCCACGGAAGGGAAAGTCATGAACGAACCTGCCGACCTCGTAGCCGAGATCGAAGCGCTGGAAAACAAGCTGCAAGAGGCCAAGGCCTCGATCACCCGCCGCTTCATCGGGCAGGAAAGGGTCGTGGACCTGACCCTGACCGCGCTTTTGTGCGGTGGTCATGCCCTTCTGATCGGTCTGCCGGGCTTGGGTAAGACACGGTTGGTCGAGACGTTGTCGACCGTGATGGGCCTGCATGGCAATCGCATTCAGTTTACGCCCGACCTGATGCCCGCCGATATTCTCGGGTCTGAGGTGTTGGATACGGCTGACGATGGCAGCCGCCATTTCCGTTTCATTCCAGGCCCGATCTTCTGTCAGCTGCTGATGGCGGATGAAATCAACAGGGCAAGCCCGCGAACGCAATCTGCGCTGCTGCAGGCGATGCAGGAACGCACGGTAACAGTGGCCGGTGAGGACCGTTCCCTAGGTGTGTCATTCCATGTTCTGGCCACGCAAAACCCGATCGAACAGGAAGGCACCTATCCGCTGCCCGAAGCGCAGCTGGACCGGTTTCTTGTACAGATCGATGTAGAATACCCCGACCGCCAGACCGAGCGGGATATTCTGCTGGCCACGACCGGCGTTGAGGAAGACGAAGCACATCAGATTTTCAGCAAGGAAGAACTGCTGGCTGCGCAGGTCCTGCTACGTCGGATGCCGGTCGGGGACTCGGTTGTCGAGCTGATCCTTGATCTGGTTCGGGCCTTCCGCCCAGAAGAAGCGGGTGTATCCGAACGGGTTGCTGAAACCGTCGCGTGGGGTCCTGGGCCACGCGCTGCACAGGCGCTGATGATGACGGTTCGGGCACGTGCGATGTTGCAGGGACGTCTGGCACCCAATGCCGAGGATGTGCTGGATATGGCGCGCCCGGTGCTCAGCCACCGGATGGCGCTCAACTTTGCGGCACGGGCACGCGGCGACAGTCTGGCTGACCTGATCGACTCGACCGCTGTCGGGTTGATCCGGACCGAGGCGGCAGCGTGAATGCCGCGCTGACCCTTCGCGAAAGATCCGAGGCCGAAGCATCGCGGCTGCCGCCCCTTTTGGCGCGGGCCGAGCATCTGGCAGGCACCGTTCTGCTGGGAGACCATGGTCGGCGACGCTCTGGCATGGGGGATGATTTCTGGCAATACCGCCCCGCGCAGATCGGGGACAGCCGCCGGATGATCGACCACCGCCGTTCGGCGCGTGGAGATCAGCAATATGTGCGGGAACGCGAATGGCAGATCGCGCAATCCGTGATGCTATGGGTCGATCAGGGCGCGTCGATGCGGTTTGCGTCCGACAAGACACTGCCGACCAAAGCGGACCGAGCCCGGCTTTTGGGGCTGGCAACGTCAATCCTGCTGGTCCGCGGCGGTGAACGCGTTGGCCTGACCGGCACGACCTTGCCGCCCCGGCGCGGCAATGCGCAGATCATCCGGCTGGCGCAAGCCTGGTCCGAGGATGATCAAACGGATTACGCGCCACCCGAACATCGCGCCATGATCCCGCATGCCCGTGCCGTATTCATTTCGGATTTTCTTGGTCCAATGGATGAAGTTGAACTGGCCCTGACCAAAGCGGCCGACCGTGGTGTTCGCGGCGTAATCCTTCAGGTGCTGGACCCGGGAGAAGAGACATTTCCTTATCGTGGGCGTACGATTTTCGAAAGCGTTGGAGGGTCCGTCCGGCACGAAACGCTCAAGGCGGCAGAGCTGCGGGACCGCTATCTGCAACGCCTCGCCCACCGCAAGGATGCGCTGACGCAGCTTTGCCGGGCGACTGGCTGGCAAATGGGCCTGCATCACACGGGCGATAGCGCACAAGCGGCTCTGTTATGGCTTTATCGGGCCTTGGACGGGGGAACGCGATGACGGTTCTGGCGGGCATCGGCTTTACCGCTCCATGGGTTCTGCTGGGTCTTCTGACCCTGCCGATCCTTTGGCTGATCCTGCGCGCGGTGCCGCCAGCGCCGATCCGCCGGATGTTCCCGGCGGTGACGCTGCTGCTGGGCCTAAAGGATGATGAAAGCGTTTCGGACCGCACGCCGTGGTGGCTGTTGCTGCTGCGGATGCTGGCAGCTGCGGCGGTGATCATAGGTCTGGCCGGTCCGGTTCTGAACCCGTCGCGGGATGAGATCGGGTCCGGGCCGCTGCTGATGGTGCTGGACGCCAGTTGGGCAGGCGCGACCCGATGGCCCGCCACGCTGGATCAGATCGATGCGCAACTGACCGAGGCTGGTCGCGCGGGGCGCACAGTGGCTATCCTGCGCCTGACCGAACCGGAAACACCCGTTTTTCAGGCGGCCGAGGCATGGCGGGGACATTTGCCGGGACTGACGCCCAACCCATGGCAGCCAACCGAACCTCAGATCGCACAGGCGATTGCGGCGCTAAATTCGATTGATGGCGGGTTTGATACCCATTGGTTCAGTGACCGGCTGGATTATGCAGATCATGCGGCGCTGGTCTCCAGCTTGCAGGCTCGTGGCGATGTCGTGGTGTATCAGGCGGCGTCCCGGCCCATGGCGATCCTGCCAGCAGCTTATCAGGACGGGCTGATCCAGTTGACAGTTCAGCGCGCGGGCCCCGGACCCGAGGAACGTGTGACAGTGTTGGCACAAGGGCGCGACCCGGCAGGAACCGCCCGAGTGCTGCATTCTGTGGAACTGGCCCTAGAAGCCGGGAACGCCTCGGCGCAGGCCGATCTGGCGCTGCCATCCGAACTCCGCGCGCGGATCACGCGGTTCGAAATCCAGGGCCAAAGGTCTGCCGGGGCCGTGACCCTGACCGACGACAGCCTGCGTCGGCGCGAGGTCGCGCTGATTGCCGGGAGTTTGAACCGCGAAGGTCTGGAGCTGCTGTCCCCGCTGCATTATCTGACGCAGGTCCTGAGCCCTACGGCGGATTTCGTCGATGGTGGCCTGACTGAGGTTCTGCCCGCCAATCCGGATGTCATTGTTCTGTCGGATGTGGCCCAGATGTCGGAACCTGAAAAGGCGGACCTGATTGAATGGGTCGAACAGGGCGGTTTGCTGTTGCGCTTTGCCGGCCCGCGTATGGCGGCCAGCGATCTTGGGCGTGACACCGAAGACACCCTGCTGCCTGCACGGCTGCGCAGCGGTGGGCGATCTGTCGGCGGCGCGATGAGCTGGGGTGAGGCCAAGACCTTGGCACCATTCCCCGAAACCTCGCCTTTTTATGGATTGGACATCCCCGATGACGTGGTTGTTTCCACTCAGGTCATGGCACAACCTGACCCTAACTTGGCGGATCGTGTGATTGCCTCGCTGTCTGACGGCACGCCTTTGGTAACACGTAAGGCTTTGGGGTTGGGGCAGGTGGTGCTGTTCCACGTAACCGCAGATGCGGAATGGTCCAGTCTGCCGCTGTCGGGCCTGTTTGTCGAAATGCTGGATCGTCTGGCCGTGGCCTCGGCTGCTAAGTCCCGGCAAGAGGCCCAGTTGCTGGGAACAATATGGGAGCCGGTACAAATCATGGACGGGTTTGGCACCTTGTCAGATGCCGGAACCCTGGCCGGTGTCGACGGGGTTGAACTGATATCGGGCCAGATCGGGCCGGAACTGCGTCCGGGGCTTTATGAAAGCGGCAAGCAGAAGCTGGCGTTGAACGTCGTCTCGGAAGAAACCCAGCTGCGTCCCGTTGTCTGGCCCGCGAATATGCCGATCAAAGGGCAGGAGGTCAGTACGGAAACGCCGCTCGGTGGCCTGTTGCTCAGCCTTGCGCTGATTTTGCTGACAGTCGATGTTATTGCATCGCTTGCTTTGTCGGGCAGGTTGGGTCTGGCCCGGACGACGGCCGCCGCGCTGGCTGCCTTTCTGCTGGTACCCGAAGGTCACGCGCAAACGCCTGAGGACACCGAGTTTGCATTGGCTGCGACCCACGAACTGGTATTGGCGCATGTCCTGACTGGCGACGCTCAGGTAGATGATATTGCACAAGCCGGGTTGCGGGGACTTGTTCAAACCCTATTCTATCGCACATCGGTTGAACCGGCAGACCCCATTGGTGTTGATCTGGAACGGGATGAACTGGCTTTCTTTCCGCTGCTTTATTGGCCGATCTCAGCAAGCCAGTCGCAACCTTCGGCCGAGGCTTATGTCAAGCTAAACGCCTATCTGCGGTCCGGGGGGATGATCCTGTTTGACACGCGTGACGCGGATATTGCCGGTTTCGGTGCCTCCAGCCCAAATGGCCGCAAACTGCAACAACTGGCCGGACCGCTGAATATACCTGCATTAGAGCCGATTCCGCGCGATCATGTTCTGACACGCACGTTCTACCTGTTACAGGATTTTCCGGGCCGATATTCAGGCACCGAGGTTTGGGTTGAAGCCGCGCCGCTGGATGCAGAACAGATCGACGGGATGCCTTTCCGCAATCTGAACGACAATGTGACGCCGGTGGTCATCGGCGGCAATGACTGGGCCGGTGCCTGGGCGGTGGATCGCAACGGGCAGGCCCTGTTGCCCGTCGGGCGCGGTTATGCCGGGGAACGGCAACGCGAGTTGGCCAATCGTTTTGGTGTCAATCTGGTGATGCATGTGCTGACGGGGAACTACAAATCCGATCAGGTTCACGTGCCCGCCCTTCTGGACAGGTTGGGACAATGACAGGAACCGTCATCTTCGATCCGCTGATCCCGTGGGCGATGCTGCTTGTCGTGGGTATGATTGCCGTGGCCGGAGTCGTTCTGGCTTTGTGGCGTGGATTGTCGGGATGGGCCTTGCGTGGGTTGGCGGCGCTGGTGATCATCGCTGCGCTGTCCGGCCCGGTCTATCAGATTGAAGATCGTGCACCGCTGACAGATATCGTTCTGATGTTCGAGGATGAAAGCGCCAGCCAGACGCTTTCAGATCGGGCGGAACAAACAGCAATGGCCGCAGAAGATCTGGCCGCCGAGATTGAGGCACGCGACAATACAGAACTGCGCCGTATCCGGGTTGGCGATGGTGAAGGTGATGAGGGCACGCAGATCATGGCAGCCCTGAACGAAGCTCTGGCGGAAGAGCCGCGCGCGCGTATCGCCGGTATCCTCGTGGTGTCAGATGGGATCGTGCATGATGTCGATCAGGCCCCGGATCTGCCCGCGCCGATGCACCTGCTGCAAACCGGGCGGGAAAGCGACTGGGATCGCAGGCTTATTGTCCGAAACGCCCCGGCTTTCGCCATCATTGGTGAATCGGTGACCTTGACCCTGCGCGTCGAAGACAGCGGAGCTGCCCCCGCGGGTGCAACATCTGCGCCGCTGGAAATTTCGGTGGATGGGGGCGAGCCCGAGCAGTTCAGCATTCCAATCGGTCGCGATGTCGAACTGCCCGTCACATTGCCCCATGGCGGGCGCAACGTGATCCAGTTTTCCGTCCCTCAGGCCGAGGGCGAGTTGACCGATCGTAACAACACGGCCCTGATCCAGATGAACGGCGTAAGGGACCGCCTGCGCGTGCTGCTGGTCTCGGGCGAGCCGCATCCGGGTGGTCGCACGTGGCGCAACCTGTTGAAATCCGACAGTTCTGTTGATCTGGTGCATTTCACCATTCTGCGCCCGCCCGAGAAACAGGATGGTGTTCCGGTGGACGAGCTGTCGCTGATCGCCTTCCCGACTCGTGAGTTGTTTCTGGAAAAGATCAACGATTTCGACCTGATCATCTTTGACCGCTACAAGCGGCGCGGGATTCTGCCAGCAATCTATCTGGACAATGTCACAAGCTACATCAACGAAGGCGGCGCGGTTCTGATTGCTGCCGGGCCCGATTTTGCCGGCGCCGACAGCATCTTCCGCTCGCCTTTGGCACCAATTCTGCCTGCTCAGCCAACCGCACGGGTGATCGAGGAACGATATATGCCAATGGTCAGTGATCTGGGGCATCGCCACCCGGTCACGACCAACCTTGGAGAGTCCGAGGATTGGGGGGCGTGGTTGCGTCAGATCGATGTGAAACATCGCTCGGGTGACGTGCTGATGACCGGGGTCGAGGATCGTCCGCTGCTTGTTTTGAACCGTGTCGGCGAAGGGCGCGTTGCGATGCTTGCGTCTGACCATGCCTGGCTTTGGAGCCGTGGCTTCGAAGGTGGGGGCCCGCAGCTGGAGCTGTTGCGCAGGCTGGCCCATTGGATGATGAAAGAACCGGAACTGGAAGAAGAAGCGTTGTGGGCCGAGGCCAACGGTCAGTCCATGCGCATCATTCGTCAGACGCTCGGGACAGAAGTTGGCCCGGTAACTGTCACCTTGCCGAATGGCGAGACGTTGGAGATTACTTTCAAAGAGGTTTCTCCGGGCCGGTTCGAGGCGCAGTTTTACGGCCCCGAGATTGGCCTTTATCGTTTGCAGGAAGGCGACCACATGGCAGTGATCGGCCTTGGACCTGCTGCACCGAAGGAGTTCGAGCGTACCATCGCGACAGGTGATGTCCTTGAACCGGTGCTGGCCGGGTTGCGGGGCGGTGTGATCCAACTGGAAGATGGGCTGCCGTCGATCCGCACCATGCGCGCCGGACGCCCTGCCGCCGGTCGGGGCTGGATCGGTTTGACCCCACGCAACGCGTATGAGACGCGGGATGTCACGCAGGCCGGGTTGCTGCCGCCCTGGCTTGTCTTGCTGCTGGCTGGGGGCTTTCTGCTGGGCGGTTGGCTACGGGAAGGGCGGCGTTAACGCTGGCCCGTTGCTGTTCTTTAACGGGAACCGGGCGCGCTCTGGTCGATCCGGAACGAGGCCCGGTCGGATTGGCCCTGTGCATCCACCACCACAAGTGAGGTAAATCCGGGTCCGGGATTGGGAATTTCGAATTCTCGCTGCCGTTGCCCGGTCAAAATGGGCACGCCGTTGGTCAGAACGGAAAACGGCCCGACACCACCGCGTAGTTTCACTGTCAGAGGGCTCCCGAAGGTCTCTAACACAGCGTTTTCTGGTGGAAACAACAGATCAGGTGCGGTTTGGTCCGTTTCGAAAGCCGCCGCGCGGGGCCGGAAACGTTGCAACGGTTGCGGCAATTGCGCCGCGCCAACCAACAGTGTTGATGGCGGCGGTGGGCGCAAGGGCGTGAGTTCGGGTTTCAACAGGCCAAAAGCCTCGGTCAAAAGCGGCGCGGCAACGTCCCCTCCGAATGCGCCGGGAACAGGTGTGCCATCCGCACGTCCCAGCCAGACCCCGATGACATGCTGCCCGTCAAAGCCAATGGCCCAGGCATCGCGGTGCCCATAAGAGGTTCCTGTTTTAAAGGCCAGCGTCCCTGAAGTGCTGCCCGTGGGTGCTGTGATCCCGGACAAGATATCCGCAATCTGCCATGCTGAGGTTTCGGACAAAACACGAGAGGTGAGCCGTGCATCAGCCAGGGTGTCATGGCGCAGGATCGGGCCTTGCCCACCAGCGGCCAGCGTCACGTAGATCTGTACAAGATCATGCAAGCTCAGACCGACGCCACCCAAGGATATTGCCAATCCGGGTGTACCACTGCTCAGGCGCGGTTCTGATCCTGCTGTCCGCAGTGCTGCCATCACGCGCGCAGGGCTCAGCTCGTGCGTCAGGCGCACGACAGGGATATTCAGCGACAATTGCAGCGCGTCCCGAACCCTTACATCGCCCCGGAAAACGCCATCAAAGTTACGCGGGGCGTAACGCCCGAACATCACCGGGCTGTCGCTGATCAGGGTTTCCGGATGGGCCAGACCCTGATCGAATGCCAGCCCGTAAACCAAAGGTTTCAGCGTCGATCCGGGCGACCGCACGGCTTGCGTCATATCCACGAACCCTTGTCGCGCATCCCGATACCCGGCTGACCCGACCGAGGCCAAAATCTTGCCGTCGCGATGATCTGCCAAGATCAGGGCCCCGGACACGCGCGGCCCTACGCGCGCCGCGGCCCGAGCGACCAAAGTTTCCAACCGGGCTTGCACCCCTGCATCCAGGGTCAGATCAAATACACCGGTTGCACGGGTTTGGCCTTTCACGCGGTCGGTCAGATGGGGTGCAAGGCGCGGAAACGGGATCATTCGATCAGGAATGGTTTCCGTCAGGGCAGCGTGCATTTCAGGCTTGGTCAATACGCCGTGGCGCTCTAACCTGCGCAAAATCCGATCTCGGGCAATTTGGGCTGCCTCGGGACTGCGATCCGGGCGTCGTGCCTCCGGGGATTGCGGCAAAGCGACCAGCAGGGCCGCCTGTGCGGCGGTCAACCGGGTTGCTTCCTTGCCGAACCAGGCGCGGGCACCGGCACGGATACCTTCCAGATTGCCGCCATAGGGAGCATGGGTCAGGTAGAGGTTCAGGATCTGTGTCTTGCTCAGCTGCCGCTCCAGCGCCAATGCGACCCTAATCTGGCGAAATTTGCCACTCCAGCGTCCGGTCGATCCATCTTCGATCAGCCGCGCGACCTGCATGGTCAGGGTTGACCCGCCTGAAACAGCGCGCCCGCTCCAAAGGCTTTGCCCGGCTGCGCGCAGCAACGCGACAGGGTCCACGCCCGAGTGGGTCCAGAAACGTTTATCTTCGTACCGGATCAGCATAGCGGTGTAATTGGGATCGACCGCGCCGGGTTGCAGCCTCCAGATGCCATCTGCAACCGGAAACACGCGCAGGAGGTCACCGTTACGATCCCGCATCTCGACCGAAGTTTCAGTCAGAACGGGCGGCAGCACCGTGGCGTCGACCCAGCGGTCAGCACCATCCCGCGCCAACGCCGCCAGATAGAGAGCACCGGCCAACGCAAATAACAGGCGCGGCACCCTAGGCATGAGAGCCGCCCAAACAGGGATTTGAACGATGTCCGGTCATCGCACCTCGACCCGTCCCGTCGCCGTTCGCGCGCGGTTCTGGGGGCGGTACATATCTTCGACCGAGGCCGCCGGATGGTGGAACACGCCCGGTGTGACGGCACGGGCGACATAAGCCAGCGTCACGGTCTGGCGTCCAGACAGGTCAACCGCAGCCAGGAACCTGTCAGAGCGGAACTCGGTATGCGTGGCATCAGACAGATTCAACCAGTCCAGCGACCGTACATCGCCCGATCGCAGCAGGTTCGGGTTGTCGATCTCGATCCCGGCGGCAAGAGGATCGTCTACCATCAGACGCGCCCCACCGCTTTCAAACGGCGTGACCGTCAGAACCGTTACAAACCGGTCCCCCACGGCAAAGCGGCTTGCGTCAATCAGATCACCGTCCATCGAATAATACTGCCGTTCGATAGAATAGCCGGTGCCACCGGCCTCAGGCGGATTTTCGGGGATTCCGGTCACCGTCAGGGTGATATCGGTGGCCTGACCTTCGGTCGCAGTGATGTTGACCTCTTCCGCCTGCCCGGATTGCAGAACCTGAACAAAGGGGCCGGAAACTGACGCGCCGTTGACCGTCAAGCCGGACCCTGAAGGGTCTGACACCAGCGCGTGCGCTGCTAACAGGGACCACGCGGCCTCTTGTGTGGACAGGGGCGTTCGGCCCGTGCTTACCCGTTGGATCAATGCGTTGCGGTCAATCGCCTCGCTGCCCGCATCTACCGCCAGAGTCAACAGGCCCGCCGCATCCCGCAGGCGGGTGCCGTAATCCGCGCGCCAGTGGTTTTCCTGATCGTTCGGCTCCTGTTGCAGCATCCGCGCCGCACGGGCGAACATCGCGTCTGCGCGGGTCTGATCCCCGTACGACGCCAGCGCAGCGCCCAGTTGTGCGGCGGCCAACGGTGTGTCGAAAGCATCCCCTTTGACATCCGCATAATAGCGCAGATCGCCCATCGCCGCCGCGCCTTCCCGCGTCAGAACCATCAGGGCATAGGCAATATCCTGACCGCCTTCGTCGAAGTCCGGCGCGTAATTGACCCGATTGCGCAGGTTATCCATGGCCTGCGCAAAAGCCCGATCCGGCACCGGGTTCCCCTGCGCACGGGCGCGCGACAGGAAATCGGTCACATAGGCGTCCAGCCAGAAATCACCGCTGCCTGCGCGCCACAGGCCAAAGGCACCGTTTGCAGCCTGACGAGTCAGAATGCTTTGGATCGAATCCGTGATGCGCTGATCCACCTCCGGGCCATTCCCCAGCCCCGAGGCCTGCGCGACGGATGACAGGTAAAGCAGCGGCAGTGCCTTGCTGGTGATCTGTTCGGTGCAGCCATAGGGGTAATGGTTCAGCTGATCCAGCAGACCGGGCGTGTCAAATTTGGCCAACGCTCCGGCTGACAGAATGGCCTTGGCCGAGCCAGGTTGAAACCCATCAAAAACATCCTGCGAAAACAGAAAGCTGTCCCCCGCACCCAGCGCAAAGCGCCGCGTCCGGGCAATTACGGGATCGTTGGCCCGCACCGGCATCCGCAGGGTTTGCGACAGATCGCGCCCATCTGGCGTGGTGATGGAAACGCTGATCTCTGGATCGCCAATAACATGGGCCGTTACAGGGATGTCGAACACCGCTTTGCCACCATCCTCCAGCAGAAAGCTTGCCGGTACCGGGCCCAGTTCCAGCCCACCAGTGGTGGTCAGGCCAAGCGCCATGTCTCCGGATGCGCCATCCGCATGGACAATCTCAAGACGCATCCGGCTTTGATCGCCGGGGGCCAGAAACCGCGGCAGGCTGGCGGTAACCACCACCGGATCGCGGACGATCATGTCAGCCTCGGCCTGACCGACGGCTTTTTGGGACCACGCGATGGCCATCAGGCGAACTGTACCATTGAAGGCGGGCAGAGGGATGTCGACCTCAACCTTTCCATCTGCACCGACCTGAACAGGGCCGCTGAACACCGCCATCAGATCTTGCGTCGGTGGCGGGGATTGGCGGCGCATCCCGTTGTCATTGTCGCCGCCAGAGCGAACCGTACCCATCGCTCCGTTCATGCCGTCGATCAGCCGCCCGTAAACATCACGCAGGTCCACACCCAGCCGACGTTGCCCGAAATAGTACTCTTGCGGGTTTGGGCTTTCGAACCCCGTCAGGTTGAGGATGCCCACATCCACAGCGGCAAGGGTCAGCCACACTGGATCATCGCTTATAAAATTTTCGACCCTAACAATGGCCTTCTGTGTTTGACGGGGCGAGGTAACCTCAGGCACCTCAATGGCAACTGACAGCGTGCGATCCGCGGGATCAACGGCGGCATAGGCGACGCCCATGGCGCGTGCCGGGTTCTGACCACCCGAAACATTCATCGGTCGGACAACTGTGGCCGTGACATAGGCACCTGCCCCCCAATCTTCTGTCACCTCTATCGGGATAACTGTCTCGCCTTCCGTTACGGCAACCATCTGGCGATGGATCAGACGGTTCGACATCACCTCGACCTGAGCGATACCTGCCATGCGCGGAACGATGCGCAGCTGTGCGGTCTCCCCGGCGCGATAGCTGTCGCGATCCAGAGACATCTCAAGCCGGTCAGGCGTGGTCGAAGCATCTGCGGCCTGATACCAGCCTGCGTGGAAATCGACAGCGGTTTCCGTAAAGGTGCCATCAATACGTTGGACCACCAGTTCATAACGGCCCCAGTCCACGGGCTGGGACAACGTCAAAGGATCAGTGGCGACGTCTATCTCTCCGGTGGCAACGCGAGTGCGTCTGGTTGTCGGTTCCCAATTCCAGTTTCCGTAAAGCTGATACCATTGATACCGCGTTTCGATCTTGTTCAGCGTCCAGCGCAGGCGCATCGGGCTGGGGCTCAGGTCGGGTGCAAGGCCGATGATCTGAAACGCTGCCTCGGTACCTTCAGGGATTACGTCCTCGAACAGGGGTTTGACACCGATCACAGGTTGCGGCGGCAGGACAGGAACGCTCAGGCGACGCTCAACAGGTCGGCCCGAACCATCGGCCAGTCGCGCAATAACTTCGGCTTCAATTGGCTTTCCTTCTGTCTCTAACAAAGGGATTTCAACGGCTATGGATGCTTTGCCGTTTGCGTCTGTGCGCGTGTCACCGAAATAGGTGCTTTTGATCGATGTCTCGGCGTCATAGCGGCCAAAGCGATACCCGTCGTAGCCCGGCACTGTGTCCGCCGGGCGTGCAATAACCTGACCGTCGATGCTCAGGTCGGACCCTGGAGCACCAAACAGATAGCGCGCGTCGATCGAAAGCGGTGGGCTGTCGCCGGGACGCAGAGGTGCGTCCGGCAGGGTCATCTCAAAATCGATACGTTCCGGCAGGAAATCTTCTACCAGCACTGTTTGTCGCGCCAGCGCATCGCCTTTGGGATCAGACTTGATTTCGATCCGCCAAGCGCCGCGTGGTGCATCTGACGCAACAGGCAGACGAAAGACATGCCCCCCGGCGACGCCACCATCCGAGACGGTTCGGCGGTATTCCACGCCGTCCGGGCGATACAGGATCGCAATCAGGGGTAGGCCCTCGATAGCCTGCGCCTCACCATCGCGCGACAAGGCGGTGAGGTGGATCACCTCTCCGGCCCGATATGCGCCGCGATCCGTGGCTAGAAAAACATCAACCGGCCCCGCAGGTGCACGCCCTTCAACACCACGATCTGACAGGTCAAAGGCAGGATCGGTCAGGGATAGAAAGCTGAAATCGCTGTCTCCAGTTGACGCCATCACCAGTGCGGGCGCGCTGGCCCCCTTGCCGCGCGTCAGACCGGGATCGAACCTGACATAACCCGATTCATCCGTCCGCGCTTGGGCGATGACCGCATTTGCGCTTGTGACCAGTGAAACCTCGACACCTTCACGGGGTGCCGCGTCGCTCAACCCGCGCACCGTGACGTGCAATCCATCGGTGCCAAGCACGCTGCTGATCCCAAGATCGGACAGAACAAACCATTGCGTCGCGCCCGGGTCGTCATAGGGATCAGCCCCCGGAACACGGGCGGTCAGCGCATAAATGCCAGCGGGCTGATCCGCGATCGCCTCTCCAATAGGCAGGCGCGCAGTCATGGTCTGGTTCAGTTCGTTGGTCACTTCGGCGGTACCAGTCCAGATATCCTCGGCAATCTCTTCGGAAAATTCTGCTTCCTGCCATTCACTGAGCGGGCGACCGAAGAAATCCTGCTGAACCGCGCGCAACAGGTTCCGGTCGCTGACCCTCCGCAGGATCAAGTCCAGTTCGGTGACGTTGACCGTTTCAACGGGCAAAGCAGCATCAGCGGATTTCGGCAGCACGTAGCTGCGCCCGGGAAACCGGACCGAAGGCGCCCGGTCTCGCACGTAATGGGTAAGCTCAACATTGCGGTTCAGCGCCTCGCCCGAGGCGGAGGGTAGGCCTTCGCGTAGCGTCAGGCGATAGCGCTGACCATGGGCGACACCGTCAACGCAAAGCTGCCTGCCCTCAGCCTGTACCACCAACCCGTCATCGAAGCGCTGGACAAACGGGTCATAGTCAACCCCCGCCTTGACCAGCGGTTCTGAAAACTCGACGCAGATCCGCGGTGCAACGGCGTCGCTTTCCACAGAACTGTCGACCACGCGAAAACCGTGTTTCCCGATGGCATCATTCAGCGCGGCCAGTACATCCTCGCGCGGTTGGATTTCCTGGGCCAGCCGCAGCACAGGGATCATATCGCGCCCGCGCTCGACCTCTTCCAAGGCGCGGGCCAATGTCATCAGAGCGGCAATCTGCGTGCCGGGAGTATCGGCGCGCAAGTAGCCATTGGTTGCGGCATTCAGCGCACGGTTGCGCAGATCGCGCCTTTCACTCCAGTCCGGAGAGTTTGTCTGCAACAACAGGCGCGCGTATTCCACCCATAGATCGGGCGCGTCACTGAGCGATACGGCCACACCAGTCCAATTCATCGCCTGCCGCGGGCTGCTCGCGCTGCGCGCCGCGTCCAGAACGTCCTGCAGGTCGTTGCCTTGCGCCATATGAACAAAGCCCAGATCGCGTGCCTGATCTGCGGCCTGCTTCAGGTCGGCGGCGCCAAGTGCGCTTAACGCGTTTGCACGCGTTTTGGCCAATGTTTGGGTCTGATCTGGGGTAGACACCTTCTGCGCGGACACAGCCCCTTGATAGGCCTCTTGCCGGTTTACACCGCTTTTTGGAAAACAGGCATTGGATCGGGTGTTGTAGGTGAACGCGGTGCAAAGCGTATTGGCGGAACAGGCCTGAATGCAGGACTTCAGATCGGTATCGAAAAGGGCGTCCAGATCCGAGCCATAAAAATCTGCGTCCCGCGTCGTGATGTAACGGAATTCAGGCACTGCATCTTGCGCCTGGGTGGCGCTGGGCAGGACCAAAAGCGAAATGACGTAAGCTATTGAAATAAAAACAAAGCGGCGCATGGTGCCCTCCTCTTTGGGCACAGCGTTGCATGGCGTGCGCCTGTTGTGCAACGGCTTAAACAGTTTTTCATCCTCTGTCGGGATGCTGGGTGCAGAACGTTCTGGAATCAATCAAATGAGTCTTGCACATAAATTGGCACAGGAACGGCGCGCGCGCTTGGCAGCTGAACGGATGCTGGCCCTGAAGCAGGCCGAGCTTTCGGCAGCCAATCGCAAACTGGGTCAACATGCCATGGCATTGACCAAACGAATTGGCGAAACGCAGGCTGAGGTTGAAACCGTTCGGGATGAAAACGAAAAGGTCAAATCCGACCTCTGCGTGGCCAACGCCAAGATCGAGGTTGCCGAACGCCGCTTGTGGCACTCGATTCAGACAATACAGGACGGATTTGCCTTTTTTGACGGCGACAACCGGCTGATCGGTGCAAACACCGCGTATCTGAGCGTTTTTGAAGGTCTGGACGAAGTCGTGCCGGGGATATCATACCCCCGTATTCTGCATTTGCTGACGTCAGAAGGTATTGTCGATATCGGGGATGAATCCGCGGAAGACTGGCAGGCCAGAATGCTGGCCCGCTGGAGCCGCGCCAACCCGCCACCAATCGTTATGCAGCTTTGGAACGGTCACTATATCCGTCTGATCGACCAGCGCGGCAGTGGCGGTGATATGGTGAGCCTTGCTCTCAACATCACAGCGTCGGTCCGGCATGAAATCGAGCTTAAGGCGGCGCGCGAGAGGGCCGAAGCAGCAAACCGGGCCAAGTCGGCCTTTCTGGCCAACATGAGCCATGAAATCCGTACACCGATGAACGGCATCGTTGGCATGTCCGAGTT
The DNA here is from genome assembly GCF_017872535.1 of Ruegeria sp. HKCCSP351. Classification (NCBI taxonomy): domain Bacteria; kingdom Pseudomonadati; phylum Pseudomonadota; class Alphaproteobacteria; order Rhodobacterales; family Roseobacteraceae; genus Ruegeria; species Ruegeria sp. HKCCSP351. Next base: position 251,944 of record NZ_JAEDOV010000005.1, on the reverse strand, counting down.
ACTGGACGAGACACCGTTGGACGAAGAGCAACGGCTATACGTCAACACGATCCGCAATTCGGGTGAGGCGCTGCTGGTCATCATCAACGACGTTCTGGATTATTCCAAGATTGAGGCGGACAAGCTGGCTCTGCACCCCGAACAGTTTGATCTTGAACGCTGCATTCTTGAGGTTGCGATGCTGCTACAGCCCAGCGTGCGCGATAAGGGGCTGACATTGCTGGTTGATTACGACTTGTTCTTGCCAACCCTTTTTGTGGGCGATCCTGGTCGGATACGGCAGGTTCTGACCAATCTGGTCGGCAACGCCGTCAAGTTCACTTCTGAAGGGTATGTGCTGGTCCGGGTGACCGGGGTGCCCAACCCGGATGCGCAGATCTGCGACATCCATATTGCCATTGAAGATACTGGAATTGGCATCGACGCAAAGAAAATCGACCACATATTTGGCGAGTTCAATCAGGTCGAAGACGAGCGTAACCGCCAGTTTGAAGGCACCGGGCTTGGTCTTGCCATCACCAAGCGGCTGATCACCTTGATGGGCGGCACAGTCTGGGTCGAAAGCGAGCCGGACCAGGGATCCTGATTCGGTTTTCGCGTGACACTGCCCACGGTAGAAGGCCTGCAACCCGAACCTCCGAACTTGGCGGATTGTTTGAAACATGTCCTGCTGGTCGAAGATCTTGCCGTGAACCGGGCCATTCTTGCCAAGCAGCTTGGACGACTGGGGGCCGAAGTGACGGTTTGCACGTCGGGGACCGACGCACTGTCACAGATGAATGATCAGATTGATCTGGTTCTTTGCGACCACGATCTGCCGGACATGGATGGGCTGGACCTTGCGGTTTCACTCAGGGATCGCGGGTGGGGTGATATTCCGGTGGTTGTGATGTCCGCAAACCCCGGATTGATTCACGCGCATCCTGCCCGTGACCTGATCGACGGTGTCTTGCAGAAACCCATCCCGCGGTCCGAGTTGTATGGCAGGCTGATGGCGCTCGATAGCCCATCGTTGGAAAGGTGTCCTTTGGATGCGGAAAAAACAGTCTCTAAAAGGCGAGGTTCTGAATCTGCGCTCACCAGACGTATGAGGGTCCTTGCCGCCGAGGACAACCGCACCAACCAATTGATCCTGAAGAAGATGGTCAAGGATCTGAATATCGATCTTCGCTTTGCCTCGAATGGGATTGAAGCGGTTGAAATCTATCAGGCGTTCGAGCCAGATCTGATCTTCATGGATATTTCAATGCCGAAGATGGACGGCAAACAGGCAACAGCGGAAATTCGCAGGCTCGAGGTTGCAACCGGTCGCCACGTCCCCATCGTTGCCCTGACGGCTCATGCCATGGCCGGGGATGATCAGGGAATTCTGTCAGCGGGCTTGGATCACTACCTGACCAAACCGCTACACAAGAACCGCATTCACCAGATGATCCTGCAACACCAGCCCGATTGCGTCTGCGCGGTCACAGACACCATACCCAGCGTCAAAATCCGGCGTGAGCGGGACGAAATCCCGGATCCGACCTCGCCGGGCTGACTCTTCAGGCGATTACCACCGGGTTGCAAGTTCAAGTGATCTGGGTTTCAGGCCGAATATGGTCTGACGAAAACGGGTTTATCCGCTTCCGACAGATCAGGGCGGTATTCATAGCCGCCACTGTCGAAATCCAGCAGTCCCTTAGGGTCAATCAAGCGGTGCTGGATGATATACCGCGCCATGGCACCACGCGCCTTTTTGGCAAAAAAGCTCACAATCTTTGGGGTGCCGCCCTTATCTTCCATGAAGACCGGTGTGATGACGCGCAGGTTCAGGGCATTCAAATCCACCGCACCAAAATACTCCTGACTGGCACAATTCACCAGAATGTTGCTGTTAATCTCGGCACCCTGCGCGTTCAGAGCTTTGCTGAGCTGATCGCGCCAGTATTCGTAAAGGTTCTTCCCTCTTCGGGTTTTCAGCTTGCTGCCCATCTCAAGCCGGTAGGGCTGGATTGCGTCGAGTGGCCGCAACACACCATAAAGGCCGGAAAGGATGCGCAAGTGGTCTTGCGCCCATGACAGCTCGTCTTCGTCCAGCGAAGCAGCTTCAAGCCCTTGATATGTGTCGCCAGCAAAAGCAAGCGCAGCCGGGCGTGTGGCCTTTGCGTCAGGTGCATCCGAAAAAGCGCGATACCGGTCGCGGTTCAGGCGTGCCAGATCGTCGCTCAGGTCCATCAGCTTTTTCAGATCACCCAGTGTCAGGTTGCGGGCGGTTTTGGACAGCCGGATCGCATCATCCTGAAAGTCGGGCTGCGTTACCCCTACATTCCGCTCGGCCCAGTCCAGCCGTTTAGCCGGGGAAATCACGATCAGCATATCCGCCCTCTTTCTTGCCTGCTTTGGGGTTATCTAGCCCGCCTCACGCAGCACGTCCAGAAAAGCAGCGCCAAACCTTTCGTGACGCCGATCACCCAGCACCTGCGCAATCCCACGGGGATCGTCGGGGCGCAGTTGCGCGACCTTTGCCAATTGCGAGGCCGAGCAGGTAAGGGGCTTGTCGATCCCGTCCGGACCGCGCGACAGCAAGGACTGAACTTCCATCAATCGGTCGTAAATCTCAGCCTGATCGCGTCCAGCCAGTTTTCGGCGCGCCGGATGAACGCTTCTTGCTTCGCCCGCGATCACTTCAAGGAACGTGTTGCCGTAGCGTTCCAGCTTTTTGGCACCAACACCGCCGATCCGGGCCATATCGTCCAGCGTTACAGGGCGCTTTTCCGCCATCTCGATAAGCGTACGGTCCGGAAAGATGACATAGGCCGGAACACGTGCAGCTTCGGACACGGCACGGCGTTTGGCCTTGAGCGCGGATAGCAGCGGGGCGTCTTCTTCGGACACCATTGCCTTGACCGCAGGCCGACGGACCGCATTGCGCAGCGTATCCTTGCGCAGGGTGATTTGCGTCTCGCCTTTCAGAATTGGTTTGGCCGCCTCGGTCATGCGCAATGCACCGTGACGTTCAGGGTCGGGGCGGACCAGGTCGTGTCCCATCATCTGGCGGAAAATGGCCTGCCATTGCGGGCGCGTCCAATCCTTTCCGATGCCAAAAGTGGACAAATCCTCGTGGCGGCGGGCGCGGATTTTGTCGGTCTCATTTCCCAGCAGGATATCGATCAAATGGCCTGTCCCGAACCATTCCTCGGTCCGCAGGATCGCGGACAGGGCCATACGTACCGGAGTTGTGCCGTCGAAAACTTCGGGCGGGCTGTCGCACAGATCGCATTTGCCGCAGGGTCCTGTGGTCTCGCCAAAGTAACCCAACAATGTCTGGCGGCGGCATTCTAATGCCTCGGCCAGACCCAGCAAGGCATTCAGACGCGCATGATCGGCCATGCGGCGCTCGGGCGGCGCTAGACCCTCGTCAATCTGTGATCGCCGCAGGCGAATGTCATCGGGGCCGAACAGGGTCAGCGTTTCGGCCGGGCCGCCATCGCGCCCGGCGCGTCCGATTTCCTGATAATAGGCTTCGATCGATTTGGGCAGGTCTGCATGGGCGACCCAACGGATATCGGGTTTGTCGATGCCCATGCCAAAAGCCACGGTTGCGACGACGATCAACCCGTCCTCGCGTGCGAAACGGGTTTCGACAATGCGGCGGTCCTCGGCCTCCATCCCGCCGTGATAGTGGCAAGCCGAGTGCCCCTCGGCGCGCAGGGCCTGAGCAATCACCTCGGTTTTGTTTCTGGTGCCACAGTAAACGATGCCGGGCTGGCCTTTGCGGGCATCTGCGAAATCAAGGATCTGCTTGCGCGGCCCGTCCTTTGCGGCAAAGGCCAGATGAATGTTGGGCCGGTCAAATCCGCGCAGAAATTTGCGTGGCTCAATGCCATCGAACAGTTTTTCGACAATCTCATCCTGGGTTTCTGCGTCCGCGGTGGCGGTAAACGCGGCCAGCGGAACTTTCAGGGCGCGCCGCAACTCTCCGATCCGCAGGTAATCAGGGCGAAAGTCATGCCCCCATTGACTGACACAATGGGCTTCGTCCACGGCGATCAGGCTGACGTTGATCCGACGGAGCATCCCAAGCGCAGACCCGGCAGCCAGACGTTCGGGCGCCATGTAAAGCAGCTTTAGCCGCCCGTCCTCCAGCGCGTCCCAGACGGCCTCGGTTTCCTCGGGCGTGTTGCCGGATGTCAGCGCACCGGCCTCGACCCCGGCCTCTTGCAAGCCGCGCACCTGATCGCGCATCAGGGCAATGAGCGGAGATATAACCACCGTCACCCCATCGCGGAGCAGGGCGGGGAGTTGAAAACATAAGGATTTGCCGCCACCTGTAGGCATGATCGCCAGCACGTTTTCACCTGCCGTCACGGCGTCGACAATCTCTGCCTGCCCGGGGCGGAAGGCGTCGAATCCAAAGACATCTCGCAGCAAGGGTGCGGCGTCGAACATATGCGGGGGTGCCCTGTTTTAAGGTTTATCTGCTCTTAAGACAGGACAATCACATACTAAGATTCAGTGAACAAGTGGTCAGTAGAAATAGGGCGCGTTGTTGATAAGGATGATCCGCAAAGCATAGACGCCGATCAGCACCACCAGCGGGGTCAAATCCAACCCACCCATATTGGGTAGAACGCGGCGGATCGGCCCGTAAATAGGCTCTAATATCCGATTTAATCCGTACCAGATTTGTGCAACCAGTTGTTGGTGCAGGTTGAGCACCTGAAAGTTGATCAGCCAGCTCATGATCACATGGGCCAGAATGATGAACCAGACAATGTCCAGGATCAGCAGCAGGATTTGGATCAGCGACAGCATGGGCACTCCGTTTTCTAGTTGGTCGAGACCTAAGCACCCTTTCAGCAAAGAGCAAGTAGGCTGAACTCTGCGCTTGCGAATTGCGCCAAAGCCCCGTCTTATGACCGTAACAAGAAAACAGGGGCAGAAATGGCAGAAATATCCAAGCGCAGGCGTATCTGGGGTTGGTGGTTCTTCGATTGGGCCAGTCAGCCCTATCACACCCTTTTGGTCACGTTCGTGTTCGGCCCTTATTTCGCGGGCGTCGCTGCGGAATATTATCTGGCATCCGGCCTGGACGCAGGGTCTGCAGACGCACAGGCACAGGTGGTCTGGGCCAACTGCATGACCATAGTCGGTTTGATTATTGCCTTCGGTGCACCGCTGATGGGGGCGATGGCTGATGTGTCGGGTCGGCGCATCCCCTGGATATTCGCCTTTTCCGTGATGTACGCCGTAGGTTCCGGCGCGCTTTGGTACACGATGCCCGATGGCTCGAACATGTGGTTGATGCTGTCTGCCTTCGGTCTGGGTTTCATCGGTGCGGAATACGCCCTGATTTTCATCAATTCCCAACTGCCCGATCTGGGCGATGACAGCGAAGTGGGCGAAATCTCCGGCTCGGGCTTTGCTTTTGGCTATTTCGGCGGCCTGATCTCGCTGGCGATCATGCTTGCGCTGTTTGTGGAGCAGGCAAACGGTAAAACGCTGATCGGAATGGACCCCTTGTTTGGGCTGGATGCGTCGCAACAGCAGGGCACGCGCTTTGTTGGGCCGTTTACTGCCGGGTGGTTCATCTTGTTCATGGTGCCCTACTTCCTTTGGGTCCATGACGACGAAACGACAAACAAAAAGGGCAGCGTTGCCGAGGCGCTGCGGCTGTTGGCAAAATCAGTGTCTAACCTGCGCCATCGCACCAGTTTGGCCAGTTACCTGGGCTCATCCATGTTCTATCGGGATGCGCTGAACGGGCTTTACAGTTTTGGCGGCGTCTATGCCCGGCTAGTGTTGGAATGGGACCTGATCAAGATCGGTGTTTTCGGCATCGTCAGCGTTCTGGCTGCAGCGGCATTTTCCTGGGTGGGCGGCAAGCTGGACAAGAAATATGGTCCCAAGCCCGTGATTATCGTTGCGATCTGGGTGTTGATCCTTGTCTGCATCACCATCGTTTCAATGGACCGGTCCCAGATATTCGGTATCGCCATGTCCGAAGGGTCGGGCTTGCCGGATATGGTTTTCTTTGGTTGCGGTATCCTGATCGGAGGCATGGGCGGTATTCTGCAATCCTGTAGCCGGTCGATGATGGTCCGGCATACGGACCCGGCAACCCCCGTCGAAAGCTTTGGCCTTTATGGTCTGTCGGGTCGTGCCACCGCCTTTGCTGCGCCACTTCTGATCGGGATCGCCACCACGGTGACAGGAAGTGCTCGTCTGGGGGTGTCACCCATCGTTCTGTTGTTTATTCTGGGTCTATTCCTGATGCGCTGGGTGAGACCGGAAGGGGATCAGAGCAGATGATAATAAAACGTTTTTTGGTAATTTTGGCGGCGCTTGCTTTTGCAGGCACTGCGACGGCAGAACCGCTGGCAAAGCAGTTGTTCGGGGCGCAGAAACAAGGTTCACAGCAAAAACCGGCCGCTTTCGGCAGTTATTCGCGCGGATGTGCTGCGGGGGCAGTTCAACTGCCTGAAACGGGGCCTACTTGGCAGGCGATGCGCCTGTCGCGTAATCGCAACTGGGGGCATCCGCAGACGATTGACTACGTGCAGGACCTCAGCAGGTTTGCAGCCAGTCAACCGGGATGGAACGGTCTCTATATAGGGGATATCAGCCAGCCGCGGGGTGGGCCGATGACTTCGGGCCACCGCTCGCACCAGCTGGGGCTGGATATCGATATCTGGATGCTTCCGGGTGAAAACATGCGCCTGTCGCGCAAGGCGCGCGAGAATATCTCGTCCATATCGCTGCGCCGCTCGAACGGTGCCTATGTCAACAGCAACTGGACCAAACAGCACCACGCGGTGCTGCGCGAAGCCGCCAAGGACAAGCGCGTGGCACGTATCTTCGTGTTCCCCGGGGCGAAGGTTCAGATGTGCAACGACGAAAAAGGCAACCGGGCCTACCTGCGCAAGATCAGGCCCTGGTGGGGGCATCACTATCACTTCCATGTGCGCCTGAAATGTCCGAGAGGGTCAAAGGGTTGTGTCAACCAGGACGCACCCCCCAAGGGCGATGGTTGCGCCGAGGCGCAACAATGGGTGCGTAACATTCTGAACCCACCGCCGCCCGACCCGAACGCACCGGCGCCCAAGAAACGCCGGGAATATGTGCTGGCCGATTTGCCGAAACAATGCGCCTCAGTCTTGCAATCCAAGTAGGTGCGGCACTGTTTCTGGCCACGGCGGCCCCTGGAGTGGATGTAAAAACCGCCACACATCAAAGCAGTTTTGCATGGCGTCAGAAGGCGGATTGGTTCGGTGGATTCTCGGCGCTGCACATTTCCAACAATGGGCAGCAGATGATGGCGCTGAGCGACCGGGCACGGTTGGTGACGGCGCGCATTGAGCGCCTTAATGGCGAGATCACCGGCATTCGCATTCTGGGGCAATGGCCGGTTCTGTCCAGCAATGGGCATCTCATGTCAGGCGGCGTTGGCGATTCCGAAGGGATTGCGGCGGCTCCTGGCGGTGGGTTCTATATCTCATTCGAAGGGGTGCACCGCGTCGCCCATTACCCCGCACCGGGCACGAAGGCGCGTGTATTGCCACGCCCGCAGGCATTTCGGCATCTCGCCGACAACGGGTCCTTTGAAGGTCTGGCCATCGACAGGCGCGGGCGTCTGTATACGCTACCGGAAACGAACCGCACCTCGGACGGAGATATTCCCGTCTATCGCTGGAACGGCCAAACCTGGTCGACCCCTTTTGTTCTGCCCCAGCGCGGTTGGTTCAAACCGGTTGCCGCTGATTTCGGTCCTGATGGGCGGCTCTACGTGTTAGAGCGAAGCCTAACGGCAATCGGATTTCGCTCGCGCCTGCGGCGATGGGATCTGACAGGCGACGTGCCAAACGCCGAGGAAACCCTGTTCGAAACCGGAACCGGCGCGCATGACAACCTCGAAGGCTTGTCGATCTGGCGGGATGATCAGGGGCGTTTGCGGGCCACGATGATCTCGGATGACAACTTTCTGGCGCTGCAACGGACCGAGTTGGTCGAGTATCTGCTGCCCGATTGACACGCGGCAGATGAAGGTCTAAACGCACAGCCTGCCTTGGGACGGTCCCTTGGCCAAGTCGCCGCTACCTTGTCAAAACGGGCATCAAAATATGCAACGCAACTTTATTCCCGGCATTCTTGCCATGGCCGCCATCGTCGTGGCCTCGAACATCCTGGTCCAGTTCCTGATCTTTGATGGCCTGTTGACCTGGGGCGCCTTCACCTATCCGCTGGCCTTTCTGGTCACTGATGTCATGAACCGCGTTTACGGTGTGGGCCCGGCCCGCAAGGTCGTGTTCGTGGGCTTCGTCACCGGGGTGATCTGCTCGCTGATCGGCACCCAGATCATGCTTCAGGGCGACGGGTTTACCTATGCCGCCGTGCCGCTGCGCATCGCCGTGGCCTCGGGCACCGCGTTCCTGATCGCGCAGCTGACCGATGTCACCGTGTTCAATTCCCTGCGCGGAGGTCGCTGGTGGCGTGCACCGCTGGTGTCGACGCTGGTGGGGTCTGCACTGGATACTGCGATCTTCTTCACCCTCGCTTTTTCGGCCTCGGTCGCCTTCTTCGGTGCCAATGCTGACGCCGCAATTAATTGGGCGTGGGAGCCGGTACCCTTCATGTTGTCCGGCCCGGTGGCTCCGCTTTGGGTGACGCTGGCTTTTGCGGACTGGTTGGTGAAGCTTTCGCTGGCGCTGATCGCCCTGATTCCATTCAAGGTGATCGTTGCGCGGCTGACTGTACAGCCTGTGTAAAAAAACGCTTTGAGAATGGCACAACTTGTGGCACGCTTCTTTTCAACCGCAACAGATAGAAAAGGAGGTGATCCAGTGTCGAGAAAGAGATTGGAGAGAGGTGTCGGAACAACCGGGGGGATCGCCCGTTAGGGCAGCCCTTGGCGGAGCGCTCGCTCCGGCTGGTCGATTGATCTAACCGACCCGACCTCCTGAACTTTCGAAGGGCCGTCCCGCTGGGGTGGCCCTTTTTGTTGCCGTCACCCACTGGGGGTGGTCAAAACTTACCATGCGCGGAGGCTGGCTGCGTTCGACGCAGCATAAAGCTTGGTCGCGGCAACGGCGTGAATACATATCGTCAAAGCTTCGGTGTCTGGCCGCGTGCACTTGATGTCTGGCAAAGCTGCCGCGCGGCCTGACCCGGATATCCTTCTTCCTCGCTTTCATCGAACACGACATAGGCGGCATAAGCGAATCTGGGTGCCGTTTCGATCAACTTGAGCCAGCCTTTGCGAAGTTCCGGTTTGACAACACGCCGTGGGAAATATCCGGCCGAGGGAACCGACCGAAGATATTGCAGGCCGAGGGTGCCAATGCCCAGCTGAAGGCGCGGCGCATCAAGTTCCGGAAAGTTCAGCATATGATCGGCGCGAAACTCCGGGCCCCAGTCTATCAGGATATAAGCGTTGCCCAGATCAGCGGGCAGGGCTTCCGGGCCGCTGCTGACAAGGACAAACTCGTCCTCGAAAAGCTGGAGCGCGGTCAAGCCCGGTGCGTTTCGCGGCCGGTACATGATGGCAAGATCCAGGCTGCCTTCCTCGATCTCGCGCGTGAGTGTTTCCGACGGGGCCGCTGTCGCCCGGATGGCGACGTCAGGTAGTGCCGCCATCAACTCGGGCAGGGCGTTGATCAGATAGCCGTCCCAAAGGCTTGGTGTTGCGCCGATTTCCAAAGCAGCCGCCATCGAAGCCGGCAGACCGGCATCCAGCTTGGCCTGGGTCCACGTTCGCACCAGAACCTGCGCATGTTTGAGGAAATGCCTCCCGGCAATGGTCAGGGTCGCACCGGACTTGCTGCGTTCAAAAACGGGCTGTCCAAGCTGTTGTTCTAGCGTTCGGATCCGCATACTGACGGTCGATTGCGTAACATGGACCTTGTCCGCTGCGTCAAGAAAAGTGCCGGTTTCAACGACCGCAAGGAAGGTTCGGGCGAGTTCAATGTCCATCGTTCACCTATTTGAATCTTCGATATTATGGGCGATATAAATTCGTTATTCAACGCTATGCGAATGTGCGATACATGCCGCGTAGCGCGAAAGTGCCCCCACCGGATCGGACCGCCAATCAACAGTTTTCATCGTATAGTGGACAACCCGATCTGCGGAACAGGTGCAATCTGTCTGCCGTAGATAAGCCTCCGACACCCAAGCGCTGCACCAACCCCTCAATGGGTAAACCGCCCATTCCCTGATGGAGAACAAAATGAGTCGAGTTTCTGTTGTTGCTCTGCTCGCGTCATTCCTTGCACTTCCGGCCGCTGCCTTGCCGGTGGGACTGGACACGGACGGTGATGGTCTGGCTTCGCTGACCGAGCTACAGACAAAGTATCCCGATATTACCAGTGAGAGCTTTGCTAAAATTGACACGGATGCCGATGGTTTCCTCAATGACGAAGAAATGGTCGCCGCGGTCGAGGCCGAGTTGCTTCCTGATCCCAAGGGTGATGAATAAGCCAGGGTTGCCGTGAACATGAGAAATCCCACTCCACCCTACAGGTGGATGCTTGCCGGGATGGGTATCTGGTTAGTGCTGTCCCCATTTGTACTGTTCAGCCAGAAAACCCTAGCTCACGGTTCGTCTGACCGTGAGTCGCTCGCCTTCATGACGATCGGTATTGGTGTGTTGGTCATGTCAGGTGCTAGCGGCCGGGGCCACCTTCTCGCACGGGTGGCTCCGGTATTGGCGGTCGGGGCATTGCTGATCGTCGCGCCCGAGGTGCTGCATTTTACCGGTCACGGTGTGGCAGTGGCAAATGCTTGGCTCACGGGATCTGCGCTGATCTCGCTCGCCGCTTGGGAGGCGCTGGCGGGCAATAGATTGCGTGCGATCCTGTAGGCTGGCGCGGGGTAGGCAACTGCCCCGCGTTTCTTTTGGCTCCAGCGTCTAAATGATCTCGTCTTCATCAAACATCGGATCGCCGTCAAGCTGGCTGGCAATCGTATCGACCCGCATTTCGACATCCGAGCCGGTCGTTTCCGCAATATGAAACAGGGCGTCGCCCTCATGAACGACAGGCAGATTTGTGCGCCCTACGATGATACCCGTGGTTTCGCAGATGATATCGGTCCTGAGTTCGCCGAACGGGTCGGAAATGCGTCCAAGCAGGTCACCGGAAGCCACATATTCTCCGGTCGCTTTGAAAGTCCGCAACAAGCCACCGGCGGGCGCGCGCATCCACGAGCTTGACCGGACGTGGACAGGCTTTTCGCGCACAGCGGCGATACCGCGCTTGGCAACCATGCCCTTTGCGTTCATCACACGAAGGATGCCTGCAACCCCCGCCCGCGCAGACAGTTCGTCGAAACGCAGACCTTCACCACCCTCGAACAGCAGGATATCCACACCACGCTCTTGCGCGGCCTTACGCAGCGACCCGTCGCGCAGCTTTGAGATCATCACCACGGGCGCACCGAAGGCATCCGCGTATTCAAGGGTAACATCCGAAGCCGGCGAGACGCGGATCTGCGGCAGATTGGTGCGGTGAATCGCGGCAGAATGAAGATCAATCCCCAGATCCGACCGCTCGACGATCTCGGTCATGAAAAGATGCGCCAGCCGACCGGCCAGCGACCCTCCCTCGCTGCCGGGGAAGGATCGGTTCAGGTCGCGCCGGTCGGGAAGGTATCGGGAATGGGTCATGAAACCAAAGGCATTCACGATCGGGATAACCAGCAAGGTACCCGCAAGCTTGTCAAGCTGTGGCGCCCGAAGCAGCCGCCGTGCGATCTCCACGCCGATCACCTCATCGCCGTGAACGGCGGCACTGACAAACAGGACCGGTCCGGGGCGGCGACCGTGAACCACGTGTACTGACATGCTTACCGGTGTGTGATCCGACAGTACGCTAACCGGCAAATCCAGAGTGGTTCGTGTGCCGGGCGGTACGCGAAAACCTCCGATTTCAAAGGGACCGCGCATCAGCTCTACCCACGGCCTCGAGTCTTCGTGTTGCCTTTGGCTGCATTCTTTTCGAGAAACTCGATGATTTTGCCCGCGACATCAATGCCGGTAGCCTTTTCAACACCTTCAAGCCCGGGCGAAGAGTTTACTTCCATCACCACGGCGCCGTGATTGGCGCGCAGCATATCGACACCGCACACATTGAGACCCATGGCCTTGGCCGCACGCACGGCTGTCGAGCGTTCCTCGGGCGAGATTTTGATAGGCTTGGCGCTGCCACCGCGATGCAGGTTTGATCTGAACTCGCCCTCGGCCCCTTTTCGCTGCATTGCCGCGATCACCCTTCCACCGACCACAAGCGCACGAATATCCGTGCCGCCTGCTTCCTTGATGAATTCCTGTACCATGATGTTGACCTTGGCGCCGCGAAACGCCTCGACCACGGATTTTGCCGACCGGTTTGAATCCGCAAGCACCACGCCGATGCCTTGCGTGCCCTCCAGCAGCTTGACCACCAGCGGAGCGTCCCCGGCCAGTTTGAGGACTTCGTCGGTCTGTTTCGGGTCATGCGCGAAGGTGGTGACCGGCAATCCGATCCCGTCCCGCGCCATCAGCTGCATGGATCGCAACTTGTCGCGGGATCTGCCAATCGCAACCGACTCGTTGAGCGGAAAGACACCCATGATCTCGAACTGCCGCAACACGGCCAGCCCATAGAATGTGACCGAAGCGCCAATCCGCGGGATCACCGCGTCATAGCGCCCAAGCTTTTTGCCGTCGTAATAAACCTCGGGTCGACGCGACGCGATATTCATGTAACAGCGCAGCGTGTTCACAATATCCAACTGGTGCCCGCGTTGTTCAGCAGCCTCTTTCAGACGCTGGTGGGAATACAGGTTTGGGTTCCGGGCAAGCATGACAAATTTCATTAGCGTCGTCCCTCTGCGTCCTTGGATCTTGTCTTGCTCTTCACCTTTTTCGGGTCTTTTCGTGCATCGAGAAGATATGAGTGGCCGGGATCGACAAGAATCCCACGCCTTCGAATGGCCGTACGGCCAAGGATCAGATCAAACTCCATCTTCGCACGGTTGGCCAGCGAAACGTCGATCAGCCAGCGATGTCGCCCAAGCAAAAGCTGTGTTCTGACAATCAACCGCCGTTCCGGAATGCCGCCTGTGTTCTTGATTTCCCGCTCGTCTACAACTCGGGTGCGCACCCGGCCCGATGAACGGCGGTTATGGACCGGGATCATGAACTCGACCCATCGTTCACCATCAACCTCGAATACGGTCTGGTCCACGGCATGCAGTGCTGCGGTTCTGGCGCCCGTGTCTATCTTTGCGGGAATATGCTCAATCCCGAACTCGGGCAGGCTGATCCGTTCGCGCCATCCTATGACTTCGGGGTATCCTGTTTTCTTAGCCATGGCGACTAAGCCACGCAGTCATCATTGGCGCGCCGGTAATTCACAAACGAATTCGCGCTCATCACCACGTAAAAACTATCCATATCGATTAACACGTACCCAAGTTCAAAAAGTGCGATCGACAGGGCGCGGATATCTGCTTCATACAAACGCCTGCGCCCGGCGATCCGACGCACCAGCTTCTCCGGGATGCGATACCGTCCGCTAACCTTGCCGCCAAACTCCTGATCGTACAAGGCGGCCAGATGTTCGGCTGCGGCGGATATCCAGTCATTTTCCTGCATGCACTTTCTTATTAAGTAGAAAATTTTTTGTCTATAGGCAAAATATATCTGCTATATGAGCAAGACCAAGAATCTTATACCCCCATAGGTCGGCGGATGAGCGATACGGAATCCTTACCAATGGAAACAGGAACGCAGCTTCAGCTGGCGTTGGAAAACCGCGACGGGGCTGCGCTGGCAGACCTGCTCGATCCGCTTTCGTTAAGCGATGCGCTGCGGGAATTGCTCAACCTTTCCGTTGACCAGCGAAGCGCCGCACTCTCGTTGCTGCCACCGGAACGTGCTGCAGAACTGGTCGAAGAAGCGCCAAACGCACTGGCGGTCGATCTTGTCGAACACATGGTGTCCGATCAGGCCGCCGAAATTATCCTTGAGCTGGATTCCGACATTCAGGCGGATGTCATCGGGGAACTTGAAGACGCTGATGCAGAAGCGATCCTTGCCCGGATGGATCCGGAAGATGCGGCGGATGTCCGGCGGCTGGTCGAATATGACGACGATGTCGCCGGTGGTCTGATGGTGGCCGAAGCCTTTACCTTTTCCGATGGTGATACAGTCGGAAAGGTTCTGCGGCGTTTCGCTCATGAAGAGTACGACCTTGAACGATACCGTGGCCAGCACCCTTACGTTTTGAATTCCGATGGCGTGCCTGTCGGGGTGCTGTCCTTGCGTAGCCTGCTGTCTACACCGCGAAGCATCAAACTCACCGATATCATGGTACCCCCCATCACGGTTCCGGCCAGCATGCCGCTGGAAGAACTGGAGGACCTTTTCGATGAGCACCCTTTTCTTGGGTTGCCGGTTGTCGAAACGGACGGGACTCTTGTGGGTGTCGTTTCCCGCTCTGCCGTGGATGAGGCCCTGCTGAAGCGCGCGGAATCGGCAAGCTTGAAACGTCAGGGTGTCTTTGGTGACGAACTGCGATCGATGCCTTTGCCGCTCAGGGCGCGGCGACGGCTTCAATGGTTGTCGGCCAACATCGTGCTCAACGTGATCGCGGCCAGTGTGATTTCCGCCTATGAACAGACCCTTTCTGCCGTGATCGCTCTGGCTGTGTTCCTGCCGATGGTCTCTGATATGAGCGGTTGTTCCGGAAATCAGGCCGTTGCGGTCAGTATGCGTGAGCTGTCGCTTGGTCTGGTCCGGCCCATTGATGCTGTGCGGGTCTGGATAAAAGAGGTTTCGGTCGGCATCATCAACGGCTGTGTCCTTGGCCTGCTGATCGGACTCGTTGCCTGGATGTGGAAAGGAAACCCGTTTCTGGGTTTGGTGATTGGCGGCGCACTGGGCCTGAACACGATCATCGCGGTATCGATCGGTGGCGTTCTGCCGTTGTTGTTAAAGCGCATCGGTCAGGACCCGGCGGTCGCCAGTGGCCCTTTGCTGACGACGATCACTGACATGGCAGGGTTTTTCCTGGTCCTGAGCCTTGCAACGGCGATGATGCCGCTCCTGAATTAGTGTTTTTCATGCGCCCTGATCAACACAGGGGTCGGGCGCTCAACCACGAGGAAGACATGACGATCTCAAGCATTGTCAAAACGCAGAACCTGAAAAAGCCGCCATTTTGCGACACTGACACAACGGTGTTCGATGCGGCCGTCACCATTGCGTTGCTGGATGTGAATGCGTTGGCGGTTCTCAGCGATGGGAAGCTGGTCGGGATTATCACGGATCATGACGTGTTGCTGTGCCTGGCGGATTCCGGCTCGGCTTTCTACAAGCAGACAGTGGGTGACTGGATGACGGAAAAACCTGTCACCTGCGCGCTGGGTTCGAAGCTGTCCAATAGCCTTAATCTGATGGCCAAGCACAAAATCCGAAATCTTGTCGTAACTCAGAATGGAAAAGCAATTGCCGTCGTGAGCAGCAAAGAAATCCTGGCACGGGTGCATGAGGAAGACGAGCTGGAGCTGAAGGTGTTGCGTGATATCGCCCGCGGTGCTCAGGGCCAGTCAATCGCCTGACACCTCGGTTCCATGTCTGCTCGCTCTCAACTCAGGGCCGCTATGGAAGGTCACTGTTGAAGATGGAAATGCTGACTTTCCAGGTGCCATCCTTCTGGCGTTTCAGGACGTTCACAAACTTCCCTTTTTCCGGCGGATCAGAGTCAGCAATTGCAAAGGATCCGACCTGATAGGCGGTATCGCCATCGACACCGAAATCGATCAACTCATTTGTATGCGTTCCGCCAGTGTTTTCCTTCATTCGTTCCTGATAGGCTTCGATGAATGCCTCTCGCCCGCGCAGCAGGGGTTCTCCGGGTGCCAACAGCATGACGTCTTCGGTAAAGAACGCAGCGCAGCCAGCAGCATCGCCTTGGTTAAATGCCTGATTGTACGCTTCATCAAAGTCTTCGAGCATGCGCTTCATATCCATGACGATCCCTTTCACAACCAACATTCACGAAAGATCGTTGCAGCCCTTCGCGCGTTCGATTCTGCATAAATAAAGCAATATGGCCACAGCAACGGCGGTACCCGGCATTCAACCAGCTGGCTTTGGAATACCTGAAGGCGAACGAAGCTGACGTGAACAGACTTCCCGGTCACTGCCAGGGTTCAGCACCGTGCGAACTGCTAAGCAGGCTTGATCGCAAATATGCGCTGCGTTAGGCACCGAGGATGAGGAGACTTGACGAAATGCTATGCCGCAATGGGTTGTGCCCACCCGCATCTCGCGGGCACCCGACGGCTCGGGTCGGGATCGCGACCCTTCCTTTTCATTCGCCCAAGTCTCCAAGCTGACACTACCATGCTGCACATCACCGATGATATCGCGCTGCAAGATTGGGAAATGACCGAAAGCTTTGTGCGGTCGTCCGGTCCCGGAGGGCAGAATGTCAACAAGGTGTCGACCGCAGTCGAGCTGCGCTTCGAAGCCGCGCGCTCGCCGTCCTTGCCCGATCCGGTCAAAGCCCGGTTAAAGCGACTGGCCGGGCGACGCTGGACCAAAGACGGCGCAATCATCATTCAATGTGAGGAAACACGCTCGCAGGCCCGCAACCGTGAAATCGCGCGTGCAAGGCTGGCAGAACTGATCTCCCGCGCGCTGGTCAAACCTAAACGGCGGATCGCAACGAAACCGACCTATGGTTCGGTCAAGCGTCGACTTGCCGCGAAAAAGGCGCGTGGCGACGTCAAGGCGCTGCGGGGCAAGGTGTCTGAAGATTAATCTGGCATCTTGCCGGGGCGTTGATAGTCTGGCCCGCAAAGGCTGCAAAAGGGCAACGTCATGAGGCTGGAGGGAAAAACCGCAATCGTCACCGGTGGCGCATCGGGGTTCGGTGCGGGGATCGTGCAGAAATTCCAGGCCGAAGGCGCACGCGTCATGATCGCGGATATCAACGGTGACGCAGCCGCTGAGATGGCGGCGCAACTTGGGGCCGGGGCATTGGCGCATCAGGTCGACGTCGGCGACGGGGCTTCGGTTCAAAGGATGGCGGACACGGCACTCACCGCCTTTGGGGCGCTCGATATTCTGGTGAACAACGCAGGTGTTACCCATTTGCCAACCCCTCTGGAAAACGTCACCGAGGACGATTTCGACCGGGTCTTCAACGTGAACATGAAGTCCGTCTATCTGACCGCCCGGGCATTTGTTCCCCATATGAAGGCGCGCGGCGCGGGCGCAATTCTGAACGTGGCCTCGACAGCGGGCCTGTCACCGCGCCCGAATCTGAACTGGTACAACGCGTCCAAAGGGTGGATGATCACGGCAACCAAAACCATGGCGGTCGAACTGGCCCCAACCGGCATTCGCGTGAACGCGATCTGTCCAGTCGCGGGTGAAACACCGCTGTTGAAATCTTTCATGGGCGAAGACACGCCCGAGATTCGCGCCAAGTTCCTGGCGACCATCCCATTGGGACGGTTTTCAACACCCGAAGACATGGCCAACGCCGCCTGTTTCCTGTGTTCGGACGAGGCCAGCATGATCACCGGCACCGCGCTCGAGGTTGATGGCGGCCGATGTATCTGATCCGCTCTTCATCTGGCCAAAAATATCCCCGCCGGAGGCAGCGCGCGCCCGCGCGCTTCCCCGCACCAATCCCGAGTTCAAGATGATCCCCGGACCAAGAAACCTGATTACCGATGTCCCCGGCCTGAAAGTTGGAAACGCACAGGACGATGCGCTGAAGTCCGGGACCACGGTTCTCACGGCAGATAAACCGTTTGTAGCGTCGGTCCATGTGATGGGTGGGGCACCGGGTACGCGCGAAACCGATCTGCTTGCGCCTGATAAAACCGTCACAGGGGTGGACGCGCTGGTTCTGTCCGGCGGATCGGCCTTTGGACTGGACGCCTGCTCGGGTGTTTCAGATGCGATGCGGGCCGAAGGGCGCGGGTTTCCCGTCGGGTCCGCGAAGGTTCCGATCATTCCCGGCGCGATCCTGTTTGATCTGCTCAATGGCGGTGCAAAGGATTGGGCGGAAAACCCCTATCGTGCGCTGGGGCGAGCCGCTTATCTGGCCGCTTCAAAAGATTTTGATTTGGGGTCCGTTGGGGCGGGCACCGGGGCGTTGGCCGCAATGCAGAAGGGCGGGCTTGGCTCTGCTTCGTCCATTCTGCCTGGCGGGGTCACGGTCGGGGCCCTCGTTGCGGCGAACCCGCTGGGCAGTGTCACAACACCGGGTGACCGGCATTTCTGGGCAGCACCCTTCGAAGCTGGCGATGAATTTGGCGGGCTGGGCCCCGATATGTCGCCGGATCAAAGCCGGATCCGCCCCAGCCGCAAGGCGATGGCCATGAGTCCAACGCAACCCGAACAGACAAACACGACTATCGCCATCGTTGCCACCGATGCCGCATTGACCAAGCCACAATGCAAAAGGCTGGCCGTGGCCGCCCACGACGGAATTGCCCGTGCCATCCTTCCCGCACACACACCCGGAGACGGTGATCTGGTTTTTGGCATCAGTACCGGCGCCCGCCCCATCGCATCCGAGGCCGAGCTGGGCATCATCGGGCATGTGGCTTCGCTGTGCCTGTCCCGCGCCATCGCGCGGGCGATTTTTCTGGCGACTTCGGCAAAAGGTGACCTGTTGCCCTGCTGGGGTGCTGCACATGACTTAAGTTAAGGACAGGCCATTTGTCGCAGTGGCACAGTAGGCGCGCGCGGCAATCTGCGCGTTGACACTTTGTTGCGCCGGGGGTCCATTCGGTGCAGCCAATTTGTATCGGAGCACAAGCTATGAATCGTATCCTCGCTACCGCAATCGCCGGCCTGCTGGCGTTGCCCGCCTACGCCGAAGGCGATGCCGAAGCCGGTGAGAAAGCTTTCAACAAATGCAAATCCTGCCACATGATCGCTGACCCGGCCGGAGAAGTCATCGTCAAAGGGGGCAAAACCGGTCCCAACCTCTATGGTGTCGCTGGCCGCACTGCCGGAACCTACGAAGACTTCAAATATGGCGACAGCATCGTCGCAGCCGGTGAGAAGGGTTTGGTCTGGGATGAGGCGTCCTTTGTGGAATACACGCAGGATCCTAAGGGCTTCCTGAAATCTTATCTGGACGACACCGCTGCCAAGTCGAAAATGACCTTCAAGTTGAAAAGTGGCAGCGAAGACGTCTTTGCCTATATCGTCAGTGTATCAGGTGAATAAACGCTAAAATTGTGCACCCACGCACAAGGACCAAAGGCCGCAGCCCCTGCGGCCTTTGGTGCGATTGATACCAGTGTAGAACAGCGCCACTTTGGTATCTGACGGCAAACCGCAGAGTGTGCCGCAACGCCAAGCCGACCCGGCAACAGCTAAACCCAACATCAGCGCCCGTCAGGCGGATTGGCAACAGGAGAGGACAGATGGGCATTATGATCCCGGCTTGGGTCAATGGTGAATTGACCCCGGTAGACAAACTTGAAGCTCACGAAAAGGGCCTCAAGCACAAGGCCGTGTCGGTGTTTGTCGTTAGGGGCACCGAGATTTTGTTGCAGCGTCGGGCTCTGGGCAAATACCACACGCCCGGCCTGTGGGCGAACACTTGCTGCACGCACCCCGACTGGGACGAAAGCTCCTCAACCTGCGCCGTGCGCCGTTTGAACGAAGAACTAGGGATCACAGGTCTTTACCCTGAATACCGTCACCGTTTGGAATACCACGCCGATGTTGGGAACGGCATGGTGGAAAACGAAGTGGTCGACGTTTTTCTGGCCCATGTGCGCGGACCGCTGAAAATCGCGCCTGATCCGGACGAAGTCATGGATATCCGCTGGATCGACTACCATGACCTGCTGGCCGAAGTGGCCCGCCACCCGGACCGGTTTACACCGTGGCTCAAGATCTACTTGCACAACCATGCGGACACGATTTTCGGCCCGGACCTGATCATTTCAGCCAAATCCTGACGCTCTCCGAAAATCCCTGCCTTGCAAGGGCGGCTCAAGCCGCCTAAATCAACGCGTCATGGCCAAGCAGAAGACAGACCCGAATTACAAGGTAATCGCCGAAAACCGGCGCGCCCGCTTCGATTACGCGATCGAAGAGGACATTGAATGTGGCATCATTCTACAAGGGTCCGAGGTCAAATCCCTGCGCGCGGGCGGCTCGAACATCGCCGAAAGCTATGCCACGGTCGATGACGGAGAGCTGTGGCTGGTCAACAGCTATATCGCGCCGTATGAGCAGGCCAAGATGTTCAAGCACGAAGAGCGCCGCCGCCGCAAACTGCTGGTGTCCCGCAAGCAAATGTCGAACCTGTGGAACGCGACGCAGCGCAAGGGCATGACGCTGGTGCCGCTGGTTTTGTATTTCAACCACAGAGGATTGGCCAAGATCAAAATCGGCATCGCCAAGGGTAAGAAAACCCACGACAAGCGCGAAACCCAGGCCAAGCGCGACTGGTCACGGCAAAAGCAGCGCTTGTTGAAAGATCACAGCTAGAACGCCATCGCCGCCTGTACCGCGCGTTGCCAGCGATCATAGGCCGCGTCGCGTTCGGTTTGCTCTTGCGTTGGCTCGAACCGCCGGTCCAGCGCCCATGTTTCGGCAAAACCGGCCTGATCCGGGTAAATCCCGGCTTTCATACCTGCCAGCCATGCGGCGCCAAGGGCGGTTGTTTCCTGCATAACCGGGCGATCCACCGGGGCACCCAGACAATTTGAAAGACCCTGCATGGTCCAGTCAGATGCACTCATCCCGCCGTCGACGCGCAGGATGACATCCGCCTCGGCCCCCCAGTCGCCCTGCATGGCGTGCCACAGGTCGCGGGTCTGAAAGGCGATGCTTTCCAGCGTGGCGCGGGCAATCTCGGCCCGGCCGGAATTGCGTGTCAGCCCGAACATCGCACCGCGGCAATCTGGCTTCCAGTAAGGCGCCCCAAGGCCCGTGAACGCCGGCACCAGAATCACATGCTGGTTCGGGTCGGCCTGCGCAGCCAGATCACCGCTTTGCGGGGCCGAATCGATGATCTGCAACGCGTCGCGCAGCCATTGCACGGCGGCCCCGGCGATAAAGATCGACCCTTCCAGCGCATAGGTGCGCTGACCATCCAATTGGTAAGCGATTGTCGTCAGCAGGCGGTTTTTCGATTCAACTGGCTGCGCACCCGTGTTCAGCAGCGCGAAACAGCCCGTGCCATAGGTTGATTTCATCATACCGGGCTGGAAACAGGCCTGACCGATGGTGGCCGCCTGCTGATCGCCTGCCACGCCCAGAATGGGGATGTTCCCACCAAGCAAGGTGGTTGCGCCGAAATCCGAGGCGCAATCCTGCACATTCGGCAACATTTGAATGGGTACATCCAGCAACTCGCAAATCTCAGCGCTCCAGGCGCCTTTGTGAATGTCGAACAGCAGGGTGCGGGCGGCGTTGGTGGCGTCAGTGGCATGGACACGACCTTCGGTCAGCCGCCAGATCAGGAAACTGTCGATGGTGCCGAACAGCAACTCTCCGGCCTCAGCCCGCGCGCGTGCGCCTGAAACGGTGTCCAGCAGCCATTTGACCTTGGTGCCCGAGAAATAAGGGTCCAGCAGCAGGCCGGTCTGGGCGGTGACGTCATCTTCACAGCCGGCTTGCTTGTAGCGGGCGCAGATTTCGGCGGTGCGGCGGTCCTGCCAGACAATTGCGTTATGGATGGCCTTGCCGGTGTTCTTGTCCCAGACCACGGTGGTTTCACGCTGGTTGGTGATGCCGATGCCGGTGATCTGGTCAGCCGAAACACCGGCGCTTTCCATCACCTCGCGACACACATGCAGAACGCTGGACCAGATATCCTCGGGGTCGTGTTCAACCCAACCTTCTTGCGGGAAATGCTGGGGAAACTCCTGCTGAGCGGTGCCAACACGGTTCATCTGCCCGTCGAACAGGATCGCGCGCGAGGACGTAGTGCCCTGATCAATTGCCAGAATAAAGGTCATGTCCGCTCTCCCCGGTATCATTTTGCGCGACTTTAGCGCAAACAACAGCGCCGGGGCCAGAGCAGAAATCAGACCGGATCGACGGGAATATTGTCGATCAGGCGGACGCCATCGGCCCATGCCGTGACGAACAAGCGCGCGGGTTTGCTGGCATTGGGCAGGCTTTCCAGCGTCTCGGCGCAGCGCAGATCGATATATTCCACTTCGGTAAAACCGGTGTCCAGCAATGCGGATTTTGCGTCTTGCGCCAGCCCCTCGAAATCCTTGCCCGCGGCAAGTTTTTCCGCCACTCGCCGCATGATCTCGTTCATGCGGGACGCGACCTTTACGCCCTCGGGCGACAACAGCAGATTGCGCGACGACATCGCCAGCCCTGAAGGCTCGCGCACGGTTGGGCAGCCGACAACCTTGATGGGAATGTCCAGATCGCGGGCCATGCGGCGCACCACCAGCAACTGCTGGTAGTCTTTTTCCCCGAAATAGGCTCGATCCGCCTGCGTTTGCAGGAACAGCTTGGCCACTACAGTTGCCACGCCTTCGAAATGGCCGGGGCGAAACGGGCCTTCCATCATGTCGGTCAAACCGGTCACGGATACCGTGGTGGAAAAGCCGTCGGGATAGATTTCCTGAGGGTCCGGCACATAGATCGCATCCACGCCATAAGGGGCCAGCTTTTGGGCGTCTTCATGTTCCGTGCGGGGATAGTTCGCCAGGTCTTCGGGGTTGTTGAACTGCTTGGGGTTCACAAAGATCGTCACGATCACCCGGTCACAGCTATCGTTGGCGGCCTGCGCCAGCGACAAATGCCCTTCGTGCAGTGCGCCCATGGTTGGAACAACGCCGATTACGTCACCTGCACGGTGCCATTCTGTCGTCTTGGTTCGCAGTTCCGCCAGCGAGCGCAGGATCGGCGCGGTCACGTCTTTGGTCCTTTCGCCGGAGCCTGATCAGCAAAGACATGTTCGTCCGCCGGAAATGTCCGCGCACGCACTTCGGCCGCATAATCTGCGATGGCGGCTTCGGCCAATGGGCCGAGCTCGGCATAGCGTTTGACGAATTTGGGTTTGAAGGCGGTGAAAAAGCCGACCATGTCATCGACGACCAGAATCTGCCCGTCGCAACCAGCTGACGCTCCGATTCCGATGGTGGGGATGGCAACCTGTTCGGTGATCCTGTCGGCCAGACCTTGCGGCACTTTCTCAAGCACAACGGAAAACGCGCCAGCCTCGGCCACGGCGCAGGCATCTGCCATCACAGTCTCGGCCTGTTCGTCACGGCCCTGCACCTTGTAACCGCCCAGCGTGTTGATCGATTGCGGGGTCAGACCGATATGCGCCATCACCGGAATGCCGCGCTTGACCAGAAAGCGGATGGTTTCGGCCATCTCGACACCGCCTTCCAGCTTGACTGCCCCTGCACCGGTTTCGGCCATCAGCCGCGCCGCGTTGCGAAACGCCTGTGCCGGGTTTTCCTCATAGCTGCCAAACGGCATGTCGATGACCATCATCGCCGTGCTCAACCCGCGTGCGACGGCCTGACCGTGCAGGATCATCATCTCCATCGTGACACCAAGGGTGGATTCCAGCCCGTGCAAAACCATTCCGACGCTGTCCCCCACAAGAACAAAGTCACAATACGTGTCCATCAGGCGCGCCATAGGCGTTGTGTATGCGGTCAGCGAGACCAGAGGCACGCCGCCTTTTCGGGCGCGAATATCTTCGGCGTTCGGGGCCTTTTTGCGGGCGGTGGCGCTCATGGTTGGCTCCTGCAGGGCTTATGTTGCAGTGCGGCATAGCAGATCGGCCGGGGCCAAAGAAACCCCGGTTGCGCGAACATTCCCTTGATTGACCTCAGGTTTAAAGGAACACTGCCGATAAAACGGCCCGGAAAACATGGGCGCAGATTTTAGTTGGGAGAGTTCACATGACAAAACACGTGCTTCGGACATTCGCGTCGACCGTGGCGATCGGCGCCAGCCTGTTGGCGACGCAGGTTTTGGCCAAATCCGACATCACCATCGCCATGCAGCTGGAACCCCCGCATCTGGATCCGACCAGCGCAGCAGCTCAGGCCATCGATTCGGTTGTCTACACCAACATCTTCGAAGGCCTGACCCGTTTCATGGGCGACGGCTCGGTCGTGCCCGGTCTTGCCGAAAGCTGGGAGATTTCCGAAGACGGCAAAACTTATACCTTCAAATTGCGCGACGGCGTGACCTTCCATGACGGCACGACCATGGATGCCGAGGATGTCAAGTTCAGCCTTGACCGGGCCACAGCCGAAGACAGCGCCAACGCGCAGAAGGCCCTGTTTGCAGGGATCGAAAGCGTCGAGGCCGTGGATCCGCTGACAGTCAGGATCACCCTGGCCGATCCGAACGGCAACTTCCTGTTCAATCTTGCCTGGGGTGACGCGGTGATCGTCGCGCCTGAAAGCATCGAGAACATAAAGACAAACCCGGTTGGCACAGGTGCATTTACCTTTGGCGACTGGGTTCAGGGCGACAGCATAACACTGAATCGCAACCCCAATTATTGGGGCGATCAACCCGCTTTAGAGACTGCGACGTTCAAATTCATTTCAGACCCGACCGCCGCTTTCGCGGCCATGATGGCCGAAGATGTGGACGTGTTCGACAACTTCCCGGCACCGGAAAACCTGCCCCAGTTCGAGGCTGACCCGCGGTTTCAGGTTCTGGTTGGATCGACCGAGGGGGAAACGATCCTGTCCACCAACAACAAACAACCGCCATTCGATGATATTCGGGTCCGGCAGGCGTTGGCCCATGCGATTGACCGGCAGGCCATCATCGACGGCGCCATGTTCGGGTACGGCACCCCTATCGGCACGCATTTTGCGCCACACAACCCCGCTTATGTCGATCTGACGGGCCAGTCCGCGTATGATCCCGAAAAGGCCAGGGCTTTGCTGGCAGAGGCGGGATTTGAAAACGGGTTCGACACAACTCTGCACTTGCCACCGCCATCTTATGCGCGCCGGGGCGGTGAAATCATCGCCGCACAGCTGGCCGAGGTTGGCATCACGGCCGAGATCATCAACGTCGAATGGGCCCAGTGGCTGGAATCGGTGTTCAAGGGCAAGGAATTTGGTCTGACCATCGTCAGCCATACCGAACCGATGGATATCGGCATCTATGCGCGGCCCGACTATTACTTCCAGTATGACAGCATCGACTTTCAGACGCTGATGGAGACGCTAAACACCACCACCGACCCCGAGGAACGGACCCGTCTTCTGGGTGAGGCACAGCGCCTCATCTCGAACGATTATGTCAATGGGTACCTGTTCCAGCTGGCCAAGCTAGGCGTCGCCAAGGCCGGTGTTCAGGGCCTGTGGGAGAACGCACCGACTGCGGCAATCGACCTGACCGCCATTTCCTGGTCTGAATGACATCAGTTTGCTGGGCCTGCTTAACGGGCCCAGTTTCACCATTGCGAAATGCGTTTCTAACGATCATGAAAAGCTTGTTTGCAGGTTTCGTTCTTTTGCTTTTCGCGTCTGTCCTTCCAGGCGCTGTTTTTGCGCAGGGCTTGTTCCAAGGGCAGCAGGATACGCTGGTGGGAACCCCGGACAACCCGCTGAAAGTCGGGGTTGGTATCAAGATCGACCAGATTACCGGTGTCGATCAGCAATCCGAAAACTATGGTGCCGTGGTTGTACTGCGGTTCGAATGGACAGACCCGGAACTGGCGTTTGATGCGGAAAGCCTTGGTCGTGATTTTCGGGTTTTTGAACCGCCCGCTTTCGTGAAATACGCCGCTGAGCTGGATGTGGTAACCCCGGCTTTTGTTATCCATAACCAACAGTCCAATCGATGGATTCATGAATCCGCAGTTGCCGTGCGTCATGACGGTCATGTGACCTTTGTCGAAAAATCCTCGCTGACCTTGCAGGCTCCGCATTTCAACTTTCGCAAATACCCGTTCGATACGCAGGAATTTCACTTCGAGGTCGTATCGGTGTTTCCTTCGCAATTCGTTCACTATCACTCGCTTGATGAATACTCCGGCCTGGGTGATATGCTGGGCGAAGAGGAATGGATACTTGGCAATGCCAGGGCTCTGACGTCAACGACGACCGGTTTGTCGGGCAACGAAAGCGACCGGGTCGAGCTTGTCTTCGAAGGCAACCGGCACCTGACATATTACACCATCCGCATTTTCCTGCCGATGCTGGTGCTGATCACAGTGGGATGGGCGCTGTTCTTTCTGGATGAATACCGGAAACGGATCGAGATCGCAGGCGGCAATCTGTTGGTCTTTGTGGCCTTCAACTGGGCCATTTCCGCTGACTTGCCCAAGCTTGGCTATTTGACGTTTCTGGATTTCATTCTGCAATGCATGTTCCTGATGACAGGAACGATTATCGTCTTCAGCGTGATGCTGCGCAAATTGAAAACGTCCGGTCGGGAAGAGACGGCCAGAAAGCTCGACAATTACGCGATCAAATGGATTTACCCGTTGGGATATGCCGCCATCATCGGCTATGCTGTGTTTGCCTTTCTGATGACGTCTTAGGGGCTGAACCCCACATTCTATGTATTTCTGAAATCGTGTGGATAGCCATGGTCTACCGGCTTTTCTGACCCTAGTCAGCGTTGCGGGACAGGGTGGCGCACACCGCGCGCTGCCAGCGACAGGAAAATCGCAAGATTTGACACGCCCTGCTGATTGCCGTGGTGTCTGATTCAACACAACAGGTGTCGGATTCAAGAGTATCCAATACCCGTTTTTTAGGGGATTCTGAAAAAAAAGGTCCGATTCATGCGATACTCTGGCTTCAAGGTCATCAAAGAGGCTCTTACCGGGCACAAAGGGTGGACACCGGCCTGGCGCGAGCCAGAGCCCAAGCCACATTACGACATCGTCATCATCGGCGGTGGCGGTCATGGCCTTTCAACGGCGCATTACCTGTCCAAGGTATTTGGCCTCCGCAATGTGGCGGTGATTGAAAAAGGTTGGATCGGTGGCGGCAATGTTGGGCGCAATACAACCATCATCCGCTCGAATTATTTGCTGGACGGCAACGAACCTTTCTACGAGTTCTCGCTGAAACTGTGGGAAGGTCTTGAGCAGGACGTAAACTACAACGCGATGGTCAGCCAGCGCGGGATCATCAACCTGATCCACACAGACGCCCAACGCGACGCCTTTACGCGACGTGGCAACGCCATGATCCTGAACGGCGCGGATGCCGAGCTGCTGGATGCCGAACAGGTGCGCAAGGAATGCCCGTTCCTGAACTTCAACGATGCCCGGTTCCCGATCAAGGGCGGGCTGGCGCAGCGGCGCGGCGGCACAGTTCGGCACGACGCGGTGGCCTGGGGATATGCCCGGTCGGCGGACAGCCACGGTGTCGATATCATCCAAAACTGCGAAGTGACCGGTTTCCGTATCGAAAACGGAAAATGTCTGGGCGTTGAAACCTCGAAAGGGTTCATTGGCGCAGGCAAGGTTGGCTGTGCCGTGGCCGGAAATTCAGGGCGTGTCATGGGCATGGCGGGTATGCGGTTGCCAATCGAAAGCCATGTCCTGCAAGCCTTCGTTTCAGAAGGTCTGAAGCCGGTTCTGCCCGGCGTGATCACCTTTGGCGCGGGGCATTTCTATGTCAGCCAGTCCGACAAGGGCGGGCTGGTCTTTGGCGGCGATATCGACGGGTACAATTCGTACGCACAACGCGGCAACCTGCCCGTGGTCGAAGATGTCTGCGAGGGCGGCATGGCCCTGATGCCGATGATTGGTCGCGCGCGCCTGCTGCGGATGTGGGGCGGGATCATGGACATGTCCATGGATGGATCGCCCATCATCGACCGGACCGGCATAGATGGCCTCTATTTCAATGGCGGCTGGTGCTACGGCGGGTTCAAGGCAACTCCGGCGTCGGGGTTTTGCTTTGCGCATCTGCTGGCAAAGGATGAACCGCACCCGACCGCAACCGCCTACCGGTTCGACCGGTTCCGCACTGGCCGCATGATCGACGAAAAAGGCATGGGCAACCAGCCCAACCTGCACTGAGGGGAGCAGCACCATGATCATCCATCATCCCTTGCTGGGCCCGCGTGACAGTTCCGAATTCGTCTATCTGGGAGACGCCTCGTTGATCAACAGGCCCGACTGGCAGGCCGAAGACGCGACCGAAGCGTTTTATGACTACGCCTATCTGCGCGACAATCCAGCCGGCGAACACCGCGAGTTGTGGTTCCATGAGGGGGGCGACCGATCCTGGCTGGTCGTGACCCGCAATACCGCGACACATGAGATTTCCAAAGTGGAACTGGCCCGTGACGTGGCCCGGGCACAGGGGCGCTCCAAATGACTCAAGACAACAGGCTGAGCGGCGGTCAGATCGACCGCACCAAAACCCTGAACTTCAATTTCGACAATCGCAGTTACTCTGCGCATCCGGGCGATACGCTGGCCTCGGCCCTTCTGGCCAATGGCGTGCGCTTGATGGGCCGGTCGTTCAAATACCATCGCCCGCGTGGCGTGCTGACTGCCGGTTCGGAAGAACCCAACGCCCTTGTCGAACTGCGCACCGGCAACCGTCAGGAACCCAACACCCGTGCCACGACCGTTGAGATGTTCGAAGGGCTTGAAGCCCATTCCCAAAACCGCTGGCCCAGCCTGAAATTCGATGCTCTGGCGATCAACGACAGATTCTCGACCTTTCTGACGGCGGGGTTCTACTACAAAACCTTCATGTGGCCTGCCGCGTTCTGGGAAAAGCTGTACGAGCCGATGATCCGCCGCGCTGCGGGACTTGGGTCGTTGTCGATGCAGGAAGACCCCGATGAGTATGACAAGGGGTTTCGGCATTGCGATCTGCTGATTATCGGCGCGGGTCCAGCCGGATTGATGGCGGCATTGACGGCAGGCCGGGCTGGCTCCGAGGTCATTCTTGCGGATGAGGATTTCGCGCTTGGCGGGCGACTCAACAGCGAAACCTTTTCGCTGAACGACGGCGATGCGACCGAATGGGTTAAGCAGAGCGTCGCTGAATTGTCTGCATTGCCCAACGTTCGCATGATGTCGCGCACGACCGTGATCGGTGCATTTGATCACGGCATTTATGGCGCAGTTGAGCGGACGGGCGATCATCTTGCTTCTTTGCCTTCCGGTAAACCGCGGCAGATCCTCTGGCGCATCTACGCCAAACACGCCCTGTTATGTGCTGGCGCGACCGAGCGGCCCATCGCGTTTGAAAACAACGACAGGCCCGGCATCATGCTGGCCAGCGCGTTGCGCACCTATGCAAATCGGTTTGCAACCACGGCGGCGCAACGTGTCGCTATCTTTACGAACAACGATGATGGCCACCGCACCGCTGCGGATTTGCATGCAAAAGGTATCAGGATTGCTGCCGTCGTCGATGTTCGTGACGACGCTCCGACCAGCCATGACTATGAGGTTCTGCAGGGCGCGCAGGTCAGGGACACCAAAGGCCGACTGGGGCTGACCTTTGTCGAGGTTGAGCTGGCAGAAGGGTCGTCGCGCACGCTGGACTGCGGGGCGCTTGGCGTCTCGGGTGGCTGGAACCCCAACGTGCATCTGACCTGCCATCAACGAGGGCGTCCCGCGTGGAACGACGATCTGGCGGCCTTTGTCCCCGGAGCGGACTTGCCGCCTGGGCTGTCCGTCGCGGGGGCGGCAAATGGTGTTATGTCCACCCATGGCGCCCTGCAATCCGGGGCAGAAGGCGCGGCGCAGGCGCTGGGCCTGAAAGGCCCGCTGCCCGATCTGCCTAAGGCCGAGGATACCCCGATCTCGCAGACACCGTTCTGGTATGTTCAGGGTTGCAGCCGCGCGTGGCTGGATCAGCAGAATGACGTGACCGTCAAAGATGTGAAGCTCAGCCATCAGGAAGGGTTCCGCTCGGTCGAGCATTTGAAACGCTACACCACCTTGGGCATGGCCACCGATCAGGGCAAGACATCGAACATGGGCGGGCTTGCGATCATGGCCGAGCTTGCGGGTAAGTCCATTCCGGAAACCGGCACCACGATCTTCCGCCCGCCCTATACGCCCGTTCCGATTGCAACCTTTGCTGGCCGGATGAAAGGCAAGGAGTTTCATCCCACTCGCCTTACCCCGTCACATTACTGGGCCAAGGAACGCGGCGCGGTGTTTGTCGAGGTCGGCAATTGGCTGCGCGCGCAGTGGTTCCCGCTGCCCGGTGAAACCCATTGGCGGGAATCCGTGGACCGTGAAGTGCGCCAGACCCGCGCCTCGGTCGGGGTGTGCGACTGCACCACGCTTGGAAAGATTGATGTTCAGGGTGCGGATGCGGCGGATTTCCTGAACAGGGTCTATTGCAACGGATTTGCCAAACTGGCCGTCGGCAAAACCCGCTATGGGCTGATGTTGCGCGAAGACGGAATTGCGATGGATGACGGTACCGCCGCGCGTCTGGCCGAGGATCATTTCGTGGTCACCACCACGACCGCCAATGCGGTCAAGGTCTACCAGCATATGGAATTTGTCCGGCAATGCCTGTTCCCGGACATGGATGTACAGCTGATCTCGACCACCGAAGCCTGGGCACAATACGCGGTAGCCGGACCCAATTCGCGCAAACTGCTGCAAAAGATCGTGGACCCCGATTTCGACATCTCGAACGAAGGCTTCCCGTTCATGGCTTGCGGCAACATCACCGTATGCGGCGGGTTGCGGGCGCGGTTGTTCCGGATTTCCTTCTCGGGCGAATTGGCATTTGAAATCGCGGTTCCATCGCGATACGGCGACGCGCTGATGCGGCGGTTGATGCAGGAAGGCGGCGAGTTCGACGTCGTACCCTACGGCACCGAAGCGCTGGGCGTCATGCGGATCGAAAAGGGTCACGCCGCAGGCAACGAGTTGAACGGAACCACCACCGCCCTGAACCTTGGAATGGGTCGGATGGTATCCAAGAATAAAGACAGCATCGGCTCAATCCTGTCCGAGCGTGAAGGGCTGAACGAACCAGGCGCTTTGATGATGGTTGGCATCAAGCCTGTGAACGCTGGCGACAAGGTAACCGCCGGAGGGCATCTGATGGATGCCACGGGTCCCGTGGATGCTGCCCATGATCAGGGCTATGTCACATCGGCGGCATTTTCGCCGTCGCTGGACAGCCATATCGGCCTTGGCTTTTTGAAAAACGGCGGCACACGTCAGGGCGAAAAGATGCGCCTTGTGTCGCCAGTGACCGATCTGACGGTCGAGGTTGAAATCGTCTCGGCCCATTTCGTCGACCCCGAGGGAGAACGGCTCCGTGCATGATCTTGTAGCAATAACCGCGCTGGGTGGAACCGAACCCAAGATCGACAGGGTCGGAAGCGTGACCTGTACCGAAACTCCGGGTGTGGCGCTGGCCTCGGTCGCCGCTCGGCAGCGTCGGGAAGACAAAACCCGGAGCGCCGTATCCCAATTGATCGGCGCTGAAACGCCCGCCGTCGGGCAATTTACCGGCGGGCCGATCATTGCCTTCTGGACCGGGCCTGATCAATGGATGATCGAAGCGCCTTTTGAAACGCATGAAGATCTGGCGCATCTGGTGAAAGAAAACACTGGGGACACCGCATCGGTTTCCGAACAGACAGACGCATGGGTCAGGTTTGATCTGGACGGAGAGGGCGTGTTGGCAGTGCTGGAATTGCTAAGCAGTCTGGATTGCCGAAAAATGGCGGCCGGTGCCGCATCCCGCACGTCTATCCATCACCTGGGGTGTTTCGTCCTGTGCCGTGCTTCTGGTTCGTTCAGCGTCTACGGGCCAAGATCGTCCGCCGGGTCACTGCATCATGCGATTGTGGCCGCAATGAAATCGGCGCTTTGAAGGCAAGATCAGCTTGAGGGCAGCGGGGCGTTGTCCTCGACCCGAAACCGGTTGATCCGTCGCCGGTCTTCGCTGGGGCTTAAACCAAAGGCGGACCGGTAGTGTGTCACCAACGGCGTGACCGAGCTGTATCCGATGGCCGCAGCAATGTCGGCAATAGGGTCTTTGGTATAGACAACCATCTGACGGGCCGCCTTCATCCGCATGGAGCGGAAATAATGGCTGGGGCTTTGCCCCGTGGCCTGTTTGAAGGCGCGCTCGACCTGGCGGGGTGTGACGCCCGTTTGATCCGCTATGTCCGCGATCGAGATCGGATTGCCGATACGGCTTGCGAACAGGTCGACACATCGCGCCACAAGCGGCGGCAGCTTTTCACCCGTGGCAGGTTTGCTTGCACTGGGCACCTGTTGCTGAACACCTTCCCCTCGCATCATCGGATGCTGGAACCAGCAGGCCACCTCATGCGCGACTTCGCCGCCCAACCGGTCCTGAATCAGATGCAGGGCCAGATCAAACGCGGCCGCCGCCCCGGCCGCTGTATACCGCGTGGCATCCGACACGATCACTTCGCGCCTTGCATCGATCTGTGGAAACTCGGCCAGAAACGCGGCTTCGTAACACCAGTGCACCGATACCGGATGGCCGGTCATGACTCCCGACCGCACGAGCGGGAAAACGCCGCCGCTGATACCGCCCAGAATAGTCCCGTGCCGTGACAAAGCCCGCAACGCACCATTCCCCTGGGCCGGGTTTCTGAAGCCCGAGGTCGGACTGCTGAGCAGGAACAGAATATCAATCGGCTGGCAGTCAGCGAGGTTGCGTTCAGCCTCGAAACGCACTTGAGCGCTGGAGCGAACTTTTCCCCCGTTTTCCGCCACAAGAGACCAGCGAAATGCCTCTTGCCCGGCGATCTCATTTGCGGCGCGCAGCGGTTCGATGACCGAGGTCAGGCAAGCCATCGGAAAGCCATCGAACAGCAGAAACCCGATCTCAATTCTATTTTCTGTCAGCATGAGCGCTACACTATCAGTAAATCCTGGTTCGGCCCGGATTGGTCCTTGGCCGCTCTGGCCTGCGGAACCGGTTCGAACAAGTGTAGCAAAACACGGAACGCGCGAAATCGAAAAACGCGCAACAAACTTGGTGTAAATCGGGGTCAGGGCCCGCATTCGGATTGAAAGGCTGAAAGGGAAAAAGGTTTTGCAGGTCTGCCGGTGACGTAGATGCTGGACCCGTGACGGCTGAGACCCTAACGTGGCCTCAATGCTTCGCTATACCCTTAAACGACTGATCTCATTGCTTGTCAGCCTTGCCGTCGCCTCGATGGTTATCTTCGCCGTGATCGAGGTCGCGCCGGGGGACCCGGCATCGTTCATGTTGGGTGTCAACGCGCAGGAAGATACGCTGGCCGCGCTGCGGGCTGAACTGGGTTTGGATGGGTCAAGGATACAGCGGTATTTCAATTGGGTCGGGGGGATGGTTGCCGGGGATTTTGGAACCTCTTACACCTATCGCACACCGGTGTCGCAGATGATTGCAGACCGGCTGTGGGTATCGCTGCCCTTGGCTTTGTATGCGCTCACGCTGTCCACGCTGATTGCCTTCCCCGCCGGGATCTATGCCGCTGCGCGCCGGGGCAAGCCCGGGGATCTGGCGGTGATGGGGGCGACACAGCTTGGTATCGCGGTGCCGAATTTCTGGTTCGCGATGATGCTGGTGCTGATCTTCGCCATTAACCTGCGCTGGTTCAATGCCGGTGGGTTTGTTGGCTGGGGTGAGGGTCTTTGGGCAGGGCTGCGCTCGCTGACCTTGCCCGCCGTTGCGCTGGCCCTTCCTCAGGCCGCGATCCTGGCCCGCGTCATGCGATCCGCGCTGCTGGACATTCTGGGTGAGGATTTCATGCGCACCGCGCGGGCCAAGGGATTGTCACGTCGTCAGGCCCTGTGGCGGCACGGGGTGCGGAACGCGCTGATCCCGGTGCTGACGATCATCGGCTTGCAGTTTTCCTTCCTGCTGGCCGGGTCGATCATCATCGAACAGGTGTTTTACCTGCCCGGCCTCGGGCGGTTGGTGTTTCAGGCCATTTCGGCCCGCGATCTGATAGTGGTTGAATCGGTGGTGATGCTGCTGGTCTTTGCCGTCATTACCGTGAATTTTCTGGTGGATCTGGCCTACGCAGCCGTTGACCCAAGGCTAAGGAGCAGGTCATGAGCCGCAACCTGATCCTTGGCGCCGCGCTGTCGTCGCTGGTGGTGCTGGCGGCGCTGATCTCGTTTGTCTGGACACCCTACGACAATGCCGCGCTGGATATCCCCAACAAGCTTCAGGCGCCCGATGCACTGCACTGGTTCGGGACGGATCACTTCGGTCGGGACATGTTCTCGATGATCATGGTCGGAGCGCGCACTTCGATTGCGGTCGCGCTGGTGGCCGTGGGGATCGGCATGGCGCTGGGCGTACCCCTTGGCCTGACAGCCGCTGCACGCAAAGGGTCGTGGCTGGATGAGGTGATCATGCGTGGCAACGATCTGGTCTTTGCCTTTCCCTCACTGGTCATCGCCATTCTGATCACGGCAGTGTTTGGTGCCGGGGCCATCAACGCGATCATTGCGATCGGTATTTTCAACATCCCCGTCTTTGCCCGCATCACCCGCGGGGCCGCATTGTCGCTGTGGGAGCGCGAGTTCATCCTTGCCGCACGTGTGTCGGGCAAAGGTGCCGCACGGATATCAGCCGAACACATCCTGCCCAATGTCGCCAACCTGCTGATCGTTCAGGGCACCATCCAGTTTTCACTGGGTATTCTGGCCGAGGCGGGCCTGTCCTATGTCGGTCTGGGCGCACAGCCGCCGACGCCCAGTTGGGGCCGGATGCTGGCAGACGCGCAGACAATGGTCAGTTTTGCCCCGCATTTGGCTCTGATTCCGGGCCTTGCCATCATTGTCACCGTGCTGGGTTTGAACCTGCTTGGTGACGGTCTGCGCGACTGGCTGGACCCAAGGATCAGGGTGGCGCGGGCATGATGTTGCTGCAAGTCGGAAACCTGTCCCTGTCGATCCACGGGGTGCCGATCCTGAAACGGGTGAACCTGTCCATCGACCCGGGCCAAATCGTGGCGGTGACAGGTGAAAGCGGGTCGGGCAAGTCCATGACGGCGCTGGCTGTGATGCAGCTTCTGCCAAACGGGGCAACGGCAGAAGGCGCAATCCGACTGGACGGCGCAAACCTGCTGACCCAATCCGAGGCCGAGATGTGCGCCTTGCGTGGCGCGTCCATCGGGATGGTATTTCAGGAACCGATGACGGCGCTCAACCCGGTGAAAACCATCGGCGATCAGGTGATGGAGACCATCCTGATCCACAAGGCGATGCCTCCTGCTCAGGCCCGGACCCGCGCTGCCGAGGTGCTGACGCGGGTTGGACTGCCGCCCGACAGGTTTCCTCTGTCGCGCTATCCGCATGAGCTGTCGGGCGGGCAGCGTCAGCGTGTCGTCATCGCAATGGCCATCGCATTGCGTCCCAGGCTTTTGATCGCGGATGAGCCGACCACGGCGCTGGATGTCACCACGCAGGCGCAGATCCTTGATCTGCTGAAAGGGCTGGTTCGCGAATATGATATGGGCCTGCTGATGATCACCCATGATCTGGCTGTGGTCTCGGACATGGCCGATCAGATTGTCGTCATGCGTCACGGCGAGGTCGTCGAAAGTGGCGCGACGCGAAACCTGTTTCGAGATATGCAGCACCCTTATACCCGCATGTTGTTCGAAGCTTCGGGTCATCAGGTCACTCTGCCTGAACCTACACAGCAACGCCCGCTTCTGGAGGTTTCGCAGGTCGTCCGGGATTACCGCCTTCCCCGCAAAGGTCTGCTGGACGCGCCGGGCCACCACCGCGCGGTAGATGGTGTCAGCTTTACCCTCAACCGAGGGGAGCGTTTGGGGCTGGTGGGCGAGTCAGGTTGTGGAAAATCGACCCTAACACGGGCTATTCTAGGGTTGGAAGATATCCAATCCGGTCAGATTATGCTGGATGGTCAGCCGGTTTTCACCGGCCACAGGCCCAACCTTGCGGTGCGTCGCAAGATGCAGGTCGTGTTTCAGGATCCCTATGGCAGCTTCAATCCCCGCCACCGTGTCGCGCGCCTGATCACTGAACCTTTTCACCTGTTGGAAACGCCACCAAAGGGTTCCGAACGCCAGGACCGGATCGCAGAGATGCTGACGGCAGTGGGCCTCGGCCCTGATGATGCGGGCAAATACATTCACGAGTTTTCGGGCGGGCAACGCCAGCGGATTGCCATTGCCCGCGCTCTGATCATTCAGCCGGAACTGATCCTGTTTGATGAGGCGGTCTCAGCCCTCGACGTATCGGTGCGCGCCCAAATCCTCGATCTGCTTGCCGAACTCTGCGAGGCTTATGATCTGACTTACCTGTTCATCAGCCACGACCTGAGTGTGGTTCGCACCATCACCGATCATGTTCTGGTGATGCAGTCTGGGCGAATTGTCGAACAAGGCAGGACTGAACAGGTATTCTCGGACCCGCAGCATTCCTACACGCAAACCCTGATCGCCGCCGCGCCCCAACTGCCTGAAATCGGGAAGCTATCGGCGTAAAACTACTTATTAGAGCCTGAATGGAGGCCAAAATGACCCAACCACTCTGGTTTGATCCCACCCTGTGCCTGATCGGTGGAAACTGGACGCCTGCGGCATCGGGCGACTCATTGCCTTTGACCAACCCGTCAGACGGAACCGAGATTTGCCGGATCCCGCGCGGCTCGGGCGCGGATATTGACGCGGCGGTCGCCGCCGCCAGAACTGCGTTAAAGGGCGACTGGGGGCGCAAGACGGCCTTGGAGCGTGGGCGCATCCTGACCCGGCTGGGCCAGCTGGTGCTGGAGCGCGTGGACGATCTGGCGCGGCTTGAGGCGATGGATGTCGGCAAACCGCTGACACAGGCCCGCGCCGATGCCATCGCGCTGGCGCGCTATTGTGAGTTCTACGGGGGTGCAGCGGACAAGGTGATGGGTGAGACCATTCCCTATCTCGATGGCTACACCGTCTATACACTGCGCGAACCGCATGGGGTGACAGGCCACATCGTGCCGTGGAATTATCCGATGCAGATTATCGGGCGCTCGGTCGGGGCCGCGCTGGCCATGCGCAACGCCTGCGTTCTGAAACCGGCGGAAGAGGCCTGTCTGACCGCGCTGGCCTTTGCCCATCTTGCGCAACAGGCCGGGCTGCCGGCAGGTGCACTGAATGTTGTGCCCGGTCTGGGGGCCGAGGCGGGTGCGGCTCTGTCAGGGCATCCGGGGGTCAACCATATTTCGTTCACTGGTTCGGTGGCCACGGGTGCATTGGTTCAGCAGGCCGCAGGGCGAAACGTTGTGCCGGTGACGCTGGAACTGGGCGGAAAATCCCCGCAGTTGGTGTTTGACGATGCCGATCTGGATGCCGCCCTGCCGTTTCTGGTGAATGCGGGCATTCAGAACGCGGGGCAGACCTGCTCGGCCTCCTCCCGCATTCTGGTACAGCGCGGTGTCTATGATCAGGTCAAATCCCGCATGGCCGAGGCCTATGAACAGCTCAGCGTTGGACCCGCGATGCAGGATCTTCGCGTCGGACCGCTGATCTCGGACCGGCAAAAGCAGATCGTAAACAGCTTTCTGGACAAAGGCGCCGATCTGATCATTGCGGCGGAAGGGACGATCGCAAAGGATGCGCCGGAAACCGGGGCTTATGTCCGGCCCACCTTGTTCGCGGACGTGCCACCGGATCACCCGCTCGCCCGCGATGAAATCTTCGGTCCCGTTCAGGTTCTGATCCCGTTCGACACCGAAGAACAGGCTCTAACTATAGCCAATAGCACCGACTATGGCCTGGTCGCCAGTGTCTGGACACGCGACGGTGCGCGGCAGATGCGGTTGGCGAAAACGCTGCACTCAGGTCAGGTTTTCATCAATAACTACGGTGCAGGCGGCGGTGTTGAACTGCCGTTTGGTG
Source organism: Ruegeria sp. HKCCSP351 (assembly GCF_017872535.1). Lineage (NCBI taxonomy): Bacteria > Pseudomonadati > Pseudomonadota > Alphaproteobacteria > Rhodobacterales > Roseobacteraceae > Ruegeria > Ruegeria sp. HKCCSP351. Next base: position 214,128 of record NZ_JAEDOV010000005.1, on the reverse strand, counting down.
GGGTAGGAAAATCCGGCCACGGCCGCGAAAAAGGGTTCGAAGCTTTGTACGGCTTTTCACAGTTGAAGACAGTTGCCGCGTTTCACGGATAGCACTTACCCAGGCAAGTCAGATCAGCTTTGTTTCCAACGCGTGATTGCCCCAAATCTGCGATGTTCGCGTGGCAGAATGCCCACTGAACCAACCTCCGACCACCTCGTCGGCAACGTTGGCACTGGCGGGGAACTTTTGTTTCCCGCCGTCTGCCAGGATCACGAAGTCAAACCAGACCCGAACAGAATACGGCACATTGATCCGGCCAGAATTCAGGTTGTACTTATGCCAGTGTACCGGGCAGCTTAAGAAAACAACTTTGTTGAAATGTGCCCCCATCTCGGCCGCTTTCATGACGACATTGCAGCCGTGGCTGTGGGCAACCACATCACAGCCGTGATAAACCTCGAGATCTATCCAGTTTTTCAAGTGTTTGGCAGCAATATGGCGACCGCGATCAGACCATCTGCCCTCCCATTCATAGTAGTTCTGCCCTGAATAGATGTCGTTACGATGCGGCTTGATGTAATTGTGCAGATCTCCGACATGGGGATAGTACCATGTGGGGTCAGGATTGACTTCGAAGTGAGTGCCATGAACAAGAAGCAACCCCGGGACACCGGTTGTTTGTTGCGCCGGCACCGGTGGAACACTCGAAATCGACGGGTCGGAAATCAGAGCGGACGACAATACAGCAAGCAAATCTTGCGAGAGCGGATCCAATTGCGCCCAACGTGCCGTAAACACACCAAGCCAAAGGCGTGGTGAAAAGGATTCTGGCGAATACAGTTTGAGGCACGAACTCAGCGCAGCAAGAGCAACAATTGAATCAGGGGCCGCCAGTCCAATCTTCAAAGCAGCGCCGATGTGTTCGGCGTTCGGCTGTTCTTCTGCTGCTCGGATCGCCTCGAACAAATGTTGGTAATACCCCTCAGGCTCTGGCGAAGTAAGCAGGTCAACGGGCCGTAGGTCTCCGGGGTCATCAAAGAAACGCATGTATTCGCGGGCGGACATTTGGCGGTCGTCAATTGGTCGGAATCCGAGCATGACAAGCTGTTTGGACAAAACAGCATCGTCGGTTTCTTCCAAACCGCGGCCCAACAGGAAAAGGTCGCTGTCATCGCCTTCGGCTCGCAGAAACTGCGCGCGGGATATCAGGTATGCAGCGTAGGAAAAAAGTGAAAGCTCATCCCGGGATCCGCCGGTATCGTAGAAGTTCTTTGGTTCAAAAATCATTGCATCTCAACCTTAATGCTCAATGGGAATGCTACCCAAACTAACATCAGGTGAGTTGCTGACAAATGATGAATGCGCCGCCGTGGTTCAGACGATCACTTCGATCGCCTTTTGCGTTCCGACATCAAACACCCGCTTGTAGCGTTCGATCTGGTCCTTCGGGCCCATCGCCTTTTCCGGGTTGTCCGACAGCTTTACCGTCGGGCGTCCATTGGCGGATACGGCTTTGCAGACCAATGAGAACGGCGCCAGCGCGTCATTTGGAACCAGACCGCGGAAATCGTTGGTCAGCAAGGTACCCCAGCCAAAGGATACTTTGGTGCGGTCAGCAAACTGCGCATGCAATTCCTGGATTTTGTCCACGTCCAACCCGTCCGAGAAAATGATCCGTTTCTGGGTCGGGTCTTCACCGCGTGCGTTCCACCAGTCGATGGCCACCTCGGCCGCAGCAGCCGGATCACCGCTGTCGATGCGAATACCGGTCCAGCCCGCTAGCCAGTCGGGTGCGTTGTCCAGAAACCCCTTGGTACCGTAAGTATCGGGCAAGATGATGCGCAGGTTGCCGTCATGTTCGTCATGCCAGTCGCTGAGAACGTCATATGGGGCCTGCGCCAGCGCTTCATCTGTATCCGCCAACGCGGAATAGACCATCGGCAGCTCATGCGCGTTGGTGCCGATGGCCTCAACCTCACGCCGCATCGCGATCAGACAGTTCGAGGTTCCGGTAAACGCGGGGCCCAGCCCTTCGATCATCGCCTGCACACACCAGTCCTGCCACAGGAAGGAATGCCGTCGTCGTGTGCCGAAATCAGCGATCCCCAGACCGTTGATCGTGCTCAGCTTTTCGATCTTTTCCCACACGCGGGTCATCGCGCGGGCATATAGCACCTGTAGCGCAAACCGGCGCATGTCGTTCAGCACCGCACGCGAGCGCAGTTCCATCAGCACCGCCAGCGCCGGAATTTCCCACAACATGACCTCGTGCCATTTGCCTTCAAAGGTCAGCTCATACTGATCGCCTTTGCGTTCAAGGTGGTAGGGCGGCAGGCGCATATTCTCGAACCATTCCATGAAATCGGAACGGAACATCTGGCGTTTTCCATAGAACATGTTGCCCCGCAGCCAGGTGCTTTCCCCTCGGCTGAGACTAAGCGTGCGGATATGATCCAGCTGTTCCCGCAGCTCGCCTTCGTCGATCAAACGGGCCAAAGGCACGTGATTCGACCGGTTGATCAGGGAAAACACCACGTTTGTTTGGGGCTTGTTTCGAAACACTGACTGGCACATCAGCAGTTTGTAGAAGTCTGTGTCGATTAAAGACCGGACAATCGGGTCAATCTTCCATTTGTGATTGTAGACACGGGTCGCGATGTCGACCATGGGGAACTCCTGCGATTTCCGTAGTTAGATCAATCGACAACGGGAATGGCAAGAGTCGCTGATTTGGTGACAATGCCAGCATGACGTCACAATACGGGCATATTGTGCATTGTTTTCGCCGGTTAGTGAGAGAAGGGGATGGAAAGACGAAACTGAGTTTGTGAATGGGTCTCGAGTACGATTTTGATATTGTTAATGTAGCACTGAACGAAATTGACCCGGAAAAGCTGGGGTCAGACTCTGATGTGGAACGCCAGGTGTGTGCGGTGTTTCGCGACATCAGAACAGCCGATGCGCTACGGGGAACATCGCCGAAAATCCGCAAGATTTTCCTGGATGCGGGGTTCAGCCTCGAGTCGCGGAACAGCGGCATCGTGCCCGGTGTGTTTCCGGCCGAAGATCAGGTGGACCGGGTCAGGATTCTGCGTTCTCTGTTTGAGAACATAAAATCGCGCGGCGTTCAGGGGGAGTATTGCGGTGAGTTCAACCTGTGGGACTTTCTGCATTACATACGGATGGCGCAGCCCATGGCCGGGATCGTGCGTACGCGTCAGGTGCGCAAACCGCCGCCACCGCCACAGCAGCCCGTTTCGGCACGTCGGCGTTCTATTTCGGGGCGTATCGGGTTGGCGTTTGGGCTGGCCGTTGTTTTGTTTGTGACGATCAAACTGCTGGCTGCTGCCGGGGCGACACCTTAGGCCAGCGTAACACCGGCATCGCGCATGGCCTGCTCGGCGGCAGCCAGTGATCCGTCCATGTCAATCGCGCGGCAGGCATCCATACGGACTGTGACATCGAATCCCAACCGGGCAGCGTCTACAGCCGAATAGTGAACGCAGAAATCGGTCGCCAATCCAACCAGTGTCAAACGGGTGATACCTCGGGTCTCAAGATAGCCTTTCAGGCCTGTTGGCGTCTGATGGTCATTTTCGAAAAACGCAGAGTAACTGTCGATGCCACTGCGGAACCCCTTGCGCAGGATCAAATCACCATCGGTGCGCAGTTCTGGGTGAAACGCAGCACCCTTTGAGTCCTGAACGCAATGGTCCGGCCACAGCACCTGCGGGCCATAAGGCATGTCGATCAACTCGAACGGGCTTTTGCCATTGTGCGAGCTGGCAAAGGAAGAATGCCCCGCCGGATGCCAGTCCTGCGTCAGGATCACGGCGTCAAACTCCTCCATCATGGCATTGATCGGCGCGACGATTTCATCTCCTCCGGCCACTGCCAAGGCACCGCCGGGGCAAAAGTCGTTCTGGACATCGATGACAAGCAGGGCATGGGTCATGGCGGCCTCCGTATAACTGCCTTATCGGTAGGGGGCCGGGGGCGGGGCGTCAATGCAATCCCTTGCGACTCCGGGTTTGCGGGGGTAGATCGCGCATATGTACATGATCGCTGCCCTCTATCACTTTACCCGATTCCCGGACCCCGTCGCGCTGCGCGAACCGTTGCTTGATCTGTGTCGCGCGCAGTCCGTCACGGGAACGCTGTTGCTGGCGCAGGAAGGCATCAATGGCACCATCGCAGGCCCACGCGCCGGGATCGATGCGGTTCTTGCGCATATCCGGGCTCTGCCCGGTTGCTCGGACCTGGAGTGGAAAGAGGCGTCCTCAGACCATCCGCCTTTCGGCAAGATGAAAGTACGGCTGAAGAAAGAGATCGTGACCATGGGTCAGCCCGATGTCGATCCGCGCGCCCGTGTCGGCAACTATGTCGATCCGCAGGACTGGAACGATCTGATCCGTTCGGATGATGTCGTGGTGATCGACACCCGCAATGACTACGAAGTGGCGATCGGCACGTTTGAAGGCGCAATAGACCCTGAAACAGCCAGTTTCCGCGAATTTCCGGCCTGGTGGGAGGCGAACAAGGACCGCTTTCACAACAAACGCGTTGCCATGTTCTGCACCGGCGGTATCCGGTGCGAGAAGTCCACCAATTACCTGCTAGGACAGGGGGTCGAGGATGTCTATCACCTCAAAGGCGGCATCCTGCGCTATCTTGAAGAGATGCCATCCGAAGACAGCTCGTGGCAGGGTGACTGCTTTGTGTTCGACAATCGTGTCTCGGTAGGGCACGGCCTTGTTGAAGGACCGCACAAGCTGTGCCATGGCTGCCGTCGCCCGATCCTGCCCGAAGATATGAAACGCCCCGAATATGAACATGGCGTGTCCTGTCACCAATGCATCGACGAGACATCCGAGGCCGACAAGATGCGCTTTCGTGAACGGCAAAAGCAAATAGTGCTTGCGCGCAAGCGGGGCGAGTCGCATTTGCGGCAGGACTGAAAGCGGGTTGCAGGCCCTTGCTTTAGGTCGGATGATCACCGTCAGACTAGGCTGAGAGGGCGTTCATGCACCGCAAACCCAAAACTCTGGAAGAATGGAAATCGACCCTGATTGCTGCATTGGGGCTGGTTCTGACAAGTTTTCTTGCCTGGTTCGGGCTATCGCGTCTTAACGAAACCGCTGCGGGTGACATGATCGGAACATTCGCGTCGATTGGCCTGCTGATCTGGCTGGTGTCGCAATCCTGGTACTACATGACGCAGGTGAAATCGCCGCGACGGCTTTTGTTCCTGATGGGCGTGTCATTCATCCAGGTCGTCCCGTTCCTGTTTGCCGCCGTTTACGGAGCTTTTGGGTACAACGATAATTGTGTGGTCGGGGCGCAGGGTCCGGGGGATGTCCTGTATTTTTCATATGTCACCTTCACCACAGTCGGATATGGCGACATGTCCCCGACCGGCCTGTGCCGCGGGCTTGCCGTGTCCGAGGCTGTGACCGGTTACATTCTGCTGGGTATGTTTGTTGCGGCTGCGGTTGCGCTTTATACCCGCAATCACGCACCAGAAGACCCTAAATAAGGGTTATCTGTTGTGATCGATCCAGCGGGACATCATTTTCTTGTCCCGAAAACACTCGGACGGGATCGGGCGGCGCTTGCTGCGTGAGATCCGTTCGGCGAACGCCACCTGCTTGCCCGTCGGGTAATTGTCGAACTGCGAGGTGTCGCGCGGTTCGTGGGCGGAAATCCAGTCGGACAATAACCGCCTGTCGCGCTGCGCCTCGACCGGAATCTCAAGCGCTGATTTCTCGGCAATGGCGCGTGCATATCGCATCTGCCGGTCTGTTACCGGAAGCAGATGGTAGTCGTTGTTTGGCCCGTTCAGTGCCACGTGGCGCATGTGCTGGGTCATCGGTTTGTCCTCTGACTATGTGGAACATACATAGAACATTAACCAAAAATTTCAAGGTCTGTGAGCGATGGCAGGCGTTATCTTGCCGCTCGGATGATTTTATTGACTGGCCAGTCAATAACCTTTAGGGCCGATTCCAAACGACCATATGTCCCGTCCGGACGGGGTCGAGCGAAAAGGACACGGTATGAAGTTTCAGCCCAAGGCCAGCCATTTCATCGACGGCGCCTATGTCGAGGATACCGATGGCGCGGCCATTGACGTGATCTACCCCGCTACCGGCGAGGTGATTGCCCGCCTGCATTCGGCGACACCGGCGATTGTGGAAAAGGCTCTGAACAGCGCGAAAACGGCTCAGGCAGCCTGGGCCGCACTGACTGGAACGGAACGCGGCCGCATTCTGCGCCGCGCGGCCGACATCATGCGCGACCGCAATTATGACCTGTCGGTTCTGGAAACCCATGACACCGGCAAACCGATTCAGGAAACTACGGTGGCAGACGCCACATCGGGTGCGGACGCGCTGGAGTATTTCGGCGGGTTGGCCGCCTCTCTGACCGGCGAGCATATTCCGCTGGGCGGTGGCGATTTCGTCTACACCATCCGTCAGGCGCTGGGCGTTTGCGTCGGCATCGGGGCGTGGAACTATCCCACGCAGATTGCCTGCTGGAAAGGTGCCCCGGCGCTGGCCTGCGGCAACACGATGGTTTTCAAGCCCTCGGAAACGACGCCCCTTTCGGCTTTGAAAGTGGCCGAGATTCTGGCCGAGGCCGGCGCACCCAAAGGTGTCTACAACGTGATTCAGGGCTATGGCGACGTAGGGGCCGCGCTGGTCACTGATCCGCGTGTGGCCAAGGTCTCGCTGACCGGATCGGTGCCGACAGGCCGCAAGGTTTATGCCGCGGCAGCTGACGGTATGAAGCACGTGACCATGGAACTGGGCGGCAAATCTCCGATGATCGTCTTTGACGATGCCGACATCGAAAACGCGGTGTCCGGCGCGATCCTTGGCAACTTCTATTCATCGGGCCAGGTCTGTTCCAACGGTACCCGCGTCTTTGTGCAAAAAGGGATCAAGGATGCCTTCCTGAAACGCCTGTCCGAACGTCTGGCCAACGCCAAAATCGGCGATCCGATGGACGAGGACGTCAGCTTTGGTCCGATGGTCAGCGAAAACCAGTTGAACATCGCGCTGAGCTACGTCGACAAAGCCAGGGCCGAGGGCGCAAGGCTGGTCTTTGGCGGCAACCGGATCGAAGGCGGCGGTTTCTACATGCAGCCAACCGTTTTTGCTGATGTGACCGATGACATGACCATCGCGCGCGAGGAAATCTTTGGCCCCGTCATGTCGGTGCTGGATTTCGACACGGAATCCGAGGTCATGGCCCGTGCCAATGACACCGAATTTGGTCTGGCCGCAGGCGTCTTCACCAATGACCTGACCCGCGCGCACCGTGTTGTGGCCGGATTCGAGGCGGGAACCTGTTATATCAACACCTATAACCTTGCCCCGGTCGAAGCCCCGTTCGGCGGATCGAAAATGTCGGGTGTCGGACGCGAGAATTCGAAGCTGGCGATCAACCATTTTTCGGAAATGAAAACGGTCTACGTTTCCATGAATGACGTCGAAGCCCCTTACTAGGGTCGCTTCTTCGTTCGTTTTCCTCTGTTCCCGACATTTGGCGTCGGGAACAGAGTACAAGCCCGCCCTTACCTGTGGCTGACTTTCCTGTACCGGCCCCGCCCGACAGGAGAGCTCTCATGGCGCATAACCCGCAGACAAATACATTTTCCAGGGTTGCCGATTTCACGCTGACCCGCGCGGCCTCGGACATGCCTGAAAGCGCACTAGAGGCTGCGGCGCTGATGATGCTCGACACGATGGGGGTCCTGATCGCATCCGGCCCGATGCAGGCAGGCGTGATCGCGCGGGACACGGCGGCGTTGCTTTATGCCAGTACCGATCCTTCATATGGCGCACGGATGTTGTTCGATGGCCGCACCGTCAGCATGGCGGGTGCCGCTTACGCTGCCGCCACGCAAACCGACAATCTGGACGGTCACGACGGATATAACCCCACCAAGGGCCATATCGGGGTGGTCGTGTTGCCAGCGCTGGCCGCACTGGCCGAACATTGCCCGAATCTGACCGGACCCGAGGCTTTGGCGGCGGTCGTTGCCGGGTACGAGGTGGCCGGGCGCGCGGGCCTGTCGCTGCACGCAAGTGTCAGCGACTACCACACTTCCGGTGCTTGGAACGCGCTGGGCGTGGTTGCGATGGCGGCGCGCCTGCGCGGATTATCTGCCGACCAGATGCGGCAGGCGATGGGGATCGCCGAATATCACGGTCCACGCAGTCAGATGATGCGCGAGATTGCCAACCCGACAATGCTGCATGACGGGTCGGGCTGGGGCGCGATGGTAGGGCTTTCCGCCGCTGTTCTGGCCGAACGCGGCTTTACCGGTGCGCCCGCCATCACCATCGAGGCGGAAGAGGTCACACCCTACTGGAATGATCTGGGCACCTTTTGGCAGGTCGAACATCAATACGTGAAACCCTATCCGATCTGTCGCTGGGCCCATGCCGCGATTGATGGTGTGCGCGCTGTCATGATCGCGCATGACCTGACAAGCGCGCAGATCGAAGCGTTGCATATCAACAGCTTTCATCAGGCGGCCTGCCTTTTTGCGGGGCTGCCCGAAACAACCTCGCAAGCGCAGTATTCCCTGCCATTTGCCGTGGCAGTTCAGGCTGTTTACGGGCGCATCGGCGTTGAACATATCTCAGGGTCTGGCCTGTCTGATCCTGCGGTCGCCAATCTGATGTCCCGTATCACGGTCGCGGAAAGCGAACACCACAGCGTCCGGTTTCCCGAAGGGCGCTGGGCAGACGTCACGATCAGGACAACGGATGGCCGCGTTCTGAAATCCGGGGACATACATGCCCGTGGCGGCCCCGAGGCCCCCATGACGCGGGACGATGTCATCGCCAAGTATACGCAGTTTGCGGCCCCCGTGCTTGGACAGGATCGTGCCGACCGCATCCGTCAAGTGATACTTGGCTGGCCGGACAAAAGCGCGCGGTATGCAGACCTGACACCGCTGATTTTTGATCCGCCAGAACCGTGAACCGCGCCCCGTCCCGCCTGCATCGATCCGTGCAACTGGTCTGGTCGGCTGGGAAACCTTACTCCCCCCTGACCGTGTTCAGCATTTCGACGATCCTCTGACGCGTTGCCTGACTGTCCTCCAGCAGGCTTCCCGCATCCGCCAGCGGCTTGCCTGACACGCGAACCGGCGGGGCCAAAAGGGCCTCCGCAGTTTGGTTGAGGATTGCGTATTTTCCGTCAGAGGGCCCAGATCTTTCCCCCGGCAACCCGGCTAGCCATAAGTATCGGTTCGCCTCGTCCTGTTGCCCGCGGCTCTGCGTGAGTTCGGCCACCGCAGCATAGTTCTGCACCTTGTCCAACGCCTGCGCCCGCAGGACGAGCGCCTCGTCCGAGGTATCATTGGCCAGCTCAAGCATGGCCTGTTGCGGGCGGTCCGACAGCAACGCCGCGCGGGCGCGCAGACGGGCACGCTCTGACCGCCGGGCCTGATCTTCAGGCCTGTTTGTCAGCGCAACGGCCCGGTCGGCAAAGCCAAGCACGGACAGGCGTTCGGCCAGTGCAATCGCGGTATCCGTGGATAGCGCCGCCATGTGACCCGACTGCTGCACCAGCGTAACCTGACGCAAAAAGGTAAGGTCGTCTGATCGCTCCGCCAGCAATTGCAGGTGGCGATTGATGGCGCTGTTGCTGTCCGGGCCGTCTGGCAAAGATTGGATCACATCGATTGCGCTGTCGAAATCCTGGCTCAGACCCAGAGCAATCGCATAGGTGCGGTTCATCATCGGGCCCAGATCGGATCGCCGGAATTCGATCGCGTAAGACGCGGCCAGTTCAAGTTCCTTGGAGGACACGGTCTTGCGGTCGAACCACCGCTTTTCCACCAGCCGCGCCAAAGCCACCGGCGCTTCACTCTTGGCCCCGGCCGAGGTCGTAACCTTGGTCAGCAGCGCCTCTTCAAGGGCGCTGTCGCCTTCAGCTTCGGCGACGCCAGCCCGGGCCAGCGTGGCGTTCGGGGACGGATTCTGTTCAACCCGGTCGACCGAACGCATGATCCTGCGCGCGGCCTCCAGTTCCTGCGCGTTTGTCAGGATGTCCGAAAGCCGCGCGCCAAGGTGGCGGCGAAGATGCTCAGGCAGCTTTGCAAAGCTGTGTTCGATGGCTTCAAGAGGTGCGTCAGGTGCCAGTTGACCTTCGGACAGCACGGCCCAAAGTGCGACGTCGCTGTTGCACCGTTGCTGACCCCTGAACGGATTTGGCTCCTGTGCTGGCCGCTCATCCACCAGCCGTGCAATCCCTTCAACACGGCCAATCTCATCCGGTGGGGTGTTCAATAACTGCAAAACCTTCAGCGCCTCGGCCCCAAAGCCGTGATAGGCATAGAGCTTTGCCAGTTTCAGCGCACTTTCCGCGTCAAGACGGTCGAACTCTTTGTACAGGGCGGTGCGCAAGGCGGACACCTGCTCTGGAAACGGGCGCGTCCCGGGCCATGTCGTGAACCCCAGTTCAGCCGTCGAGATACAAACCGGGTTGTTGTCGATCTGCTGCAAACCAGAGTTCAGAATGTCCTGCAGATCATCCAGAACCGAGGTCACGCGGATGTTCGACGTCAATCCGGGTAACAGCGTCACGGCCTCGGACGAGGCAGAACGGCGCGGTCCGACAGGTGCAAGATTCAGGTCCAGCAGCTCACGATCCGCCCCTTGCACCAGACGGGTCGACAACTGATCCCTGATCCCTTGTGTCTTCCCGGTCAAAAGCGGAAGGTCCAGCTGGGAAAGAAGCTTGTGTTCCGGGGGGGCAGGTTTCGGCGCTGCCGGATTTTTTCGGGTCGGCGGAGGGATTTCCGCAAGCAAGGGCGGCAGGGCTATTGCTGGCGCAATGTCCAGAACGATCATCGAGCTTCGAAACAGGAACGCCGACGCCGTGCAGTCGCACCCGAATTCCAGCTCAAGTGCACCACCGGGTTGCGTCTGCGACAGCGCGGCCAGCCGATCTGATGTCAACCGCCCGAACACCGAACCCGTCCGAAATGTGACACCCTTCAGGTCAATTGCCAGCTTGGCGCCGTTCTTGCGTTGGCTCAGAACCCAGCCCGTATCCGGTGGAACGGAGAAAACCAGCCGGGTGTAGCCCTCATGTTCACCGGACCGCACAGTCACCTCTTCAGAGGTTGCGGCCGTTGCAAGCGTGATCAATGCTGCAACCAGTATCCCGATTTGCCTCATGCTGCGGCCCGTTTAAGCTCTTTCAACGCATCCTCAAGCTCGGAGAAACCGGGGCGGTTATGCGTTGGTGTGTTCTGGCGTCCGACCTCAATGCACATGGCGGCATTGTGATTGTGCAGGTTTGCAACCAGAACTTCCTTGATCAGCTGATAGAAGTGGTTGTCTTCCTCGACCACGGATTTCAGCTTGGCCGCAAAGGGACCAACCAGACCGTAGGCCAGAAAGACACCCAGAAAAGTACCCACAAGGGCACCGCCGATCAGTTTGCCCAGAACTTCCGGTGGCTGATCAATGGACCCCATTGTCTTGATTACCCCCAGAACGGCGGCGACAATTCCAAGCGCGGGCAGGCCATCGGCCACGGTTTGCAAGGCGTGGCTCGAATGCAGGGCGTGGTGGAAATTCGCCTCCATCCGCTTTTCCAGAACCTCTTCGACCTGATGCGGATCGTCGTAATTCATTGCTGCCGATCGCATCGTGTCGCAAATCAGATCAACCGCTTCCTTGTCGGCTTGAATTCTGGGGTAGGACGAAAACAGGTCAGAACTGCCGGGGTCTTCGATATGCTGTTCCACCTCTACCGGATTGGCGCGGGCAATGCGGATGAGGGAAAACAGCAGACACAACAGGTCGCGGTAATCCTCGGGCTTCCATTTCGGGCCTTTAAAGACCTTCCCCATGTCCTTGATCGTGTGTTTCACGCCACCGATGTCGTTGCTGATCAAAAAGGCACCAACCGCGGCACCACCGATCATCATCATTTCAAACGGAAGCGATTTCAGAATGATGGTCATCTTGCCGCCAGCGGCCAGATAGCCGCCGAAGACCATCACGAAAATGACGACAATTCCAACAATTCCAATCATCTGAGATCTCCGGCTATGTGTGTTGCAACCGCGGCAAAAACTGGCGGCTATTCCTGCGGGGCCGAGGCGTTTCGGCCCGCCATGACAACGCTGATCGTATAGGCCGCTTCGGGGCTGAGCCCCGCCAGAACCCCGGCTGCCGCATCCGGTGACATGCGTGACAGAAACCCGGCGGCAAAGGTTGGGTCCATGGTTTCGAACAGCGCGGCCGCATCCTTCGGCTTCATGTTCTGATAGACATCGGTCAGGCGCGTCAGGTCGTGTTCCGCCGCCCTGTCCGCCAGCGCCAGAGTGGTGCGCAACGACTCCTCGGCCTCCTCAAGCGCGGCCATGCGCATCTCGATAGCCTGACCCGCGATTTTCAGAGCGTTTTCCCGCTCGCGCAGCATGTCTTCCTTTTGTTTGACACGTTCTTCCCGGCGCAGAAGCTCGGTCAGCAGAACCTGCATGTCACGGGTGTCGGACGGGGCGGGTTCATCGTGTTCCGCTTCAGGTTTCGCAGGTTTGGCAAAGGCGGGTCCGGCTTCCAGCCCGATGCGGATGGCAGCCGAGCCGATCATCAGCAATGAGATCACGGCAAGTACACCTCCGCGGGGCCGTGCGTTGGGAGTGTTGATCCGCGGACGGCTCATGCCTGCGCCTCGCCTTGCTTGCGGTCATGCCGGAAGAACATCAGCCCCTCAGGTACGCGTGTCTGTTCTTCGGGCGCAGCAGCTTCGTTGGCCTGCGGCTTTGGTTTGTCTTCGTGCTTCTCGTCCTCCGGCACTTCGGCGGTGGTGTTTGTCGCGGAAACCTCTGCCTCGGGTTGGGGATCAGTGTCTTTTTCAGGCACAACGTCATGCATTGACGCCATCATGAGTTCCAGCCGCTGTGCCACCGTTTCGGCACGCCCCGTCAGCGCCCTAAGCTGATCGCCCGACTGATCAGAGGCATTGCGCGCATCATCTAGTGATCTCCGCAGCTCTTCCGCCTGGGTCGACAGCACCGCCACCGCGCCGCCTACGCCCTTTTCAAGATCGGCAAAACGTCTGAGACGGCGCGACAGCACAAAACAATACAGACCCGCACCCATAGCGCCGGCGACCAGCAAAATATCCGCAATCAGCTCCAATTTCGCCTCCTAGTTCAGAACAAATTCCATCACCAGCACGTCGCTCACGCGACCTTCGCCAACGACAATCTCGATGCGGCGCAGCAGGTGGCCCCGGATGCGCATCAACGCCAGTGAATCCTCAAGATCCTTCAATTCGACGGCCCGCAGATACCCGTTCAGGACATCCATGATTCGCGGTCGCATTTTTTCCACGTCAGTCATGTACGGGGCGTTAACCTCAAGCTGTGCGTGAAACTTCAGATGCCGCGCGCCGCCGGAATTCACCGAAACGATCACCGGCGGCAAATCGATAAAGGCAACATCCGCCAATGCCTTGGCCGGTTCATCCTTGTCCACGTCATGGCTTTCCGCTGTCTCGGCCTTGTTTCCCAGCGGCAGCAGCCCGGACGAGGTCAGGAAATACCCACCGGCGGCACCGGCGATGGCTAGAATCACACCGACGATCATTCCTTTTTTCCCCTTCTTTTCCGGGGTTTCCGCCTGTTCAGCCGTTGCGTCGGTCATGACGTCCTCATTCCTGTGATCTGCCCTGTCATAACCTTGCAGGGACTAACCGATTGTTAAGGGCAATCGTCCAAACAGAGGACGCGCCGGGCAGAATGTCGGCGAGTCGGAGGTGAGCGTGCAGCAGATCGGAACTGTCTGGGCAAGTTTGGACAGGCGTAAACAAATCGTCGTTGCCGGTGCGGTTGTGCTGGTGTTTCTGGGGATCCTCGGGATGTCGCGCCTTGCGACAGCGCCGTCGATGACCTTGCTTTACGCGGGTCTGGAAAGCGGTGCCGCCGGGGATATCGTGCGCGCGCTGGATCAGCGTGGCGTGACCTACGAGATTCGGGGCGGATCAATTTACGTCTCTGGCGCACAGCGGGACGAGTTGCGGATGACTTTGGCCAGCGAAGGTCTGCCGGCCAATGGCAACAAGGGCTATGAATTACTGGATTCGCTGAACGGCTTCGGCACCACATCCCAGATGTTTGATGCCGCCTACTGGCGCGCGAAAGAGGGGGAACTGGCGCGCACGATCGTGGGCAGCCCGCATGTCAGCCAGGCCCGCGTTCATATCGCCAATGGCTCTGCCAATCCGTTTCAGCGCAGCGTCGCACCGACGGCTTCGGTTTATCTGGTGCCCTCGGGGGGCGATATCACCGGTGATCAGGCCAAGGCCATCCGGTTTCTTGTCGCCTCGGCCGTTAGTGGTCTGTCGCCTGAAAGCGTGACTGTGATCGATTCGAACGGGTCCGTGATTGGCGGGCAGGACACCGCCGTGGCCGCTGACACGGCAGATGACAAGGCGCGGCAGCTGCGGGAACGGGTTCTGCGTCTGGTCGAAGCGCGTGTCGGTACGGGGAATGCGGTTGTCGAGGTCAGCGTCGATACCGAAACCAGGACAGAATCCCTGCGTCAGCGGCGCTTTGACCCCAAAAGCAGAGTGGCGATCAGCACAGATGTCGAGGAACGCTCCGACAGCGTGCGCAATCAGTCAGCTGATGTCACGGTGGCCTCAAACCTGCCCGACGGCGATGGCGCGGGGGGGGAGGAATCGAATTCGACCGGGACCCAGACACGCGAGCGGGTGAATTACGAGGTTTCCGAAACCGAGCTGGAGGTGCACACCGCCCCCGGTGCGATCAAACGCCTGACGGTTGCCGTTCTGGTTAACGGAACGCGGGCGGTGGATGCCGCGGGCGCTGAATCCTTCACGCCGCTGCCACAGACGGAACTCGACGCACTTGAGGAGCTGGTGGCCTCGGCTGTGGGATTTGACGCCGCGCGTGGGGACGTCATCACGCTGAAATCACTGGATTTACCGACGGTCGCGCCGCAAGGCACGCTGGTTTCCTCTTCGATTTGGCAAAACATCCATCTGGACGCCATGTCACTGATCCAGATGGCAGCGCTGGCGCTGGTGTCGCTGGTGCTGGCGTTGTTCGTGATCCGTCCAATCCTGATGAAACCCGCAATGGTCCCGGCGCTTTTGCCAGCCGCGGAGGGAGGGGCACCAGCCCCGTCGGCCCTGACCGGTGAAATTGCAGCGGATGGATCGGCAGAGTTCACGCCGCTGCCCCAACAAGGGACCGTTCCCGCGCTTGGGGTCAGTGCCACCGGGGATCCGGTTGATCGGTTGCGCGCAATGATTGGCGACAAGCAGGAAGAAACGGTCGAGATCCTTCGCAGCTGGCTTGAAGAAGGTGAGGAGCGCGTGTGATGTCCATCGCTCATCTGCTTGAGGATTTCACCACCCGGACCAACGCCGGAGCCGTTCTGTATCTGGACGAGGAAACGCTGGAAGAACAACGCCTTGCCGCGTTCGAAAGCGGGTACGATGCCGGTTGGGAGGATGCCGCGCAGGCGCAGGAACAGAACCGCGACCGTGTTTCGGCCGAACTGGCGGGATCGCTCGAGGATATGTCCTTCACCTGTCACGAGGCGCTTACCCGGATGACATTGTCTCTGGAACCGATGTTCGAAAGCCTGGTTCAGACCGTATTGCCTGACATGGTCGAACGCGGGCTGGCCGCCCGGATCGTCGAACAACTTTGCGAGATGGCGCGCGTCGAAATCGAACAACCGATGCAAATTATGGTGCCGGAAGGGTGCGCGCAAGCCGTGCAATCCCTGCTGCCGCAGACCCTGCACTCCGCACCGCGAGTCATCGAAGACCCTGGCCTGGCGCCTGGACAGGCGCGATTGCAGGTCGGCACAAGCCGGCGCGAGATTGATTGCGCGGCCCTGCTGTCCACCATTGCACAGGCATTTGACGCATACGTCTTTGAGGCAAGAAAGGCTTTGTCCAATGAATGACACCCAGTTCCCGAAAACCGAAAAACCCAATCCTTTCGAAACGGTTCCGATTGAAGTGACCGTTTCGGTTGGCCGCGCCCGCCCGTTGATCCGGGATTTGCTGAACATGGGTGAGAACGCGGTGCTGACCCTGGACAAGCGGATCGAGGACCCGGTCGACCTGTATGTCGGGGATCAGCTGGTGGCACGCGGGGTGCTTGAGGAGATGGATGGCGATCAGGCGGGGCAACTGGCCGTGCGCCTGACCGAGATTGCAGATCTGCAAAACGGAATCGGCTGATGCGCTATGTGATCTGGCTGGGTCTGGCTGTGGTGGTGACCTTGCCGTCAATGGCGGCAGCTCAGGATGTGACCCTGTCGCTGGGCGAAGGCGGTTCGATCTCGGCCCGCACCATCCAGTTGATCCTGTTGATCACGGTGCTCAGCGTTGCTTCGGGTCTGGCGATCATGATCACCTGTTTCCCGTTTCTGATCACCGTGCTGTCGATCCTGCGGCAGGGCGTTGGCCTGCAGCAATCACCGCCGAATATGCTTTTGGTCAGTCTTGCGCTGTTTCTGACCTATTTCATCATGGACCCGGTGTTCACCGAGGCCTGGACCGCGGGCATACGCCCGATGATGGAAGAAACCATGGCGGTTGAGCCCGCGCTGGAACGCGCGTTAGAGCCGTTTCGCGTCTTCATGGCCAACCGGCTGGATTCCGATACGTTTTACGCAATGGCGGCCCTGCGCCCCGGCGGTGACGCGATCGAACTGTCTGCCCAGGCCCCCTTATCGGTGTTGATGCCCTCTTTCATGCTGTCCGAGATCGCGCGTGCCTTTCAGATCGGGTTCCTGATCTTCCTGCCCTTTCTGATCATCGATCTTGTTGTTGCGGCGGTATTGATGTCGATGGGCATGATGATGGTGCCACCTGCCATCGTGTCTCTGCCGTTCAAGCTGGCGTTTTTCGTGATCGCTGACGGGTGGGCTTTGGTCGCAGGCGCGCTGGTGCGCAGCTACATGCCCTAGATTTGCCCAAGGGGACCCTCACGAAAAAGGGCCAGACAAGCCTGGCCCTTCAGAATTGCACAGAAAACGCGTTTTCCGGCGCTCACTTGCGCCGGAACCGGCTTAACCCGTCTTTTTCAGGTCCGTGATCAGCTGATTCAGGTTGCCTTTGCGGGCATCGAGCATAGCGCCAATCTCGGTGCGTTCGGTCAGCAACAGATTCACGCCTTCGATGAACATGTTGTAGAACTTGTCGCGGCCGGATTTGTCGGAAACAAGGAACGTCACATCGAATGGGGCTGATCCGCGCAGCTTGACCATTGTGCGAACCTCGAACCCGGCCTTGATCTTGCGGGCATTGCGCACATCGACTTCACCGCCGATGAATTCGCGAAAGCGGCGGCCGTATTTGCGCGAGATATAGCCCTGAAAGGCAGCGGTGAACTGTTTCAGCTGGGCCGGGCTGGCTGTGCGGGCGTCCGCACCCAGCGCATAGCGCGCCATGATCGGCACGTCGGCATACTGCGCGAAGATCTTTTCGAAATCGCGCAGCATCGCTTTTTCGGATTTACCCGACTCGATCACCCGGTTGATGTCGGAAACCACGCTGGTCACAAGCGCCTTGGCGGCGGCCTCGGTCTGGGCAAAGGCCGGTGCGGGCAGCACTGCCAGCGCTAGCCCGGCTGCGATAAAATGACGACGGTTCAACGCGTTATTCAGCATAGGGGTCCTCATAGGGGTCAAGATAGGGGTCCCTCACCGGGTCCGTTCCGGTTTCGGCATAGGGGTCAGAATACAAGTCCAGATAGGCGTCTTCGTCATCTCTTGCCAGTTCGAAGCGGCGGTTTTGCAGATAGATCAGGCGAGCCTGCGCATAGCTGTCGGCACTTTCGTAAAGAATGGAATCGACAGTATCCGAGAACCGGCCCCGATCCCCCATGCGCCGTACGATCTCGGCGTAGACGCCAAGGTTGTCGGCGGGGCGGGTCGGGCTGAAATTGATCGGGTTCGAGAACAGGTTGACCACAACCCCAATCGCATCCCTTTGGGTTGACGGGCCATAGAATGGCAGCTCGATATAAGCGCCTTCGCCAACCCCCCAGACATGCAGGGTCTCACCGAAATCCGTGTCCACCGGTGGCAGGTTCAGCTCATCAGCGGGCGAAGACAGGCCAAAGCCACCGACGGTCATATTGATCACAAAGCGCAGCAGGGCGTTGCCCATCTGTTTCGGGTTGCCCTGAAGCAGGTAGTCAACAGCCTGACCGGGCAGCGAGATGTTTTCGGCAAAAGTGCTGAAACTGGTGACCATCGGGTCAGGAACGATTTTGACATAGCCTTTCGAGGCCGGCCGGAACAGAAACCGGTCAACACCCAGATTGAACTTGTGAATTCCCCGGTTCGCATTTTCATACGGATCAAACACGTCACTGCGCGAGGCACCCTCGGGTGGCGTGGTTGCACAGGCGGACACAAGGGTCATGACCGACAGTAAAACAAGGTGTTTCAGGCGAAATCTGCTCGACACGATCTTTGTCTCTCCTAAATGGCCCGGCATATGCGCCTGCCGGACATTCAATCAATAATCCACCAAAATCCACGTGCCGGAGCGGCACAAGTTGCAGTCACATAGTCGTTTCAGGTCTTAAATGAAACACCTTGCGTGTAACCTGTTCATCACGGTGGGGTAAAGTGACCGTCGATCAACAGTGAATTTTCAGTAAAGATACGCTCAGATCGCAGGAAGGCCGAAATTTGCCGGTTTCCGTCTTTCCCAATCCGTGCTTCCCGGTTAGCGTCCCGCAGAGTTGAATTTAGGGAAGGACCCTCGCAATGAGCATCGCTGCCAAACTGGAAAGCCTCGGTGTAACGCTGGAAGAAGCACCCGCGCCTGCGGCTAACTATGTGCCTTTCGTGCGTGTCGGCAATATCCTGTATGTATCCGGCCAGATCTCGAAGACTGATAAGCTGATCACCGGTAAACTGGGCGATGACTTGGACGTCGAAGCCGGGGCTGCGGCGGCGCGTGTCTGCGCGATCAACCTGCTGGCACAGGTCAAGGCGGCCTGCGGCGGAGATATCGAAAAGCTGGTCCGCGTGATCAAACTGACCGGATTCGTGAACTCGACCGCTGATTTCACGGCACAGCCCCAGGTAATCAACGGCGCGTCAGATTTTCTGGTCGAGGCGCTGGGCGATGCCGGTCGCCACTCGCGTTCCGCCGTCAGCGCGGCGTCGCTTCCGCTGGGTGTCGCGGTCGAGATCGAAGGCATTTTCGAAATCGAATGACGCCGCCCTTACCAGATGTGTTTTTGCAGGCCCCGATTGCGCATCGGGCGCTGCATGACATTACCAAGAACCGCCCGGAAAACAGCCGGGCGGCCATTCGTGCCGCGATTGAGGCTGGCTACGGGATCGAGATCGATCTTCAGCTGACATCGGATGACCAGGCAATGGTCTTTCACGATTACGACATGACCCGCCTGACCGGGCAGTCGGGACCCATTCAGCAGGTCACGGCACTTGCCGCCTCTGGCACGCCGCTTCTGCATGGGGATGACGGCATTCCGACACTGGATGATGTGCTGGACATTGTCGCGGGCCGGGTGCCGTTGCTGATCGAATTAAAGGATCAGGACGGGGCGATGGGCACGAATGTGGGCGCGCTTGAACGCGACACCGTGCGTGCGTTGCAGGGTTACAAAGGCCCGGTGGCTCTGATGTCCTTTAATCCCAACTCGGTCGCTGAACTGGCACGGCTCGCCCCGCATCTGCCGCGCGGGATCACGACCTGCGCCTATGAACCCAGTGTCGAGCTTTTGCCGCAAAGCGTCTGCGATCACCTGCGCGATATCCCGGATTTCGACCGTGTCGGCGCCAGTTTCATCAGCCACGAAGCCGCGGACCTGTCGCGCCCCCGCGTGGCGGAACTCAAGGCGCGGGGCGTGCCGATCCTGTGCTGGACAATCCGGTCGCCCGAACAAGAGGCACAAGCCCGCAAGGTTGCCGACAATGTGACCTTCGAAGGCTATTTGGCCGCGCATTCGACTTGAACCCCCTCCGTGCGGTCACAGATAAAGGACAGGCGCGGAGGACATATGGATCAAGCACAGATCGAGGTTCAGGTACTGGGCGCTCTGTCGCAGATTTCAGCGGCAGAGTGGGATGCCTGCGCCTGCCCCGAAGCTGCCGATGGCGGGCGGCCGCTTGATCCCTTTACCACACATCGCTTTTTGCTGGCGCTGGAGGACAGCGGCTCGGTCGGGCGTGGCACCGGCTGGCAGCCGCAATACCTGACCGCCTATCTTGACGGGATGCTGATCGCGGTGGCCCCGATGTACGCCAAATCGCACAGCCAGGGCGAATACATCTTTGATCACAGCTGGGCCCATGCCTATGAAAGCGCGGGCGGGCGGTATTACCCCAAACTGCAAATCGCGGTGCCGTTCACCCCGGCAACCGGGCGGCGGTTTCTGGTGCGTCCGGGCTATGAACAGATCGGCATGTCGGCGCTGGTTCAGGGGGCGGTGCAGCTTGCGGCTGACAACCGGGTCTCGTCCCTTCACGTGACCTTCTGTACCGAAGACGAAGCCCTGGCCGGTGAGCAAATGGGCCTGATGCTGCGCCGATCGCAGCAGTTTCACTGGCTGAACGATAACTATTCAGATTTCGACGACTTCCTGAGCGCGCTGTCGTCGCGCAAGCGCAAGACTATCCGGAAAGAACGCGCGCAGGCCTGTGGTTTTGGCGGTGAGATCCGCACTCTGACCGGTGACCAGCTGCGCCCCGAACACTGGGACGCGTTCTGGCGGTTCTACCAGGACACCGGATCGCGCAAATGGGGCTCACCCTATCTGACGCGGCAGTTCTTTGATATTGCACAGGACACGATGGCAGAAGACATGGCCCTTGTGCTGGCCGAACGGAATGGCTTTCCCATTGCGGGTGCGTTGAACTTCATCGGCCGAGAAACCCTTTTTGGGCGCTATTGGGGCTGCATCGAACATCATCCCTGCCTGCATTTCGAACTGTGCTATTATAGGGCAATCGACTTTGCCATTGCCCAAGGTCTGGCCCGGGTCGAGGCAGGCGCACAGGGCGAACACAAGCTGGCGCGAGGGTACCTGCCAACACGCACGCATAGCTTGCATTGGGTCGGCGATCCGGGTTTTGCTGATGCGGTCAAGAAATATCTGGACGCCGAAGGCCACGCAGTGGAAGAAGAGATCGAGATTCTGACGGATTACGGCCCGTTCAGGAAATCGAACCCGGAGGAACAGCAATGACCGAACTCTTGTCGACCGAAACCCGTGGCCCGCTGCTGGATCCGCTGTTCAAAAACGGTTGGACCATGGTTGAAGGCCGCGATGCGATCACCAAGACCTTCATTTTCGACAATTTTGTCCATGCCTTCGGCTGGATGACACAGGTGGCAATCTGGGCCGAGAAGTGGAACCATCACCCCGAATGGTTCAATGTCTACCGCACGGTCGAGGTTGTCTTGTCCACCCATGACGTGGGCGGCCTGTCGTCGCTGGATGCCAAGCTGGCCCGCAAGATGGACAGTCTGTGCTAGCGATCGTTGCGGCCTGACCCTTCACCGCCTGCCAGCGATGCGGCAGTGCCCATCTGCCGGAACTCGGCAGGCGTGACAGTGCCGTCGCTGACGTCAATCGCCCTTGGAATGCCCGTGGTCTTGTTTCCGATCTGGCGCACGCTGCGCGCGGCCGGGTTGATATCCAGACACTTGTTTTCATAACAGGTCAGGCCAGACAGGTTGATCTGAATGCGGGCCTGCCCGTCCGGGCCTGTCACCAACGGGGCCTGCGGCACGTCACAGGCCGCAACCAGCCCCAGCGCTGTCACCCCAAGCCATTTGTTCATCTCATGCTCCTGCCATTAATCAAGCTGACCATTCCCATCCTGATCGGCGGACTGGAAATCCGCGCCCATCTGAGTGTCAAATTCAGGTCTTGAGATTACGTTGTCGCCGTTTCGGTCAGCGTTGCGGAACAGTTTGATGTCCATGAACGGCTTGGCCTCGGCCTGACCCAGAGTACCGTTCCTGTCTTCGTCCATTGCCTGAAAGGCATAATCCGAGAAAGCATCGAACTCGTCTTTGGACAGGAACCCGTCATTGTTGGCGTCGATGGCCTTCAACTCGTTTTCGTGCAGTTCAGCCACGCTTTCGGCGTGACCCGAACCGGCCAAAGCCACCATGAATACCACCAGGCTTAACTGTTTCATATCGACCTCCTCAGCACGCGAATCTCTGACCTTCGATGCCGCCAGCGGCAGCGCCCGCTGCGGTCAGGATCGTCTTGCCCGATCCGCCACCAAACTGGTTGCCGATTGCGCCCCCGATCAGCGCCCCGCCCAACGTTCCGCCCAGACAGGCAATTTCGTGCTGGCGTGCAGCTTGCTGTTGCGGGGTTGGGGCCGGTCCACAGGCCGCCAAAAGGGCTGCGCCGGACAGTAATAGGTAGAACGCGTTAAGTTTCATGAAAAAACTCCCCGTATGAATAGGCCAAGTATTCGCGCTCTGGGGCGGTGCTTCAAGTTAAATTGGCGGCGAAAGGCCCCGGTCGGACCGGGGCCGATCAAAATCAGATCACATCCAGCAGGCCTTCTCCGGCGGAAATTTCGCAGGCACCGGGGTTTTCTTCCATATTCAGCACCGTGACCTTGCCATCCTCGACCAGCATTGCATATCGCTTGGACCGCGCGAAAAGCCCCACTGGCGGCGCATCGAAATCCATGCCGATGGCCTTGGTGAACTCTGCCGCCGCGTCCGATACCATGGTCAGTCCCGCCTCGGTCGCGCCCGTGGATTGCCCCCACGCCTGCATCACAAACGGATCATTGACCGAAAGGCACAGGATCTCGTCCACGCCCTTGGCGTCAAACTGTTTCTTTGTGCGGATGAAACTGGGCACATGGGCGGTCGTGCAGGTGCCGGTATAGGCCCCCGGCACGGCAAAGATCACCACCTTGCGGCCTTTGGTCTTGTCTGAAATCCGCACCTCTTCCGGCCCGTTCGCACCCATCTGGATCAGCGTTGCTTCGGGCAGGGTATCTCCTGTTGAAATCATTATTCAGCTCCTGTCGTTTGGATTTGCAGAATTGGGCTTAGCCGCAATATAGGTGGTCTGAACACGGTGACCACTTGAAAACTGCGGGGTAGGCAAAGCATGAGCCATATTGTCGTGATCGGCGCGGGGCAGGCAGGCGCGTCTTTGGTGGCCCGTCTGCGCAAGGACGGGTTTGCGGGTGAAATCACTCTGATCGGGGCCGAGCCGCATCTGCCTTATCAGCGCCCGCCCCTGTCCAAAGCCTATCTGCTGGGCGAGATGGAGCTTGAGCGTCTGTTCCTGCGGCCTGAAAGTTTTTATACGGAAAACAACATCACCCTGCGTCTGGGTCAGCGCGTCACCGGTATCGACCCCAAGGCCAAAACGGTCACGCTGGGGGATGAGGTTATCTCTTACGACGAACTGGCGCTGACCACCGGATCGGACCCGCGCCGCCTGCCTGCCGCGATTGGTGGCGATCTGGACGGTGTGCATGTGGTGCGTGATCTGGCCCATATCGACGAGATGGAGCCCAAAGTGACCGAAGGCGCTCGCGCGCTGATCGTGGGCGGCGGGTATATCGGTCTCGAAGCTGCTGCCGTCTGCGCCAAGCGCGGTGTCAAGGTCACTCTGGTCGAAATGGCCGACCGTATCCTGCAACGGGTCGCAGCGCCCGAGACCAGCGATTATTTCCGCGCGTTGCACAGTGCATACGGTGCTGACATCCGCGAAGGCGTGGGACTGGATCATTTGATCGGCGAAAACGGCAAGGTCACCGGCGCGGTTCTGACCGACGGCACAAAGCTGGACGTTGATTTTGTTGTGGTAGGCGTCGGCATTGCACCCGCAACCCAACTGGCCGAGATGGCGGGACTGGACCTGGACAACGGCATCAGGACCGACGCCCATGGCCGCACGTCCGACCCGTCGATCTGGGCGGCTGGCGATTGCGCCTCTTTTCCGCATGGCGAAGGGCGTATCCGTCTGGAAAGCGTCCCCAACGCCATTGATCAGGCCGAGATCGTGGCCCAGAACATGCTGGGCGCGGCCAAGGACTATGTGGCAACCCCGTGGTTCTGGTCGGATCAATATGACGTCAAGCTTCAGATCGCGGGCCTGAACACCGGCTATGACCGCGTGGTGACGCGGCAGGGCGAAGGGCAGACCGTATCCTTCTGGTATTACAACGGCGACAAGCTGATTGCGGTCGACGCGATGAACGATCCGCGCGCCTATATGGTCGGCAAACGCCTGATCGAGATGGGAAAAACGGCCGACCCGGCTGTCGTGGCTGACCCGGACGCAGACCTTAAACCGCTGCTCAAGGCATGAGGATCATCGCCGGAGAGTTCCGCGGTCGCGCCCTGACCCCCGTCGGCAAGGGCGATGCGGGCGCACATCTGCGCCCGACCACCGACCGGGTGCGCGAAAGCCTGTTCAACGTGCTGGCCCATCAGATCGATTTCGACGGCCTGCGCGTGCTGGACCTGTTTGCTGGCACCGGGGCACTCGGGCTCGAAGCGCTGTCACGCGGCGCGGCGCATGTCACCTTCGTCGATGACGGGCGCGTGGCGCAGGGTTTGATCCGCAAGAATATCGACCTGACCCGCAGTGCCGGGCGCACCGACCTGATCCGCCGCGATGCAACCCGGTTGGGCGAAAACCCGGGCGCGCCCTACGATCTGATCTTTCTGGATCCGCCCTATGGCAAGGCCATGGGACAGAAAGCCATTGACGCGCTGGCCAATGGCTGGATCGCGGATGATGCGCTGCTGGTTTGGGAAGAAAACTCACGGATGCAGGCTCCGGCCGGGTTCACGGTGCACGACAGCCGCAAATATGGCGACACGTATATCTCATTGATGCGGAACGGTGATCAAAGTGCATGATCTGGTCATTTTCGATTGCGATGGCGTTCTGGTCGACAGCGAGGTGATCTCGAACCAGGTGCTGGCGGACAATCTAGCGGGCTATGGCCTGCACCTGACCTTGCCCGAATGCATGTCCCTGTTTGTGGGCGGAACAATGGTCGGGGTGCGCGACAAGGCGCGTGGAATGGGCGCTGATCTGCCCGAAGACTGGATTGATCAGGTCTATGCCGAAACCTACGACCGCCTGCGCGCCGGTGTGCCTTTGGTATCTGGTGTCGCGGACCTGCTTGCGGCGCTGGATCAGCGGGGCATCCCCTATTGCGTGGCCTCAAACGGCAGTCCGGACAAGATGCAGATCACGCTGGGCCAGAACGGGCTTTGGGACCGGTTCAAAGATGTGATGTTCTCGGCCCATGTGCTTGGCACCGGCAAGCCTGATCCAAAGATGTTCCAACTGGCGGCCGAGAATTTCGGCGCACAGGCCCCTGTGGTTATCGAGGACAGCCACAATGGCGTTACGGCCGCAATCCGGGCCAATATGCGCTGTCTGGCCTACGCGCCGCATGGCGGTGGTGACAGGCTGGCCGATCTTGGGGCCGAGGTGATCACGGATATGTCACAGGCGCACCCGCTGTTGGGACTCTGACCCCCAACTGTGCTAGGGTGCAGCCATGGACCATGCTCTGACACCCTTTGTCTGGACAGTCTCCCGCGACGCCGAGGTCACGACGAAACCTGACCCCAAACCCCTGCGCGCGCCGGTGTTCATCCACGATGCGGTTACCCCTTGGGGGGCTGAGACGATGCTGCTGAAGCTCCTGCGCGAACAGGCCGCCGATCAGGACGAATAGGTCGGGTGAAACTTGCCGCCCGGTGACAGGGTAAAGATATCGACCCCATTCGCCGTTACGCCCACCGAATGCTCGAACTGTGCCGACAGCGACTTGTCGCGGGTCACAGCGGTCCAGTCATCGGCCAGTGTCTTGGTTTCGGGACGGCCCAGATTGACCATCGGTTCAATGGTAAAGAACATGCCTTCCTCAAGAACCGCGCCTGTGCCGGGGCGGCCATAGTGCAGTACATTCGGCGGCGCGTGGAACACGCGGCCCAGACCGTGCCCGCAAAAGTCGCGAACAACACTCATCCGATGCGCTTCGACATAGGCCTGAATGGCATGACCGATATCGCCGAACGTGTTGCCCGGTTTGACCATCTCGATGCCCTTGAACAGCGCGTCATGGGTTACCTGGATCAGACGCTCGGCCTTGCGCGGCAGCTTGCCCGCCACGTACATGCGCGAGGTGTCACCGAACCAGCCATCCACGATGACGGTCACATCGATGTTCAGGATATCGCCATCCTTCAGCTTCTTGTCACCGGGAATACCGTGGCAGACCACATGGTTCACACTGATGCAGCTGGCGTGCTCATACCCCTTATAGCCGATCGTGGCCGAGGTCGCGCCCGCATCCTCGACCATCTGCGTGATCAGCCCGTCAAGCGCACCCGTGGTCTGACCGGGAAAGACATGCGCGGCGATATCATCCAGGATCCGCGCCGCCAGAGCGCCCGCCGCGTGCATCCCGGCAAAATCACCCTGTTCATAGATGCGGATACCGTCCTTGGTCAGGCGGCCACGATGCTCTTTCATCGACGCAAAGCTCCAATTGTTACGCGCGGCACTTCTTTTACGCTGCTTGTGCAGAAAGTACCAGAGGGCGCAGTGTATCAGGCGGCACATGGGGCAGAACCACGAGAGTTCAAGAACTTGAACTGCAGTTAGGTTTCAAATCCGGTTTGACCCATCGACCATTGCGTTGACGCATAACGGTTTGGTGTTTGTTCAGTTTACACAGCAAATTTCACAGACAGCCTCTGCCCTGTTATTGTCGCGATGAACTCCAACAATTAAAGGAGCGCACTGAAGTGCCACGACAGCTCCCGCACGAGACAGACAAAAAGTATTTGGTTTTTGCCGGAACTGGCACGGATCTGATCTTTAACCACGGCATAGATTTGCCGGGATTTGCCTCATTTCCATTGCTAGAGAACCCAGAAACCCGTTCTGTCCTGGCAGGTCAGATGCACGCGCTTGTTCAGTTGGCGGGCGAGATGGAAGTGGGTTGTATACTTGATGCACCGACTTGGATGGCCAATGCTGATCGGGCTGCTCCTCTGGGTTACGATGCCGAACAACTGGATGAAATAAACCGGGATGCTGTCGCGTTAATGGAAGACGTGCGTCAGAGCGCTGGTCGAGATGACGTTTTGGTTTCTGCTTGCGTCGGCCCACGCCACGATCCCTATGCGGACGTTCCGGCCATGT
Source organism: Ruegeria sp. HKCCSP351 (assembly GCF_017872535.1). Taxonomy (NCBI): domain Bacteria; kingdom Pseudomonadati; phylum Pseudomonadota; class Alphaproteobacteria; order Rhodobacterales; family Roseobacteraceae; genus Ruegeria; species Ruegeria sp. HKCCSP351. The sequence continues at coordinate 186,902 of NZ_JAEDOV010000005.1, read as the reverse complement.
CGATCGATGATGCCCATCAGTATCACAGTGCGCAGCTTGCCGTTTTGAAACAAACCAGCGTCGACTTGGTGACAGCTTATACGTTCAACAGACCTAGCGAAGCAGCGGGCTGCATTCTGGCTGCGCAGGATTTTGGACTACCGATAGTGATGTCATTGGTTGTTGAAACCGACGGGTGTCTGGCTGATGGAACAAAGCTTGTAGACGCGCTGGATCAAATCGATGTCGCCACGGATGCGGCTGCGCAGTTCTTCATGGTCAATTGTGCCCATCCGACCCACTTTTCCGATGCGCTAAATCGCCATCCAAGACTAAGAGGCGTTGTCGCAAACGCATCAAGTTGCTCTCATGCGGAACTGGATGAGGCCGAGGAATTAGACGAAGGTGACCCCCATGTGCTTGGGCAAGAGATTGCGGACGTCGTGCATAACAACCCGTCAATTTCAGTGATAGGAGGGTGCTGCGGTACAGATATGAGGCATTTGAAACTCATGGCACAAGCGGTTGCTGCGTCTTAGACGCGCGCCAAACAGTCTCAATCAGTGCTCCTTAGTCAATCGCGCGCATTTTGGGCTACGTCAGCAGGCCAGGGTCATGCTGGTTGATTACTGGAAAGGTACTGACGTCAATCCAAACCCCATCCGGCGCAATCCGCGTCCCGCAAATCATCCGCTCTACCCCTTGCGCCTGCGCGACCTCAAACGCCGCCGCATAGGCCGGGTCGATATCCGCGGCCAGCGCGAACCGGTCGCAATCGGTGCGTTGCACCAGGTACAGCATGATCGCCCGGTGCCCCTGCGCCGCCATCTGTGCCAGCTCGCCCAGATGTTTGGTGCCGCGCGCGGTGACGCTGTCGGGGAACTCGGCCAGACCGGGCTGGCGGGACAGCGTCACGCTTTTGACCTCGATATAGGCATCTGGCAGGCCGGGGCCGCTCAGCAGGAAATCGATACGGCTGTTTTGCCCGTATTTCACCTCGGGCCGGACAGTGTCATAGGCGGCCAGCTCGGGGATCTCGCGCGCCGCAAGCGCCGCCCGCAATGCCCGGTTCGGGACGGATGTGTCAACCCCGGTGAAATGCCCGTTTTCGTGATCCACCAGCCGCCAGCCGAATTTCAGCTTTTTCTTTGGGTCGTCATTGGGCTCCAGCCAGATCATCTGACCCGGTTCGGCCAGCCCCATCATCGACCCCGGATTGGCGCAATGGGCGGTCACCTCGTGCCCGTCTTCCAAACGGCAATCGGCCAGAAAGCGTTTGTAGCGACGGATCAGGCGGGCGGGGACAAGAGGGGTTTCAAAACGCATGTCTCACGGCCTATACCTGCCCCTGAAGACGATCAAGAGGAGTCCGCGCCATGGCCAATCCAACCGCAGCAATGCTGGTGATCGGGGATGAAATCCTGTCGGGCCGCACCCGCGATGCAAACATGCATTATCTGGCGCAGGAGCTGGCAAAACACGGCATCGATCTGAAAGAGGTTCGCATCGTCAGCGATGACGCCCCCGCCATAGAAGCGGCGGTCAAAGCGCTGTCTGACAGCCACGACACCGTCTTTACCAGCGGCGGCATCGGCCCGACTCATGACGATATCACCGCCGATTGCATTGCGCGCGCCTTCGATACCCCGATTGACATTCGCGACGACGCGCGCGCGCTGTTGCAGGCGCATTACGACAAATCCGGGCTGGAACTGAACGCCGCCCGCCTGCGCATGGCACGTATCCCGGATGGCGCGACGTTGATCGACAATCCGGTCTCGACCGCGCCGGGTTTCACCCTGAAGAACGTGCATGTGATGGCCGGGGTGCCGCTGGTGTTTCAGGCCATGGTCGCCAGCGTCCTGCCCACACTGACCGGTGGCAGCCCCCTGCTGTCGCAAACCCTGCGCGTGGACCGGGGCGAAGGCGATATCGCCGCCAACCTGTCTGCGCTGGCCGAGGATTTCAGCGATCTGTCCATCGGCTGCTATCCGTTTCAGATCAATGGGGCCTTTGGGGCCAACGTGGTGGTGCGCGGCACCGATGGCAGCCGGATTGACGCGGCCATGACCCGTCTGGCGAAAGAGCTTGCGCTTTGAGCGGCGATTGGGCGGACATCGTCGACGGCACATGGCCTGCCGCGCGGTATCGCAGGCTGGGGCCGTTTCAACTGCGCGAAGGGCAGGGAGGTGGCTCGCGTGTTTCTGCGGCCAATGCACTGGCCCCGGCCAGCGATGCCGATATCGACGCGGCCGAGGCCGCGATGCAGGCCATGGGGCAGAAATCCATCTTCTGCCTGCGCCCGGGGGATGAAGCGCTGGATGCAAAGCTGGCGCAACGGGGATATGACATCCTTGATCCGGTCAACATCTATACGTGCCCCGTCTCTCACCTCACCGATCAGCCGATCCCTCCGGTCATGGTGTTTTCGGTCTGGGAGCCGCTTGAAATCATGCGCGAAATCTGGGCGGCTGGTGGGATCGGGCCCGAACGTCTGGCGGTGATGGAGCGCGCGAAGGGTCCCAAAACCGGTCTGCTGCTGCGCCACAACGACCAACCCAGCGGCGCAGCCTTCGTGGCGATGCATGGCGATGTCGCGATGCTGCATGCGCTTGAAATCCTGCCCGCGCACCGCCGTCAGGGGCTGGGTCAGTGGACCATGCGCGCCGCGGCGATTTGGGCAGGTGACAACGGCGCTCAAACCTTCAGTGTGATCTGCACCAAGGCCAATGAAGGTGCCAATGGTCTCTATCGCGCCCTCGGGATGGAGATCGCCAGTGAATACCATTACCGTCACCTTGTCTGAACAAAAGGGGTCGCCATGACACAGAAAGACATGCCCACCGCGCTGAACCTGCCCATGGTCGATCCGCTGCCGCCGGAAACGCAGAAGTATTTTGATATCTGTGTCGAAAAGCTGGGCATGGTGCCGAATGTGCTTAAGGCAAACGCCTTCGATATCGACAAGCTGAACACGTTCACGGCGATGTATAATGATCTGATGCTGGCCAACAGCGGCCTGTCCAAGCTGGAGCGCGAGATGATTGCCGTAGTCGTGTCGTCGATCAACAAGTGCTTCTACTGTCTGGTCGCGCATGGTGCGGCGGTCCGGCAGCTTTCGGGCAACCCGCAACTGGGTGAGATGCTGGTGATGAACTACCGCGTTGCCCCGATCGAGCCCCGGCAGCGCGTGATGCTGGACTTTGCCGCCAAAATGACCACCGCCAGCGCCGAGATCGAAGAACCCGACCGCCAGAAGCTGCGCGATGCAGGCTTTACCGACCGCGATATCTGGGACATTGCCAATGTCGCCGGGTTCTTCAACATGTCCAACCGGGTAGCCAGTGCCACGGCAATGGTGCCCAACCCCGAGTATCACGCGCAGTTTCGATGATCCGATCAGCCGCCCTCATTGCCACGCTGCTGGCTGGGCCGGTTCTGGCGCAGGACCTGACCCTTCCAGCCAGCGCCCGCCAAATCAGCGACCGCACCTCGCCGCTGGACAGCTATGACCTGCCAACGGGGCCTTTCGCGAATGGTGCGGTGCCTGCTGACACCCTCGAAGGCCGGGTTGAACGCTACACGTGGCGGCTTCAGGCGGGCTCAAGCACAACCCTCCAGCTTTTGACCCCGCTGCGCGACCAGATCGAGGCGCAGGGCTACAAGATTCTGTTCGAATGTGATGCCCGCGCCTGTGGCGGGTTCGATTTCCGCTTTGGCACCGAGGTCGTGCCGACCCCGGACATGTATGTCGCCATTCAGGATTACCGGTTCCTGTCGGCCACCAAGGGGCCTGTTGCCCTCAGCCTGTTGGTCAGTCGCAACCCCCCGGACGGGTATGTCCAGATGATCCGCGTCACACCCCAGAATGCACCGGACCCTGTTCCGGTCGTAATCGAACAGGCAGTCGAAGGGTCGGGCGGGCTGCTTGAGGCGCTGGCAACATCGGGTCACGTGATACTGGACGATCTGCATTTTCCAACCGGTGAGGTTGCGTTGGACGAGGGGACATACGCCTCTCTGACCCTGCTGGCCGGGTATCTGGCCGAAAACCCCAAGATGCGCCTGGCGCTGGTGGGGCATACCGATGACACCGGCGCGTTGCAGGCCAATATCGCGGTCAGCAAAAGCCGGGCCGAGTCGGTCCGCACCCGTCTGATTGATGCGCATGGTGTGGCTGCCGACCGGATCGAGGCGCAGGGCGTCGGCTATCTGTCCCCGCTCACCTCGAACGCAACTCCCGAAGGGCGCGAGCTGAACCGCCGGGTCGAGGCGGTCTTGCTCGTCAACTGACCCACCACAGGTACAGCGGCAATCCGACCGTGATGTTGAACGGAAACGACACACCCAGCGACAGGGTCAGATAAATCCCGGCCTCGGCCTTCGGCAGTGCAATTTTCATGGCGGCCGGAACCGCGATATAAGACGCCGAGGCTGACAGCACCATGAACAGGAACAGGCTGCCTTGCGGCAATCCGATCACCGCACCGACGGCCCAGGCCATCAGCGCGCCGATCAGGGGCATCAATACGCCAAAGGCGAACAGGCCAACCGACAGTTTGTCGCGATTGCTGATCAGGCTGCGCCCAGCCGAAAGCCCCATATCCAGCAGAAACAGACACAGGATTCCTGTGAAAGGCGTGACGATGAAAGGCGCGATCATCTGCATGCCTTCACCCCCGGTAATGGCCCCGATCAGGAACGCCCCGGTCAGCAGCACAATCGATCCATTGGCCAGCAGATCACGCCACAGCTTGTCATCCCTGACGCCATTGCCGCCGGTCTTGTGCGCCAGCCACAGCGCCGACAGAATGGCCGGCACCTCCATCGCTGCCGCAACCGCCACCATGAACCCGTCATGGGTCAATCCCACCAGATCCAGCAGGCTGGTGGCGGTGACAAAGGTGACAATCGAAATCGAGCCGTAATGCCCTGCGACCGCAGCTGCGTTCAACGCATCCAGCCGTGTCATAACCCTCAGCAGGGCGAAGGCCACGAAGGGGATGGTAAAGGACAGGGCCACGCCGCCCAGCAGGGTCAGGAACAGTTGCAGGTGGATGCCATGCGCGGCAAGGCTGGCACCGCCTTTGAACCCGATGGCCAGCAGCAGGTAAAGCGACATGAACTTGGCCGCGCCCGCCGGGATAGACAAATCGCTGCGTACAAAAGCGGCCAGAAGCCCTAGGGCAAAAAACAATATGGTGGGCACCAGCAGGTTGCTGGACAGCGTCTCGATCACTCCGGGCATACTTGTCTCCTGATCCCTCGTTTCAGGGCTAGGTGCCTTGCAAAATTGATTTCGCCAAATACTATCTTTATAAGTTTAATATAGTTTTAGGCTATGAAATGCGTCCAACCCTGCGCCAATTGGAATACATCGTCACGGTCAGCCGCCTCGGGCGGTTCAGTTTGGCCGCCGAGGTGCTGAATGTCAGCCAACCCAGCCTGTCGGCGCAAATTGCAACCGTAGAACAAGAGCTTGGCATTCGGATCTTTGACCGCAACCGCGGTGGAATTCAGGTGACCACAAAGGGGGAAGAGTTCATCTCGCGCGCGCAAAAGATCCTTGCCGAGGTCAAGGACCTGCGCCACGCCATGACCAACGATATGCCGGTTGGCGGTAGGTTGCGACTGGGCGTTTTGCCTTCGATCGGGCCGTACCTGTTGCCGCAAGCCATCAAAGAGGTGCACCGCCTGCGCCCCGGATTACGCATTGTCGTGCGCGAGGAAAACACCCGCGATCTGGAACAGGGCCTGAAATCCGGTCGGTTTGACCTGATCCTGTCAACGCCCGAGGATCACCCCAATACCGTTCAGCACCGCTTGTTCAACGAACCCCTCTGGGTTGCGGTGGCCGTTGACGACGTTCTGGCACAAGACCCACAGGGCGTCAGAGCGGCCGACTTGCAGAACCGGCTGTTCCTGACCCTTGACCAAAGCCACCGCCTGTCGCGCATCGTCTATGCGCTGGCAGCCGAATGCGGTGGCGTGGTTTCGGATGAATATGAAGGCACAACGCTTGATTCCATTGTCCTGATGGCGGCCTCGGGGGTTGGGGTTGCGGTACTGCCGGATCTGTTTGCCCGCAGACAGGGCATTTACCGCGACGAAGTACGGCTGCGCCCGCTGTCCATTCCCAATGCCAATCGCGATATCGCATTGCTGGCGCGCAATGCCGAAACGCCGCCGCCGGGCCAGAACGTATTGATGGAAAGCCTACGCTCTTCCGCGCGATCCATCGGCCTGACGGTGATCGGTTCATAAAAAAAGGCCCGCACTTTGACATGCGGGCCAGAGGTTGGTCTTCAGGGAGAAACTACCAATCCATCGGGCTTTTGTCTTCGAATGCATCGACCAGAAAATCGATGAAGGCCCGTACTTTGGGTTGTGTGAAGCGGCCGGGCGGATAAACGGCGTAAATGCCCTGTACCTCGTCCGGCAGGGACGGCATGGCATCGACAACCCGCCCCGATTTCAACGCTTCGGCATAAAGGTAGCTGGGCAGATACGCGATCCCCAGCCCCGAGATGGCCGCGTTCAGCAGCGACTGGCCGTCATTCACGCTCAGCCAACCCGCGGTGCGCACCTGACGCTTCTCGCCAGACGGTGCGGTCAGTTTCCAGACATTGCCTGACGACTGGCTGGAATAGTGCAGCAACTTGTGTTCGTTCAGATCGTCGATCTTCTGCGGGCGCCCGAACCGTTCGATATAGCTGGGCGCGGCGACCATGCGTTTGACCGTTTCGGTCAGCTTGCGGGCGCGCAACGTGCTGTCTTCCAGCTCACCGATGCGCACGGCCACATCAAATCCTTCGGAAATCAGTTCGACATAGCGGTTGTTCAGAACCATGTTCACGGTGATGTCGGGGTAGACGGCCAGGAAATCGGACAGGACAGGCGACAGGTGATTGACGCCGAAATCCGTGGCAACACTGATGCGCAGCAGTCCGGACGGGGCCGATTGCATCGATGTGACCAGCGAATCCGCTTCACCCGCATCATTCAGAACGCGACGCGCGCGGTCATAATAGGCCAGGCCTATTTCCGTCGGCGACACCCGGCGCGTGGTGCGGTTCAGCAGCCGGGCTCCCAGACGCGCTTCGAGGCTCGAGACGTGTTTGGACACGGCCGATTTGGAGATGCCCATCTTCTTGGCCGCATCGGTGAAGCCACCCTGGTCCACCACATTGGCGAAGGCTTCCATTTCGGTCAGTCGGTCCATTCTCGTTCCCCAGATCTTGATTTCCAACCCGACTATCGCTCTGAATCTGGGCGGAATCGGGGCATACATGGGATAATATCAGGGATTTGAATCGGATCGTTTGCGTATGAGAAACGCAGAAACAGTGGTTTCCAAACCGGCCCCGACGCCTGCGATACTGCGTTTTCCACGCAATCATACGTTTCTGTTCATCTTAGAATGGCATTTTTGTGACGGCAGAGGGGGTCAGGAAATCCGTTTTCATCGTCGTCGGCCTGTCCCGGTGTTTTGGCCGGGGGCACGGTACCCCGAAAACCCTTTTCAAAGCCAAGTTTCACTACCCCGCCCAGCGGCGACACCGGGCCGCATCCGTGTTCCCGGACCGATCGCTATTTACATCTTCGCGGATGTTCGCGACCCTGCGGGCATTGGCAGGGGGTTTGAATGTCACTGGAATTCTTCATCACATCCATGATCGTCGTGCTGCTGCCAGGCACCGGTGTCATCTACACACTGGCCGTTGGCCTGGGCCGCGGTTTCCGGGCCAGCGTTGCCGCCGCGGTCGGATGCACAGTGGGAATCGTTCCCGCTGCCGTGGCCAGTATCGTCGGGCTTGCCGCATTGCTGCACACCAGTGCCGTGGCGTTTCAGCTCGTGAAATGCCTTGGTGTCATTTACCTTTTCTACATGGCGTGGGGCATCCTCAGGAGTGGCGGCGCCTTGGATGTCACCGCCGACAAGACCGCGAAAAGCAGTTTTAAGATTGCCATCACCGGAACGCTCATCAACGTGCTGAACCCCAAGTTGTCGCTGTTCTTTCTGGCGTTTCTGCCGCAGTTCCTGCCAGCCGACACGGCGAACGCAGGGGGTGCGCTGATCCAGCTGGCCCTGGCCTTTATGGCCATGACCTTTGTTGTCTTCGTCGGATACGGGGGCTGCGCCGCACTGGCCCGCGACTATATGATCCGCCGTCCAACGGTGATGACGTGGATCAGGCGGAGTTTTGCAACGGCCTTTGGCGCACTGGGTGCAAAACTCGCGCTGTCCGACTAGGAAACGCTAAACCGGGGCGATCAGAACTTCGCCGCCAGCCGCGTGCCCTGATTGATCGCGCGCTTGGCATCCAGCTCGGCGGCGACATCCGCACCCCCGATCACATGGGGGGTGATGCCCCGCTCGATCAGCGCGTCTGCCAGTGACCGTTCGGACACCTGACCGGCACACAGCACGATAGTGTCGGCCGCGATCACCGTCGGGTCCGCGCGCTCCTCGCCAAAGCTGACATGCAGACCGTCATCGTCGATGCGCTCATAATTCACGCCGCCCACGAAATTGACGTTCTTCATCTTCAGCGTTGCCCGGTGAATCCAGCCAGTGGTTTTGCCCAAACCCTTGCCATGCGCCTGTTTCTTGCGCTGCAACAGGGTGACCTGACGTGCGGGGGCGCTGGGTTGCGGCCCCTCGGGCGCCAACCCTGCACGGTGTTCAGCCGGGTCCGTCACGCCCCATTCCTTCATCCACAGCGGCAGGTCGGTCGTGGGGCTGTGACCCTCTTCCAGCAGGAACTCGGACACATCAAAGCCGATGCCACCGGCCCCGATCACGGCAGCAGACTTGCCAACCTCGGCCTTGCCGCGCAGCACGTCGATGTAACTCAGCACGTTGTCCCGATCCTGCCCCGGTATCTGCGGATCACGCGGGCTGACACCGGTGGCGATGACCACCTCGTCAAAGCCGGTCAGGTCATCTGCGCCTACCTCGCGGTTCAGTTCCACTTTCACGCCCAGATCATCCATCATGGTGCGGTACCAGTCGACCAGTCCCCAGAATTCTTCTTTCCCCGGCACCTGCTTGGCCATGTTCAGCTGCCCGCCGACCTCATCAGCGCGGTCGAACAGGGTAACATCGTGGCCGCGCTGGGCCGCGATCATTGCGGTCGACAGTCCGGCAGGGCCTGCCCCCACAATGGCAATGGATTTGCGCGTTTTAGCCGGTTCAATCACCAGCTCCGTCTCATGACAGGCGCGCGGGTTCACGAGGCACGAGGTCAGCTTGCCGCTGAACGTGTGATCCAGACAGGCCTGATTGCAGGCAATGCAAGGTGCGATCTTTGCGGCCTCACCCGCAATCGCCTTGGCCACGAAATCCGCATCCGCCAGCATCGGACGGGCCAGCGAGACCATGTCGGCGCAACCGGTCGACAGAACCTCTTCGGCCACCTCGGGCGTGTTGATCCGGTTCGAGGTGATCACCGGTATCCCCACCTTGCCCATCAGCTTCTTGGTCACCCAGGCAAAGGCCGCGCGCGGCACGCTGGTGGCAATCGTGGGAATCCGCGCCTCGTGCCAGCCGATCCCGGTATTGATGATCGTGGCCCCGGCCTTTTCGATCTCCTGCGCCAGTTGCACCACCTCGTCATGGGTCGATCCGTTGGGTACCAGATCGATCATCGACAGCCGGTAGATGATGATGAAATCGGTGCCCACCGCCTCGCGCGTGCGGCGTACAACTTCGATCGGCAGACGCATCCGGTTCTCATAAGACCCGCCCCAGCGGTCGGTGCGCTTGTTGGTATGGGTCACAAGGAACTGGTTCAGGAAGTACCCCTCCGACCCCATAATCTCGACCCCGTCATAGCCAGCCTTTTGCGCCAGTACGGCGGCGTTGACGATATCGCTGATCTGCTTCTCGATGCCCTCTTCATCCAGCTCAGTGGGCGGGAACGGAGAGATCGGCGATTTCACCGGGCTGGGGGCCACGCATTTCGGCCCATAGGCATAGCGCCCCGCATGCAGGATCTGCATTGCGATCTTGCCGCCCGCTTCATGTACGCGCTGCGTCACGATGGAATGGTGCGCCACGTCCTTGTCGCTCACCATCATCGAAGCCCCCGGCAGGACCGAGCCTTCAAGGTTCGGACCAATCCCGCCCGTCACCATCAGCGCCACGCCGCCCCGCGCCCGGTCGGCATAGAACTCGGCCACCCGGTTCCAGTCGCTGGTCTCCTCAAGGCCCGTATGCATCGAGCCCATCAACACGCGGTTTTTCAACGTGGTAAAGCCCAGATCCAGCGGGGCCAGCATATTCGGGTACGCAGTCATGGCGGAACTCTCCCTCCTGAATTTGCCCGCTAGATTGACGTTCGCGTCAACTTTGTCACGCGAAACCCCACGTCACCCTCTTTGCTGTGGCGCCGGTGATTGCTAGAGGTGGGCGGAACAACCCGATGAGGCCGCGCATGACCCCCGAAGAAATCGCCAAACTGCCCTATCGCCCCTGCGTCGGGCTGATGCTGATGAATGCCGAGGGCAAGATCTTCGTGGGCCAGCGCAACGACCGCCACGCGGACGCCTGGCAAATGCCGCAGGGCGGTGTGGACAAGGGCGAAGATCCCCGCGACGCAGCCCTGCGCGAGCTGTGGGAAGAAACCGGGGTCACGGCTGATCTGGTCGAAGTCATCGCCGAAACCGAGGGCTGGCTGCCCTATGACCTGCCCCATGACATCGTGCCCCACATCTGGAAAGGCCGCTATCGTGGGCAGGAACAGAAATGGTTCCTGCTGCGCTTCACAGGCGCCGACGATCAGATCAACATCGAAACCGACCACCCGGAGTTCACCCGCTGGAAATGGCAGAAGCCCGACCGGCTGGTCGCCGAAATCGTACCCTTCAAGCGCGATGTGTATCAGCACGTGGTTGAGGCTTTTTCCGATTATCTAAGCGAATTCTGATCGCGTGGATGTTTTTCAGATTGATCCGCTAGGCGGACTCAGCTGGCATTCATCAAAGTTGCGCAATGGAGCGAACCATCCAGTAGTCAAGTCGTCACTGTGTCCACTTGAATTTTCCAGTCTGCTTGCCGGACATATCGTGAAAAGTGCCCTTTCCACCTGGTCTGAACAAATAGACAACCCCAAAATCCTTGAAGACGACCTGCAAGCCACTCTTAGTTTTTGTCATAGGATTGTTTGCAGGAGAAGTATTGGTGTCTCGAAGGCACAAGCCGCTGTTCGATTTGCAAGACACGATATTTGGACTGTATGGCCCACCGTTCTGTGAGTGCCAGTCTGAAGTCACAGTAATTCGGGAACCAGCTGTAATATCCTGAGCGAAGGTCGGGGTCACTGTAGTCAAGATTGCTGTTGCTATTCCTGCAAGAAGTTTTCTCAAAGAATTACCCTCCACAATAATACTATTTAACTTGCCAGATGACGGACGCATGTCAAGCGAACGGAGGGTGCAGAATTTTCTCCGGTAACTTCGGACTCAAACCAGCCCTTCGTTCCTCAGAAGTTCGATCATATCCGCCTCGGGTCTTGGGCCGATATGGCTGATGACCTCGCGGGCGCAGACGTTGCCGATCCTGGCGCAGGTCTCGTAATCGCGCCCGGTGGCCATTCCGTACAGGAATCCCGCGGCGAACTGGTCGCCTGCGCCGGTTGCGTCTACGGGGACGATCTTCTTGACCGGCACGTCGATGCGCGCGCCTCCGTTCAGGACGGTCACGCCATCACCCGAGCGCGTGCAAACCACCAGCGGGCAAATCTCGGCGGTCTTGATCAGCGCCTCTTCCAGATCGTCGGTTTCAAACAGCGATTTGATCTCGGCCTCGTTGCCGATGACGAATTCCAGCTCATTCTCGATCAGCAGCAGGAAATCGACCCGGTGCCGTTCCACGCAGAACGGGTCGGAAATGGCGATCCCGGTCTTGCCGCCGCCCTTGTGGCAGGCGCGCGCGGCCTCAAGAAACGCGGCCTTTCCCTTTTCCTTGTCAAACAGATAGCCCTCAAGGAACATGATCTGGCTGCTTCCGGCGACCTCATCGGGCACGTCATGCGACGACAGTTCCGAAGAGATGCCCAGATAGGTGTTCATCGACCGCTCGCCATCGGGCGAGACAAAGATCATCGAGCGCGAGGTCGGCAATTCCCCGCCCGGAACCGGCGGGTTCACGAAATCGACGCCATCTTCGTTCATCGCATCCGCATAGAACCGGCCCAGCGCGTCGTCATGCACCCGCCCGATAAAGGCGGCATCCAACCCCAGCGCACCTGCGCCCGCAATCGTGTTGGCAACGGACCCGCCCGGCGTCTGCACCCGGCGCTCCATCGAGGCATACAGAAGCTCGCCGCGCTCCTGCTCGATCAGTTGCATGATACCTTTTTCAATGCCCATCAGTTCCAGGAAACTGTCATCGGCCTGCGAGATCACGTCCACAACGGCGTTTCCGATACCGGTCAGCTGGTAGGTTTTCATAATGTCTTGTCCTCGAATTGACAGAGATCACGGATGATGCAGGTCGGGCATTGCGGCTTGCGCGCCTTGCAATGGTACCGGCCATGCAGGATCAGCCAGTGATGCGCATGGAGTTGGAAATCGGCGGGGATATTGTCTTCGATGGCGCGCTCGACCGCGTCCACGTCCTTGCCGGGGCAGATGCCGGTGCGGTTGCCGACGCGAAAGATATGCGTGTCCACAGCCTGCGCCGGCTGCCGCCACCACATGTTCAGCACAACGTTGGCGGTCTTGCGCCCGACACCCGGCAGCGATTGCAGCGCTGCACGGGAATTGGGAACTTCACCGCCATAGTCTTCGACCAGAATACGGCTCAGCTTGATGACGTTCTTGGCCTTCTGGCGGAACAGGCCGATGGTCTTGATATGCTCGATCAGGCCCTCTTCGCCCAGATCCAGCATCTTTTGCGGCGTATCCGCGATCTTGAACAAGTCGCGCGTGGCCTTGTTGACCCCCGCATCGGTTGCCTGCGCCGACAGCGCCACGGCCACGACCAGCGTGTAGACATTCACATGCTCAAGCTCACCCTTGGGTTCGGGGTCGGCTTCCTGAAAGCGCGTAAAGATCTCGCGGATCGTATGATAGTCGAGTTGCTTTGCCATCCGGGCCTTAATGCCGCCCGAGGGGCCGCGACACAAGCCCAAAGCCAATGCGCAAGTTCCGGGTCGCGGCAGCGTGTCGCGCGCGCTATGGTTTGTGCCAGACAACGAGGTGCAACCATGAACGTCCAGACCCCCGAAAGCGGATACCACTACAACGTCATGCGCCGGGCAATCGAGCTGATCGATCAGGGCGGCGAGGGCCTGAGCCTTGATGAGTTGGCCCGCCAGATGGATATGAGCCCGGCCCATTTCCAGCGCCTGTTCTCGCGGTGGACCGGAGTGTCGCCAAAACGGTATCAGCAATACCTGACGCTGGGCCATGCCAAGGCGCTGCTGCGCGAACGGTTCACCACGCTTGAAACCGCCCATAACGTAGGCCTGTCCGGCAGTGGCCGCCTGCATGATCTGTTCCTGAAATGGGAGTCCATGAGCCCCGGCGAATATGCCCGCAGGGGCGCGGATCTGACGATCTACTGGGGCTGGTTCGAATGCCCCTTTGGCCCCGCGCTGGTCATGGGCACCGACAAGGGCATCTGCGGTATCGCCTTCGGGGCTGAAACCGGAGAGAAGGCGGCGATGGAGGATATGGTCTCGCGCTGGCCCAACGCGGATTATGTCGAAGATCCGATGCGCATGCGACCCTGGGTTCTCAGCGCATTCGGCACGGCCAGCGACCGGTCAGAGCCGACACCGCTCTACCTGATCGGCTCGCCCTTGCAGATCAAAGTGTGGGAAGCACTAATGCACATCCCGTCGGGGCAGGTGACGACCTATTCCGAAATCGCGCTGCGCGTGGGTTCGCCACAGGCCGTGCGCGCCGTGGGCACGGCGGTCGGGCGCAACCCGGTCAGCTGGCTGATCCCGTGTCACCGCGCCCTGCGCAAATCCGGGGGGTTGGGCGGCTATCACTGGGGTCTGCCGGTCAAACGGGCCATGCTGGCCTATGAGGCGGCACAGGCCGACGCCTGATTGACAGCAGGCCCGACCGCTGCCAAAAAGCACGGCAGGTTCGGGTCCCCTGCCGTTCGCGGCCATTGGCTTTGGTGAAACCCGGTTGAAAAAAACATCTGTTGCCCTTTCCCGGCGCGCGGATGGTAATGCGAACCCCGTCCTAAACTCGCGCCCGTTCAAGGAAACGAGGCAAAACATGACACTGTCACAAGACATCGCTCCGCTGGAGGAGCTGAAAGAGCAGGCCAAACGCCTGCGACGAAAACTGCGCGACACCGGCGTTCAGCTGTCGCACGGTCAGGCCCTGGAACTGGTGGCGCATCAACATGGGATGCGCGACTGGAACACATTGCACGCGGTGGCGGGCAACCGGATGCGTTTGCGTGTGGGGGACCGGGTCGAAGGTCGCTACCTGGGCCAGCCGTTCACGGCGGAAATTCGTGGTCTGACCATGCTGGGGGACGGTGCGCACCGCCGGGTGACCCTGCAGTTCGACACGCCCGTCGATGTGGTCCGGTTCGACAGTTTCTCGGCCTATCGCCAACGCGTGACCGGAGAGATTGGTTGGGACGGTCGTTCCCGTCGCCATACGTCCGACGGGGAACCCCAGCTAGTGGTGCGGCCTGTCTGACATAACATGGGCGAGGCAACCGTGTTGCCCCGCCCTCTCATCTCGCATTGCGCCGGGTGTATTATTCAGCCGCCCAGCCGCCGACGGATTTGACTTCCAGAAAGTCCTCCAGCCCCCAAACGCCACCTTCGCGCCCGTTGCCGGATTGCTTCATCCCACCAAACGGAGAGCCCGCGCTGCGCGACTGGCCGTTCATCTCGACCATGCCCGACCGCAGAACCCGCGCCATGCGGTTGGCGCGCGCCTTGTCCTGCGTCTGCACATAATTGGTCAGACCATACGGCGTATCATTGGCGATCTCGACAGCCTCTTCCTCGGTGTCGAAGGGGATCATGGTCAGGACGGGGCCAAAGATTTCCTCGCGCGCGATGGTCATCTGGTTGTTGGCATCGGCAAAGACCGTGGGGCGGACATAATAGCCCTTGTTCAGCCCCTCGGGGCGTCCGGTGCCGCCCGCGACCAGACGTGCCCCTTCGTCGATACCTTTCTGGATCAGGTCCTGAATCTTGGTCCACTGAACCTCATTCACGACGGGTCCGATATGACGGCCCTCTTCTGCGGCGCTGCCCACTGTGACCTTGCTGGCGACCTCGGCGGCGATCTCAACGGCCTGATCATAGATCGGGCGCTGCACCAGCATCCGGCTCGGCGCGTTACAGCTCTGGCCGGTGTTGTTCATCATATGCAGCACGCCGCGTTTGACAGCCTTTTCATCGGCATCGGCAAAGACCACATTGGCGCCTTTGCCGCCCAGTTCCAGATGCACTTTCTTGAGCGTTTCCGCCGCGTTCTTCGAAATCGCCGTACCCGCACGGGTCGAGCCGGTAAAGCTGACCATATCCACGTCGGGATGACCCGACAGCTGCGAGCCGACGCCCGCGCCATCGCCGTTTACCAGATTGAAGACACCGGGCGGGAACCCTGCCTCGTCCATCATCTCGGCAAAGATCATCGCGTTCAGCGGGCTTTGCTCGGAGGGTTTCAGAACCATCGTGCAGCCCGCAATCGCCGCTGCACCGACCTTGAGCGTGACCTGGTTCATCGGCCAGTTCCAGGGCGTGATCAATGCGGCCACGCCAACCGCCTCATAGATGATCCGGTCATTCGGGGCGTGATCCCCCAGAGGGCGTTCAAACTGAAACGCCTTGGCCGCGCGGATGAAGTTCTGCAAATGCCATGTGCCTGCACCAACCTGCTGGCTGCGCGACATGTCAATCGGCGCGCCCATTTCCAGCGACATGGCCTGCGCCAGATCTTCCGCGCGGGTCTGGTAGATGTCGATCAGCTTCTCGACCAGCGCGATGCGGGCCTCTACCGGCGTTGCCATCCAGCCCGGCAGGGCGGCCTTGGCGGCGGCAACTGCCGCATCCGTGTCGGCCTGCCCACCCAGTGAGATCACCGCGCACGGCTCCTCGGTCGAGGGGTTGATGACCTCGAAATCATTGGGTTGCGACGGCGCGACCCATTGACCATTGATATAGAAATTCCGCTTTTCGATCATCCTGAGCCCTCCTGTCGGTCCAGCTAGAATCCGGCTGTTCGCCGACACTCTGTCACCCAAGCGAACAGGGGGCAATAGGTGATTTGATCAAATTATTTTTCCGGTGAAACCGGCGAATTCCTTGGCCGCGACCACGATGAAAGGTTTAACCTTTGCACAAAGTGATTAGGTTTCAGGCAATCGACTCGGATTTTCAACAGGAAAGGAAGTAGCCATGGGTTTGCGCATCAACGATACGGTCCCGAACTTCACCGCAGAAACAGATCAGGGCACCGTTCAGTTTCACGACTGGATTGGCGACAGCTGGGCCATTCTGTTCTCGCACCCCAAGGATTTCACACCTGTCTGCACCACCGAATTCTCGGCCGTTGCGCAGCTGAACGACGAATGGGCCGCGCGCAACACCAAGGTGATCGGCGTTTCGGTTGACGGTGTCGAAGACCACAAGAAGTGGAAGAAGGATATCGAGGAATACGGTAAGGCCAATCCCGGGTTCCCGATCATCGCTGATGAGGGTCTGGCGGTGTCGAAAGCCTTCGACATGCTGCCTGCCGAAGCCTACCTGCCTGATGGTCGCACCCCGGCTGACAGCGCCACCGTGCGGTCGGTCTTTATCATCGGCCCGGACAAGCAGCTGAAACTGTCGATGACCTACCCGATGACCGTGGGCCGCAACTTTGCCGAAATCCTGCGCGCGCTGGACGGGTTGCAGATGTCGTCAAAAGGTGTCGCAACACCTGCCAACTGGGTGCCGGGTGAAGACGTGATCATCCCGCCCTCAGTGTCGAACGAAGACGCCAAGGCCAAATTCGGCGCGTTCGAGACGATCTTTCCCTATCTGCGCAAGACCAAAGCGCCGTCCTAAGGCGGTTACCGGGTCAGGGGGGCTGTCTGCCCCCCATCGCGCCTGCCGGCACGATCCCCCCCCGAGGATATTTGGGGCCAGATGAAGCAGGCGGGGGCAGGGTGACCGGCGGGAAACCTGCCCCTAGACCTCAGAACTTGTACCGAAGCCCGAAATTGACACTGAACGTATCCAGATCGTCTTCGACGATGCCGGTCAACGCGCCGTTCGGGGCCAGCCGCCGCGACGAGACGTCAAAGGCGCGGGCATAGCGGGCATCGACGGTAAAGGCGGTTGACGGGTTGATCTCGTAAGCCACACCGGCGATCAGCTGCGCGGCAAAGGCGGTGTCGCTGTCATCCAGCGCCACACCGGGCCCATAGGCAAAATCCAGATCCGAATAGGTGGCCCCCAGACCAAACCCGGCATAGGGCGTCAGCGCACCCGCCTGTTTGAAATCGAACAGCACATTGGCAAACAATGAGGTCTGCGTGACATCGCCCGAGATATTGCCCTCGGCCCCCGGCCCGTTGCCCGAGAAGTTCACACCATCCACGTCGCTGTCGCGGTAAGACAGCTCCAGCTCAACCCGTGTTCCGAACCTGTCATTGGACCATTGCGGGATCTCCTTGCCGATGGCCACGCCCAGACCGAACCCTGCGTCGAACTCCGTGTCGACCGACTGCGGCGCGCCGCCGATCGTGCCTGCGAAATCGCTGTCCTGCAACTGGCTGTACCCGACAAAGCCCTGAACATAGGTGCCGTCGCCCAGGCTTTGCGCGGCAAGCGCCGTCGCGCTGGCGGCGAGGGCCGTTGAGGTAAGTAAAATGCGCTTGAACATGATTGTCTCCGTTGCTCCAAAACTCTGCTTGGCCTCGATGTGGGCGGGCTTGACGGAAAGGAAAGGCGCGGGGCTATCACTTCGTTTCACAGGTTTTTGGACGCGCGTGAATGAATAGATCCGGGGCTGGGCAGGACCGTTCATCTGCCGTCTCATGGCCCTCAGGTTCTGGTTCCGGGCAATTTGTGATAGGGTGCGCGGGGGGGCAAACTCAGGCATACGACCAATCACCTCGGGCTTTCGGACTGTACTTGGCGGGAGAAGACTATGGCTTTTACAGATTGGTATGTTGAAGGAGAGAGTTTCGGGAACTGCAACTGCGGCTATTCTTGCCCCTGCCAGTTCGAAGAGTTGCCGACCCATGGCGATTGCCGGGGGTTCGAAGTGCTGGAGGTGACCAAAGGGCATTTCGGTGACACCGACCTCAGCGGGACCAAAGCCGCGCTGATCTATGCCTGGCCGGGGCCGATCTTTGAAGGCGGCGGCGAGATGCAGGTGATCGTCGATCCCGCAGCAACCCCGGCACAGCGTGATGCGCTGGAAAAGGTCTTTCACGGTGAAGAAACCGAAGAGATGGCGACGCATTGGTACGTGTTCAGGGCAATGTGCGAGACGGTTCATGACACGCTCTACCTGCCGATCGAATTCGAGATGGACCTAGAAGAGCGCACGGCCAGCGTTACCGTTGGTGATGTTCTGAAATCCACCGGACAGCCGATTCAGGCCCCGCATGGCGGCGGCGCGCATCGGGTGCGCATCGATATTCCCGGCGGGATCGAGTTTTCCATTGCCGAGATTGGCAGCGCCTCGACCCGCTCTGACGCCGCGATCAAGCTGGACCTGAAGGACAGCTATGGCCAGTGGCACTTTCTGAAACACGGGCCCGGTGGTGTTGCCCACTGATCGGCCCCCCTGTCAGGCGGCGCGCGCAGGTGCGTTCAGGACGGGCGTCCAGCAGGGCAACGTCAGATCCGCCCTCAGCACCCGAACCTCGAAGGGTTTCAGCACCGGCAACGCGGTTGATCCATAGCCATCGGCACCGCAGGCCAGATCCGGGAACAGGGTGAACAGCTCGCGCCGTGTGGCAGGTGCCATCGCGCCCAGTGTCGTGTCACCGGGATAGAAGGATTCGGACCAGATGCCTTCGACGTTTACCAGTTCATGCCGGTCAAAGAGGATATGGACATACTCGACCCCTTGCGCGGGCAGCTCCTGAACGATTGTCCGCCCGTTGATCAACCCCTTGGCCGGGGCCAGCATCGCGGTCTCGCAATGCATCAGCTCCATCATCGCCGAGGTGACGGCGATCCGGTGCTGTGGTGAGACGACCAGATCACGGTTTGGGCTGTTCGGCCCGAAACACCCCGCCATGATCCGGACAGGGCAAAGATGAGGGTCCTGTTGCAACTCCTGCGCTGACAAGCGACGCCTGCCGATCCAGCGCACCGGGCGGATATGGCCCTTGGCTGTAAGAACCGGGTCGCCGGGGTTCAGGGTTTCGACCCGGCGCAGCCCGGTGGGCGTCCGGATCAGGGACCCGGTGGTAAAACACACGAAAGACGGCAAAGTCTGATAGGTGCTTGGCGCTGCCGTCCCGCCAAAGCTGGTCCCCGTGATCGTATCGTTCAGCTGCGCCTGACCCGAGGTAACGATGATGTAGCGCGGGTTCGAGAACTGTACCAGAATGAAGGTGACAGGCGCCCCGTTTACCGTTCCCGAATAGCTTTCGAAGGTGCTGAAATTCTGGCTTGTCCCGGAAAAACCGGGCAGGGCCGACAGGTCAAGCTGCGCGCTGTCAGGGTCGGGATCCTGCAACAGGGCGTCATTGTCGGTGATATCAACGGAATAAGCGGCAGTGATATCGACGCTGATATTGCTGTAGGGGTCTGCGCTGATTTCGAAAACGGTTATCGAGGCCACGGTCGAAAAGCATCCCTGAATGCAACATGATCATCCTTATGGTTGAGTAAATACACGCATGAAGTGTTAATAATTGATTTACCAAGCCACCGGACGCCCGACACTCCTGACCGCGCCGACAAAAAAAGGCCCCGGTCGAAACCGGGGCCTTTCACATTCAATCAGAGGGTGGGCAGATTACTCTGCGCTTTCCTCTTTCTTTTCTTTCTTCTCGGGAACGATCTCTTCGCCGGTTTCCTGATCGACCACTTTCATCGACAGGCGAACCTTGCCGCGATCGTCAAAGCCCAGCAGCTTGACCTTCACTTCCTGACCTTCCTTCAGAACATCCGACGGATGGTTCAGGCGGCGGTTTTCGATCTGGGACACGTGGACCAGACCGTCGCGCTTGCCAAAGAAGTTCACGAAGGCACCGAAATCGACAATCTTGACCACCTTGCCGGTATAGACCTGACCTTCTTCCGGCTCGGCCACGATCGACCAGATCATGTCATAGGCCTTCTTGATCGATTCCCCATCGGGCGATGCGATCTTGATGACGCCATCGTCGTTGATGTCGACCTTGGCACCCGAAACCTCGACGATCTCGCGGATGACCTTGCCGCCCGAACCGATCACTTCACGGATCTTGTCGGTCGGGATGTTCATGGTCTCGATGCGCGGCGCGTGGACCGAGAACTCGTTGGTCTCGGACAGGGCTTTGCCCATCTCGCCCAGGATGTGCATCCGGCCGTCCTTGGCCTGTGCCAGGGCGGTTTCCATGATCTGAGGCGTGATGCCCGCGACCTTGATGTCCATCTGAAGCGAGGTGATGCCGTTTGCAGTACCCGCAACCTTGAAGTCCATATCGCCCAGGTGGTCTTCGTCACCCAGAATGTCGGTCAGAACTGCGTAAGACCCGTCATCTTCCAGGATCAGACCCATGGCCACACCGGCAACCGGGGCTTTCAGCGGAACACCCGCATCCATCATCGAAAGCGAACCGCCGCAGACAGACGCCATCGAGCTGGAGCCGTTGGATTCGGTGATCTCGGACACCACGCGGATAGTATAGGGGAAGTCGGTCGGCGCAGGCAGAACCGCCTGAAGTGCGCGCCATGCCAGCTTACCGTGACCGATTTCGCGACGGCCGGGCGAACCCACGCGGCCCACTTCACCCACCGAGTACGGAGGGAAGTTGTAATGCAGCAGGAAGTTCGATTTGAAGTTGCCGTGCAGCGCATCGATGAACTGCTCATCGTCGCCGGTGCCCAGCGTGGTCACGGCCAGCGCCTGAGTTTCACCGCGGGTGAACAGGGCAGAGCCGTGTGTGCGCGGCAGCAACGAGGTTTCGGCTTCGATAGCACGCACATCGGTGGTCGAACGACCGT
This sequence comes from Ruegeria sp. HKCCSP351, assembly GCF_017872535.1. Taxonomy (NCBI): domain Bacteria; kingdom Pseudomonadati; phylum Pseudomonadota; class Alphaproteobacteria; order Rhodobacterales; family Roseobacteraceae; genus Ruegeria; species Ruegeria sp. HKCCSP351. The sequence goes on along the minus strand of NZ_JAEDOV010000005.1, from coordinate 165,768 downwards.
CGATGCGCTTGCCGCCCTTGACGACGTCACCGCGCAGAATACCGGCTTCCAGCTTTTTCATCGCCGAGCCAAGGTTGGCGTCTTCCAGCTGTTCCTCGGTCAGCGCTTCCTTGATCGCTTCACGGGCAGCGGCAACAGCGGCAGTGCGCTCCTGCTTGTCGGTGATCGCGAAAGCGGCGCGCATCTGCTCTTCACCGGCAGCCGAAACGGCGGCGTAAAGCTCCGAGTAATCGGGTGCGACGAATTCGAACGGCTCTTTCGCGGCGTCTTCGGCCAGCGAAATGATCAGGTCGATGACCGGCTGGATCTGCTCATGCGCAAAGGTCACGGCACCCAGCATTTCGGCCTCGGACAGCTCGTAGGCTTCCGATTCCACCATCATCACGGCGTCTTTGGTACCGGCAACAACCAGATCCAGACGCTGTTCAGGGTTCAGGCGCAGGTCCTGCATGTCATCCACGGTCGGGTTCAGGACGTATTCGCCATCCACGAAACCAACGCGGGCACCGGCGATCGGGCCCATGAACGGCGCGCCGGAAATGGTCAGCGCAGCCGAGGCGGCGATCATTGCAACGATGTCGGGATCATTGACCAGATCGTGGCTCAGCACGGTGCACATCACCAGAACTTCATTTTTGAAACCGTCAACGAACAGCGGGCGGATCGGACGGTCGATCAGACGCGCGGTCAGTGTCTCTTTCTCGGTCGGGCGCGCCTCGCGCTTGAAGAAGCCACCCGGAACCTTACCGGCAGCATAATATTTCTCTTGGTAATGTACGGTCAGCGGGAAAAAGTCCTGACCGGGCTTTTGTTGCTTGGCAAAGGTCACGTTGGCCATGACGCTGGTTTCGCCCAGCGTGGCAATCACGGTGCCGTCGGCCTGACGGGCAACCTTGCCGGTTTCCAGTGTCAGCGTTTCCTCGCCCCACTGCATCGATTTCTTCGTTACATCAAACATATGCGTATCCTAGAACGGAGCACTCCCGCCCCTGCGGGTCTCCGGTTTTGCATGGCGGCCCCATTGCCGCCGACCCCATTTATCTTCCGTTCGAGTGCCGGGGTCAGGGCACAACGTCTCAGATACCGCGCGCATACATGAGAATGCGTTGGAAGGAAAGCGAAACCGAAAAAGCTGGCCGGATCATGCTGAGGCAGGCTCTGACCTCTCGCAGCGCGTCGCAAGGCACAGGGGCCGCATGATGGCGTGCTGCGTGCCATTGCCCCCGTCCGGGAAATGGCCTGACAGAACCGGATCACTGCGCTAACCTCACTTTCATCGGGGGGTGCAAATGAAAAGACGGCTTACGACGGTTCTGGCGGCTGACGTTGTCGGGTACTCGGCGCTTATGGATCAGGACCGGCAGGGTACACTTGCAGCGCTGAAATCGTTCCGTGACGACACGCTCACTGCCCTGCTGGAATCCCACAATGGCATATTGATCAAAAGCATGGGGGATGGCTGGATCGCCGAATTCCAGTCAACGTCCGACGCGTCGGATTTTGCGATTGCCCTGCAATCCAGCGACAAGCCCGAAGGGCTGCGGCTGCGCATCGGTATTCACACGGGCGAGGTCATTGCGGAAGGCGAAGACATCTTCGGTGATGGCATCAATGTCGCTGCCCGGCTCGAGGCTTTGGCCAAACCCGACCAGATCCTGATCTCGGACACGGCACATCACAGCCTTGACCGGGGCGATGCGGGCCTGTTCGGCGGCGGCGGGCAGGCCGAGCTAAAGAACATCACGCGCCGCGTTGGTGTCTGGTGTTGGCCAAAGGGCTCAACCGCCAATCTTGCAACACCCGCCGACACACGCCCGGGGATCGCCGTCCTGCCCTTCGACAACATGTCCGGCGACCCCGAGCAAGAGTTCTTTGCCGACGGTATAACCGAGGACATCATCACGGAACTGTCGCGCTTTCGCTGGCTGATGGTCGTGGCCCGAAACTCGTCTTTCATCTTCAAGGGAAAAACGACGGATATCCGCCAGGTCGGCCTGACGCTCGGGGTTCGGTATGTGCTGGAAGGATCCGTCCGCCGCGCGGGACAGCGTGTCCGGATCACCGGGCAGTTGATCGATGCGGAAAATGGCAGCCACCTGTGGGCCGATCGCTTTGACGGGGTGCTGGACGATATCTTCGAGCTTCAGGACAAGGTCACGCAAGAGGTCGTCACGGCGATCGAGCCTTCGCTGCGCCACGCCGAAACGAACCGGTCCCGCGCCAAGCCGACCGAAAACCTCGAAGCCTATGAACTCTATCTTCAGGCGCAGTCGCATTTTCATCTGCTGACAGATGACGCCAATCGCGAAGCCATCCGGCTGACAACGCTGGCGCTGGACCGCGACCCGGATTACGCCGCTGCCGCAGGGTTGCTGGCCTGGCTGCACATTCAGCGGCTTGTGCAGGGGCTCGATCCCATCGGCGAAGGGCCCAGGGCCGCCATCAGCGCCGCAGAACGCGTTCTCATGAGCGACCGCGCCGACGGTATTGCCATGGCTTATGCGGCGCATTCAATCTCGATGCTGGCCCGCGATCTGCCGCGCGCGCGGGCGGCGTTCAAACAGGCACTGGCCGAAAACCCCAATGCTGCAAGTGTTCACATGCTCGCCTCCATCAACCTGTGCATGCTGAACCGGTCGGACGAGGCATTGGAACACGCAACACATGCCATTGAACTCAGCCCGAAAGACCCGATGCGCCATGCGGCGCATATCGCCCGGGCAAGTGCGCTTTTTCAACTGCGCCGGTATGACGAGGCCGCCGCCGCAGCGCGTGACGCTCTGGCCGTTCGGTCAGGATTTGTCATGAGCCACCTGATGCTTATTGCCGCCTTGGGTCAGATGTCTGATGCCGCAGCGGCGCAGGCGGCGATAAGCGACCTGCAAGCGTTGCGCCCCGATATCACCGCTTCCTCGGATCAGACCAGTTTGCCAATCTTTACCGTTCCCACCTGTTCCGAAAGCTGGCGCGAAGGGTGGAAAAAGGCCGGTCTTCCCGAATAACGGCTGATCTACAGACACGCGTTCTGCTGCGGCCACGAAACGCCGCGCCCCCCGGTTGGCGGCGACCGGTTGTTCAAGTGTGATGTTCACCACAGAGAGATTTCAAAACTCGTCTATTGTGCAGGCTTATTGTGTCAAAGTTAATGAAAGTAGGTTTACCCATGAAGCTCCATTCCGCCTCTGGCATTTCATTCAACCCTGATGTGTTCGACGAGTCATTTATCGAGATGCTTGACAAGCTCCCCGAGGACGCGGTCGAGGACATCGACCTTGATGCAGGCCCCAAGATGCCACTGATGACAGCCCCGGCCACCGAACTAAGCGCGGCGGACGTGGCCGCGATCATGGAAAGCGCATGGGAAGAGCTTTATGCCTCAGACGAAGGGGCCGATATCCGCGCGCTTCCGGCCGACCAACAGGCGCAGATCAAGGCGCGGTTCCTGTCCCCCGACCCGATACCCGAGGCCGAAGCCGCTACGGTTCCCGTCGATGCCGCGCCGTTCTCGGTGCAGGAAACCGCGGACAGCCTGATCCTGATGCAGGGGGACACGCCGCTTTTGGGGGCACCGCTGGGCACCAGCAGGAAAAAGCGCAAGAAAGCCGCGCTGAACACCTTTATCGGGGCCGCCGCCAAAGCGTTTGCCGATATCATCACGATGGCCATGGCCGCGCTGGGGGTTTATCAGGCGCTCGGAACCAAGACGGTCACGCGGGCCGGGGCCGGGATTGCCGTCAAATGCAGCGGCCCGATCAGCCGCCATGCCGGTGCAATCGCCAAGGCCGGAACGGCGGGCAGCGATTTGGCCATGATGAAGGCCATGCTGGGCGTCGCCAAGGCGTCCGTCGGGTTCACCAAACTTGCCGGCATCGTTCTGACCGACATGAGCGGCCTTGAAAAAGCCGCCGCGATTGCCACCTGCGTCGGCGGCATGACATTGGCCGTCGCCTCGGCAAGCGGGTCGTTCTGGGTGTCGATGCTGGCGATGGTAACCGCAGTTGCGATGTTCGTGATCGACACCGCCTTGGCGGTCGATACCTACAAAAAGTGGCAGGCGATCTGACCCGAAGACAGCAAAAGCCATGCCGAGCGGCGTCGCGGATGGGAGCCGCGATGCCGTCTCGGCCGTTTGTCTAAGTGCTCACGCTGCTGAGAATTCGTTGATAGAACGTGCCGTCCGCATCCTCATCTGCACAATTTGCGACCCATTCCAAATCCAATTTCAGTGCCCCTACGGGAACGATCTTCCGCGCGATTTCAGGCGGCGTGGTTTTGTCAGTCGTTCCATTCTTCCAATCGTGAAAAGCTGATGAGTATCGAACAACCGCTCCGCTGGTCGGCAACTCGAGCAACCCGCCCTCGGCAAAGAACATCAACCCGTCACCCATTTCTTCCCCGATGAGTTTGAGCCTGTTTCCCAAACGATGTTTGAGGATGGCCACAAACACTATCGCCGCTGAAAACGTGAATTTATCGACAAGTACAACAACCTGCTTACTTGCGCTTTGCGAGATCGCGTCTATCAAAGGCATCGTCAGAAGAAAATCGCCGCCGGTGTTTCCGCGAACGTCAATCAAAAGCGTTCTGTTCGGACAGGCGCGCACGTGTTCCACTGCGGCTGAGACGGCTTTGTGCAGCGTTGTTTCGTTCGGAGCAAAAAAGCTCGGTAACGCTATTGATAGCCCAAGATCTTGCCAATCCTTTATCTCCACAAAAGTCTTGGGCACCCAAGTTGGATCATCCTTGCCGTGCTCGTTTCTCGGGTAGAGCATGGATCCAGGAACGGTGTTTCCAATCGCCACTTTCAGATTGGTTATCTGCCCATTTTCGTCCTGAACACGATACTCGGTCGTTCCGCCGTTTGACGAAATACCCAAACGTGCCAAGGCGTACGGCCAAGCCAAAAGAATAGGTCCGATGACTCGCTTCCTTTGGCACGTTCCCGCAAGAAACTGTTCCGCCTTGGCTTCAATCTGGCTCAAAGCTGTGCCGTTGACCGCAATCAGTTCTCCTCGCGGTGCAGTTATCTCTGGAAACGCGCCGACGAGTTGCACAGAACGCCCTACGCTCACGAACCTCAGCGGAAGCACGGTGATCGCATCGTTCGGGATCAGCCGTGTGTGCCCATTGTCGGGAAGTGCCAATAGACGCATCGCGGACATCAGGAAGGCTTCGGTGGAGCCCTCCAAGGCGTATCGCCGGGTTTCACTAATGCAATTGTCTATCACCGCATATTCGATCTGCTGAAAGCTGGGATCGGTCGGCAAGACAGTTTCTAAAATTTGGTTTAGGCCTTCCGTGAGCGACATGTCTCACGATGCGCATGGCCGTTCGTCAATGTCCAGATTGGGCGCACCCTGCCAACAGAGAATGAGTTTAGCACCCGCAGCGTTGGTCGGTCGGTATACTTGACATTCGTCCACATAAGAAAAACGCCCGCCAATTGGGCGAGCGTACAAATCTTACAATCCGGGGTTCAGAACCGGTACAAAACGTAACAAATACGTTTAGCGGCGGATGCCCAGCTTTTTGATCAGGTCCTGGTAACGCGCCTCTTCCTTGCCCTTCAGGTAGTCCAGCAGCTTACGGCGCTGAGCAACCATTTTCAGCAGACCACGACGACCGTGGTTGTCTTTCTTGTGGGTCTTGAAGTGCTCGGTCAGGGTGTTGATGCGCGAGGTCAGGATAGCAACCTGGACTTCTGGCGAACCGGTGTCGCCTTCTTTGGTTGCGAATTCTTGCATGACGCGTGCTTTTTCAGCGGCAGTGATCGACATCGGGGTCTCCTTTGAAAGGTTAGAGTTGATGGCGCAGGCCGGGATGTCGTCCAGCACAGGCCCATGGAGAAAACCGCACCGATTCCGATGCGGATGGGCGCGTATAAGCGCATTTGACCCAAATGGCAAAGGGTTTCTGCGGGCTCAGACCATCTGCCCGTATTGTGCCAACTGCGCTTCGGTGATCAGCTGAATGTCAGCCGCTGTCATTCCTTCGGCACCATATACCTGCGCAACTTCCTGGCCATCTATGAAAACCCTTGTCAGGTTGGCGTTTTCGGCGTCGGCCTCAACCTCGATTGCCGGGTCGGTCTCATCCTCCCACGTCACCAGCAGCTTGTCTTCGCCGGGTTGAAATCCCATTACGGTCACCTGATCATCACCTGGGTTCAGCACGATGTCATCGGCCCCGTCTCCGCCCGTCACCACGTCTTTGCCGCCTGCCAGAATGGTATCGTCACCCGCACCGCCGTTCAGGAAATCCCTTTCGGCGGCACCCTCTTCGATCCCGAAAACAAAGTCGTCTCCATCCCCGCCAAAAACGGTATCCTCACCTTCGCCCCCGTTCAGAACATCATCCCCGAACCCGCCCTGCAACGCATCATCCCCTGCGCCGCCGTCCAGCCTGTCGTCGCCCTGACCGCCAAACAGTTCGTCCTCACCCGCACCGCCATCCAGTGTGTCGTCCCCAAAGTGACCGTAAAGGGCATCATCCCCGTCATCTCCGAACAAGAGGTCGTCATCCGCCTCACCGTGCAGGATGTCATTTCCCTGCCCGCCCGATATCTGATCTGCGCCGTCGCCCCCGTGCAGAACGTCGTTGCCCTTGGCACCGTTTATCGTGTCGTCCCCGCCGTAGCCGTTGATCTGATCGACACCGTCCTGCCCGGTAATCACGTCCGAACCATCGCCACCGGCAATCACGAGATCGCCTTCAAATTCCGAGATCACAGTTCCGGTGAAGGGCGCCTCGCTACTGTCCGGCGAGGGTTCGGTGTTAGCGTTTTCCGGGTCTTCGACACCCTCGCCGATGACCAGAAATTCACCGGTACCAACCTCGGCCGAAGGTTCACCTTCCGGGTTTTCATCCGGCGTGTCGTCCTCTTCGATCAGAAAATCGCTCATCGCGTAAGCAGCGCCGCCGATGGCGGCCAGTCCAAGCAATCCGGCCAGAAACATGGAACCCCTCCGAAAGCATGATGTTCCGAGGGTGGAATATCCCATGTCGGCCGTCACCGGGTCAAAGGTAAACCTTTGAAATGGTTAATCCTTTGTCACCAGAGTTCTGGCTGCTGAGTATAGGCGATATAAAGCGGATGTTTGGGGTGGCCGTCCTTGGTCAGGCCCAGATGGAACAGCGATTGGCCGGTGCCGCGCAACAGGGTTTCCACCGCAGGGCCACGCTCCAGATGCGCGCCATGCGTGCCCCAGGCCGCGATGACCTGATCGGCCCATTGCACGCCGTCCAGAATGGCCGCGTCATTCTCGGGCCCGACCGGATCGGCGGCAGCCCGCATCTTGCGCGGGTCGGTGTCGCGCCACGCAAAGATGTTCGTGACCTGAAACGCCCCGAACCCCAACGCGCGTGCGCGCCGTTCACAGCGTTCCACCGTCGGATCGTTCTGCACCTCGGTCGCGGTTGACGGGTTCAGCATCACAAATAATGCCTTGCGCCCTTCAGGGTCCCAGATGCGGGTCAGGCTATAGCGGTATTTCTCGCAATCGGAATATATGGCGGTCGAGGGCGCGTCGCCCTTGGTGTGGGAACGGGTGATCATGCCCTTCGCCTAACACGACTCTCAGTCGACGAACACCCGGCTGGGGTGCAATTCACCAGATTTATAGATGCCTACGGCCACGGCCTTGCCGTCGAACGATGCCCAGGCCTCGTCGCCGTATTCCACGTCCCCAGCCAGCACCATGCCCGGATTGCCATTGCGAAGGCGGGTGGCGCCTTCGGGTGTGCATTTCAGTTCGGGTAGGTCGGACAGGCCGGTTTCCAGCGGGTGCAGATACTCGTCCAGGGCGGTTGTTTTCGCCATCTCGTCAATCTGCTCGATGCTCAACCCGTCCTCGGCCTCGAACGGGCCGGACCAGATGCGGCGCAGTTCCTTGACGTGGCCGTGGCACCCCAGCGCCTCGCCCAGATCGCGGGCGATAGACCGCACATAGCCGCCTTTGCCGCAGGTCATCTCCAGCACCACGTGATCTTCGTCGGGGCGGTCGACAAGGATCAGTTCCTCGACCCAGAGGGGGCGAGCGTTCAGCTCCACATCCTCCCCATCACGGGCCAGTTTATAGGCGCGTTGGCCGTCGATCTTCACCGCCGAGAATTTGGGCGGCACCTGCATTATATCGCCCAGAAACGGGGTCAGCGCCTGTTTGATATCGTCATCCGAGGCGCGCGCATCGCTTTGCGCGATCACTTCGCCCTCGGCATCGTCCGTGTTGGTGGCCTGCCCCAGTCGCACGGTAAAGGTATAGGCTTTCAAGGCATCGGTGATATAGGGAACGGTCTTGGTTGCCTCGCCCAAGGCAATTGCCAGAACGCCGGTCGCCTCGGGATCCAGCGTGCCCGCATGGCCCGCCTTTTTGGCATCCATAGCCCAACGCACCTTGTTGACCACGGCGGTCGAGGTCATGCCCGCAGGCTTGTCCACCACCAGCCAACCGGAAATGTCGCGGCCCTTGCGTTTGCGTCCCATCATGCACCTTGAATCTTGCTGAGGCGCGCGAGTTAGCGGATCACTCTGCCGCTGTCAATTTGCGGGCGTTTCTTCGACCACACCGACAATCGGCCCCAGCGAGAATCCCAAATCCGAGCGGTTGCTGGCACGCTCATACATCCGCGAGATATTGCCGTCGAAAAACAGCGCGTTTGGCGTGCCAAGCACATCGCGGAACAAACGTCCAAACTCGTGGAAGGTGACGTAATCTTCCGAGATCGCAAACACCGCCCGTGTACCATCGGAACTGGTGCCGACCCCATTTCGAACATAAAGCGAGGTCGAATCAGGCAGGAAGCGCGGGTGCAGTTCTCCGTCGATCACCAGCATGGGACCGGATTGGGTGGCAAAGCGGCAGGTGGGCGCCTGATCCACGTAATCAAGCGTTTCAAACACATCCGCCCGGCCCTTGCGAATGCAGAACACGCCATTGGGCAGCAAACCGAAGTTGCCGGGGCCGGGGTTGGTGATCACACGCATCTGCTCCTGGCCGTCCTCGACATAATGGCCAACGGGTGAACGGTCGTCGTGATACATGCCCGCGTTCATCGCAAAGGCCAGCCGTTCGCCTTCCGGGGCCAGCACTTCGTTGACCGACGAAAAATGCCCCAATACCTGACCGTCTTCGCTGTTCAGAAACAGCCGCAGATCTTCATTGGCGGCATTAACGTTGCAAACCGTATAACGTTTGTCCTCGTGGGTCAGCTTTTCACAAGTGACCGCGCCTGCCTGCGCGGCCCAAAGAAGCGTCGCCAATGTGACAAGCGTGCGGATCACTCGTCCAGATCGCGGCGCACCGCGTCCTGTTCGAACATGCGGCGGGTATCGTCCAGACGGTCAAATGTGTCATCCAGCCGAAAGCGCAGATCGGGCGCGAACTTCAGGCCGACTTTCTTGCCGACCATACGCCGCAGCTCACCCTTGTTGCGGGCCAGCAGCTCGATCACGTCCTCCTGCCCTCTGCCGCCGAGGGGCAGCACATAGGCAGTGGCGATCTTCAGATCGGGCGAGGTGCGCACCTCACCCACGGTGATCGACATGCGATTCAGGTCGGGGTCGTGGACATCTCCGCGCGCCAGAACTTCGGACAGGGTGCGGCGGATCAGTTCGCCGACACGCAGCTGCCGTTGGGACGGGCCGGGGCCATCGTGGAATTTGTTCTTTGCCATAAACCCCGATCTAAGCGCAAAGCAGGGCTTTGCCAAGCGGGCGCGAACCGGGTAGGAGGCTTTGAGCCGACTTAACGAAAAGGACCAGCGCAATGACCCATATTCCGGGGATCGTCATCACAGGGGCTTCGGGCCGTATGGGGCAGATGCTGATCAAGACCGTGACGGACAGCGATCAGGCCCGTCTGGTCGGCGTGGTCGAACGCAAGGACCATGACTGGATCGGTCAGGATGTGGGCGAGGCCATGGGCGGGCAGGCACTGGGCGTCACCGTCACCGACGATCCGCTGGAGGCCTTTGCGCAGGCGCAGGCAGTGATCGACTTCACCGCGCCCGAGGCGACACTGGAATTCGCTGCGCTGGCGGCGCAGGCGCGCTGTGTGCATGTGATCGGCACCACCGGCATGTCCGACGAACAGATCGCGGCACTGGAACCCGCGTCCCGCCATGCGGTGATCGTACGGGCCGGAAACATGAGCCTTGGCGTCAACCTTCTGGTGCAATTGACCAAAAAGGTCGCAGCCGCATTGGATGAGGATTTCGATATCGAGATCATCGAAGGTCACCACCATCACAAGGTCGATGCACCTTCGGGCACGGCGCTGATGCTGGGCGAGGCCGCAGCCGAAGGGCGCGGCGTTGAGTTGTCGGACGTGTCCGACCGGGGCCGCGATGGCATCACTGGCGCGCGCAAGCGTGGTGACATTGGCTTCCACGCCATTCGCGGCGGCGACATCGTGGGGGAACATGATGTCCTGTTCGCCGCCCCCGGAGAACGCATCGTCCTGCGCCATCTGGCCACGGACCGCGCCATCTTTGCCCGCGGCGCGCTGAAAGCGGCCCTTTGGGGGCAGGGCAAGGCACCGGGTCAGTATGACATGGTGGATGTGTTGGGGTTGTAAACGCTGCGATTAGAAGTAAGCGCGCACCAGCGCATATACGAAGAACGCCCAAACCCAGAAAAGCACCGCCGTAATAATCGATGCGAAACCTAGTATATATGTAAGAAAAAAGTTGGCATTCGGAACGATCCGTATCCCATTGGGAACATTTAGATCGTAGCATTTTTCAGTCATAAAAAAGTAGTTTCCCGCCCCATAGGCATTCAGCAGCAGTCTTCTTCGTGATGGAGGGGTGCCTCTTGTCCTTATCCAGAATTCAACAAATTCATCTTTGAAGTTGAAGACCGGGAATACCGACGTAAGGAATATCATCGCGGCGAGGACCGAAAAGTTCGCAATGACGAAGAAACCGAGAGTGAAAAATAAAACTGTCAACAAATCTGTCTCTAATCCGGTTCCTATAGAAATTATCGTGGGTCAACGAAACGCAGCCTGTCCGGGCGGTTCTCAACTGCACCTGTTTTCACCTGTTCAATGCCATCTGCGATAGACTCCATGCAACTATAGGGAGAGTATCGCAGAAGTTTAGCGCAAAGGTTAGGAAAACCTGAAAAAGGTCTTCAGAGGTCCCTGATCTTGTCGGCGCGCAGCGGGCAGGCGAGGTAGACGCCAAATTCCTGACCGATATCAGCGCTGACCCGTGCGTGCACTGCACCCTGCCGGTCGAGGAACCGCTGGTTGTCTTCTATCGGAAATATCCCCTCGTGCCAGATACCGGGATGGATATACAGCCCGCGCGAACCGTCGCACCAGAACGCCACCACCTTTTCTGGTGTCAGGTTGTCGCCGGGCAACGCGGCAGGAATGATGAAGGGTTTGCTGTCGAGCGGCCAGAACATCTGCCCGCCATCCGGGTGATAGTTCATGTGCCACAGCAGCACCTGATCGCGGGGCGCTGTTTGGCGGCTTGTCTGTGCCTGCTGCGGATCGGTGGACCAGCCGAGGACATAGTGGCCATTGACCGCTTCGTTCTCGCCATAAAGCACGTCACCCTTCCACTCACCGCGAAAGGTGCCTTCGACCCAGCCGCCTTCATCGCCGGTGCCTTCGTCAATCGGCCGCCAGCCCTGCTGTGGCCAGCGGGTGATCTCGATCTCGAACCCTTCGGGATCATCGACCAGACACCCGTAACCTTTGACCGAGGCGTCCGTTGCGCGGATCAGGGGAACCTCGTGCCAGGGCAACGAGGGTTTGGTGCTAGCTTCAAAGATGTATTCCGGGGCGTTCATGCGGCCTCCATGTGTTTGTCGACCATACGCTGCACCATCGGCGCAAAATGTGCAAAATCCGGGGTTTCCATATCCGCGCGTTTGCCGGCCTCATCCAGATAGCGGACCTGAATGATCTCCTTCAGGTTCGGGTTGGCTTCGAACGCGGCAACTTCTTCGGCGCTCATCGGACCACCTTGCAGTTCCAACGTGTGAACCGACGCCGCGGACAGGCGATTGAAATACTCGGGTTTGGTAGCACACAGATACCGCTTGGCTGCCACGTGATAGCGGCAGCAATCGGTGATGACCGAGGGGAAGAACTGCTCCAGTACCTCGGCGCCCGCGTCCTCATGATGACGGTCTTCGGTGTCATCCGGGTGGTAGGTGCCGAACTCGGATGTGAAATGGCCGATGTCGTGCAGCAAGGCGCCCACGATGATTTCCTCGGGCATCCCGTTCTGCTCGGCAATGGTTGCGCCTTGCAGCATGTGCTGGGCCATGGTGACAGGCTCACCCAGATACTCTTCACCGCCGCGGCGTTCGAAAATGCTCCCGATGAAAGCAACGATATTGTCCCGGTTCAGGGTCGAGAAATCAGGTTTCATTCTGCCGCCTCCGGCTGCGCCATCTCCATCGCCGCCAGTGTGGACAGCAACCCGTCCTTGTCGGCGTAACATCCCTGCAACCAGCGCGACCCGGCCCCGGAATAGCCAAGCCGCGCGTGCAGGACGCGGGTGTTGTCGACGATAAAGCTTTCCCCCGGTTCCAGTTTGAAGGAAACGCCCATCGCCGGATCGTCGATGATATCCCCCAATTGTCGATAGGCGGCGTAATAAGCCTCCATCTTGTCAAACGGCACATCCACAAAGGGGGCGGAAGAGCGGTTGTTGAAGCGGATGCCGATCAACTCACCATCCGGCGACAACTCGATCATCGGGCGGCGCGACCGCAGGCAGACCCCGTCCGAGCCCTTGTACTCGAACCGCGCCGGATATCCGGCCAGCAGGGCAAAGCCTTCGGGGTTTGCGTCACGCAGTTTTTCGATGGCGCGGAAGCCGTCAACAACGATGGACTCCCCGCCTTCAGCCGAGTTTTCCAGACAATAGAGGATTTGCAAGGTCGGCACCGGGTCGCGATAGGGGTTGTCGGTATGCGCCTGAAGGCCAAGCCCGGTATAGGCAAGGTTTGTCGGGTTCACCTCGGTCCGCACCTCGAAATAGGGGCCGTAATTGGTTTCGCGGACATAGCCGAACAGGTCAGCGACCTTCAGCAGCGATTCAGGCTCGGTCGGGCCGCCGGTCAGCTTGGCAAAGCCGAACTCGGCCACAGCGGCCAGCCAATTGCGCTTGACCGCTGGGCTGGCATGGACCTCGTTCCAATCCCCGCTGGGCGCGCCGATACCACTCTCCCAGGTCGTGATGCCGGGGGCGATGCGACCCAGGGCAATGTCATGGTCGCGGTCGTAGCTGTTTTCGGCCAACCAGTCCGCCGGGAAGGTAACGATTTTGCTCTCAGGCTGGAACGTGACTTGCAGGTCACCTGCGACCACCTCGGCTGAACTGACCGAGATGTCGGTGGGAATATCGCCGATGGTGATCAGGCGCTGACCATTGCCTGGCGCGCGGGTATCAGCGTCCAGCGCGTTGTCGCGCAGCCAGATGGCGTGGAAACGGGCCTTGGCCCCGGTGTCAAACGCGACTGTAACAATCGAGGTGTCGTGGGTGGCGGTGCGCAGCATTGGGGGTCTCCTGTTCGGCGCGAGCTTTGGTTGAGCTGATACGCCGTTCGTGGCATTACGACAATTAATCCTTATTTCGTCTGAGGCTTGGAAAAACTAATGGCTAAAAACAAGACCGGATTACCGCCGTTGGATTGGTTGCGCGTGTTCGAAGCCGCCGGGCGTCTGGGCGGGTTCTCGGCCGCTGCGAAAGAGTTCGGGTTGACGCAGGCCGCTGTCAGCCAAAGGATCGGCAATCTTGAGGCGTGGCTGGGCCGGTCCCTGTTTGTGCGCGAGGCGCGCGGCGTGTCGCTGACGGTCGAAGGAGAAAGCTATCTGCCGCTTGTGCAGGACAGCCTGCTGGCGTTGGAACGCAACACCGAAGATCTGTTTGGAAAATCACCACGCGAACTCAGGGTCGCCGGGTTGTCGTCAAACATTCACGCCCTCGTTGTACCAGCCCTGCCTGTGTTCAGGGACCTGCGCCCCGAGGTGCGGGTGATGACCGACTCGGTTGCGCGCCGGTCGTCGCTGGACGAGGAACGCACCTGGCTGCAAATCCGCTATGGTCGCGGCGTGTGGGCCGGGCGCGACGCGGCATTGATCGCGCGCGAGGTGCTGGTGCCGATGGCCGCACCGGGCGTTGAATGGGGTGCCCCCCTGATCGATCTGCGCGGCGAGCGTCCGGGCTGGCGCGAGTGGGTCCGGAAATGCGGGCATGGCGACGTCGCGCTATCACATGTCAGTTTCGATTCGATGGAACATGCCGTTTCGGCGGCAAGGCGCGGGATGGGGATCGTGCTGGGCTCGGTTCCGCTGGCGTCCGGTGATCTAAGGGATGGCCGGTTGCGCAGGTTAGAGCTGCCAGAGCTGCAAACCAAGGACGGTTATTGGCTGACATGGCCCGAAGATCGGGTGCAGTCCAGAAAACAGCGCGCCCTGATCGATGATTTTCTGAAGGCCCTGCGCGGCTGAGGGCCTAGAAATCGATGGCGATGCCTTTCTTTTCCCAATCGCCGTAACGGGCGGGGTCCAGCCCATCGCGCCCTCCCAGTTCCTTGGGCATTTCCCTGGCCTCGGCCTGGGCTTTTTGGCGGCGTTCTTCCGCTTCGGCCAGCGCGCGTTGGGCGGCGGGGGGCAGGTCTTTGCGGTCGTCACTCATGACATCGGGTTCCTTTCCGTGCATAGCCTTGATATACGCCCGCGTCCGCCAATGGCAATGCGGGCACAGGTCACATGAAGGCAGTACCATGACAAACAGCGCGACAGCAGCACGGCGCAGCGCAATCTATCTATTGGATCAGGTTCTGGGCGAAGGCCGCCTGTTGTCTGAATGCCTGGCCGCGGGTGCTTTGGATCGGTTGGGTCCAGAGGATCGCGCGCGTGCCCAGCGGTTGGCATCCGAAACCCTGCGTGGGCTGGAACGGGCCGACCGTCTGCTGGACAACCACCTGAACCGAACGCCCGCCCTGACCGTACACAACGCGCTGAGGTTGGGCGCGGTCGAGCTGTGCAACGGGGAAGCTGCGCATGGGGTGGTGAACTCCATGGTTGAAATCATCAGCCGCTCGCGCAAGCACGGGCGTCTGAAAGGGCTGGTGAATGCCGTTTTGCGCAAGGTGGCGTCCGAGGGTCCCGAGGCATGGCCGAAAATGCGTGTCCCGCGCCTGCCGGAGTGGCTGCGGGACCCCCTGATCGCGGCGTGGGGTGCCGAAGCGGTTGCCGGAATGGAACAGGCGCATTTCGCGGGCGCACCACTGGACCTTACCCTGAAGCCGGGGGCAGAAGGCCCTCCGGGCGAAAAACTGCCCACCGGGTCTGTGCGCATTCAGGATGCGGGTCAGGTCTCGGCCTTGCCGGGATACAAGGATGGGGGTTGGTGGGTGCAGGACGCGGCAGCCGCGCTGCCGGTGCGTGTTCTGGCACCGAAGGCGGGCGAGAAGGTGTTGGACCTTTGCGCGGCTCCGGGCGGTAAAACCATGCAACTTGCTGCGGCAGGGGCCGATGTGACGGCGCTGGATGTATCCGCGGCGCGCACCGAACGCGTGCGCGAAAACCTCGCCCGGACCGGGTTGCTGGCAGAGGTCATCGTGGGTGACGCGCTGGACCATCAGGGTCAGTACGACGCAATTTTGCTGGACGCGCCCTGCTCGGCCACGGGTACGATCCGCAGGCATCCTGACTTGCCGTTTGCCAAGGATGGCTCGGAATTTGGCGGATTGATCGAATTGCAGGCGCAGATGTTGGCCCATGCGTGGACGCTGCTGAAACCCGGCGGGCGGCTGGTCTATTGCACCTGTTCGCTCTTGCCGGATGAGGGCGAGGTTCAGATCGAAGACGCGCTGGGCATGTATCAGGACATGAGCACGGATCGCGAGGCACTGAAGCTCTCCGGCATCGAAGACAACTGGATCACCGAGGAAGGCGGTCTGCGTCTGCGGCCCGACTACTGGCCCGATCGCGGAGGTATGGACGGGTTCTATATCGCCTGCCTGAACAAATCCGCCTGAGCGCACGCTTTTCGATGACTTGACGATCGGCGCGGTCTATCGTTGGGTCTCAAGCGCCAGCAGAGCGCAAGGGGCAGAGTAACACGCGCATGTCAAATTCGGACACCATGGCCAGTCGGTGGATGCGGTTTCAAAACCGTTTCTACGCGCGTCTCAGTCAACGGCAAAAGGCCGCCACGGGGTTTGTTGCGCAGCCTCAGCCGCGCACCGTTGGTTCGTTTGCGCGCGGGCGGCAGCTGGTTGCGGGGAATCTCTTGTTCGCCGGGTATCTGGTCGAGGCAGACGATACCGCGTTGTGGGATGTTGTTGCCCCCAGCGCCGGCTTTGATGAGGAACGCCATGGTTTTGCATGGCTGGATGATCTGGCCGCTGTCGGTGATATGCGCGCACGGGAAAAAGCGCAGCGCTGGGTCTGGGGCTGGATCGAGGCGCATGGCCGCGGGCAGGGCCCGGGCTGGGCGCCTGACCTGACCGGGCGGCGGGTGATGCGCTGGATCAACCATGCACTCTTTCTGCTGCGCGGGGCAGATGAGAAGCAAAGCAAACTGTTCTTTCGGTCTTTGGCGCAGCAAACATGGTTCCTGTCCAAGCGCTGGCAGGCCGCGACACCCGGGTTGCCGCGTTTCGAGGCGCTGGCCGGTCTTGTGCAAGCCGGGTTGGCGCTGGAGGGGTTGGAGCAGATGGCCGATCCGGCCCTGCGGGCTTTGGCTGGTGAATGTGACCGGCAGGTGGATGCGCAGGGCGGCATTCCGACACGCAACCCGGAAGAGCTGCTTGAAGTGTTCATGCTGCTCAGCTGGACGTCGGCGGCGCTCAGCGATCTTGGACGCGGTACACCTGTCGCGCAGGCCAAGGCGATCAAGCGGATCGCACCGACCTTGCGCAGTCTGCGCCATGCGGATGGCGCGCTGGCGCGGTTTCACGGCGGTGGGCGCGGGGTCGAAGGGCGGCTGGAACAGGCGCTTGCGCAAAGCGGCGTCAAGCACAAGGCGGCGACCGAACTGCCAATGGGCTATGCCCGCCTGTCCGCAGCACGCACCACGGTGATCGTGGATGCCAGCGCGCCGCCGTCCGGAGCGGCCTCATTCAACGCGCACGCATCCACGCTGGCGTTCGAGCTGACCTCGGGGCGTCGCCCTTTGATCGTGAATTGTGGATCAGGGGCCAGTTTCGGGCTGGATTGGCGCAGTGCCGGGCGTGCGACCCCATCTCACTCAACCCTCTGTCTGGACGGGTTCTCGAGCGCGCGGTTGGCCAACCCGTTGCCGGGCCGCGAAAGTCAGGCGCTGGTCGATGCGCCGCGGGACGTTCCGGTCGATTTTGAAGATGCGTTCGAAGGCATCCGTTTCATGGCTGGGCATGACGGATATGTCAAAGTCTTCGGGCTGACCCACGCGCGCACATTCGAATTGCGCTTTGACGGGCGTGAGCTGACGGTCGAGGATATTCTGCTGACCGCAACCGACAAGGCCAAGCGTCAGTTCGACAGGGCGATGGACGCCTCGGGCCTCAAGGGCGTTGGCTATGACATCCGTTTTCATCTGCATCCTGACGTTGACGCGGCGCTGGATCTGGGCGGTGCGGCAGTGTCGATGGCGCTCAAAAGCGGCGAGATCTGGGTTTTCCGCCATGACGGCGTGGGAAAATTATCTGTTGAACCAAGTGTTTATCTTGAAAAAGGCCGTTTAAAGCCACGCGCGACAAAACAGATCGTTCTATCTGGCCGCGCAATGGAGTATGCGACGCGCATCCGGTGGACGCTGAGCAAGGCGCAGGATACAGCCTATGCCGTGCGCGATACGCACCGGGACGAGCCCAAGTTTGACTGACGCCAAAAGGACCTTTGGACCCATGACTGACCTTCACCCCGTGCGCCGCGCGTTGCTTTCCGTTTCCGACAAGACCGGGCTGATCGAGCTGGGCAAGGCGCTGTCCGAGCGCGGGATCGAACTGTTGTCGACCGGCGGCACAGCCAAGGCGCTGCGCGATGCAGGGCTTGAGGTTCGCGATGTCAGCGAAATCACCGGCTTCCCCGAGATGATGGATGGCCGGGTCAAAACGCTGCACCCGATGGTGCATGGCGGGTTGCTGGCGCTGCGTGACAATGACACCCATGTTGCGGCGATGGAGGAACATGGCATCGGCGCCATCGACCTGCTGGTCGTAAACCTCTACCCCTTCGAGGCAACCGTCGCCAAGGGCGCGCGCTATGACGAATGTATCGAGAATATCGACATCGGCGGCCCGGCGATGATCCGCGCGGCCTCAAAAAACCATACCTTTGTGAACGTGGTGGTGGATGTCGAGGATTATTCCTCCTTGCTGGATCAGCTGGAAGAAAACTATGGCAAGACATCCTATGGCTTCCGCCAGTGGCTGGCGCAAAAGGCCTATGCCCGAACAGCGGCCTATGACGCCGCCGTGTCGAACTGGATGGCCGATGCGCTGCAACTGGACGCCCCAACGCGCCGCGCATTTGCTGGCGAGTTGAAGCAGACCCTGCGGTATGGTGAAAACAGCCACCAGCAGGCAGCGTTCTACACGGACGGCACCAACCGCCCCGGCGTCGCCACCGCCGTACAGCATCAGGGCAAGGAACTGAGCTATAACAACATCAACGACACGGACGCGGCCTTTGAGCTGGTGGCCGAGTTTGATCCGGCGAAAGGCGCGGCTTGCGCCATCATCAAACACGCCAACCCTTGCGGTGTAGCCACAGGTTCAACCCTTCTTGAGGCGTACAAGGCGGCATTTGACTGCGACCGCACCTCGGCTTTTGGTGGCATTGTTGCGCTGAACCAGCCGCTGGATGAAGAAACAGCGCAAGAGATTACGGGCATCTTCACCGAGGTTGTAATCGCCCCCGGTGCCTCGGACGAGGCCAAGGCGATTTTTGCCGCCAAGAAAAACCTGCGCCTGCTTACGACCGAGGCGCTGCCGGATGTAACCGAAGGTGGCAAAACCGTCCGTCAGGTGGCCGGCGGGCTGTTGGTGCAGGACAAGGATAACGGCTTTGTCGGCATGGACGACCTCAAGGTCGTGACCAAGAAAGCCCCGACCGACGCGCAGATGCATGACCTGTTGTTCGCGTGGAAAGTGGCCAAGCACGTCAAATCCAACGCCATCGTCTACGTCAAGGATGGCGCAACCGTGGGTGTTGGCGCGGGGCAGATGAGCCGTGTGGATTCGGCTCTGATCGCGGCCAAGAAAGCCGAACGTATGGCTGAAGCACTGGGCTTGCCGCAGCCGCTGACCATCGGTTCTGCCGTGGCATCGGATGCGTTTTTCCCCTTCCCCGACGGGTTGATGGAAGCCGCCGAAGCGGGCGCGACCTGCGTCATTCAGCCGGGCGGGTCCATGCGCGACGATGAAGTGATCGCCGCAGCCGATGAGGCCGGTCTGGCGATGGTCTTCACCGGTATGCGTCATTTCCGTCACTGATGCGGTCACGCCTGCTTCTCTGGGCGGCCTTGGCCGCCTTCGCGATCGACCAGATTAGCAAGTATCTGGTCGTTCACGTCCTGCGCGTGGCTGAACGGCCCGACGGTATCGATGTTCTGCCGCCGCTGCTGGTGTTCAAATACGGCGAGAATCGGGGCATCAATTTCGGCCTGTTTCAGGGCGACTCTGAGGCCGCGCGCTGGTTTTTGATCGGTGTGTCCGTGGCGATCTGCATCGGCGTTCTTGTTTGGCTTGGTCGTTCGATGCGTTCGAAATTCATGTTGCTCTGTGGCGGTCTGCTGATCGGCGGAGCGCTTGCGAATGTGGTCGACCGGCTCCTTTATGGGTTTGTTCTGGATTTCCTGAACATGTCCTGCTGTGGCATCAACAACCCGTTTGTGTTCAACTTGGCGGATGTGTTCATATTCGCCGGAGCGCTGGGGCTGGTTTTGTTTGACGGCAAAAAGCCCTCGTGACGCGCGGAATGATATGCGATAAAAGCGCCAGAAACAGGCTGGAGACACCAATGCGGATGCCGCGCGCCATATTTGTTCTGACAGTTGCCGCTGCGGTCGCGGCATGTTCGAATCCCGGACTGCGGGATCTGGCGCCTCCGGGACAGGGTCCGGATGAATTTTCGGTATTGCCGGTCAAGCCGCTGACCCAGCCTCAGGATTACGCGTTTCTGCCGGCACCCACGCCGGGTGGTACGAATCTGACAGACCCGACCCCCAAAGCCGATTTGGTGGTCGCGCTGGGTGGTAATGCCGCCGCCCTGAACCCCAACGCTGGTGTGCCGTCGTCGGATGCGGCGCTTGTGACGGCGTCCAGCCGTTATGGCGTGTCACCCGATACGCGGCAGGTGGTCGAAACCGAGGATGCCGCATTCCGCAAACGCCGGGGCCGCTGGACCGGTCTGCGCCTGTTCCCTGTCGACCGCTATAATCAGGTCTACGAACGCCAGTCGATCGATCCGTATTCGGAAACCGAAGCCGCCCGCCGGGCCGGGGTCGAGACCCCGACCTCGCCCCCGAATGAATAATTCTTAACTTTCCGTCATCGGGCTTGAACCCGGGCCGCACCACCGTAGTTTGAATGACAGAAACGAAACGGAGGATGCCCCATGGTTCGGGCCCTTGCCTTGTCGGCTGCCCTGATCGCCACCACACCGGCTTTTGCCGAGGGTGGGAAAGAAGCGGTCACCACATTTACTTTGGACAACGGCATGGATGTCGTCGTGGTCGAAGATCACCGCGCGCCTGTCGTGCAGCACATGGTCTGGTACCGCGCCGGATCTGCGGATGAGCCGATCGGATCGTCGGGTGTCGCGCATTTTCTGGAACACCTGCTGTTCAAGGGCACAGATACTTTGGCGCCGGGTGAATTCTCGGCCACCGTTGCGGCCAATGGTGGTAACGACAACGCATTCACTTCGTATGATTACACTGCCTATTTCCAGCGCGTCGCCGCCGACCGGCTTGAGCTGATGATGCGTATGGAATCGGACAGGATGCGGAACATTCGCCTGAGCGAAGAGGACATCGTGACCGAGCGCGATGTGATCCTTGAGGAACGCAACCAGCGCACCGAGAACAACCCGCGGGCCCTGTTCGGCGAACAGATGAGCGCGGCACAATACCTCAATCACCGTTATGGCGTGCCGATCATCGGCTGGAAGCACGAGATGGAAGAACTGGAACTGGAAGACGCACTGTCTTTCTACCAGACCCACTATGCGCCCAATAACGCCATTCTGGTTGTCACCGGAGACGTTGATCCTGCCGAGGTCCGCACTCTGGCCGATCAGTATTACGGTGTGATTCCGGCCAATGCGGAATTGCCGGAACGGATCCGGTCGCAAGAACCCCCGCAAAACTCCGAACGCCGTCTGACATTCAAGGACCCTCGCGTGGCGCAACCCTATGTTCAGCGCAGTTATCTGGCGCCGGAACGCGATCCGGGCGATCAGGAAAAGGCGGCAGCCCTATTTCTGTTGGCGGAGCTTCTGGGGGGCAGCACGACCTCGTATCTGAACGAAAAGCTGCAATTCGATCAGAAAATGGCTGTTTATACCGGGGCGTTCTATCGTGACGTGTCACTGGATGATACAACATTCGACCTGTTGGTGGTTCCCGCCGAAGGGGTTTCCCTGCAAGAGGCCGAAGATGCCATGGATCAGGCCGTGGCCGATTTCATTGCCGAAGGTGTCGACGAGGACAATCTGAACCGCATCAAGATGCAGTTGCGGGCCGCGCAGACCTATGCGCGCGACAATGTGGACGGGATTGGCAACCGCTATGGGCGCGCCCTGACCAGCGGCCTGACAATACAGGACGTGCAGGCATGGCCTGATATTCTTCAGGCTGTGACCGGCGACGAAATCATCGCCGCCGCCCGTGACGTTCTGCAACCCGAGGCGTCGGTCACCGGCTGGCTGATGCGCGATGATGAGGTGACGCAATGAAACGGTTTCTCGCAACGCTGATTGCCTGTCTGGTTGCTCTGCCCGCTTTGGCCGAGATCGAGATTGAAGAAGTGACCTCGCCCGGCGGGATCACCGCATGGCTGGTCGAGGATCACTCGATCCCTTTCACCGCGCTTGAGCTGCGCTTCCGTGGCGGTACGTCGCTGGACGACCCGGACAGGCGCGGCGCGGTCTATCTGATGAGTGGGCTGATCGAGGAAGGTTCCGGTGAAATGGACGCGCGAACCTATGCGCGCGAGCTTGAGGCTCTGGCCGCATCGTTCCGCTATAACGCCGGTGACGACACGGTTTCGATTTCCGCACGATTTTTGACCGAAAACCGGGATGAGGTTGCCGACCTGCTGCGTGAGACGATTCACGAACCACGCTTTGATCAGGACGCGGTTGACCGTGTGCGCGCGCAAATCCTGTCCGGGCTGCGATCAGATCAGACCGACCCGAACGAGATTGCAGGCCGCAACTTTGCCCAGATGGCCTATGGCGATCACCCTTATGGTTCCGAAGGCAAGGGCACGATCGAAAGCGTCTCGGCCTTGACACGGGATGACGTGGTAACGGCGTATGAAAGCGTTTTTGCCAAGGATCGTCTTTATGTGGGGGCTGTCGGCGATATCACGGCCGAGGAACTGGGCGCATTGCTTGACAAATTGCTCGCCGACCTGCCGGAAACGGGCAAGCCCATCCCGGGCAAGGCCAACGTGACCATCCCCGGCGGGATCAGTGTTGTCGAGTTTGACACCCCGCAATCCGTCGCGCTGTTTGGCCATGCCGGAATAGATCGGGACGATCCTGATTTCTTTGCCGCCTATATCCTGAACCACATCCTGGGCGGTGGCGGGTTCGAAAGCCGTCTGATGCAAGAGGTGCGCGAAAAGCGGGGCCTGACCTATGGGGTTGGAACCTATCTTGTGCCCAAGGATCTGGCCTCGGTTTACCTGGGGTCGGTGTCATCGGCCAATGACCGCATTGCCGAGGCGATAGAGGTTATTCGCAACGAATGGGCGCGCGCCGCCGCCGAAGGGGTGACGCAGAAGGAACTGGACGATGCCAAGACCTACCTGACCGGCGCTTATCCGTTGCGCTTTGACGGCAACGGGCAGATTGCCGGGATCATGGTGGGGATGCAGATGGAAGGATTGCCCATCGACTATATCGCCACCCGCAATGACAAGGTAAACGCGGTCACACTGGAAGACGTGAACCGCGTTGCATCCGAACTGTTGGATCCGGACGGCCTGCATTTCACTGTTGTTGGAAAGCCGGTTGGTCTGGAAACAACCAACTGAACTGCAAGGGGTGAGTTGCGGCTCACCCCTTTTTCATGCCACGCAGCATGTCGCCCATCATCTGCCCGAACTTGCCCGATCCGCGCTGATAGAGTGCCCCGTCCACGGCCAGAACCGTGCCGCTGATATAACTGGCCAGATCCGAGCTGAGGAACAGGCAGGCATTGGCCACGTCCTGCGGCTGGCCCCAGCGGCCCAACGGCACGTCGCGGCGCAGTTCTTCGTGGGCGTTTTTGGTGGGCGCAAGGCGTTTCGCACCCTCGGTGCCTTCGATGAACCCCGGCACAACCGAGTTCACCCTGATCCCTTCGACGCCCCATTCCATCGACAGCGTGCGGGTGATCTGATCCACCCCCGCCTTGGCGGCGCAGACATGGGCTTGACCCTCATAAGGCAGATAAGATTGCGGGGCCGAGATATTGATGATGCTGGCACCGGGGCGTTTGAGGAACGGATACGCCCCCTTCACCACGTGGATCGTGCCCATCAGGTCGATATCGATCACGGTCTTGAAGGCGTTGACCGACATTTCGGACGCCAGCGCCGGGAAGTTGCCCGCCGCACCCGAAACCAGCACATCGAAATCCCCGAAGGCGTCATGGAACTGCTTCAGTCCCGCCGCCACGGCGTCTGCATCGCGCACATCAAACGCAGCCCCAATCGCATCCTGTGCGCCTGCGGCCTTCAGCGCGGCGATGGTGTCATCGACCTTTTCCTGCGACCGGCTGGCCACGGCCAGTTTGGCACCCGAGGCTGCAAAAGCCTCGGCAATGCCGCGATTGATACCGCTGGTTCCGCCAATCACGATGACGGTTTGTCCTGAAAAATCCATGTAACGCCCTTTATCTTTGATCTACTGGGTGAGCGCCATTCTCTTGACTGAGTTCGTTGCGCATCTCCTCAATCATCGGAAGCACAAGAGTTTCGCGATTTGCGAGTAAGAATACCAAGCACGCAAATGCGCCGACCAAAGAAAAAATCACCAAACGAGCGATAGAAGTCCGATTGGTTTTCTCAGTCGGTAGTACCAAAGTAAACGCTCCCTTGGCAGGGAGCCCTACTCGCCGTAGGGCACCCAGATGTTTTTCACTTCTGTTGCAGCCTGAAGGAAGCGGCGGGAATGGTCCATGCTCCAGTCAAATGCCGTCGCGTTATTGACCCAGGTCCGTTTCAGGTTCCCGGCTGAAACGACCTCGATCTCTTTCGACAGGTCGGTGGACGAAAACGACCAGACCGCGTCGACGTTCAGATGCGAGGCCAGGGGTTTGGCCAGTTCCGCATGGCTGCCCGTCAGGATGTTGACCACGCCAGCGGGCACGTCCGAAGTCTCAAGGATCTGGTAGAAATCCGTCGCCGCCAGCGGGTAGGGCTCGGAAGCCACCAGAACCGTCCGATTGCCCATCGCAATCGCAGGTGCCATGGCCGACACCAGACCCAGCAGCGGTGCCTCATCCGCGCAAAGCGCGCCAATCACGCCAACGGGTTCCTTCATGGCGATGGCAACGCCCCGGATCGGAACACCATGGACCTGACCGTCATACTTGTCGGCCCAGGCGGCGGCAGTGAACAGGCGCTGAATCGAGGCCTCAACTTCTTTCGCGCCGTCTTTCCTGCCGGTCATGGCGTCGATCCGCGCCGCGAATTCACCGGCGCGGGCCGATAGGTTTTCGCCGATGTAATACAGGATCTGAGCTCGCAGATGGCCGGTGGTCCTGGACCAGCCTTTTGCACCTGCCGCAGCCTCGACCGCGTTGCGCACGTCCTTGCGGTTGGCAAGACCTACATGGCCCAGCAGGCCGGACTTGCCCCAGACCGGTTTCGAATAACCACCATCGGGCCGCGCCTGCTTGCCGCCGACATACATCTTGGCGGTGCGGTCAATCGGGTCGACCGGGCCCCCTTCGCCCATGGCTGCCTCGACCTTTGCCAGCGGCTTGGCCTTACCCTTGGGTCTGGTATAGGCGGTCAGCCCTTCCCAGCCGCCTTCGCGGCCAAAGCCGCTTTCGCGGACCCCACCGAACCCGGCAGCGGCGTCAAACAGATTGGTGGCATTCACCCAGACCACGCCCGCAACCAGCTTGGGCGCGATATCCAGCGCAAGGTTCACATTCTCGGTCCAGACGGTTGCCGCCAGACCATACCTGGTGTTGTTCGCCAGCTCGACGGCCTCTTCCGGTGTGCGGAAGGTCGAAGACACCAGCACCGGGCCGAAGATTTCCTCCTGCATCAACGGGTCCGAGGTCTCGAGCCCCGAGATCAGTGTCGGCGGGTAGTAGCAGCCGTTTGCGGGAAGATCACAGGCGGCTTGGTGCACATGGCCCGCTGTGTTGCTTTCGACCATTCCTTTGATGGTCTGCAACTGAACCGGGTCCACAACTGCGCCCACGTCGATACATTTGTCCAGCGGATTGCCGACACGCAGCATGTCCATCCGGGCGCGCAGCTTGTCATGGAAACGGTCGGCGATGCCTTCCTGCACCAGAAGGCGCGAGCCTGCACAGCAGACCTGACCCTGATTGAACCAGATCGCATCCACCAGCCCTTCGATGGCCGAGTCGATATCGGCGTCATCAAACACGATGTACGCGGATTTGCCGCCCAACTCCAATGTCAGTTCCTTGCCAGATCCGGCAGTGGCCTCACGGATGCGGCGGCCCACAACAGTCGAGCCGGTAAAGGCAATCTTGTCCACGTCCGAGGCCACGATCATCTCGCCCACGGCACCGTCTCCGGTGACGATGTTGACGACACCTTTCGGCAGACCGGCCTGTGTGCAGATATCGGCAAATAACAGCGCCGTCAGCGAGGTATATTCAGCGGGTTTCAGAACCACCGTATTTCCCATTGCCAGCGCAGGCGCGATCTTCCACGCCAACATCAGCAGGGGGAAGTTCCACGGGATGATCTGGCCGCACACACCCAGCGCTTCGGTGTCGGGCAGCTCGCTTCCCATCAGTTGCGCCATGCCGGCGTGATAATAGAAATGCCGCTGCGCCAGCGGAATATCGATGTCACGCGATTCCCGGATCGGTTTGCCGTTGTCGAGGCTTTCCAGCACCGCAAACAAACGCGAATGCTTTTGCAGCAGGCGCGCAATCGAATAGAGATACCGCGCACGGCCCGTGCCGCCCAGTTTCCCCCATTTCGGCTGAGCCTTGCGCGCGGCGGCAACCGCGGCGTCCACGTCGGCCTGCTTGGCCTGCGTCAGCTTGGCCAGAACCTCCCCGGTCGCAGGGTTGCGGCTGTCAAACCCTTTGCCCGGCTTGGTGAAAGCACCATCGATATAGTGTCCGAACTTGTCGCCCTGATCGACCAGCCAGGCCAGTGCCTCGGCGGCGCTTTCGGGGGCGGGGCCATATTCCATGGTCTCAAAAATCTCTTTGACTGTCATGACTTCATCTTTTCCCAAATACTCACTGTCCAGACATATCCGCGGGCTCAGCCCATCGAGTGTCTGTAACCAGCCGAGTAAGCCCCGGTGACATAGTGTTCCAACTGCCGCTCGATATCGCCCAGCAACGACGACGCACCAAAGCGGAACAGATCGGGTTCCAGCCAGCGGTCGCCCAGCTCGTCCTTGATCAGCGACAGATAAACCAGCGCGTCCTTGGCTTTCGAAATACCACCTGCAGGCTTGTAGCCGACCCGATATCCGGTGCGGTCATAGTAATCGCGGATCGCGCGGATCATCACCAGCGACACGGGCAGGGTGGCGTTGACGCTTTCCTTGCCGGTCGAGGTCTTGATGAAATCCGCCCCGGCCATCATGCACACCAGCGAGGCGCGCGCGACATTGCGCAGGCTACCCAATTCTCCGGTCGCAAGAATGGCTTTGACATGGGCATCGCCACAAGCCACGCGGAACGCCTTCATCTCATCATAAAGGGCCTGCCAGTCCCCCGACAGCACGTGACGGCGCGAGATTACGATGTCGATTTCCTCGGCCCCGGCCTTCACGCTTTCCTCGATCTCGGCCACGCGCAGATGGAACGGGGACAGTCCGGCGGGAAAGCCGGTGGACACGGCAGCGACTGGAATGCCAGTGCCTTTCAGGGCGTCCACGGCGGTTTCGATCATATCGTGGTAGACGCAAACCGCCCCGGTCG
Organism: Ruegeria sp. HKCCSP351; assembly: GCF_017872535.1. Taxonomy (NCBI): domain Bacteria; kingdom Pseudomonadati; phylum Pseudomonadota; class Alphaproteobacteria; order Rhodobacterales; family Roseobacteraceae; genus Ruegeria; species Ruegeria sp. HKCCSP351. Next base: position 138,438 of record NZ_JAEDOV010000005.1, on the reverse strand, counting down.
TGATCGGTGGCATGTCCAGCGCCTGAAGGACCGAAGGTGCAACCGGCTGACGGGCCTTTGCACACAGGCGGCGCACACGGCCCACAGTATCGTCGCCCGACAGCGTGGTCAGGTCGATCATCGTGATGGCTTTCAGCAGCCACGCAGCCTGATATTCCTTCTTGACCGAACGGCGGCCCGGCAATGTGGCCGCACGCCGTTCAATCGCGGAAGTATTGGCCTGAATGGCGCGCACCCAGTTCAGATCCAGTTCCATTCCGGGGTTCCGGGGTTCGGTCACTTGCGGCAGATGCGCGGTGCGCACGGGGCTTTCTGAGCTCTGCGTATCCATGGTTACGTCCTTTGGGAGGTTTGCGACAAAATCGCACGGGTGGCCCGGGAATGGAAGGTGTTCCGGCGCAATGACCGAATATTTTTGACCATTTGGACAAATAATTGAGGCTTTCTTGCGAATAATTCTCATTAGCGTTGACTTAGTTGCGAATGGTTCTCATATTTAATCCAACACGTATCCAAATCGAGGTTGGAAATGATTCGTCGGCATTGCCTTGCACTATTGGCTCTGGCCCTTTCGGTGCCAGCTATGGCTTTTGCCGGGGCACCGCTGAAAGTGGTCGCCACGACGGGCATGATTGCAGATGCGGCGCGTCAGGTCGGCGGTGATCTGGTTGAGGTCAGAGGGCTTATGGGCCCCGGCGTTGATCCCCATGCCTATCGCCAGACGCGCAGCGATATCGTGGCGATGACTCGGGCAGATCTGGTTCTGTGGCACGGCCTGTATCTCGAAGCGCAAATGGAAGACTTCTTTCATGATCTCGAGCGGAAACGGTCCGTCATTGCGGTTGCAGAGGGCGTAGATAAGTCCATGCTGCGTGCGCATGATGATTATGTCGACAAGTATGATCCGCATGTCTGGATGACACCCGCGCTGTGGCGCGAGGTTGTTGTTGAAGTGCAGCGCGCCCTGACCGAAGCCCGCCCCGAAGCAGCCGAGGTTTTTGCCGCCAATGCACAAGCCCATCTGGCGGACATAGACCGTCTGACGGCCTATGCCGAGGAAAGCTTGTCTTCAGTACCGGATCACAACAAGGTTCTGGTCACCGCCCACGACGCCTTTGGCTATTTCGGTAAAAGTTTCGGGTTCGAGGTTCTGGGCATTCAGGGCATCTCGACCCAATCCGAGGCGGGCCTGAACCGGATCGGAGAGCTGGTTGACCTGTTGGTTGATCGCCGGATCACGGCGGTCTTCGTCGAAAGCTCGGTTTCTGACCGGTCGATCCGCGCGCTGATCGAAGGGGCCGCCGCCAAAGGGCACGAGGTGAAGGTCGGGGGCGAGTTGTTCTCGGACGCCATGGGCGAGGATGGCACCTACGAAGGCACTTACATCGGGATGCTGGATCACAATATCACCGTCATCGCAGGCGCATTGGGCGGAGAAGTTCCCGATCGCGGCATGGACGGCAAACTGTCAGCGGGGTTCTGAGTGATGCTGGGGCTGATCAGCAACGAAGGTGTGACGGTCCAGGAACATAATCTGGATGACAGCCCTCTGGCTGTGCGGGGCCTGACGGTTTCCTACGGGCAGAAGCCAGCGGTCTTTTCGGTTGATATGACAGTAACGCCCGGCGCGATGACCGCCATTATCGGGCCGAACGGTGCTGGAAAATCAACGCTGCTCAAGGCGGCGCTGGGCATCGTTACGCCATTGTCGGGGCAGGTGACCGTATTTGGTCAGCCGCTGAATTCGCAGCGCGCGCGTGTCGCCTATGTTCCCCAGCGTGCCAGTGTGGACTGGGATTTCCCGACACGGGTGATCGACGTGGTTCTGATGGGTCTGTCGCGTGAACTGGGCCTGTTGGGCCGCTTGCGCGCGCGCCACAAGGCCCGTGCGATGGATTGCCTGAACCGTGTGGGAATGCGCGATTTCGCGGATCGCCAGATTGGCCAGCTGTCCGGTGGCCAGCAACAGCGTGTGTTTCTGGCGCGTGCTCTGGCTCAGGATGCTGATCTGTACCTGCTGGACGAGCCGTTTGCCGGTGTCGACGCTGCTACCGAAAAAGCCATCATCGCGGTGCTGAAATCCCTGAAAGAGGCCGGTAAGACAGTTGTTGTCGTGCATCACGATCTGGCCACCGTGACCGACTATTTCGACCACGTTTTCCTGATCAATACCCGCAAGGTGGCCGAGGGGCCGGTGGCCGAGGCCTTCACGGCGGAAACGCTGCAATCGGCCTATGGTGGCAGGTTGGCAACGGCCCAGATCGATCAGATTTCACGCGCGCTGGGATAGTTCATGCTTTGGGATGCTCTGACCCTTCAGCTTGGCTATAACGCCACGCTGGTTGCCATCGGTGCGACATTGCTGGGCGTGTCGGCGGGCGTGACAGGGACCTTCCTGTTTCTGCGCAAGCGCGCCCTTGTCAGCGACGCAATCAGCCATGCAACCCTGCCGGGCGTCTGTATCGCTTTCATGGTGCTGGTCGCGCTGGGTGGGGACGGGCGCAACCTGCCGGGCCTGTTGGTGGGGTCCGCCATTTCAGCCTGGGTTGGTCTGTTGTGCATGAACTGGCTGACACGGCGCACCCGACTGGCCGAGGACGCCGCGATCGGTGCGGTCCTGTCCGTGTTCTTCGGTTTTGGGATCGTGCTGCTGACGGTCATCCAAACCATGGGGGTTGGCCGTCAGGCCGGGCTGGAAGGTTTCCTGTTGGGTTCGACCGCCGGAATGCTGTGGGCCGATGCGGTAATCATCGCACTTGGTGGCGCCTTGACCTTGGCTCTGGTGCTGATCATCCGCCGTCCGATGACCCTTGTCGCATTCGACCCCGAATACGCAGCGGCGCGCGGGTTGCCAGTGCATCGTATCGACCTGGCCATGATGGGGCTGGTCATGGCCGTGACCGTGGTCGGCCTGAAAATCGTCGGCCTGATCCTGATCGTGGCTTTGCTGATCATTCCGGCAGTGACCGCCCGGTTTTGGTCTGACCGCTCGGAACGCGTTGTTCTGTTGGCCGGGTTGGCCGGTGGTCTGGCCGGATATATCGGCGCTGCCATATCCGCATCTGCGCCCAATCTTCCAACCGGCCCGATTATCGTGCTGGTCAGCTTTGCCTTTTTCCTCGCCTCCCTCTTCTTCGCCCCGATGCGCGGCGTTCTGGCGGCGGTGCTGCGGCATCTGCGGTTTCAGCGCCGGGTGCATATTCGTCAGGGGCTTCTGGCGCTGGCACAAGGGCAGAAGATCTATGAACCCCTGACCCTGCGTTTGCTGCGGCGTGCCGGGCTGGTCCGGGCGGATGGCGTCGCGACGGACACCGGTAAGGCCCGCGCGGCCAAGGCCCTGCGGGATGAAAAGCGATGGGAAATCGTGCGCGCCGATCAGGCGCACGAGGCGACGGCTGCGCTCTATGACGGGTTGCGTGATATCGAGACCGTTCTGACACGGGACCAGATTGATGAGATCGACCGCCAGATTGGCGGGCCGCAGGGGATACCGGCATGAGTGGTGAAGAATTCGTCCCGCTGTCTCTGACGCCGCTGCTGATCGGAACATGTGCGGCCATCGCCTGTGCCTTGCCCGGCAACTTTCTTGTGTTGCGAAAACAGGCGCTGATCGGCGATGCGATCAGCCATGTGGTGCTGCCGGGTATCGTTGTTGCGTTTCTGCTGACAGGTGCCATATCCACCTGGCCGATGATGTTGGGTGCGGCAGGGGCCGCGGTTCTGGCTGTTGTCCTGATCGAGGCCATTCGCCGGCTGGGGCAGATCGAACCCGGGGCCGCCATGGGCGTGGTCTTTACCACCATGTTCGCGGCAGGCGTTCTGCTGCTTGAGCAGACGGATACGTCAACCGTGCATCTGGATGTGGAACACGCGCTTTACGGCAATCTCGAAAGCCTGATCTGGCTGGACGCGACCGGGTGGTCCTCGTTGCTGGACGCTCAGGCCCTTGCCGGATTGCCCCCGGAACTGCCCCGTATAGCGCTGACACTGGTGGGAGTGACGCTGTTTACATGGCTGTTCTGGCGGCCGCTGAAAATATCCACCTTTGACGAAGGTTTCGCCCGCACGATTGGTATTCGCACGGGACTTCTGGGTATGGCGCTCGTCATCACTGCGGCCATCGCGGCGGTTGCCGCTTTTGACGCGGTAGGCTCGATCATCGTGATCGCGATGTTTATCTGCCCTCCGGCAGCCGCGCGGATGCTGACCAACCGGCTTGAGGCGCAGATTGGCTGGAGTGTCGTGATCGCTATAACCTCTGCCGTGACAGGGTATGTGCTGGCAGGCTACGGACCCCTGTGGCTGGGTGCAGCGGATGCGGTCAGTGCGGCGGGGATGATCGCAACGATGTCCGGGCTGATCCTGGCACTGGCGGCCATGTTTGGCCCATGCCGCACACGAGTTGGTGTTCAGACATCAGCCTGAGACGGCATTTTCCTGCCGCAGATGCCCATGCGTCATCGGCCAAACTCTGCCCAGATGCCGTTAAGGTTAATCTTAAGCAGATTTTTGGGAAGTCTCGTGCTAGAGGCTGCCCATTGATTAGCTGAACACACCACTCACTCTGGTAGGCCCGGATGGTACGGAATGGGGATTCATTCACGGCCATCCGGGCGCCCCTTTCCGATCAGAAGACATGCTCAAACCGGTGGCAGAATCGTGCGCGGTTGTGCTAGGTCTAGGGGTATGGCGCAAACAAACCCCAATATCAGCGAAAATCGCCCCGTGATCAGACAGCTTGACGATGCTGCCATCAACCGTATTGCGGCGGGTGAAGTGGTGGAACGCCCGGCCTCGGCGGTCAAGGAACTGGTCGAGAATGCACTTGATGCCGGGGCCGCGCGTGTAGCCGTCGAAATCGCCGACGGGGGAAAGACACTGATCCGCGTGACCGACGATGGCTGCGGTATCCCGGCCCAAGATTTGCCGCTTGCCCTGTCGCGCCACGCCACATCAAAGATCGACGGATCGGACCTGCTGAATATCCACACCTTCGGGTTTCGAGGCGAAGCCTTGCCCTCGTTGGGGGCTGTCGGACGCCTGACCATAACCAGTCGCGTGCCCGGTGCGGACGCGGCGCAGATCCATGTTGCAGGTGGCAAGACGGGTTCGGTCAAGCCTGCAGCCCTGCGCGCGGGCACGGTGGTCGAGCTGCGCGATCTGTTCTTCGCCACCCCCGCCCGGCTGAAATTCATGCGCACCGACCGGGCCGAGGCGCAGGCGATCACGGACATGGTGAAACGGCTGGCGATGGCCGAACCATCCATCACATTTACCCTGCGCGATGTCTCGGGCGGTGGCGAAGGCCGCGTGATCTTCCGCGCGGATCGCGAGAATGGCGACCTGTTTGACGCCCTGCACGCCCGTCTTGCCCGTGTGATCGGGCGCGAGTTTGCCGAGAATGCGCTGCGGATCGATGCCACGCGCGACGGCCTCAGGCTTTTTGGTTACGCGGCCCTGCCGACCTATTCCCGTGGCGCAGCGGTGGCGCAGTACCTTTTTGTCAACGGGCGTCCCGTGCGCGACAAGATGCTGACCGGCGCTTTACGGGCGGCCTATTTCGATTTCCTCAGCCGGGACCGTCACCCGGCGGCGGCATTGTTCATCGACTGCGACCCGACATTGGTTGACGTGAACGTTCACCCTGCCAAGTCCGAGGTCCGGTTCCGCGATCCGGGCGTTGCGCGCGGGCTTATCGTGTCCAGCCTGCGCCACGCATTGGCCGAGGCCGGGCATCGCGCGTCCTCGACCGTGGCCAATGCGACCCTGGGTGCGATGCGACCGGAACCCGCGCAGTCCGCACCAGCGCGGGTCTATCAGATGGATCGCCCGTCGCCCGCAGCGCGCCAGGCCGCGTACCGCGCGCAGGCTCCGGGTTTTGCGGAACTTGCGCGTGATTACAGCGGCAGCATTGTCGATCCGATCCCGGTTGCACCCGCTTCGCAGGGTCAGGAGCCCGATGCGCAGAATCTTCCGCTGGGTGCTGCGCGCGGGCAGGTGCATGAAAACTACATCATCGCCCAGACTGCCGATGGAATGGTGATCGTTGATCAGCACGCCGCGCATGAACGGCTGGTCTATGAGAAGCTGAAAACACAAATGGCCGAGACGGGAGTCGCGGCACAGGCGCTTTTGATCCCCGAGATTGTTGAGTTGTCCGAAGGTGACTGCGCCCGCCTGATGGCTGTCTGTGATGATCTGTCCCGTTTGGGGCTGACCATCGAACCCTTTGGCGGAGGCGCCATTGCCGTGCGCGAAACCCCGGCCATTCTGGGCGAGGTCGATGCGCGCGCGATGATCCTTGATATCCTCGACGAACTGGCCGATCAGGGCGAAAGCCAGATGGTGCAGGCAAGGATCGAGGCGATCCTCAGTCGGGTTGCCTGCCACGGCTCGGTCCGGTCCGGTCGTCGGATGCGGGCCGAGGAAATGAACGCCCTACTGCGCGAGATGGAGGCGACGCCGCATTCCGGCCAGTGCAATCACGGGCGACCCACATATGTGGAACTGAAGCTAAGCGACATCGAACGCCTGTTCGGGCGCAGTTGATCCATTGGCCACTGCAGGTTAGTAAGAATAAAACAAGAACATCCGAGGCGACATGATCAAGATTGCAGGAACAGAATATGCATTGGATGACCCGGTTGTTCTTATCGTGGGCGGAACAGTTGCGCTGATCCTGCTGCTGCTGTTCCTGTCGTTGCGCGCCGCCAATCGCTCGGCCCGGATGGCGGAACCGCTGGCGCGGCAGATGGCGCTTCTGGGTCAGCATGTGCAGCAGCTGGGGCAGGGGCAGGAACAGTTGCGCGGCGGCTTGCAGCATGTCTCGGACACGCAGGCCAACGCGCAGGTGCAGGTAATCCAGACGGTCGAGGCACGCTTGTCCTCGGTTCAGCAGCAGATGAATGACCGGCTGGCGGATAACGCGATGAAATCGGCCCGCGCGCTGGCCGAGATGCAGGAACGGATGAAGGAAACCCTGCACGGTTCGTCAAAACAGACGGCGACATCACTGACGCAGCTGCAGGAACGTCTGGCCGCCATCGACAAGGCGCAGGACAATATCACGAAACTGTCGGGCGATGTTCTCAGCCTTCAGGATATCCTGTCGAACAAGCAGCGGCGCGGGATGTTTGGTGAGATTCAGCTGAACGATATCGTGTCCAAGGCGCTGCCCGCGGACAGCTATTCACTGCAAGCCACCTTGTCGAACGGCAGGCGCGCGGATTGCCTGGTGCATCTGCCGAACCCGCCCGGCCCGATCGTGATTGACGCGAAATTCCCGCTTGAGGATTTCGAGGCACTTGCCGCCGCGCAGACCAAGGCGGATGTTGAAAGATGCCTGCGGGCTTTTGGTGCTGCCGTGAAAGTGCATATCAAGGCGATTTCCGAGAAATACATCCTCGACGGGGAAACCGCTGACGGTGCCCTGATGTTCGTCCCGTCCGAAGCGATCTATGCCGAGCTACACGCCCGCCTGCCCGATGTGGTGCGCGAAGGGTTTGCCGCAAGGGTCTGGATCGTCTCGCCCACCACCTGTATGGCCACGCTGAACACGATGCGGGCGATCCTGAAAGATGCGCGCATGCGTGAACAGGCCGGTGCGATCCGCAAAGAACTGGGATTGCTGCACAAGGACGTGGACCGTCTGGGCGACCGTGTTTCAAACCTCGACCGTCACTTCGGGCAGGCGGCCAAGGATATCTCGGAAATCAAGATCAGTGCCGAAAAGGCCGGCCGCCGGGCGCAGCGGCTGGATAATTTCGACTTCGAAGAAATCGCGCCCGATACTGAAACAGAGGTTGTGCCACTGGCACGTCACGAAGGCTGAACATCCTGTTGAAAAAGTGAACCGGCGCCGGGCCGGTTCTGATGGGCCTGCGCCAGCAAGCGTTTAGATACGCAGGAAGGGTTGAAACAGGCGCGGCATCAGCTTGTTGAACTTCAGCGGCGCATCCGTAACCGCCAGGCATATGCAGTCTTCCGAGATATCCGCGACAGGTGTGTGTTCCAGATCCTCGTCGGCGATTTCAACATCGCCACGGGCAAAATGGTCAACCTCGTCCGAGAAAGCCCCTTGCAGAACCATTGTCAGCTCCATGCCGTTGTGGCCGTGATCCGGCACGGCAGCACCGGCCGGAATGAACAGCAAGCGGGCGGTGGCGTCTTTGGTGGTCGGCAGGATCGCCTGTTTGACACCCATGCCAATCGACCGCCAGCGGATGTCCTTGACTGTCCCGCCCACGTAATCCTGCAACGGGGCTGGCAGAACTGCACATCCCGGGCGAACGGGCTTGGGCGCCGGAGCACCTTGGGTGATCAAAGCCATCGTGGCCGCCAGGGAAGTTTCACTCATGCTGGCACCCTCACTCTGCTCGTCCAGAACTTGTCCGCCAACGGCGTCATAACTTTCAGCGCGCGCGCGGCAGTGGTCGCACAAGGACAGATGCGTGGCGACCATCAGATCGAAGGCTTCGGGCAGACCGCCTGCGGCATAGGCCATCAGCAGGTCATCCGTCAGGTGATGTTTGATCAACTTGCTCATCTTACTCATCTCAGTTCATCGCGTGGCGCAAGCGGTCCAGCGCCAGCCGTATGCGTGATTTGATCGTTCCCAGCGGCAACCCGGTCTGCGATGCGATTTCCCGGTGACTCAGGTCGCCGAAATATGCCTTCTCGATCAGGTCCCGCTGTGCATCCGGCAACGCCTTCAAGGCGGTGCGCAGTTGCGCGGTTTCCTGTTGCAGCGCGATGACGTCATCCTGATCGGGCTCAGCCTCGGGACCCCAACCCAGATCTTCGGGTTCAGGGCGGCGTTGCTTGCGCAGCACGTCAATGCGCTTGTTTCGAGCGATGGTGAACACCCATGTGGCTACGGTGGCACGCGTCGGGTCGAACAGGTGGGCCTTGTGCCACAAGGTCGCCATCACTTCTTGCGCGCATTCTTCTGCCATGGTGGCATCAGCCCCTGACTTCATCAGGAACGCCTTGATACGTGGCGCGAAGTGCTGGAACAGCTCGGCAAATGCCGCCTGATCCTGCGCATCCCGGATGCGTCTGACGTGGTCCACCCATTCGGCCCTGGTCTCGCGCTTGCTGTTGATTTCGTTCACCCGCCTACCCTTGATGCGTTTGTGGACGCGCCAAGGTTGAGGGGCGGGTGTTTCAACCGCTGGTCCGTCCAAGGTCGCTGTATTGGTCTCGGTAAACATAACCATATTACGGCGCATGTCCCAAGCCGGATCACTTTATCGGAACATTTTGATCCGCTCCCGGCCAAGTCTCGTAATATGAACACCAGCGGCAAAAAAGAAATCGCGACTGCTCTGGCGGTTATGCAAGGACCAGAAGGCATCGGATGGCAAAAACGATAGATCATGTTGCAGGCCACACCTATCACGGCCGCAAGGGGGCAATCGACAACGCCTTCCGGTATTCTGTCGATTACATCCTGTTTGATCCCGAAGCCCGGTTAACCACGCCTTTTCTGTTTTCAATGGACCGGACAAATGTCACCAACTGGCGAACCCGCGATCACGGAGGAGAGCCAGGTCAAGGCCATGGTGCCGCCTGGCTGCGCGCGCGATTTGCCGAGATGGACATTCCGCAACCCGCGCAGGTCATGCTGCTGACCCAGCCAAGGGTGCTGGGCCACGTTTTTAATCCCGTCAGTTTTTGGTTTTGCTTTGACCGCGATGATCAGCTTTACGCCGTGGTGGCCGAGGTGACGAACACCTTTGGAACGCGCCACAGTTATCTGTGCCATAAGCCGGATTTTTCAACCATCGAACCAACCGACCGATTGGCGGCCGAAAAGGTGATGCATGTCTCGCCCTTCCAGAAGATTGAAGGCAGCTATACGTTCCGCTTCGACTACAGCCCGGATCGGGTTGGTGTGTGGATCGACTACACGCGCGCGGGTGGCGGGTTGATCGCGACACTGACCGGACCGCGCCAGCCATTGACCAGCCGGGTGATCCTTTGGTCTTTTCTGCGTCGCCCATTCGGTTCGCGGCGCACTTTTGCGCTGATCTTATGGCAGGCCTTCAGGTTGTGGCTGAAAAAAGCTGCCTTCCGTCCGTTTCGCAAGGAACCTGTGCCTGATCATCCAGTATCGCGTGTGGGGCAGTGACCAGCCTGTTTGTTCAAGATCAAAGACGCAGGCGCCTGCCAGTGGTTGTGATGGCGTAACAACCGCGAACACGAGGAGTCGAAGAGATGTTGGAAATCTCGGCAAGAAAAGTCGCCCAGGTCGCCATGATGGGCCGCGAGCTGAACCGGGCCGAGGGCGAATTGCGGGCGTTCATCGACCGCATGAGCGAAGACGAGCAGGCCGAACTGGTTGCCATCATGTGGATCGGGCGCGAGAGCTTTTTTGCGGAAGATCTGGCCGAGGCCATCGCCACCGCCAAGTCCGAGGCATCGACCCCATGTGCAGACTACCTGATCGGAACACCGCACATGTCTGACCACCTTGAGAATGGTTTGGACGCATTGGGAATATCTGCGGAAGACGTGGAAAACGATCTGATGTAGGCCGCTCGACGGCCTCACCCCAAAAACAGACCTGTGCGTTGGTCGCCAGCGTCGGATACCGAGGCCAATTCGCTTTCCACTATGGGGACACCCCAAAAAATGGGGAACAGGCGGGGCAGACCGGCCGTGAACACCTGCGCGCGCAACCTCAAGAAACCTTAATGTTTCCGACTGGCGACCTTAACGGTGGCCTCCCTTATTTGAAGCTATCACACCCAAGCAATTCAAATTTCGGAGGAACCAGCAATGACTGATGCACAAACAATTGACACTCATAAGGGCCTCTTGGAGGGCCTGTTTGCCAAATATGCCGAGGCAAAAGTCGAACATTTCCGACGTCAAATCTTCTCAAAAACTGTACGGCAGCTGGAAAAACTCAACGATATTCAGCTGACGGATATCGGCATTCCCCGCGAGCAGATCCGTCGGCGCGCTTATCACAGCGTGTATCACAACGCACCGTATCAGCAGTGACCCGAAAGTTTCGAAATCCTAGCGTGAGGTAATCAGTATGTTTGACTTTATCCCCTCGACCAATCAACCGGCCCCGGCCGCCAGCGCCTTGTTGCTGTTTGACCGCGCCATGCGCCTTCGTGCCATCAGCCCGGATATCGTGCGCGCCGCCCAGCATCTGAACGGTCTGACAGACCATCAACTGGCCGAGCTTGGCATCAACCGCAGCGATGTCGAAGACACCATCGAACGTTATATCTGAAGTTCTCTTCAGGGAATTCCAGACGAGTTTATCATGCCTGAAGAAGAACAATAAAAGCCATTCCAGAAACTCTGGAGTGGCTTTTTTGGTGCGATCAGGCCGTATGATCCACGATCTGCAAGTGCTGGGCCAGCCGGTCGATCTCGGCCATCCAGCCTTGTACCAGTTTTGGGTCGCTTGGGGCTGCGTGAACGCCTGCCGGGATGGCGCGGTTCATAATGGCCTCGACGGCAAGTGAAACCGGGATCGATACCAGACGCGCCATTGCTGTGCCGCGCTCGTCGCCCCAGGCGTCCATGACATAGGTCTTGTGCCAGACTTCGACGCCGACTTTCTCGGCCTTCAGTCCAACACACAGCACCACGCGGTCGGGCTCACCCTCGTCATAGGCGTTTTCGTCCCAGAACTGGTCGGACATCTCTTTCAGACGCGCATCCCCTTCCGGGCCCGACAGGGTTTCGATTTCACGGAACACGTCCGACCACGCATCCGCCCAACCGTTCAGGCGCAGGGTGCCACGGACGAATTCCCTGACGGGCCAGTGATCCTCGAACTGGTACTGCGCCTTGAACGGGATCGAGTCGCGGTTGGGATAGACTTCGAAACTTTCCGGCGTTGACAGTGGCGCGATATAGCTGCTGATCGCATCCCACGGGCGGGCAACGTCCAGCGGGGCATAGTCGCGGATCGACTTCGATGGCGACCGAAGCGCCTTGAGCACACCCAACGGCGACCAGCTGAACTTATAGCGGAACGGATTCGGGATTTTGGGTATGCCACCGCAATAGGAAATGAAACTCAGGTGGTTTTGCGGATCGAACGCGTCCGAGGCGCGATAGTCATCGACCAGCGCATGCGCCATCAGGTGGTCGATGCCCGGGTCCAGACCAACTTCGTTGACCAGTGCTACACCGGCTTCGCGCGCCTTGTCGTCCAGTGCGCGCATTTCGGGCGCAATGTAAGACGACGACACGAAATTGGCCTGTTTCGAGATCGCCAGTTCCGCCAGTGGTACGTGCCAGTCGCCCGGCAGCATGGACACGATCACGTCGCCCTTCTCAAGCACATCACCCAGTGCGTCGATGTCGAAGGCGCGAATATCGTCGGTCAGGTCCCCAACCTCGGCCTTGGCTTTTTCGATCGTCCGGTTCCAGACGGTGACCTTGTGGCCACCTTCGATCAGACGGCGCAGGCCGGGGATGGCCGACAGGCCGGTGCCACACCAGTGAATCGTCATCGCTCAGATCCCTTCGATATGTGTTTTGTAAGTCGCTTCTGCCCGACCCCAGACGCCGTTGTCCAGATCGGTCAGGGTCAGAAGCGACGGCAGAAGCTGTGCCGCATAATCTTCCGAACTTTCGACCGGCAGCATCGACGGCAGGTTATCGATGGCCATCACGTCCATCACCGGATCGGTTGCCACGCGCAAAGCAGGCGCGTCCCATGTGGTTGCACGGTCATAGACCGGCACCGGGTTGTAATCACTGTCCGGGTCGCAGGCGACATCGCCGATGGCGGTCAGGTTGCGCGGGGCAGTCAACGCCTCGCGCGGAACAAAGACCGGGGTTCCGGGGCGCGCGAAAATGCAGTTCAGGAACAGGTCGTGGTCCAGAATTTCGGGAAACGGCCCGCCGCTGGCGGTTTCCGCCATGTCCCATTTGGTGACGTCGACGCCCATCGCGTCGCACAGGTCTGCGGCCCCCGTACCCACGCGGCCCAAAGCGCCGATGACGATGGCGCGGGGGCGTGGGGCTCCGGTGGCGTCCAACTCGGCCAGCAATTCTGCGTTCAGAACGTCTTTGCCTGCATACACCCCTACCGGCGGGCATTCCTCGCCCCGTTGTTGCGCCGCCCATGTCTTGAGCGTTACAGCAGCGCCTGCATACCCAGCCCAATAGCCAAAGGCGGCAACCCGGCGGCCATCCTCACCCACCAGGTATTCCAGATCATAAAGCGTACCGCCCCCGGCCTTGAACCGCTCCAGCAGCGCGCGACCCGAATGCTGGCCCTTATAGGCGTGGCCGAACATGATGTGGCGATGGGGCAGGGGGGTGCCATCTTCGGGCAGTTCCTTGAGGCCAAAGATGATCGCATCCAGCGGGGCTTCGGGCCACGAATTCTCAGCCGCGATTGCGCAGCCGGCGTCCTTGTAGCCATCAATCGAAATGGCGCGGACATGGCTTTCCTCAACCGTCACGCGGATGCCGGCCGCGATCAGCACCGCGGCCCCTTCCGGTGTCAGCCCAACCCGTTCTTCGTTCGGGCGCTGTTCCGCCCTGACCCAGAGATGTGTCATCATAATTCCTTTTGTCAGAGCATCCCGGCAGCGCGCACCGCCTGCACCGAAGGCCGTGCCTCCATCGCCTTGCGGAAGGCGAGAATTTTGGGGAAGGCCGAGACATCGACGCCGTCACCTTCAAGCCAGCTGCAAACCACATAAAGATAGGCATCGGCCAGAGAGAACGTGTCCCCCAGAACAAACGGCCCGCGCAACCCGTTTGACGAGATATAGTCGCAAGATGCGGTCATCGTCTGCGCGACCTTGTCCGTCATGTCTTTCCAGCTGGATTTCTTGTCGGCCCAGCGATGCCCGCGCAGCTTGTGGGCGTGGTTCACATGCATGGTCGAGGCCAGATAGAACATCACCTCACGCATGCGGGCGGCCATGACCGGATCAGCTGGCACCAATTCGGCCTCGGGTGCCTTGGCCGCAATATATTCCAGCAACGCGCCGGTCTCGGTCAGGATGCCGCCATCGACCACCAGCGCCGGAACGCGCCCCTTGGGATTGATCTGCTTGTAGGCCGGTTTTGTCTGTTCCCCATCGGCAAAGTCCAGCTTGATCGCTTCATAGTCCAGCTCGGCCTCTTCCAGAGCAATCACAACAGCGACCGAGATGGTTCGGGGTGCATAATAAAGCTGCATCTGGGATCTCCAATCTGCTTCCTACAGGTGGGTCTGCGCAAACTGCCGGTCAGGTGCTTCCAGATGCGGCACCGCATTGAACAGGACCGGGCTCAGCTGCGCGCCAATCGGGTGCAGACGATGCATCGACGTGTTCATGATGGCAAGGGCCACCCGCGCCATCGACGGGATGTCCAACCCCATCGCCTGCCGCACCACCATCGAGATCAACCCGCCCGAGGTCACGACGATGGCCGGTCCGCCCTCGGTCCCGATCTCGTGCAGCGCATCGCGGACGCGGGCTTCAAACGCCTCGAAGGTTTCCGGAGCGTTCTCGATCTTTCCACTGGCCCAGGCCGCGAAGGTTTTGGGCAAGTGTTCGACAAATCCCTCGCGGTCGGTCGGGATTTCGACGCCGTGCTGTTCTTCGAACAACTGTGCAAGGGTGAAATACTCAATCTCGTTCAGCCGTGCGTCGCAGACAGAATCGGTCAATCCCATGCTGGCGACCGTCTCGGTGTGGCGGGTCAGGGTGCCACAATAGACGCGTGTATAGTGGCTGCGGGTGTCACGCAGATGCGCGCCCAGCCAGCGGGCCTGTTGATGGCCCAGATCGCTCAGCTTGTCATAGCTTGCTTCGTCGCGCGCTGTCGTGTTTGCCTGCCCGTGGCGCACCAATGTGATATGTGACATGTCGCTCCCTCTTGCGCCGAAGTCTTAGGGCAGGTTCCTTGCCGGGACCAGAGGGGTTTCTTGATCTCGCCGGAAAAACATTCGCAGCTGTCCGGTTTCTGGCTATGGTCGCCCTGACCAACTGCGCCCGGAGGGATTCATGGCCGTCGATCACACGCGTTTTCTGGAGGATCTGCACAAGCTGCGTGAATTCGGTGCCTCGGGTGTGGGCAAAGGAGTTTTCCGCCCGGCCTATTCAAAAGCGGATATTGCGGCGCGCCAATGGCTGGCGGACCGTATGGCCGATGCGGGTCTGACACCGCATTTCGACCCGGTCGGCAACCTGTTCGGGCTGGCGCCTGGCCGCTCTCTGCTCATGGGGTCGCATTCTGACAGCCAGCCCGAAGGCGGCTGGCTGGACGGTGCGCTCGGCGTGATTGCCGCGCTGGAAATCGCGCGGTCCAGCGACCAGCCGATCTCGGTCGTCAGTTTTCAGGACGAAGAAGGCCGGTTCGGTGTGACCACGGGCTCGGCGGTCTGGTCCGGCGGTCTGCCGCTGGACAAGGCCGACGTGTTGACCGACGGTTCTGGCGTCAGCTTTGGCGAGGCCCGATCTTCCATGGCGGACCTGTCGCAGGGTTTTGTCGATCCCGCGCGGTTCAGCGGCTTTGTCGAGATGCATATCGAACAGGGCCCTTCTCTGGACGCTGCGAACGAGCAGATCGGTGTCGTCACCGATATCGTCGGCATCCGGGACATGTCGGTCACTTTCGAAGGGCAGCAGAATCACGCGGGCACCACGCCGATGCATTTGCGCCGCGATGCGTTTCAGGCGTTGTCACTGTTCAATACGCGCCTCAACGAACGGTTTCGCAACGTGGTGACACCGCAAACCGTCTGGACCATCGGGCGGGTTGATCTTCACCCCAATGCGTCGTCCATCGTGCCGGGTCGGGCGCGGTTCTCGATGCAGTGGCGCGATGGCGATCCGGATCGGCTGTCGCGGATGGAGGAGATCATCCGTACAACGGCGCAGGAAATAGCCAGCGAACAGGGCATGGTACTGACCTACGGCCCTTTGCTTGGGTTGGAACCCGTCACGATGGATCAGTCCCTGCGCGCGGCGCTGGAACATGGGGCCGAACAGGTGGCACCCGGCAGATGGCGCAGGATGCCGTCGGGCGCTCTGCACGATGCCACAAACGTGTCGCGCCTTATGCCTGTTGCGATGCTGTTTGTGCCCTCGATCAACGGTGTCAGCCACGATTTTGCCGAAGATACCACCGAAAGCGATCTTGTGGCCGGGCTGAGGGTGCTGGATCTCGCAGTGCAGTCACTTGACGGGCAGGCGCGATAAGGTGCGGGCAAAATACTGTTTTTACAGGCCATTGCGGTTGGTTGGTCTGGTGTTATCGTCGCGCTCGAAACTGTGATCGGCAAACCTTTGCAAAAGCCAAAAGACGAATGTTGCCTAAGGGAAAAAAGTTTCCTATAGGAACGCAAAGGATGCATGCACCCGTATACAGGCTTGTCCAACAGACGGTACTCTGGTTCGCAAGTTGACCGGAATCGTTGCAAAATTGATAGCGTGGGGCAGACTGACGGGAATGCGTTCGAAACCGATAGATACGAAAAGGTATCCAAGATGACCGAGATTAGACGCACGCCGTTGTATGGGCTTCACGTTGAGTTGGGCGGCAAGATGGTTGATTTTGCCGGGTGGGAGATGCCAGTTCAGTATCCGCTGGGGATCATGGGCGAGCATAAGCAGTGCCGCGAGAAGGCGGCGTTGTTTGATGTGTCGCATATGGGTCAGGTGATATTGCGGGGCGAGAATGTGGGCGAGAAGCTGGAAGCACTGTGTCCGCAGGCTTATGCGACGCTGAAGGAAGGCAAGGCGCGGTACGGGTTCTTCACCAATGCCGAAGGCGGGATCATGGATGACCTGATCGTGTCGAACGCGGGGGATCATTACTTTGTGGTGGTGAACGCGGCGCTGCGCCATCAGGACATTCCGCATATGCGCGACAATCTGGACGGGGTTGAGGTGACCGAGATCTTCGACCGCGCGCTGGTTGCGGTGCAAGGCCCCAAGGCCGAGGACGTGGTGGGCGCGCTCTGCCCCGCGGCGCGCGACCTCAAGTTCATGGAAACCACGATTGCCGACATCCTGGGTGTCGAATGCCGCATCTCGCGGCTGGGCTACACGGGCGAGGACGGGTACGAGATCTCGATCCCCGAAGACAAGGCGATCGAGATCACCCGGGCGTTCCTTGCGCATGAGGATTGCGAACCGGCGGGTCTGGGCGCGCGCGACAGCCTGCGGCTTGAAGCCGGGCTGTGCCTGTACGGCAATGACATCGACCAGAGCACCTCGCCGGTCGAGGCCAGCCTCGGCTGGGCGATCCAGAAGCGTCGCAAGGAAGAAGGTGGGTTCCCGGGAGCGGAACGTGTGCAGCGCGAACTGGCCGAGGGGCCTGCGCGCAAGCTGGTGGGCATCAAGCCCGACGGCCGCGCCCCCGCGCGTCAGGGGGTCGAGGTGCAATGCCTTGAGGGCAATACCATCGGTCAGATCACCTCGGGCAGCTTTGGCCCCACGGTCGGCGGCCCGGTTGCGATGGGCTATGTGTCCGCGGGCCATGGCGAGCCGGGCGAGAAGGTCAACCTGATCATCCGGGGCAAGGCGCAACCGGCACAGATCGTGGCGCTGCCCTTCGTCACACAGAATTACAAGCGTTGAAGTCAGGAGAGAGAGACATGGCAACCTATTATTCCGAAGAGCATGAATGGCTGGCGGTCGACGGCGACACGGCCACGCTGGGCATCACCAAACACGCGGCCGAGCAGCTGGGTGAGGTGGTCTTTGTCGAGCAGCAGGAGGTGGGCGACGAGTTCGAGAAGGATGGCGAGATCGGCGTGATCGAATCCGTCAAGGCGGCCTCCGAGCTTTATGCACCGGTCGATGGCGAGATTACGGAAGTGAACGAGGCGCTGGCCGACAACCCCGGTGCGCTGAACGACGACCCCGAGGGCGAGGCCTGGATCTACAAGATCAAGATCGCCGACGCCGCGCAGCTGGAAGATCTGATGGACGAAGCCGGCTACAAGGCCTTTATCGGATAAATCCGGCCCGGAGCCCCAGAGACCGGGGCTCCCCGCTTCATCTTTTTCCAAATACTCCCGCCGGAGGCTCCTGCCGTCTCCGCCGGACCTGACCTATCCTTGAGGAGCGCTGCAATGGCCTTCAAACTGACCGACTACGAAGCCTATGACTTCGCCAATCGCCGCCACATCGGGCCCAGCCCGACCGAGATGCGCGACATGCTGCAGGTGATCGGCTTCAAGACGCTGGACCAGCTGATCGACGCTACCGTCCCGCCCGCGATCCGGCAGAAGGAACCGCTGGACTGGGGCCCGGCGATGACGGAACGCGATGCGCTTTTCCACATGAAACAGGTGGCGGGCAAGAACAAGGTTCTGACCTCGCTGATCGGTCAGGGCTATTACGGCACCACCACCCCGGCGCCGATCCTGCGCAACATCCTGGAAAACCCGGCCTGGTACACGGCCTACACACCCTATCAGCCCGAGATCAGCCAGGGCCGGCTCGAGGCGCTGCTGAACTTCCAGACCATGGTCAGCGACCTGACCGGGCTCGATGTGGCCAACGCGTCCCTGCTGGACGAAGCCACGGCTGCGGCAGAAGCCATGGCAATGGCCAAGCGCGGCGGCCGGTCCAAAGCCAATAACGCGGCCTTCTTTGTGGATCGCAACTGTCATCCGCAGACCATCGCGGTCATCAAAACCCGCGCCGAACCCTTGGGCATCGACGTGCAGGTGGGCGATCCCGATCAGCTGGATGCAGGTGCCGTCTTTGGCGCGATCTTCCAGTATCCGGGCACCCATGGCCATGTACGCGACTTCACGAACGAGATCGCGGCGCTGCATGAACATAACGCCATCGCTGTGGTCGCCGCCGACATCCTGTCGCTGGCGCTGCTGAAATCCCCCGGCGAGATGGGCGCGGATATCGCCATCGGCTCGACCCAGCGCTTTGGCGTGCCGATGGGCTATGGCGGCCCGCACGCCGCGTATATGGCGACCACCGACAAGCTGAAGCGCTCGATGCCGGGCCGGATCATCGGGGTCAGCATCGACAGCCGCGGCAACAAGGCCTACCGCCTGGCGCTGCAAACCCGCGAGCAGCACATCCGCCGTGAAAAGGCGAACTCGAACGTCTGCACCGCGCAGGCGCTGCTGGCCGTCATTGCCTCGATGTATGCGGTCTATCACGGTCCCGACGGCATCAAGGCAATCGCGCAATCGGTGCACCGCAAGACCTCGCGTCTGGCCGCCGGTCTGGAAGAGGCGGGCTTTGCGGTTGAACCCGAAGTGTTCTTCGACACCATCACGGTCGAGGTCGGCCACCTGCAGAACGTGGTGATGGAGGCCGCCGTGGCCCGCGGCGTCAACCTGCGCAAGGTCGGCGAGACCCGCGTGGGCATCAGCCTGGACGAACAGACCCGCCCCGAGACCATCGAGGCGGTCTGGGGTGCCTTTGGCATTGACCGCAAGGATGACAGCTCGAACAAGCAATACCGCCTGCCGGATTACGCGCTGCGCGAAAGCGCTTACCTGACCCACCCGATCTTCCACAAGAACCGGGCCGAGGCCGAGATCACCCGCTATATGCGCCGTCTGGCCGACCGCGACCTGGCGCTGGACCGGGCGATGATCCCTCTGGGCTCGTGCACCATGAAGCTGAACGCCACGATCGAGATGATCCCGGTCACCTGGCCCGAGTTCGGCAACCTGCATCCCTTCGTGCCCGAAGATCAGGCGCGGGGCTATCACGAGATGATTGCGGATCTGAACGACAAGCTGTGCCAGATCACCGGCTATGACGCGATCTCCCAGCAGCCCAACTCGGGCGCGCAGGGCGAATATGCGGGTCTTCTGACCATCCGCAACTATCACTTCGCCCGCGGCGAAGGGCAGCGCAATGTCTGCCTGATCCCGACCTCGGCCCATGGTACCAACCCGGCCTCGGCGCAGATGGTGGGCTGGCAGGTTGTGCCGGTGAAATCGGATGACAAGGGCAATATCGATCTGAATGATTTCCGCGAAAAGGCGGAAAAGCATTCGGACCATCTGGCCGCCTGCATGATCACCTACCCCTCGACCCATGGCGTGTTCGAGACCACCGTGCAGGAGGTCTGCCAGATCACCCATGATCACGGCGGTCAGGTCTATATCGACGGCGCCAACATGAACGCCATGGTCGGGCTGGCACGTCCGGGTGACATTGGCGGCGATGTCAGCCACCTGAACCTGCACAAGACCTTCTGCATCCCGCATGGCGGTGGCGGCCCCGGCATGGGTCCGATCGGCGTCAAGGCGCATCTGGCCGAGCATCTGCCGGGCCACCCGGAATACGGCACCGCCGTGGGCCCGGTCTCGGCGGCGCCCTTCGGCTCGCCCTCGATCCTTCCCGTCTCATGGGCCTATGTGCTGCTGATGGGCGGCGCGGGGCTGACGCAGGCCACGAAAGTGGCGATCCTGAACGCCAACTACATCGCGGCGCGGCTGAAGGACGCCTATCCGATCCTCTACACCTCGGAAACGGGTCGGGTGGCACATGAATGCATCCTCGACACAAGGCCGCTGGACGAGGCGGCGCATGTCACCGTCGACGATGTGGCCAAGCGCCTGGTCGATTCAGGCTTCCACGCCCCCACGATGAGCTGGCCGGTGGCCGGAACCCTGATGGTCGAGCCCACCGAATCCGAACCCAAGGACGAGCTCGACCGCTTCTGCGACGCCATGCTCTCGATCCGCTCGGAAGCGCAGGACATCATCGACGGCAAGATCGACGCGGAAAACAACCCGCTGAAAAACGCCCCCCACACAGTGCGCGATCTGGTCGGCGACTGGGACCGCCCCTACACCCGCGAACAGGCCTGCTTCCCGCCGGGATCCATGGGCGTCGACAAATACTGGTCCCCCGTCAACCGCGTCGACAACGCATACGGCGACCGAAACCTCGTCTGCACATGCCCACCAATGGACGCATACGAAGACGCCGCAGAGTAACACAGACAAACCCCGCCGAAACATCGGCGGGGTTTTTCGCCAATCGGAAACGCGTGTTCTGATTTGTGCCCGTTTCAGATGTCGTTTTTACCCGGTAAAGCGTCTTTTCCGCTTGCTGCAGGTGCGAAGGCCCCCTAGGTCTGTCCGTGGGACACCCCTCCCCAACGAGGGGCGTGTATCTGGAAGGGTAATACACATGACGATCGAACAACCGGCGACGCGGCCGGCCAATCCGCGCTTTTCTTCGGGCCCCTGTGCCAAACCCCCCACATTTGACCTGACAAAACTGGCCGATGCCGCATTGGGCCGGTCGCACCGCGCCGCTGTCGGCAAGGACAAGCTGAAGGCGGCCATCGAAGGCACGCGCGAGATTCTGGGCATTCCGGCGGATTACCGCGTTGGCATCGTTCCCGCCTCGGACACTGGCGCGGTTGAAATGGCGCTGTGGTCTTTGCTGGGTGCGCGCAAGGTCGAGATGCTGGCCTGGGAAAGCTTTGGGTCCGGCTGGGTGACCGATGTGGTCAAGCAGTTGAAAATCGACGCCGAGGTGAAAACCGCGGATTACGGGCAGATCGTTGATCTGGCCTCGGTCGATTTCGCAAATGACGTGGTCTTTACGTGGAACGGCACCACCTCGGGTGTTCGGGTGCCCAATGGCGACTGGATTGCGGATGATCGCCAGGGCCTGACGATCTGTGATGCAACCTCGGCGGCCTTTGCGATGGATCTGCCCTGGGACAAGCTGGATGTAACGACCTTCAGCTGGCAGAAAGTGCTGGGCGGCGAAGCAGCCCACGGGATGCTGATCCTCAGCCCGCGTGCTGTTGAACGGCTGGAAAGCTATATCCCCGCATGGCCGCTGCCCAAGATTTTCCGCCTGACCAAGGGCGGCAAGCTGATCGAAGGCATCTTTACCGGGGCAACGATCAACACACCGTCAATGCTGGCGGTTGAGGATTATCTGTTTGCGCTGGACTGGGCGCGCTCGGTGGGCGGATTGCAGGGGCTGATTGCGCGGGCGGATGCCAATGCGGGTGCGGTACACGCGTTCTGCGACCAGAATGGCTGGATTGCCAATCTGGCCGAGGATGAGGCGACGCGTTCGAACACATCCGTCTGCCTGAAGTTCACCGATGCCCGTATTCAGGACGGTGCAGCCTTTGCCAAGGCAGTCGCCAAGCGGCTTGAGATCGAGAATATCGCGCTGGATATCGGCGCCTATCGCGACGCGCCAGCAGGTCTGCGCATCTGGTGCGGCGGTACGGTTGAAACCTCGGACATCGAGGCGATGCTGCCCTGGCTGGCCTGGGCCTTTGCGACCGAGATCAAAGCGCAGGCGCAGGCTGCCTGAGTTTTATGTGCCGGGCTGAAGCCCGGCCTACCCCATCACCGATATAGGGCGGGCGTCAGCCCGCCACCCCCTGAAGAATTCAAAGGACCAAGCAAAATGGCTCCCAAAGTACTGGTATCCGACAAGCTCAGCGAAACCGCAGTGCAAATTTTCCGCGACCGTGGCATCGACGTGGATTTCATGCCCGATCTGGGCAAGGACAAAGACAAGCTGGCCGAGGTGATCGGTCAATATGATGGTCTTGCCATCCGTTCGGCCACCAAGGTCACACCGACCCTGCTGGAAAAAGCCGACAGGCTGAAGGTCATCGGCCGCGCCGGGATCGGCACCGACAATGTCGACAAAGAGGCGGCCTCGAAAAAAGGTGTGATCGTGATGAACACGCCCTTCGGCAACATGATCACCACCGCCGAACACGCCATCGCGATGATGTTCGCCGTGGCGCGGCAGATCCCCGAGGCCAGCACCTCGACCCATGCGGGCAAGTGGGAAAAGTCCAAGTTCATGGGGATCGAGCTGACCAACAAGACACTGGGCGTGATCGGTGCCGGTAACATTGGTGGCATCGTGTGCGAACGTGCTTTGGGCCTGAAGATGAAAGTCATCGCTTATGATCCTTATCTGGGCGAAGAGAAAGCCTCCAAGATGGGTGTCGAAAAGGTCGAACTGGACGAACTGCTGGCACGCGCCGATTTCATCACCCTGCATGTGCCGCTGACGGATCAAACCCGCAACATCCTGAGCCGCGAAAATCTGGCCAAAACCAAAAAGGGTGTACGGATCATCAACTGTGCCCGTGGCGGTTTGGTGGATGAAGTGGCTCTGGCCGAGATGCTGCAATCCGGCCATGTTGCCGGAGCGGCCTTTGACGTGTTCAGCGAGGAACCCGCCAAGGACAACGCATTGTTCAACCTGCCCAACGTGGTCTGCACGCCCCATCTGGGTGCGGCGACGACCGAGGCGCAGGAGAACGTAGCCTTGCAGGTGGCTGAACAGATTTCGAACTACCTGCTGACAGGCGCGGTCGAGAACGCGCTGAACATGCCCAGCGTGACTGCGGAAGAAGCCAAGCTGATGGGGCCGTGGATCAAGCTGGCAGGTCATCTGGGCAGCTTCATCGGCCAGATGACGGACGAGCCGGTCAAGGCGATCAACATTCTCTATGACGGTGTGGCCGCTGAAATGAATCTGGCTGCGCTGAATTGTGCCGTGGTCGCGGGGATCATGAAAAAGTTCAACCCCGAGGTGAACATGGTCTCGGCCCCTGTGGTCGCGAAAGAACGCGGGATCAAAATCTCGACCACCAATCAGGACAAGTCGGGTGTTTTTGATGGCTATATCAAGGTCACAGTCGTAACGGACAAGCGTGAACGGTCGATCGCCGGCACCGTGTTCAGCGATGGCAAGCCGCGCTTTATCCAGATCAAGGGCATCAACATCGATGCCGAGGTCGGCGCTCATATGCTGTACACCACCAACGAAGACGTGCCAGGCATCATCGGCACGCTGGGTCAGACCATGGGTGAGAGCAACGTCAATATCGCCAACTTTACCCTCGGCCGCGCTGAGGCCGGAGGCGAAGCGATTGCATTGCTCTATGTCGACGAACCGGTCCCGGCCGAAGCGCGGGCGAAGCTTGCCGAAACAGGCCTGTTCACACAGATCAAGCCACTGGAATTCGACGTCGCCTGATCGGGGCTGTTGAGTTTGAGGAACAGTTCAGGACCCGGTTATGCGAATATCCGGGTCCTTTGTTCTCTCAAACCATGATCTGAGGCACAAGCAAGCTGAACTTTACCGCCGGAGGCCGTCTATGACGCAGCCAATCTATGTTATTGGTGATCTGCACGGGCAGGTGGCTGAGCTGGAGCGCGCGCTGTCCCTGATCCAAAGCGACGGCGGCCCCGATGCTCAGATCGTGTTTCTGGGTGACTACGTTGACCGCGGCCCTGACAGTCGCGGGCTGATCGAACGCCTGATTGCCGGGCGTGATGCGGGTCGGAACTGGATCACTCTGCTGGGCAATCACGATCGCATGTTTGCCTGGTTCATGGAGGACACGCCGCGCCACGATCCGCATTTGTTGGTGGGATACCACTGGCTGCATGACAGGTTGGGCGGGGTCGAAACCCTGCGCAGCTATGGGGTGGAATTCGAAGGTCAGATACGCCTTGAAAACCTGCACCGGATGGCACAGGCAGCCGTGCCGAAATCGCACCTGACCTTTCTGCGCGATCTGGTGGCGATGCATCAGACGCCCGAGATTGCCTTTGTTCATGCGGGTATCCGTCCGGGTGTGCCGCTGAATGAACAGCAGGCAAGTGATCTGATCTGGATCAGACAGGACTTCCACGACTACCAAGGCCCGTATCCCAAACTGATCGTTCATGGACACACGCCTGTGGATCAGGCGACGCATTATGGCAACCGGATCAATCTGGACACGGGGGCCGGGTACGGACGCCCGACGGGCGTCGCCGTATTCGAGGGACAGAATTGCTGGGAACTGACCGAACAAGGTCGAACACCATTGACGCCCTGACCGTTCCGCATGGGTATGACACTGGAGATTGGAATATGTACGTCGCCACTTTGCTGACCAACCCGGCTGCACCCTCACTGGACCGCGCCTTGCCAGAATCGCTGCGCAACGCGTGGGGCGGTGGGGATGTCCTGTGGCTCAGCCCGGACGAGGCGGTCGAGTTTGACCTGCGCGACATGCCCGCCAATCGCTGGGACGTTTGGGCAGACTTGCAAGGCATGGGCGTGGACCTGATTGTACAGCCTGCGGCTGGGCGGCGCAAAAAGATGCTGCTGGCCGATATGGACAGCACCATGATCCAGCAGGAATGCATTGACGAACTGGCGGATGAGGCTGGCGTCGGCGAAAGGGTCAAGGACATCACAGCCCGCGCCATGAACGGAGAGCTGGATTTCGAGGGTGCTCTGATCGAACGGGTTGGTCTGCTGAAGGATCTGGATGAAAGCGTCATTGGCAAAGTCCTGCGCGAACGGATCACCCTGATGCCCGGCGGACAGGTGTTGCTGGCAACGATGCGGGCCAACGGTGCCTATGCTGCACTGGTGTCCGGTGGCTTTACCGCCTTCACCGCGCGGGTGGCAGAACTGCTGGGGTTCGATGAAAACCGCGCCAACACTCTGCTGGCCTCAGATGGCAAACTGACGGGCGATGTGGCGCGTCCTATTCTGGGACGTCAGGCCAAGATCGAAGCGCTTGAACAGATCTCGACACGCCTTGGCCTGTCCGAAAGTGACGTGATCGCCGTGGGCGACGGGGCCAATGATCTGGGCATGCTGGGGCGGGCCGGAACCGGGGTTGCGCTTCATGCCAAGCCGTCGGTGGCCGCAAAATGCGACGTGCGGGTGAATCACGGCGACCTGACGGCACTGCTTTACCTGCAAGGGTACAGTCGCGCGGATTTTGCCGAATCCTGACAGGGCTTTCCATTATTTAACATTTGTGTTAAATAGAGGTCATGAGCACGCTTCTGACCACCTTTTCCGCTTTGTCTGATGCCACCCGGTTCTCGATTGTCGAGCAGTTGATGGAGCAGGGCGAACTGCCCGCTGGTGACCTGATCGAAGGGCGTGGAATATCCGGCGCTGCGATCTCGCGACACCTCAAGGTGCTGCGCGAGGCAGGGTTGGTTCAGCAGCGTGTGCGGGGCACACAACGGATGTACTCCATCCGGTCCGACGGGCTGCGGATGATTGCCGACTGGACCATCTCCAAACGGCAATTCTGGGAGAGCAGCCTCGATCGCCTCAGTGATATCATCGAAAGGGAGAATTCATGGCCGACCTGAAACTGGAACGGGACTTCCCCGTCAGCCCACAAGACCTGTTCGCATGGATCAGCGACGGCAGCCGGTTGTTGCAATGGTGGGGGCCCGAAGGGATGCACGTGCCTGATCACAATCTGGATTTCTCGCGCACCGGCCCGTGGTATTCGGTCATGGAAAACAGCGAGGGCCAGCAATACAAGGTCTCGGGCCACGTCACGCATGTCGACCCGCCAAACTCGGTGGGGTTTACCTGGGGCTGGCATGACGATCAGGATCAGCGCGGGGCCGAAAGCCACGTCACCTTCACAGTCAAAGCGACAGGCACAGGGTCACGTCTGGTTTTGGACCACCGCGAACTGGCCGATGCCGAAGCAGCCGCGAACCACAATCAGGGCTGGACGTCTTCGTTGCGCAAACTCGAAGCGAAGTGCAAATAAGGTTTCATCAGGGAGGAGCGATATGCCCCAATATTTGTTTGTCTATCACGGGGGACACACCCCGACCGACCCCGCCGAGATCGAGGCGACCATGGCCGCTTGGGGCGCATGGTTTCAGGGTATGGCCGAAGCGTTAGAGATCCCCGGCAACCCGGTCGGACAATCCTATACGGTCAGCAGCAGCGGGGTTGTCGACAATGGTGGTGCAAACCCGGCCTCGGGCTTTACCGTTATCAAGGCCGACAGCATCGACGCCGCGACCGAGATGGCCAAGGGCTGTCCGATGGTTGTCAACGGCTCGGGCTCGGTTGAAGTGGCCGAGGTGCACGAGATCGAGATGTAGGGGCCTTAGCCGGGGAAACCCGGCGCAGGTTTGATCACGCCGCATTCCAGCCCCCGGCGGCTGTATTGCGTGGCGTTCATGAATTTGCGGGTGGCCGGGTGATCGGCCTCCAGCACACCAAGGCTCACCAGAATAGCGGCGATGGCGCATTCGCTGGCCCGTGTGGTGCCATCGGTGATCTTGAGCGCAACGCCCATGCGTTTTTCCGGGATGATGGCTACAAACACCGCCTCGGCCCCGGTCTTGATGGCGGCGCGTCCGTTCATGGCGCGCATCAGTTCGGTGCAGGCACGGGTCTCACCGGCGACCAGTTCCGGGTGTTTCACCATGGCCGCCACCAACTGAACCGCTGCCTCGCTGGAACGGTCGGACCGATCCGAGGCGCTGGCGAACCACGCCATCGACCGGGCCAGCCCGGACAGGGATACGGCGAAATTCGGGGCGGAACAGCCGTCAATACCATAACCGGGGCTGGTTTCGCCTGACGTTTCTTCGATGGCAGACAGGCAGGCCTGCTGCACCGGGTGATCGATTTCCAGATATTCCGGCCCTGCGCCCATATGCTGACCCAGTGTCAGGAAACCACAATGCTTGCCGGAACAATTGTTGTGGATCTGGCACGGGGTGTCATCCGCCAGGATCAGCCGATCCCGCGCTGCGGTGTCTGCGGGCTCCTGTGGCCCGCAGCGCAAGTCGTGCTCGCTCAACCCCAGATGATCAAGCCACGCCGTCACGCGGTCGGTATGGATCGCGGCCCCGTTGTGTGACGCGCAGGCCAGCGCAAGATGTTCGCTGTTCAATCCGTATTTTGCCGCGGCTCCCGACGTGACCAGCGGAAGCGCCTGAATCATCTTGGCGGATGAGCGCGGATAGATAACCGCCTGCGGGTCGCCCCAGCTGCGCACGATCTGGCCGGTGTCGTCGCAGATGACCGCGTGGCCCAGATGCAGGCTTTCCAGCAAGTTGCCGCGCCACAGTTCTGTCATTGCTACGGGCTGCGTCATTAGGACCTCCGAAATTTATGCGCAAAAATCTGCCAATCGCCCTTTCGCCTGTGGCGAAACCTGCGTTAGTGTGTGTATGTCGGCAATCATCGGAATGCGCAACGGAATAGACGGGCCGGAAGGGTTCGCAGCCATGTCCGATGGATTTGAGGTATCGGTCGAGCTAGGAGGCTGGACAAATGGGATCAATGCTCGTTCGTACGATTGCGGGCCTGTGTGTGGCAGGCATCGCCGCAACGTCTGCACTCGCCCAACAGGCGACAAGCACAAACCGGGTTGCTGCAAAAACGGACTGGAGCGTTTTTGTCGAAGATGATCCCACCGAATGCTGGAGCGTTTCGGCCCCCAAGGAAACCGTGAACACCCGGGGCGGGCGTGTCGTATCCGTGCGGCGCAGCGACATCCTGTTGTTTGTGTTCTATCGCCCCAATGCCGAGGTCAAAGGACAAGTGACCTTTACCGGCGGCTATCCGTTTGCACCGGGGTCGACGGTGAACCTGAATGTCGACGGGTCCGAATTTGAACTGTTCACCGAAGGCGAGTGGGCCTGGCCCGCATCAGATGCAGATGACGCCAAGATCGTCACCGCGCTGAAACGCGGAACCGAGGCCGTTCTGACTGCCCGGTCCGAACGCGGCACGCAAACCAAGGACACTTTCTCGTTGCTGGGATTCACCGCAGCAATCGAAGACGCCGAAAAGCGCTGCACCAAATAAGCACCCCGGCCTAAGCAAATGGTCCCGTCTTTGGCGGGGCTTTTTTTGCGCTTCACGTTACCTTTACGCAGGATCAACCCGTTTACTTGATCCGTATCAATGTGAGCTCTGACGGTTTCTGAACTAATCAGTTCAAGAGAAACCAAGGAGTTGCCACCATGCTGAACAAATCTCTTGCCGCGCTGATGATGATATCGGCCATGCTGCTGAGCGCCTGTGAAAACAAGGGCGAGACTTATCCTGTAACAGGCGAACAATGCGGGCCGAATGATCCGGTCAAGACCCTGGATGCCGAAGATTGCTATGTCCCACCCGCGGGTGTCTGACGCGGAACTGCATTTCCGTTGGTTCAGGGGGCCAACCTGCATCTAAACCTTTCTGGCAAAACATGTTACTCTGGCCTGATCCCTGCTGAATAGATGAATGAGACGGCCATGCGTCTGATCTTGATTGCGCTGCTTTTGCCAGCCACCGCAACCGCCGACCCGGCGTTGGAGTGTTCCGACGCCGGATCACAAGTCGAAATCGGATCCTGCGTCGGAGAGATGGACACACGGGTGTCGCGCGCGCTGCAGGTGAGTTTTGAATTGGCGGTACAATCTGCCAAGGAGCTGGACGAGGTCACCGGGCGGAAAGAGGCTGAACCTGCCCTCATGGCGGCGCAACAGGCTTGGGAAACCTATCGCGACACGCATTGCACCGCCGTCGGCGCGTCGTTTGGTGGCGGATCGGGTACAGGTATCGCAATCACATCATGCCGGGTGAACTTAGGGCGGGCACGCGTTGAAGAACTGTTGAGTTTTGCCAACTGACTGAAACGATTCCTTTTGATCTTTGCACAGGTTCCTATATAGAGGCGCATTCCAAGCCAGAATCCTTGAAGATACGCCTCAGCAGGTACCACAATGTCGCCCAAAGCGCCGATCACTCAAGACGTCATGACCCTCCCTCGCAAATTGCCCGAGGGGAAGGTGAACCTTGTCGGTCTCACTCGCGACCGTTTGCGCGAGGTCCTGATCGAACATGGCACGCCGGAAAAGCAGGCAAAGATGCGCACCGGTCAGATCTGGCAGTGGATTTATCAATGGGGTGTGCGTGATTTTTCCCAGATGACGAATCTGGCCAAAGCCTACCGTGCGCAACTGGCCGACAACTTTGTGGTCGAGATACCCGAGGTGGTGACCCGACAGGTGTCCGAGGACGGCACCCGCAAATATCTGTGCCGGATCGCGGGTGGGCACGAGGTCGAGGTGGTCTACATCCCCGAGGAAGATCGCGGAACGCTGTGCATATCGTCTCAGGTCGGATGTACGTTGACATGTTCGTTTTGTCATACCGGCACCCAGAAACTTGTACGTAATTTAACATCTGCAGAAATTGTCGGGCAGATCATGATGGCGCGCGACGATCTTGAAGAATGGCCGACCCCCGGTGCGCCAAAGGATGAAACGCGCCTTCTGTCGAACATCGTTCTGATGGGAATGGGCGAGCCGCTATACAATTTCGAAAACGTCCGCGATGCGATGAAGATCGCGATGGATCCCGAGGGGATTTCCCTGTCGCGCCGCCGCATTACGCTGTCAACCAGCGGTGTGGTGCCCGAAATTGCGCGCACCGCCGAGGAGATCGGCTGTCTGCTGGCGATCTCGTTCCATGCAACCACGGATGAAACCCGCGACGTTCTGGTTCCGATCAATAAACGCTGGAATATCGAGGAGTTGTTGCAGGCGCTGGCCAGCTATCCGAATGCCTCGAACTCCGAGCGGATCACGTTCGAATACGTGATGCTGAACGGTGTGAATGACAGCGACGCGGATGCCCATCGTTTGATCGACCACATCAAGCGTCACAAGATTCCGGCCAAGATCAACCTGATCCCGTTCAACGAATGGCCCGGTGCACCGTACAAGCGCAGCTCGAACAACCGCATCCGCGCTTTTGCCAACATCATCTATCAGGCAGGCTACGCCTCTCCCATTCGCAAGACACGGGGCGAGGATATCATGGCGGCGTGCGGTCAGTTGAAATCGGCAACCGAACGCGCCCGCAAATCGCGCAAACAGATTGAGTCCGAAGCCGGTTTAACCCGGTAGTTTTCTGTTGGATTCATCATGGTTTGGATGGTCGTGCTTTGATTGTCAAAGATGACCGCCTGCACGCATGAAGTGTGCCTGTAAACTTAATGTTTCAGGTACTGATTCAATATGCAAAATTTGCTATATTTTAATGATTCAATGCCGCAGGATGCAGGTTCAAATCGATGCACAAGGCGGTGAGTTTCCGGGACCTGAGCTGGTAAGAGATCCTGGAGCCGCTAAAATGCGAATACTGCCGTCAAGTGGCGCTCAGGCGAACTGGTTTTCAGGTGGGTCGTAATAATGGACTCGTATCTTCGAATTATTCTCCAGCACAAGGCCATTGCGTGCGCGATACTTCTGGTTTCAGCAGGGCTGGCAACGGCGGATGGTCACAACGCTCATATCGCGATCGAAAATCCGGCAGAGCTGAGCAAGGATGAAGCCGCGGCTCACTACCATTCACTGCGCCGCCGCATGGCACGGGGGTATGCTGCGGCGCAACTGGATCTGGTTTTAAACTACCAAAGCTGGCCGCTTTTCAACGACGCGCCATATATATCCGCGACACACGGTCAGCGTTACGTAAACACGTATGCCAACAGAATGGCCCATAACTACGGGACATTGCAGCAAGGCGAAGAACTTCCCATGGGATCGGTGCTTGCCAAGGACAGCATGACTGTGACCGATGAAGGTCACATACATCCCGGCGCCATGTTCATAATGGAAAAACTGCCAGAGGGTACCAGCCCGAACACCGCTGACTGGCGTTATATCATGGTGCTGCCAGACGGGTCCTTGTATGGCGATACAATGGGCGCCCGTGCCAGCGAAGTTGCATATTGCCATGTCTGTCACGAACAAGTGGCGGATCGTGACTATACGTTCTTTGTTCCCGAAGAATATCGGGCGGGAAACTAAGCCGGTTCTCCCGGCAGCTTGAGTTCTGTCGCCTCGCGGCGGCTGAGTTGCTCGCCTTGCTTCCGTTTGGACAGTACCTCGCGGGCCAACGCGTATTTGTCATCCTGCCAGAAGATCAGGCATCCGTTGCAGCCCTTGCCGCAGCATCCTTCCGTACCGATGCGGTTTGTCTTGAACCGGCGTTCGTTACCGTCTGCGCCGATCTTTTCAACCAGATCATCGCGACGGCGTGCATAAGCTGTTGGATTGTCTCGACCGGAGGTTTCCAATCCCTGCACGAGCTTGTCAAAGCGAATGCGGCTCCAGTGTTCGTCGGTCAGGGCGCGTTCCTTGCGCAGAACGGAATAGGCGGGGAACCTGGCGCGCAGATCGTCGATATCCTCGTGGTCGAACAGGGTGAAGGGCAGGCGGATCACTGTTTTGGTGCTGCCATGCACCACGTCCATCCGCGAACCATCGGATGCGCGTTCGAAATCATAAACCCGCAGCAGAACCGTCTCGCGCGAGATGGGCGAGACGAAATCCAGCACATCGCCCGGTTCCAGCTTGTTCTTTACCTCGACCAGAAAGGCATCCTCGGTCACTTCGGTGACGATCCCGGCATATTCCCACTGCGCGATGGACGCCGTGTGCTCGTAATCATGGGCGTAATTGGTCAGCCGCCCTTCGTGGAAGGCCAGCGTATAGCCGCGGTTACCCACGGTCTCCAACTCGCGCATGTAACGCTTGGGGTCCCAATTCTCGGGGTCCGCGAAATAGTCATCGATGGCCATACGATAGGCCCGCGCGACGATCGCGGCGTAGTATTCCGATTTGCCGCGCCCTTCGACCTTGAGGCTGTCGACTCCGATTTTCAGGTACTCGTCCAGCTTCGGCATGATGCAGAGGTCGCGTGAGTTGAGGATGTACGAGCCGCGATCATCCTCTTCGATGGGCATCAGGTCACCGGGGCGACAGCCTTCTTCCAGCAGAAACTCGAACAGGTCGGCGTTTTCGTCGGTGATACGCAATTCCTGATGCGTGCCATCCTTGAGGCGCAGTTTCAGGCCATAGTTCCAGCGACAGGAATTGGCGCAGTTGCCTTGGTTGGCCCCGCGTTCGGCCATGAAGTTCGACAGCAGGCAGCGGCCCGAATAGGTCATGCACATGGCGCCGTGCACAAAGGCCTCGAGCTTGATATCAGGGCAATTCTCACGGATCTCGACCAGTTCGGGATAGGAAACCTCGCGGGCCAGAACCACCAGCTCGGCCCCCTGATCCTGCCAGAACTTCACCGACAGCCACGAACAGATATTAGCCTGGGTCGAGATGTGCAGCGGCAGTTCGGGCGCGCGCTCGCGGACGTATTGGAACACGCCCGGATCGGCGATGATCAACCCGTCGGGCTGCACCTTGCGCACCGTGTCGATGTATTCGTCCAGTTTCGGGATGTCTTTGTTATGCGAGAACAGGTTCAGTGTCAGGTAGGCGCGCCGGCCATGGCTGTGGCAGAACTCGACCCCCTCGATCACCTCGTCCAGCGAAAACTCGGACTTGGTGCGCAGCGACATATCCGGCGTGCCCAGATACACGGCGTCTGCCCCATAGAGGATGGCGAGTTTCAGTTTGCGCAGATTGCCCGCGGGCATCAGCAACTCGGATCTGGGCTGGGTCATGGAAGCTACCTGACAAAGGATCAAGGCGGCCTTCTACGCCAAAATCATTGCGCCCAAAACCCTGTTATCTGCGACGGAACCGCGCTGTGCCGATGACTTCGATCAGTTGATGGCGCACCGGCTCGGGTTGCGCCTCGACTGCGTTCAGAACCTCGCGCAGTTCGGCGCGCAGCCCATGCATCTGATCAATCAATGAGATCATCATCGACAGCGCATCGGCCTCCATGTCGTATTGCTCGTGCAACTCGCAAGCCAGTTCCAGCCGGGCAACGTCAATACTGTGATAGACCAGCCCCTGCTCCGATTGTTCAGGGATCACGATCTCGGCCGCAAGATACTCGGTCAGGCGGTCAGAGGTCAGGCGCGAGACGGTTTCGATCAGTTCCTTTTCGGTCAGGGTCATGATGGCATTCCTTTCCGCGGATCGTAGCGGTGCGTCTCGCGCCAGGTCTCCATGAACTGCCTGAGGTCATCATCGACCTTGTCGGGCATCGCAACGGTCAGTTCGATCAGTTGGTCGCCGCGCTGGGATGAGCCGCGTTTCTTCACCCCTTTACCGCGCAGGCGAAGGGTCTTGCCGCTGCTGGTGCCCGCTGGAACATTGACGTTCACACCGCCATCGATGGTGGGGGCGGCGACTTTGCCGCCCAGAATGGCCTCATCGATGCTGATCGGCAGCGTAATATGAATGTCGTCGCCCTGACGATCAAACACCGGATGTTTGGCGACCGTGACAGTCACCAACGCATCACCCGGAGGACCTTCGCCATAACCCGGAGCCCCCTTGCCGCGCAGACGGATGGTTTGACCCTCGGTTATACCGGCGGGGATCTTGACCTCGATCCGGTTGCCGTCTGGTAGGGTCAGTTTCTGACTGGCGCCAAACACGGCATCCAGAAAGCTGATCTGAAGGGAATAGTTCAGGTTATGCCCCGGCGCATGAAACTCATGCCTTTGCTGGCCGCCAAATCCACCGCGGCCACGCATGAATTCAGCAAAGATGTCCGACATGTCGTCCGGGTCCGCCTGACGCCCGCGATAGGGGTTTCCAGCGGCTTCGGCATAGTCCCGGTAATAGTGTTGTTGCGGGCGTTCCTGACCCGAGGCGTCGATTTCGCCATTGTCGTAGCGGGCGCGGGTTTCTGGATCTTTCAGCAAATCATAAGCCGCAGCTGCGGCCTTGAATTTGGCCTCGGCCTTGGCGTCGCCGGGTTTCAGGTCCGGGTGGCACTCCTTGGCAATACGCCTGTAGGCTTTCTTGATTTCGTCGGCGCTGGCGTCCTTCGGTACGCCAAGGACGGAATAGGGATCGTCGCTCATCTCACACTCGCGGGTCAGGGACAGGTCTGATCTTGATGAATGTGTTCTACCACGTGTTTTCAACGGGTCAAAAGGAAGAGGCGATTGAATTGTCTCGAAAAAACTCAGAAGCCTGCTAATATCTTCATATTCCTGATTGTAGATTGACGGAGGCCATCCCATGTCGCGCAGAATCAAATCCGCTTTGGCCCTGCTGGCCGGCAATGCCATCGGGCTGTTGCTGGCTTCGCTGATACTGTCCGGTTTCGCGATCAAACCGATCTCATTTATCGTGGTTGTGATCGTTTTCACCGTCGTTCAGGTGATCGCCGAGCCCTTGATACTGAAGCTTGGCGAAAAGAAAGCGCCCGCATTGAAAGGCGGGATCGCCCTGGTCGTGACATTTGTGGGCCTGCTGGTGACCGACCTCATCGCGTCGGGGCTGACAGTTGGTGGTATCTCGAACCTGCTGGCGGCGACGCTGCTTGTATGGCTGGGGGCGTTGATCGCCAGCGTGGTGCTGCCGATCTACGTTTTCAAGGAACTGCGTGCCGCGAAGAAGTAATCACAGCGCATTCAGGCTGGCCTCGATCGCCTGCCACAGTTCGTCCACCGGTTCGCATCCAACGGACAGGCGGATGAAGGCCGGGTCGACACTATCGCCCCAGCGCGCGCGGCGCTCGGCCGAGCTGTGAACACCACCGAATGAGGTGGCGGGGCGCAAAAGCGGGCAAGTGTTGATGAAGGCTTCGGCCTTGTCTTCGCTTTCCAAAGTCAAGGATAGCAGAAATCCGAACCGTGCCGTTTGTGCCTGCGCAAGTGTGTGTGACGGATCATCGGCCAGCCCAGGATAGCGGACCTGCTTGACCGCTGGGTGACCTGCCAACCGTTCTGCTATTACCTGAGCCGAGCTGCACATCCGGTCGAACCGGACATCCAGCGTTTCCAACCCGCGATGCAACAGCCATGCCTCATGCGGTCCGGGGATCGAGCCGGAGACTCTCCGCCATTCCTCGACCCGTTCCATGATGTCACTGTTGCGGCTGGCCACGTGACCCATCAGCATGTCGGAATGCCCGCCCATCGCCTTGGTGTCAGACGACACGACCACGTCGATGCCCAAATCCAACGGGCGCTGACCCAACGGCGTCATCGTCGTATTGTCGGCAACCGTCACCCCGCCAGCAGACCGCACCTGATCAGCTACGGCTTTCAGGTCAATCATGTCCAGACCGGGGTTCGAAGGGCTTTCGACGAACACAACGTCAAACTCATTAAAACCACCTGCGGCGAATGCAGTGGTCGGGCGCTCTTGGACAGTGACGCCGAGACGCGAAAGGAACCGGTCGGCCAACAGACGGGTGACATAGTACCCGTCCGAAGGGATCAGAAGGCGTGATCCGGCTTGCACCGTTGCGAACAGAGCCGCGGAAATTGCGGCCATGCCGGACGGGAAGCTGAGGCAAGGCGCGTCTTCCAGATGCGACAAAACATGCTCAAGATGTACCCATGTGGGGTTATCGACACGGCCATAGGTCGGGTGACCGTCCGGCGCGCCGGGCAGATGGAACATGCTGCTTTGCGTCAGCGGAAGGGCGACGGGTTCGCCTTTTGACAGCGCGTTGCCACGCAGGTGGAGCATGTCGCCGGTCTTTGGAGATTTCATCGCTCAGCGCCCCGGAATTTCGTCGCGGGGCGGTGCGGGTTCCCAGTTGTCGATGATATCGACCGCCTCCTGCGCGGTATCGACAAAGCGGAACAGGTCCAGATCCTCGTCCGAGATCGTACCGGCATCCGCCAGTGCGTCCCAGTTGATGACCTTTTCCCAGAACGCGCGGCCAAACAGCAGGAATGGCACGCGATCCATTCTGCCGGTCTGGATCAGGGTCAGGGATTCGAACAGTTCATCCAGAGTCCCAAACCCACCGGGAAAGATGGTGATGGCGCGGGCGCGCATCAGGAAATGCATCTTGCGGATCGCAAAATAGTGAAAGTTGAAGCTGAGCGCAGGTGTCACGAAACTGTTTGGCGCCTGTTCGTGTGGAAGCACGATATTCAGCCCGATCGAGCACCCGCCCGCTTCGTGTGCCCCGCGATTGCCGGCTTCCATCACACCGGGGCCGCCGCCAGTGACGATCACATTCTCGCGGCAGCCGGTTTCTTTCGATTTCACGGTCATCAGCCGGGCAAACTCGCGCGCCTCATCGTAATATTTCGACAGACCGGCCAGGGTTTCTGTCCGCGCGGTGTGCTTTTGCGAGGGTTCGGGAATGCGGGCACCGCCGAACATGACGATGGTCGACGCGATCTCACGCTCGGTCATGATCATTTCGGGTTTCAGCAACTCAAGCTGCAAGCGTACAGGGCGCAGCTCGTCCCGGCACAGAAACTCGTCATCCGCGAAAGCCAGACGGTAGGCCGGTGAGCGTGTTTGCGGTGTGTCCGGAACCTCTTTTGCGGTCGAGCGGTCAGTCTGCGCATCGCGAAACGGACTGTGGCGGTCTTCTCTCATCGGTGATCGATCCCTGCTTGCGTGTTTGACAAACAGCTATAGGGTTCGCGGGCAGAGTGCCAGTCACGGAAAGACGAGAATGAATTGGAAAAGTGAAATATCGGCAGCACGGGACCGCATCGCGGGATATGCGCAGGTAACCCCGGTTATGGAAAGCAACATTCCCGGCTATCCGGTTGAGCTGAAACTCGAGCACATACAGCATACCGGCAGTTTCAAGGCGCGGGGTGCGTTCAATACGCTGCTCAGCTCGGATGTGCCGGCTGCGGGTGTGGTCGCCGCATCCGGGGGCAATCATGGTGCGGCGGCGGCCTATGCAGCGCAGACGCTGGGGTATCCTGCAAAGATATTTGTGCCGGAACTGGCGGGCCCGTCCAAGATCGCACTGATCCGGCAAACCGGTGCCGACCTGAGTGTTGTTTCCGGTGAATACGCGAACGCGCTGACCGCAGCGCAAGAGCATGAGGCAACGACGGGTGCAATGCAGATCCATGCTTATGACGCCCCGGCCACGGTGGCGGGGCAAGGGACCTGTTTTGCCGAATGGGACGTACAGGGCTTGCAGGCGGATACGGTACTGGTCGCTGTTGGCGGCGGCGGGCTGATCGCCGGGGCGCTGGCCTGGTTCGGTGGCGCGCGCAAGGTTGTGGCGGTCGAGCCGGAAACGTCCTGTGCGTTGAATGCAGCGTTGCGCGCTGGTGAGCCGGTTGATGTTTCCGTGTCGGGCATCGCCGCAAACGCGCTGGGCGCGCGGCGGATCGGCGAAATCTGTTTTGAACTGGCACAGGGTATGAGTTCGGTTCTGGTGTCTGACGATGCCATCGCTGCGGCACAACTGGCGCTTTGGCGCGCGCATCGCATTCTGGTAGAACCTGCGGGCGCGACCGCATTGGCCGCCTTGACCT
The DNA here is from genome assembly GCF_017872535.1 of Ruegeria sp. HKCCSP351. NCBI lineage: Bacteria > Pseudomonadati > Pseudomonadota > Alphaproteobacteria > Rhodobacterales > Roseobacteraceae > Ruegeria > Ruegeria sp. HKCCSP351. The sequence continues at coordinate 100,491 of NZ_JAEDOV010000005.1, read as the reverse complement.
CGGGTGCGTATCGGCCTGAACCGGGTGAACGCGTGGCCGTTCTGGTGTGCGGTGCAAATATCGCGCCGGACCCGTTCGCTGGGTAAATTATCGGGTTGTGGATGTGGATGGTGGATTTTATCTATAATCCATGACTGCAATGATTTCCGACACGATTTACCAAAGCCTCAGCCAGCGGATCATCACCGGAGAGCTGGCAGCCGGTGAAAAGCTGCGGCAGGATCATATTGCCCGAACCTTCGATACCAGCCATGTTCCGGTGCGCGAAGCCTTGTTGCGGCTTGAGGCGCATGGGTTGGCCCGGCATGAACCACGCAAGGGAATGCGGGTTACGGCGCTGGACCCGGCAGAGGTTCGGGAGGTGATCGAAATGCGCGTGGCGTTGGAAACGCTGGCGTTGCAGCAATCGATGCAAAACATGTCTCCGGTCGCGCTGGAGAAGATCGAAAACGCACGCATCGCCTGTGACGAGGCGCAGTCGATGCCGCAATGGGAGGCTCTGAACAGAACGTTTCATCGCGCCATCCTGACACCTTGCGGGTTGCCGCGGCTTTTGCACGCAATCGACGATCTGCATATCGCAAGCGCACGCCATTTGTTCGCGCAATGGCGGTTGAAATGGGTGCAACGGGCTGACACGGATCATGCGGCCATCGTGCGGGCGTTGAAGCGCAAGGAAATGGCCACAGCAACGGCGATCCTGACCCGCCATATCCGGCGCGCAAGCTGATGACCCTTTGCCTCAGACGCAATTGGGCCCGTCTACGTCGCATTGCGCCATGGGTCGGGCTTGCGTATAGGCCAAATCAACGTGAACAGATTCTGTAGGGAGACACCCCATGTCCAACGCGCAACTGGAAGCCGCCATCGAAACCGCCTGGGAGGCAAGCGAGACCATCACGCCCGCCACAACAGGCGAGCAGCGCGAGGCGATCGAGGACACGCTGAATGCGCTGGACAGTGGCTCGTTACGCGTGGCGGAAAAGCTGGAAACCGGTGACTGGCACGTAAATCAATGGGCCAAAAAGGCGGTTCTGCTGGGCTTCCGTATCAAGGACATGGAAATCCAGCCGGGCGGTCCGCAGGACGGCGGCTGGTGGGACAAGGTAGACAGCAAGTTCGCCGGTTGGGGTGAAAACCAGTGGCGGTCTGCCGGGTTCCGCGCGGTTCCAAACTGCGTTGTCCGCAAGTCGGCATATATTGCACCGGGCGTGGTGCTGATGCCGTCTTTCGTGAATCTTGGGGCCTATGTTGACGAAGGCACGATGGTTGATACCTGGGCCACCGTCGGATCCTGCGCGCAGATTGGCAAGAATGTGCACCTGTCGGGCGGCGTTGGCATCGGTGGAGTGCTTGAGCCGATGCAGGCTGGCCCAACAATCATTGAAGACAATTGCTTTATCGGCGCGCGCTCGGAAGTGGTCGAGGGATGTATCGTCCGCGAAGGCTCGGTTCTGGGGATGGGCGTGTTCATTGGTAAGTCCACCAAGATCGTGGACCGAGAAACCGGAGAAGTCATGTATGGCGAGGTTCCGCCCTATTCGGTTGTGGTCGCGGGTTCCATGCCGTCAAAGAACAATGTCAGTCTCTATTGCGCGGTGATCGTGAAGCGGGTTGACGAAAAGACCCGCTCGAAAACGGGCATCAACGAATTGCTGCGGGACTGATCGTTCTGGGAATGTCATAAGGCCGGAGCAGTTACGCTCCGGCCTTATTTGTTCTTTGGGTCAGGTCGGCTAAGGCAGATACCAAGCTTGTGGCCCTAGCCTGCCTTGAAGTGCTGCTTAGCGGCTCTCACCCTGCATGGCTTCCACTTCTGTGCTTCCTGCATTGGTTTCCGCACCATCGGCCTCACCACCGCCATCGGCCTCACCACCGCCATCGGCTTCACTGCCACCTTCGGATTCACCATCGCCGCCGGATTCACCTCCGCTTTCGGCCTCGCCACCGCCTTCGGCTTCACTGCCACCTTCGGATTCACCATCGCCGCCGGATTCGCCTCCGCTTTCGGCCTCACTACCGCCTTCGGAATCGCTACCGCCCTCGGTTTCACTGCCACCTTCGGCCTCACCATCGCTGCCGGATTCACCTCCGCCTTCGGTCTGCGCGCCGCCTTCGGCCTCGCCGCCACCGGTGGTTTCGCCGCCTTCACCGCCCGCTTCTTGGGCATAAGCAGCATCACTTGTTACAAAGGACAGAATTGCAACAGCCGGTATACCGGAAAGTACAATCACGCTTGCTGTTGTTGTCATCAATCTGGACAGAACGCTCATCTCAACTCTCCTTTGAAAATGACTTATGCAGTACCCACAGCGTAGGGCCGGCATCGACGCTTAGTTGTGAATTGCTGGCGTCGTGTCCCGGCTAGCGGGAATTGGCCTAAAATGAAGAGGAAGACTGGCGCAAAAGTGCCGGATTCAACTCAACAGCTTTTCAGCCGGAGACCTTCAATCAATGAGGGAGGCCGAGACTCGCGTTCACTGAGTCTCTCACCCAGCTTATCCCTTGATCGGATATCGGTCCGGTTCCTCGAAAACATCTATGACCCGTGTGCCAGCCTTGATTTTGCCGCCATGTTCCACGCCTGATGGGATCGAATAACTGTCGCCCGAGCGGTAGGTCCGGGTCTGCCCGTCGATGGTCAATTCAATCTCACCCTCGACCACTGTGCCCCACTGGGCTTTGTGAGAATGTAAGGGCAATTCGAAATCCTGAAGAAACGTAAAGAACGCCACCAAGCCCGCATCCGACCGGATCACGGCCGTTTGCACCACGTCGTCAGGGAATGGTACGTCGAGGCTGGGAAAACTTGCTATGAAATCTGGGTAGGGCATGAAGGCGTCCTTTGAATCCGGGATCGGTTTATTCTGGGTACTATGGGCGCATGGCAGGATTCCTGCAATTGTTGGCTGCTTGACCGCGAACCGGCGTGGGGCTATGGCCCGGTGCATGGAGAAGCAAAAGAAACCCTCACGTCAGCAAGTCTACACCCTTCTGGTCCAGATTGGCCGCAAGGAGGGCGACGGGCTGCCCGATGGGGCGACCGGTGCGGCGCTGATGTGCTATGCCAGCGGCGTGGATGAGGCCGAGGCCGTGCGTGAGACGGTTGCGATCCTGAAGCAGGCAGACACCGCACCGCTGGATGTCACCGGATACGGCACATTGGCCGAGCGTGAAGCGCAAGGTCACGATATTGAGGCGGACGAACGTGCGCTGATGCAGAGGGCATTGGATGAAAACGCAGTGATCGTCGCGCAGATGACACCGTTTTTCGGAGACGAGGCGCAGGCCTAGTTCCGCGACCCGAACCACTTACGATAGATTTCGTCATAGGTTCCGTCTTCGCGCAAGCCAAGCAATGCCTGGTTTACATCCTCGACCAGTGGCGATCCGGTCGGGAAAGCGATGCCGTAATTCTCGCGCAGGAAAACACCGCCTGTCATCGACGCAATCCGTCGGCCTTCATGGGCTGCAAAATAGGACAGGATCGGCGCGTCGAACACGACAGCATCCAGATCTTCGGCCTTGAATGCGTCCAGCATCTCATTCAACCCCGGATAGCTGGTAAACTCGATCTCGCGCCGGTTCAGAAAACTGGCCGCAGTCGACCCCGAGATTGTCCCGACAGTCTTGCCGTACAGGTCGTTCACCGAATTCACGCTGCCGGTAATGGCGTCCACAGTCATGACCGAGGTGATACGGGCGGTGAACACCGACACGATGAACAAGGATGACACAACCAGCACGACACCCAACATTCGACCGAACGGAGTGCGCGGCATTCGCTCTTCGAACCCGCCATTCACAACCAAGTTCAGCGCCCACCAGAATGATGGGAACCACGCTTCGTTCAGGTCGCGGTCGAAATAGGGTTGGGCGCGGCGTTCAAAGCTCCACATCAACATGCCGCCACCGAGGAGAATGGCAAAGGCCAGCCCTATGGCGATGAACAGTTCTTTCGACAGCAGGGCCTGCAACAGCGATGGTTTTCGTACCGCGTCCGAGGGTACCATGATCTGAAGACCGGCCTCAAAGATCGGTTGAGAGAAATCCATTTGCGTTTCGCGCAGGGCAGTGATCGAGATATTGGCGATGGCAAGGTCTGCAGATCCGCTCTGCACGGCACCCAACATGTCAGAAAAGGCGTCGACGCGGTTGACCGTGTAGTCCCAGTTCAGAGCCTCGGCCAAAGCCGCCAGCAAATCCATAGAGAAACCGGTTTCGTCGCCATCCTCGACATAGGAAAATGGCGGGCGGGTCACGGTTGTGACCGAAAGGGACTGTGCCAGGCTTTGCTGTGCGATGACGGCGAAAGTCAGGCAGATTAGTGCGAAGAAGGCGCGCTTCATATTCAATTCACCTGTTTCGCGGCCCTGTAACGCGAATTTGTGGCGGGCGGCAAGGTGGTCGCGGGGTAAAGTTCCATGTTTTATTGGGGTGCCGCTTTGACATCTACATATTCGGATTATCGATTTTTGACGGATTGGGGTTGGAAAATCGGCCAAATCGTTGAATCTGTGCGCGAACCCGCGTCAGACACAGTCCCAGAGGTCCCCGTATGACTGATCCCGTCCAATTGACAGCCGAACTGATCCGTTGCCCTTCGGTAACACCTTCAGAAGGCGGAGCGCTTGTCTTGCTTGAGACAGTGCTGTCGGATGCAGGTTTCGAATGCACGCGCGTCGATCGCGGCGGTATCAGCAACCTGTTCGCGCGTTGGGGGCGGAAAGGTCATGCGCGCAGTTTCGGATTCAATGGTCACACGGACGTCGTTCCTGTCGGCGACGAAGCTGCCTGGACTGCGCCGCCCTTCGGGGCCGAGGTGCGGGATGGTGTGATGTATGGGCGCGGCACCACCGATATGAAATCCGGAGTTGCGGCTTTTGCGGCTGCCGCAATGGATTTCGTGCGTGACACCCCGCCGGACGGGGCAATTGTCCTGACGATTACCGGTGATGAGGAAGGCGATGCGTTGGACGGCACCACTGCGCTTCTCGATTACATGGAAGGCGCGGGTGAGCGTATGTCGGTCTGTCTGGTAGGAGAGCCAACATGCCCGAACAAAATGGGCGAGATGATCAAGATCGGTCGCCGGGGCTCAATGACTGCGTGGTTTAAGATTACAGGTGTGCAGGGACATTCGGCTTATCCCCATCGGGCCAAAAACCCTCTGCCCGCCATGGCGCGGCTGATGGATCGGCTTGCCAGCCATGAACTGGATCAGGGCACAGACCATTTCGACGCCTCCACACTGGCTGTTGTCACGATCGACACCGGAAACGCCGCGACCAACGTGATCCCGGCGCAATGCAGCGGCGCGGTCAATATCCGCTTTAACGATCTGCATTCCGGGGCCAGCCTGAGTGACTGGTTGCAATCAGAGGCGGATCAGGTGGCAGCCCAATACGGTGTCGACATCGGTGTCACGATCAGCATATCGGGTGAAAGTTTTCTGACCCCGCCGGGGCCTCTGTCGGATCTGGTGGCCAAAGCGGTCGAAGCCGAAACCGGCGTTGCGCCTGAACTGTCAACAACCGGCGGCACTTCGGATGCGCGCTTTGTCAAAAACCATTGTCCGGTGGTGGAGTTCGGCTTGGTCGGGCGCACAATGCATCAGGTGGACGAGTGCGTTGAGGTCGCGCAGATCAAACAGCTCAAATCGATCTATACCCGTATCCTGACGGATTATTTCGCCTGATCCATGCAGCGCACATTGGTGATCATGGTCAAGGAACCCAGGCCGGGCCGTGTCAAGACGCGGCTGGGGCGTGACATCGGCATGGTTGGCGCCGCGTGGTGGTTTCGGCACCAGACCCGCGCTTTGATCCGAAAGCTGCGTGATCCCCGCTGGCAGATCGTGCTGGCCGTGTCGCCCGATGCCGAAGGTCTTGCAAGCCGTATCTGGCCCGTTGATCTGCCGCGCGTGCCGCAGGGGCCCGGCGATCTGGGCGACCGGATGGGCCGGATGTTGCGCGGAATGCCCAAGGGGCCGGTTTGCCTGGTTGGTGCGGATATTCCGGGCATTTCGCGTGCACATATTGCTCGTGCTTTTGGAGCGCTTGGGCGATACCGGATGGTGTTCGGCCCCGCGCCGGATGGCGGTTATTGGCTGGTCGGTGCGCAGCGCTACAGCGCGCTGCCCGCAGGTCTGTTCCGCGATGTGCGCTGGTCGACAAAACATGCTTTGGCCGACACACTTGCCTCGATCCCAAACTGCCGTGTGACCCTGCTGGACCAGCTGCGCGATGTGGATACGGTCGCTGATCTGAAGCCCTGAGGTTTTTTGGTCATGACGCGGTCGCAAACGCGTGCTACGCCGGAAGCATGACTCGCATCCCTACCAAGCAGGAGGTCCTTGACTGGATCTCGGCGAACCCCACCCTGACCTCGAAACGCGATATCGCCAAAGCCTTTGGCATTAAGGGCGCAGATCGTATTGACCTCAAGCGCATCCTCAAAGAGCTTGAGGCCGAAGGGCATCTTGAAAAACGCAAGCGCAGCTATCGCGACCCGGACCGCCTTCCGCCTGTCAGTGTTTTGCAGGTGAAGGCCCCGAATGCCGATGGTGATCTGTTCGCCCGACCACTGGAATGGCATGGCGAAGGGGTCGAGCCCATCGTTCTGATCATCGCACGGGCCAGCGACCCGGCCCTGGGCGAGGGTGACCGTATTCTGGCCCGTCTGACCGTCGTGCACGAAGAAGACCACAATTACGAAGCCCGCCTGATCCGACGGATCGGAACCAACCCACGCAAGATCGTGGGCATATTCCGCAAAGGGGCCGAGGGGGGCCGGATCGTCCCTATCGACAAGGCAGGCCAGACCGAATGGCTGGTTGCCGATGGCGCGGTGCATGGTGCCAAAGACGGCGAATTGGTCGAGGCCGAACAGGCCGGGCCCAAAAACCGTATGGGCCTGCCGCGCGCGCGCATCGTTGAACGGCTGGGTGATCCGACCGCTCCCAAGGCTGTTTCGCTGATCGCGATCCATCAGCACGGTATCCCGGATGACTTTCCCGACAAGGTCATTGCCGAGGCAGACAATGCCAAACCCGTTGGCCTGAAGGGCCGCGAGGACCTGCGGGACATGCCGCTGCTGACCATCGACCCCTCGGATGCGCGCGATCGTGATGATGCCTGTTACGCGCACGCGGATGACGACCCGAAGAACTCGGGCGGACATGTGATCTGGGTCGCTATCGCCGATGTTGCTGCTTATGTGCTGCCCGGCTCGGCCCTGGACCGCGAGGCGCGCAAGCGGGGCAACTCAAGTTATTTCCCCGACCGTGTGGTGCCGATGCTGCCTGATCGGCTGTCGGGTGATCTGTGTTCCCTGCATGAAGGCGTCCCGCGTGCCTGTGTCGCTGTGCGGATGCAGATTGACGCGGACGGTAACAAGATTGGTCATCGTTTCGTGCGGGGGTTGATGCGTTCGGTTGCGTCGCTGAACTATGCCGAAGTGCAGGAGGCCATCGACGACAACCCGAACGACCGCACCGGGCCATTGGTGGAGACGGTCTTGAAACCGCTTTATGCCGCTTATGCCGCGCTGAAGAAGGCGCGGGCTGTGCGACAGCCCCTGGAACTGGACCTGCCCGAGCGTAAGATCGTGCTCAGCGAGACGGGTCATGTTGAAAGCGTGGCGTTCCGCGACCGGTTGGATGCGCATCGGTTGATCGAAGAGTTCATGATCCTCGCCAATGTTTCGGCTGCCGAGACACTGATCGCCAAGCGCCGTCCGCTGCTGTTTCGCGTGCACGAGGAACCTGCGCCCGAGAAACTGGAAAGCCTGCGGGAAACGGCGCAGGCTGCCGGTTTGAACCTCGCCAAGGGGCAGGTGCTGCAAACCCGACACCTGAATGCGCTGCTGAACGCCGCCGCCGGGACCGAGGATGCGGAACTGATCAACCTGACCACCCTGCGGTCGATGGCACAGGCCTATTACAACCCAGAAAACTTCGGCCATTTCGGGCTGGCGCTGCGGAACTACGCGCATTTCACCTCGCCCATCCGACGCTATGCCGACCTGGTCGTGCATCGGTCGCTGATCTCAGCCCACGGTTGGGGCACGGACGGTTTGACCGAAGACGAGATTACCCGGCTCGAAGAAACGGCCACTCATATCTCGGATACTGAACGCCGATCCATGATGGCTGAACGGGACACGACTGACCGCTATCTGGCCGCGTATCTGAGCGAGCGGGTCGGCAATGAATTCACAGGGCGGATCAGCGGCATTGCCCGGTTTGGTGCTTTTGTCAAAATGGATGAAACCGGCGCAGATGGCTTGGTTCCGGTGCGTTCATTGGGGCGCGAGTTCTTCCATTTCGACCGCGAGGCTGGGACCCTTATGGGGGCGGACACGGGGCTGATTATCGCCATCGGCCAGCGTGTCACCGTTCGGCTGACCGAAGCGACACCTGTGACCGGCGGGTTGGAGCTGGAGCTGCTGTCCATCGACGACCAGGCCTTGCCGCGCGGACAGGGACCAAAAGGGCGATCATCCCGGCGCAAAGCGATCAGCACCAAGCGCAAGAAAGACAAGATCAAGCGCAAGATCGAACGCAAACGCCGTCAGAGGTGATAGGTTAACGCACGGGCAATCAACCATCCGTGGCGTGTTGGATCGATTTGCGCAGTGTCATCAAACAGAACGGCACGGGTCCCATCTATCCGGTCCTCGCCCGGAAAGGCGGATGTGAAATCGCTTATCAACCGGCTCTGACAGTGCACAAACAAGGCGAAACTTGCCGATTTGTGCGCGCCCAGCCGGATCGTTGACCCTTTGGGCGCAAGATAGGCGGGCTGACCCCAGCGCAGTTCCTCTCGCACCGTGCGGACGGCAGGCAGAGAGGCTGCCGTGTCAAACACAAGCTCCCGCAAGGCCAGAGCCCCCGCACGGGTTTGCGGGGGCAGGGCTTCAAAGGCCGAAGCGACCAAAGGGTTCTCAAAGGGTTTCATGCAATTGGTATCGCCTGTTCCAACCGGTCCACGTAGCTGTTCAGCAGGTTATCCTGTTTGATCCGGCGGGTCAGGGGGGTGTCCACAGGTGTGGCGCGCATCGCGGCAAGCATTGGACCAACGCTCATATCAGCCGATGTCGGACGGTCCCCAAGCAGGAAAGAGGATTGCCACAAATAGGCCGAGATCGCCTCGAGGTCACGTTCGATCCGGTCCAGCCGTTCGGACAGCGAAAACCGCCCGATTCCCTGTGACGTGATCCCCTTCAGAACGGATTTCCGGATCGCATTGGATGCCGGTTTCCGGATCAACGAGGGAATTCCGGTAAAGAACGTGTCACGCAAGATCGGCCAGACTTCGTCATTGCCCCAACGATCCAGAACGATGTGAAAATACAGATGCTCTTCGGCCATGCGCACCAGGGCGCGGGACTGCGCCTTTTCGACATCCGTCAACCCTTTGTCGAAATCCGCGCCCTGCTGTTCCAACCATTCGCGGATCAGGTCGCTGTCCGGAACCAGGCGTTCCGGCGTCCGCAAAACGGGCAGCTTCTGGTGGGGCATCTTGCGGGGGTCAAGCATATCCGAGCGTTGCCAGGTCCGGCCGGACTGCTGAAGCATCAATGCTGTCTTGACGCAGAAGGGGCTGGCGCTGAACAGGCCGAAGGCGGAGGGGAAGGTGAGAAGGGTCAGCATTATGAGGCTCCGTGTCATTGTGTGCTGACTGAGTATCGGGACCTAATGACAGTTTCTGTCATTAGGGGTAAGCTATTGTACATCATGTCCCGCACCGCCCGATTGTTCCAACTTATGCAAGCCCTGCGTTCTGGCCCTTCGCCCAGAACATCCGAACAGCTGGCGCAGGATTTGGGTGTTTCGTCCCGAACAATTCATCGGGATATTGATGCATTGCGCGGGCTGGGTGCCGTGATCGACGGCGAAGCGGGGTTTGGCTTTACCCTGATCGAGGACGCGACCCTGCCCCCATTGGGGTTCACTGATGATGAGCTTGAAGCGTTGGTTCTGGGCCTGCGCGAAGTTCAGGTGATTGGCGATCCGGCTTTGTCGGGCGCGGCGGGTACGGCCCTGCGGAAACTTCAGGGACGCTTGCCGCAACGCCAGTCCCATCGGCTCAGCCATGCGGTTCTGGCGGCTACGCGGTTCAACCGCCCGCCTGAACCCTCGATTGACGTGGCCACTCTGCGGCAGGCGACGTGGGATGAGCGCGCGGTCGAGTTTTTCTATACAGATGCGAAAGGCGATGCTACGCACAGGCGCGTCAACCCGTTGAGTATCGTCTATCTGGATCACTCGAACGTGTTGTTGGGCTGGTGCCACCTGCGACAGGATTTCCGCGTTTTCCGGTTGGATCGGTTGCAGGACATGTCAGTGACCGAACAAAGCTTCAGGCCGAACCGCGTGCCCCTGCTGCGCGAGGCATTGGAACGCATTCGGGCAGAGCGTGCTGCGCAGGAGCGTGAGGCGAACGTCTGAGCACTTTGTGAATTTCCGATTTTGCGCTACCCTGTGGTCGAGCAGTAATCAGGAAAAAACGGAATGCGAAAATGCGTAGGCGGCGTCATGACCGTCGCATTGTGGGCATCCATAGTGCAGGCGGAAACAACAGAAAACTCCAGATGGGCAGACGGCGGGAAATCGCGCGATGTGCTGCAACTGGCTTCGGCGGATGTAACCGTTTCGATCCGTCCGGTCCCGCGCCCGTTGATTGAGGCCTTGCCCGTGGCTTCCGCGACAACGGCACGGTTTCAGTCTTGGCTCGGCGCCTTTCAGGGCCGTGCGCGACGGCAGGGTATTTCGCAGGGAACACTGAATCAGGTGTTTTCGGGGATGAGCTATGACGAAGATGTCCTGGAACGGGATCGCAATCAGGCCGAGTTTTCGAAACCCATCTGGGAGTATCTTGAGACCGCAGTGTCGGAAACGCGCCTGTCGAACGGGCGTGCGGCCATGCAGCGGCATCGGCAGGTGTTGAACCGGATCGAGGCGGAATACGGCGTCGAAAAAGAGGTGGTCACTGCCATCTGGGGGCTTGAAACCTCGTTCGGGTCCTATCGCGGCAGCAGTCCAACGCTTCGTTCATTGGCAACGCTTGCCTTTGATGCGCGGCGGGCACAATTCTTTGAAACGCAGTTGGTCGCTGCCCTGCGGATCGTGCAGGCTGGCGATATCAGCGCTGGCAACATGCTTGGCAGTTGGGCGGGCGCAATGGGGCATACACAATTCATGCCCACGTCATATCTGGATCACGCGGTGGATTTTGACAGTGATGGCCGGCGGGACATCTGGTCGGATGACCCGACGGATGCGCTGGCTTCGGCGGCGTCTTATCTGGCGCGGCATGGTTGGACGACGGGTCAGCCGTGGGGCGTGGAGGTTCGTCTGCCGACCGATTTCGATTACGCCTCAGCCCGTCGCGATTTTATGCTGATGCCGTCTGAATGGGCCGCTCAGGGTGTCGTGGCGCGGGATGGTACCGTCGTGCCGGATCATGGGAAGGCCGCTATCCTGCTTCCGGCGGGAAGTCAGGGCGTTGCGCTGATGATTTTCGAAAATTTCAGCGTGATCGAGACGTATAACGGGGCCGACGCCTATGTGATTGGCATCGGGCATCTGTCCGACCGGCTTGCAGGGGGCGCACCGTTTCAATCCGACTGGCCGCGCGGCGACCGGGTGCTGAGCTTTGCCGAGAAAAAGGAACTTCAGACCCGTCTGACGGATGCGGGCTTTGACACAAAGGGTGTCGACGGGCGTACCGGGCCAAATACGATCAACGCAGTTCGTGCGTATCAAATGGCGCAGGGGCTGGTCCCGGACGGATACCCCACACCAAACCTGCTGGAGAGGTTGCGGTAAGAAAAGGCGGCCCGAATGGGCCGCCTAAAAAGACGTATAAATCGCTGAGTTAGGATGCAGCTTTCATCAGCCCCTGCGCAATGATCTCGGCCTGAGCTTCGTCCAGCGATTTGTAGATCCGCACGAACATTTCGTCGATATCCGCAGGTGTCAGGATCAGCGGGGGTGAGATGATCATCCGGTCGCCAACATGGCGCATGATCAGGTTATTGGCAAAGCACCGATCACGGCAGATATAGCCGACCGTGCCGGGTTCGGATGCGAATTTGGCGCGGCTGGCTTTGTCCGGGGTCAGCGCGATGGATGCCATCATGCCAACGATCTTGGCCTCACCCACCAGCGGATGATCTGCCAGTGCCTCCCATTTCTCTTTCAGATAGGGGGCTGCAACGTCGCGCACATGCTCAACGATCTTCTCTTCTTCGAGGATGCGCAGGTTCTCCAACGCCACGGCGGCCGCGACCGGGTGGCCGGAATAGGTATAGCCGTGGTTGAATTCGGTACCGCCGATTACTTCGGCAATTTCGTCGTTTACGATGGACCCGCCGATGGGCGCATAGCCCGAGCTAAGGCCCTTGGCGATGGTCATGATATGCGGCTTGATGCCAACGGTTTGCGACCCGAACCAGTTGCCTGTCCGGCCAAATCCGCAGATGACCTCGTCAGCTATCAGCAGGATATCGTACTTGTCGCAGATACGCTGAATTTCCGGCCAGTATGTATCGGGCGCCACGATTACACCGCCTGCGCCCTGAACCGGCTCGGCGATAAAGGCGGCGACCCGGTCTTCGCCCAACTCTTTGATCGCCTCTTCCAGCTCGCGCGCGCGGGCCAGACCGAATTCTTCGGGCGACATATCGCCGCCTTCGGCCCACCAATTGGGTTGGTTAATGTGGTGGATATTCGGGATCGGAATGCCGCCCTGCGCGTGCATCCCGGCCATACCACCCAGCGAGGCCGAGCCCACGGATGAGCCGTGATAGGCGTTCTTGCGGCTGATGATGATGTTCTTGTCGGGCTGGCCTTTCTGGGCCCAGTAGGTGCGCACGAGGCGGATATTGGTATCGTTTGCCTCGGACCCGCCTGCTGCGAAAAAGACATGGTTCAGATCGCCCGGTGCCAGTTCGGCAATCTTGGCGGCCAAAGCAATCGCCGGGACGTGGGTGGTTTTGAAGAAGGTGTTGTAATAGGGCAGCTCGCGCATCTGGCGCGCGGCAACATCGGCCAACTCATTACGCCCGTACCCGATATTGACGCACCACAGACCCGCCATCGCGTCCAGAATTTCCTCACCTTCGCTGTCGGTCAGATAAACACCATTGGCACGTGTGATCACGCGCGCCCCTTCCTTCCCCAGCGCACCATTGGCCGAGAAGGGGTGAATGTGATGCGCCGCATCCAGCGCCTGCAATTCGGCGGTCGGCATATGGTTGGTGATGGTAGACATCGGAGAATCTCCTACAAGAACGCAGTTGCGGATCACAATATGATCAAATTTTTTCCTGTCAATCGAATCAGGCTGAATCAGACGGAAGTCAATGCTTCTGCCATCAGGTCCATACCTTGTTCGATGTCCTGAGCGGTTGCCTTTGCGGTCATTTCAGCGTCACCGACACGCAAAGCAGCAATAATGTCCTTGTGGCGATCCGGAAGGCTCTGAGTGCCGAAGCGCCCGCAGACAACACGCAAAGAAGGGCCAAACCGCAACCACAGTCTTTCGGCCAGGTCACTGAGGATCGGCGCGTTTGCAAAAGAATACAGCGTTTCGTGAAAAGCCTGGTTCAAACGCAGATAGCCACCGACATCGCCATCTGCGATCATGCGATCCAAATGCCTGTCCAAACGTTCCAGTTGATCAATGTCCTGTGTTTTCAGGTTGGCGGTTGCACGTCTTGAAAGCTCTGATTCTATTGAAATTCTGGCGAAGATCATCTCTTCGATATCGTTGGAGTTCAGCAGCGGTACACTGACGCGCCGATTGCCCTGGAAAACCAACCCTCCATCCGAGATCAACCGGCGAATCGCTTCGCGGACCGGAGTCATGCCAACACCCAGCGAATCAGTCAGACCCTGGATTGTGACGGGCTGACCTGGGACCAGTTCACCGAACAGGATCTGTGATCTGAGCGTTTGATAAACCTGCTCATGTGCGGGCTGTTTCCCTTTGTCGAATGTCGACGCAGATGCCTTATTTTTGATCAAATCCAATTGGTTCTTCCCATTTCGACTAAGCCTGACTTGTCAGGTGACAGGCCACGTGAAACCATACGCTGGATCGAGGGAAAACGCAAAACTTGATCAAATCCAAAAAAACGGGAAAATACCCGTACACTTGCAGGGAGAAGAATATGACAATCAAAACGCTGACCATGACAGCGGTCGTCGCATTGGGGACTTCGGCGGCATTCGCCGAAGAGGTGCGTGTTTACAACTGGTCCGACTACATCGACGAAGAACTGCTGAGCAAGTTCGAAGCAGAAACAGGTCTGACCCTGATCTATGACGTGTTCGACAGCAACGAGGTTCTGGAAACCAAGATGCTGGCCGGTGGCTCGGGCTATGATGTGGTGGTGCCGTCAGGTACATTCCTTCAGCGCCAGATCCAAGCTGGTGCGTTTCAGCAGCTGGACCAAAGCAAGCTTTCGAACGCCGGAAACCTTTGGGATGTGATCGAAGAACGAACTGCCGGTTATGACCCGGACAACGCGTATTCGATCAACTACATGTGGGGAACAACCGGGATCGGCGTGAATGTCGGTAAGGTCAAAGAGGTTCTGGGCGACGACGTTGCTCTGAACAGCATGGATCTGGTCTTGAAGCCCGAGAACATGGAAAAGCTGGCCACTTGCGGTGTGCATTTCCTGGATGCCCCGGCCGAGATCATTCCCATGGTGCTGCAATACCTTGGTGAAAACCCCGACAGCCACGACACGGACGTTATCGGCAAGACCGAAGCGGTTCTGACAGCAGTCCGCCCGCATATCCAGAAATTCCACAGCTCGGAATATATCAATGCGTTGGCAAATGGCGACATCTGCGTTGCCGTTGGCTGGTCGGGTGACATCCTTCAGGCACGCGACCGCGCCGCTGAAGCAGATAATGGAGTGGAGATCGAATACCACCCCTTCGCCGAAGGGTCGCTGATGTGGTTCGACCAGATGGCAATTCCTGTCGATGCTCCAAATCCCGAAGGCGCGCACACGTTCCTTAACTTCATTCTGGACGCCAACAACATGGCGGCGGCATCGAACTATGTGTATTACGCCAACGGCAACAAAGCGTCTCAGGAATTTCTGGAAGAGGACGTGATCGGCGATCCGGCCATCTACCCGGATGATGCCACGATGCAAAACCTGTACATCACGACACCTTATCCGGCGAAAACGCAGCGGGTCGTGACGCGTCTGTGGACCAAGGTCAAATCGGGCACCTGATCCGAATTGCACCGGCAGGGCGGCGCCGCCGCCTTGCCTCTCTTTCCAGCTATTCGAACGAGGGCCGTAGTGAATTCTGACGTCTTTGCGCCATGGGACGACCCGCAGGCGAAACCCTTGATCCAGTTCCGAAACGTGACCAAGCGTTTTGGTGAATTTACTGCCATCGACAACCTGTCTCTGGATATTTTCGAGCGAGAGTTCTTTGCCCTGCTTGGTCCGTCGGGATGTGGCAAAACGACGATGATGCGGATGCTGGCCGGGTTCGAAACACCGACCGAAGGCCAAATCCTGCTTGGGGGGAAGGATATCGACCCGATCCCGCCCAACAAGCGGGCCGTAAACATGATGTTCCAGTCCTATGCCCTTTTTCCGCATCTCAGCGTCTGGGAAAACATCGCCTTTGGCCTGCGCCGGGACAGAATGCCCAAACACGATCTGGAAGACCGGGTCGAAGAAATGCTGCGCCTGACCCGGCTGGAAAAGTTCGCCCGCCGCAAACCGCATCAGATTTCAGGCGGGCAGAGACAGCGTGTGGCGCTGGCGCGCTCGCTTGCCAAGGCACCCAAGCTTTTGCTGCTGGATGAACCGCTGGGCGCGCTGGACAAGAAATTGCGCCAGGACACCCAATTCGAACTGATGGATATTCAGGAAAAAACCGGCACCACGTTCGTGATCGTTACGCACGACCAGGAAGAGGCCATGACAGTCGCCAGCCGTGTGGCGGTGATGGATCAGGGCCAGCTTATGCAGGTTGCCACTCCGGACCGGATTTATGAGAATCCTGCCTCGGTCTATGTCGCTGATTTCATCGGGGACGTGAACATCATTGAAGGGCGCGCGACATCTGTCGGAGAGGATACCTATCAGGTAGACTGGGCCGAAGGACAAGCGCCGCTGACCGCCGGGTCAGCAAAAAACTTTGAAAACGGTCAGTTGTGTCATCTGGCGATCCGCCCCGAGAAAGTGACGATCTCTGCCGAACGGCCCGCCGATGCGGTCAACGCCGTGCAGGGCAAGGTTCACGACATAGCCTATCTGGGCAATCTGTCCACTTATCACGTTGAACTTGCAAACGGCACAATCATCAAGGCGCAGACGGCCAACACCCGCCGAATCTCGCGCCGTTCGTTCACCTGGGAAGACCCGGTCTGGCTGTCCTGGACGGCCACGGCTGCGGTTCTGCTGGCCGACTGATGCGCCGCGCCGTTCTGATCGCCATACCTTATGTCTGGCTGCTGGCGCTGTTCATGGTGCCGTTCTTCATTGTTCTGAAGATTTCGCTGTCGGACACCGCGCTTGCGATCCCGCCTTATACACCGACACTGGATTTTTCAGCTGGTTGGGCGGGGATCAAAGAGTTCTTCAGCCAACTTGATCTTGAAAACTTCGTCTGGCTGACCGAGGACGACCTGTACTGGAAAGCGTACCTGTCCAGCGTCAAGATCGCTTTGATCTCTACCTTCCTGACTTTGCTGGTTGGCTACCCCATCGCCTACGGTATGGCCCGCGCGCCCGAGGAATGGCGCCCAACACTGATGATGCTGGTGATCCTGCCTTTCTGGACGTCATTCCTGATCCGGGTCTATGCGTGGATGGGCATTCTGTCGAATGAGGGATACCTTAACCAACTGCTTCTGTGGACGGGTATCATTTCGACGCCTTTGACGATCCTGAACACCTCGACCGCTGTCTATATCGGTATTGTTTACACCTATCTCCCGTTCATGATCCTGCCGATTTATTCGTCATTGGAACGCATGGATGGTTCGCTGATCGAGGCGGCCGAGGATTTGGGTTGCTCGAGGGCACAAGCCTTCTGGCTGGTCACCGTTCCACTGTCCAAACCGGGCATCATCGCAGGTTGTTTTCTGGTGATGATCCCCGTGATCGGCGAGTTTGTGATCCCGTCACTACTGGGTGGGTCCGGCACGCTGATGATCGGCAAGGTTCTGTGGGAAGAATTTTTCTCGAACCGAGACTGGCCCGTGGCAAGTGCTGTCGCGATCGTTCTGTTGCTTATTCTGGTCGTTCCCATCGTGCTGTTCCAGCGCAACCAGCAGAAACAGGCGGAGGCTGACGGATGAACAGATTGAGCTGGTTCAATACGGTATCGCTGACGCTGGGTTTTGCGTTCCTGTATATTCCGATGATCATCCTGATCATCTTCAGTTTTAACGAAAGTAAGCTGGTCACGGTCTGGGCCGGGTTTTCGACCAAATGGTATGGCGAACTGGTTCAGAACGAGGCATTTCTGGATGCCGCATGGGTCACGATCCGGGTTGCGGTGTTTTCTTCGACACTGGCAACCATTCTGGGGACTGCGGCCGCTTATGTGCTTGTCCGGGGCAAGCGGTTCTTTGGCCGGACACTGTTTTCCGGCATGATCTATGCGCCGCTTGTGATGCCCGAGGTGATCACCGGGCTGTCCCTGCTGTTGCTGTTTATCGGGATCGGGCTAGACCGGGGTATCCTGACCATCGTTCTGGCCCACACGACCTTTTCGATGTGTTTCGTGTCGGTTGTTGTCTCGTCACGGCTTGTGACATTCGACAAATCGCTGGAAGAGGCCGCTTTAGATCTGGGCTGTTCACCAGCGCAGGCCTTTGGTCTGGTCACCCTGCCGATCATCGCGCCTGCGGTGATCTCGGGCTGGCTGCTGGCTTTCACATTGTCGCTGGATGATCTGGTTATTGCCTCGTTCACATCGGGCCCGTCGGCGACGACCCTGCCGATCAAGATCTTTTCGGCCGTTCGGCTGGGCGTCAGCCCCGAGATAAACGCGCTGTCGACGATTATGATCGCGGTCGTGACGGTTGGGGTGATTACGGCCTCACTTGTGACCAAGCGCGCCATGATGCGCCAACGGCAAGACGAGCAGGCCGCAGGGCGCACCGAATGAAACGGATATTTCCCGAATACACCTATGGTGCGGGTCCTCGTGATGGTTGCTGGTGGGACGAGACCATTGCAAACCCGAACTGGCCAGAGTTTCAGGGCGATCTGAACGTTGATGTCGCCATCGTCGGTGGCGGCTTTACAGGGGTCTCAGCGGCTTTGCATCTGGCTGAAAACGCGACCTCGGTTGCTGTGCTCGAGGCAGGCCCACCGGGGTGGGGCGCATCAGGTCGCAATGGCGGTTTCTGCTGTCTTGGCGGATCGAAGCTAGGGCAAAAGTCCATGGTGCGCCGCTATGGCCGCGAAGCTGCGCAGGCCTATGAGACGGCTGAACAGGACGCGGTCCAGCTGGTTGCCGATCTCCTGGCGCGGCATCGGATAGATGCGGATACGCATTCCAATGGTGAGACCCAACTGGCCCATTCGCGACATGCGATGGATGTCCTGCGCCGACACGCGGACGAGACCGGCATTCTACACCAAGCTGCTGATTTGCCAGCGCTTGGTATGGGTGGTGCATTCTTCGGAGGGTATACTCTGCCGGTCGGCTTTGGGCTCAATCCCCGGAAATACCTGTTCGGACTGGCCAGCGCTGCGGCAGCTTCGGGTGTGAATTTCTTTCAGAACAGCCCCGTTCTGAACATTGAAAAAACGACGTCGGGCTTCAGGCTGAAAACAAGCGCGGGGCAGGTTAACGCACAGGTCGTGCTGATTTGTACCAACGGGTATTCTAGCGAAGACATCCCGGATTGGATGTCCGGACGCTACTTGCCTGCGCAATCGACGGTGATGGTAACACGCCCGCTTAGCCAGGCAGAACTATCAGCGCAGGGCTGGAACTCGGACCAGATATGTTACGACACGCGTAATCTTCTGCACTATTTTCGCCTAATGCCGGATGGGCGCTTTTTGTTCGGAATGAGAGGCGGCTTGTTGTCGTCGCCCCGGTCCGAGGCCGCGATCCGGGCAAAGGTTCAACAGGATTTCAAACGCATGTTCCGGGCCTGGGCGTCGGTTGAGGCGACTCATATCTGGTCGGGGATGGTGTGCCTTTCGCGAAGCCTGATGCCTTATGTCGGTGCCGTACCCAAGCAGCCAGGCATGTTTGCCGGATTTGCGTATCATGGCAACGGCGTCGCTATGGGTACTTACAGCGGGCGCGCATTGGCGCGGCTGGCTTTGGGCCAGGATGCCCGTTTGCCAGCCCCGATGAGGCAATCACCTGAACGGTTTCCGTTGGGTCGCTGGCGTCGCGTATTGATGCCACCGGCATACGCCCTGTTTGCGCTTTCCGACCTCAGATAAACTCAATCGGTTTCAGGGTTTCGATTTCCAGTTTCAACCCTTCGGAATAGTCGGGTGCACCGTTTTCCGCGCGCCACAGGCAATAAGCGGCCATGCGCCAAGCATACCATGGCTTGAGCTGTTGATATCGAGCAACAATCTCGGGTCTGCGATAGGCGGACAGAAACTGAACTTCTTCCGCCTCCGACAACGGTGAGCCCCGGTACAACCTTTGCATCGCCGGGGACAGAAACATCGCAAGGTCTTCGCACGGGTCGCCAAGGGCTGGGCATTGCCAGTCGATCAAGGTCAGGCCGCGGGATGCAACCAGAATATTTCCAGCGACCGGGTCGCCATGGATCAGACATGTCTTGGTCGTGGGGGGGACGGGTATCGAAGGTTGCCGTTTTGCCAGTTCGTTTCCGATTTCTGACCTGCACCCTTGCAGAATTCTGCTCCCATGGGCCATCAGGTCCGCGCTGCCGTTGCACCCTGCAGGCGCTGGAATGGTGTTGGGCAGCGAATGCAGCCTGCGTAGCAGTTCACCAACTTTGTCCGAGCCATTCTGCCAAGGTGTTCCGGGTGCGTGGTCGTAAAACACCCAATGCGCGTCTTTGTATTGCCCTGCGGCGCGTAGCCTGGGCACAAAACCGGTCGGACCAAACGCCTTGAGGCAGAGGGCTTCCAGCTTGGCATCATTTCGAAACAAGGGGTTGCGTAAGGTCGGGCTGTAGAGCTTCAGCACTTTGTCGCCGTTGTCCCCTAGCACTTTCCAAACCCTGTTGGTCCGACCGCCATACAGGATTTCGAACTGCGCATACATGTTGACCAACCCCAAAGTGCTGAGGTGTTCAACCAGATCATGAGGGGGGACAGGCAGGTCGGGCAGAGGTCTTTTCACTTCTTCTGGCGAGTCGAGTTGCCAACCTTTGGCCCGTCCTGCCCGACAGATCAAGCGCCCGTTCGAACCGCAGTGACCAGATCTGCGGAAATCACTTGACCACCTTGCAGGGTCAGCAGAACAGCATCCTCTCCCACCTGCGCTTCGACGACGCGGTTATAGGCAGCGACCGGTTTCTCGGAAATCAGCCGGTCATTCTTGTAGCTTTCCAGCGTCGCGGTGTAGTTGCCAGCAGCCATCGGATCGCCTGAGGAACTCACACCTGCCCAAGCAAACTCCGTCGCTGTTGTGGGAACAGAAACCGTGTCGACGACTGTGCCTTCATGATCACGGATCACCAGTTTGGTTGCGTCCGCGTCAGGGTCCGCGTGCGAGAACAAGGTTACCGGCTGGCCGTTGAAGTGGAACCCCGATGCAGATCGGACGTCCATTCCAACCCAGCTTGCAAGGTCGTTCAGATTGACACTGCCAAGCGTGCTGGTCAGGGCGGAAAGCAGGTCATTGGTTTGAACCTGTTGCTCAACCATCGAAAACTGCGCAAGTTGCGATGCGTATTCGGTTGAATCCATCGGCTCCAGCGGGTCCTGATTCTGGGCTTGCGCGGTCAGCATCAGCAGAAACGTTTCGAAATCCGAGGTGATCGCAGAACTCCGGGACGGACCGGCAGTTTGTTGAGAGGTGGCAGCCTGTACGGCGGTGACGGGTGTGATCATCTTTCAATATCTCATATCGATGCCCCTGACCGGGGCAAGAGTTTGTGGATGCGGCTCGGCTTGCGCGAGGTGTACGTACTGAACCGGTTCGGATTCCGGTGCGGCCTGAGCATCGAATTCATCTGCCCACTGATCCCGTGCACCTGAATCCGACGGAGTCCCCAGATCGATGTTCAGGTTTTCATAGCCCAGTTTCTGAAACTCCTCCGTAAGAACGGACAGGTGGCGGCGCATAAGCTCCATCGTGTCCGGGCGTTCGGTGGCGATTGTCATCTGCAGCCCGTCATCCCGACCGTTCAGCACAATGGATACGCGCCCCAATTCTTCAGGGCTGAGCGAGATTTCCATGATACCGGTTCCCGGTCGGGTCTGAATCGTTGCCGCCAATTGCCCAGCTATGGCACGGGCAATTTCAGCACGGGCGGACGGAGAAGGCATCGCCGAGTGTTGTGCCACCTCGCGGGGGGCTTGCTGAACGGGTTCGTCTAAGGCGATGGGCACAGAGTCAACCTCCTGTGCCGGTGCCGCCTGTTCCGCTTCGATTGAGTTGAGGATCAGTTGAAGCTGTGCAACGGGTGTCGCGCGGTTTGGACTTGTCGGATTGGGCCTGGCAGCGACTTCTGCTGTCTCGGGCGCCACCTTTGTGCTTTCAACGAGGGGTTCGGCTTTCAACCCGGCTGTCTGGTCCTTTGATCGGGTTGGCTGGCTCAGCACAGGCAAAGCCTCTGAGGGTTTTGGGGCTGGCGTGACCTGGGTCGAAGCGGTGTGAACCTGCCCTTCGGTTGGTTGCCCGGCCACAAAGGGTTGAATGTCGGTCTGACGGGGCAAACCCGTTGACGCAACGGTTTGTTCCGGTTCTGTCGCGCCTGTCGCAGGGATGTCCGCTGCGGCAGGAAAAAACGGCGCGGGACGCACCGAATCCGCCCCAGGCGTTTCATATGTCCCGGCCATTTCGGCCTGCGGTGAAATGTTATCTGCCAACTCTGGTGCCCAAGGTGAAATCGCCTCGACAGATGCTTCATCCGTGTTTGGCAGAACGGCCTCAACCTCAATCTCGGCAGTTTCGTCGGTGGTTTCGATAGAAGCATCCAAAAGCGTACTGTCAGTGGCGGGACTTGTTTCGTTTCCCTGTTCAAGGATGTCCTCGAAACTGCTCGCCCCGTCATCCCGACCCGGTTCTTTGGCGGGCGAATTGGGTCTCGCAATTGCTGTTGGCGCTGCGGCCGCCAGCGTTAGTGGGTTGGGCATTTTGCTCTGGCTCCGTGTAATTGATCAGAACTCTGCCCGCAGGAAGTTACGTTTATTTTAACCGCTTTCACCTTTGATCGAGAAAGTTCGAAGCATTTTCGGAGAAAACCATGCAAGTCTCAGCAACTCCCCAGGTGGCTCAAACGCCCTTGGCCCAGACCCGACTGAAAGACGCGGCCATCGAGTTGGAGGCCGCATTCCTGAGCGAAATGATGAAGTCGGCCGGATTGGGCAAGACGCGCCAGTCCTTTGGAGGAGGGGCCGGTGAAGACCAGTTCTCTTCGTTTCTTGTTCAGCATCAGGCACGCGAACTGGCCCGCGCTGGTGGGGTGGGTTTGTCAGAAATTCTGCTGAAATCTCTGATGGAGAAAACCGATGACGTCTGAGGTCGACATGGCACTGATCAAATCTCTGGAAGAAGTTCTGGATCTGGAGCGTGCGGCGCTTATCCAGGGCGATCTGGATCGACTGACGCATATGGTGCCGGAAAAAGAAAAACTGATCGGCGCGATCAACGACCTTCAGGTGCTTGACAGTGATGCATTGGTTCGAGTGCAGCAGAAAGTCGAACGCAATCAGGCATTGCTGAACAGTGCCGCCGACGGGATTCGGGCCGTCGCCAGCCGCATGGCTGAACTGCGACGGGTTCGGCAGGAATTCAGCACGTACGGCGCGGATGGGCAACGAAGTGAGTTTTCCGTTCGAAATACGGCAAAGCTGGAAAAACGCGCATAGGCCTGGGTTTGATTCAAATCTGAAACACCTGGTCCGGGCGTTTTAGCACTCCGTTAGGGGATCGGGCTCAAGAGTGATGCTGCACCTGGAAACATCAGGTGGCGCGAACAGCCACGCGGCGCGTCGCACAAGTCAGAAAGACACCAATGCCCGCAGATACAGCGGGGTGAACATGGGCGAAAATGGCCCGAAGGCAAAAGGAAAAGGCAATGTCCAGCATTCTGACAAACAATGGCGCGATGGTTGCGCTGCAAACTCTCAAGTCGGTCAACAAGAACCTGGCAATGACCCAGAACGCGATCTCGACCGGTAAGGACGTCGCGACTGCCAAGGATAACTCGGCGGTTTGGGCGATCTCGAAGGTGATGGAATCCGACGTCAAGGGCTTCAACGCGATCAAAGACAGCCTCGCGCTGGGCGAATCGACTGTTGCGGTTGCGCGAAATGCGTCTGAAACAGTCACCGACCTGTTGACACAGATGAAAAGCAAGATCGTCGCGGCGCAGGAAGACAACGTTGACCGCGGTAAGATCAATGACGATGTGACTGCACTGAAGGATCAGATCGCATCGGTTGTCAGCGCGGCCCAGTTCAACGGTCTGAACCTTGTCGACGGCTCGGCCGGCTCTGCATCGATCCTCGCGTCGCTGGATCGTGACAACACCGGGGCGGTGACTGCGTCGTCAATCTCGGTCTCGGGGCAGAACCTGTCGACCGGTGGATATGTCACCAAGCAGGTTTTCGATGGCTCTACCGGCGCATCGACCGGCAATGACCGCGTGGGGGCAACCATTGACAATGGTGCAACGGCCGCAACGGCGTTGGTTACCGATGAATCCAGTGGCGCTTTCACGACGGGAGACAAGGTTGTTGTCGCCATTAACGATCAGGTTGTGTCCTATACCGTTTCCGCGGAAGACGCTGCCGCGACAACGACCGGTGACCTTGTTGCTGTCGGATTGAAATCGAAGATCGAAGAGCTTGGAATTACCGGTCTGACCGTCGATTACGACTCCGGCACTGCGGGTACGTTGTCGGTTACAAACGGCACAGGATCTGACATCTCGTTCTCGGCTCAGTTCGTGAATGCGGGTGCCGGTGGTCTGGGTGCGCTGGCAGGTATTGATGTGTCGACGGGTGCGGGGGCAACCGCTGCGTTGGCGGCTGTCGAATCGCTGATCGACACGTCGATTGATGCTTCGGCGGCCTTTGGCTCGGCACAGGGTCGGATCGAGACCCAGAAAGAGTTCATTTCGAATCTCTCTGACTCGTTCAAATCCGGTATCGGCGCGCTGGTCGACGCTGACATGGAAGAAACCTCGGCGCGTTTGCAGGCTCTGCAAGTGCAGCAGCAGCTGGCAACACAATCGCTTTCGATCGCCAACCAGGCACCGCAGTCGATCCTGTCGCTGTTCCGCTAATACTCAACGCGGTCCGGGGCGCGGTTTTTGCGCCCCGGTCGTGACCACCTGACGACGGCTTTTTGGAAGGATTTCAAGTGACCCCGCAAACCCTCGCTCAATACACCTATGCGCAAGCCGCCGCGCCGACGCGAACGCCCCGTGACACTGAATATGAGGCAATTTCCAGGATTACACGGCGTCTCAAGGCGGCTACAGCGCGCAAGGCAACGGATTTCTCGGCGTTTGTTCAGGCCGTGCACGAAAACCGCCGGTTATGGGGCGTGTTGGCGACGGGTGTCGCGGATTCGGCAAACGCGTTGCCAAACGATATTCGCGCCAGGATCTTTTTCCTTGCCGAGTTTACGGAACTGCACAGCAGCCGCATTTTGGCGGATGGCGCGTCCATCGAACCATTGCTTGAAATAAACATGACGATTTTGCGCGGATTGCGCCAGATGAGGGCAACCTGATGAGCGGGCTGGTTTTGAAACTCGCCCCGAAGGAAAGGGTGCTGATCAATGGTGTTGTGATTGAAAACGGCGACCGCCGTGGCCGGATTTCGATCATGACGCCGCAGGCCAATTTCCTGCGGCTGCGCGATGCGATACACCCGGATGAAGTAAATACTCCGGTGCGCCGTGTCTGCTATGCCGCACAGCTTGTTCTGTCCGGAGACATGGATCCGGCTCGGGCACGTCAACATCTGTTGCGCAGCGTCGAAGAGCTGAGCCAGGTTTTTACAGATACAGACAGCCGCCTTGTATTGTCCGAGGTGACAGATGCGTTGGTGGCCGAGCAATATTATAAATGCCTCAAATCACTTCGCTCGCTTCTTCCGCGCGAAGAACGGTTGATGGCCTATCAGCAATGAGCTTTCAACCTGTCATTCCGACTGGCGGAATCGTCGGCTGGCGGTTTCTGCAACGTACTTATCAAGGTCAGTTTCAAAGTTTCTCGTCTTCGGCAGTGAATGAGAGGGAGACAAGGTATTTCCTGGACAACATCGGGAAAGTGAAGACCGCCGAACAGTTGGTTTCGGACCGCAGATTGTTGCAGGTCGCTTTGGGTGCCTTTGGGCTGGAAGGGGATGTGGATAACCGGTTCTTTATCCGGAAAATCCTGGAGGATGGAACACGGGCGGATGACGCTTTGTCCAATCGTTTGGCGGATAAACGGTACCGGGAATTTTCAGATGCTTTCGGGTTTGGGCCAGGGGCTGTTCGAAAAACGGTGCTGGTTACCAATATGGAAAAGATAGCTCAGGCCAATCTGTCTGCGCGGTTTGAGATTGGGGTCGGGCAGTCGGATGAAACGATGCGCATCTCGCTTTATGCCCAGCGCGAGCTGTCTGACCTGGCGAAAAGTGGAAACAGTACAGACACGAAATGGTTCGATCTTATGGGATTGCCACCACTGCGCAAAATGATGGAAACGGCGCTTGGGCTGCCGCAGTCATTCGCCCAACTGGATATCGACAAACAATTGGACGAATTTAAAAGTCGGCTTTTCCGCCTTACCGGATCGGATGATTTGGCACAGTTTTCGGACCAGAAGGCGGTGGAGAACCTGACCGACGCCTATCTGGCCAGAAGTCAAATCGCGGGCCTTCAGAGTACGATATCGCCAGCGCAGACCGCTTTGATCTTGCTTGGGGCTGTGTGATCAGAAGACGCGGGGCAAAAACCTGAGTCGCAATCTAGTATCCGACGTCTCTCGTTCGACCTGCATAAAGCAAAAGTTAACTGTTCAAAATCTCGTCGGCTGTGGTGTGCAAAGCGTAGCATACAACGGGTCGAGACACGTTGTGCAGGTTGACCGCGCCTAACGGTATAGCGTTAGAACAGGCAGGCTCGATATCTTCGGAAACGACTATGCGATGCCCTTCGGTTTTCCCATATTCGCCCAAGCGCGCAGCAATGTTAGCTGCTTGTCCAATAACCGTAAAATCAAGACGTTCACGAGAGCCCACATTGCCATATGTGACACGCCCATAAGCCACGCCAATCGAACAGTCGCAATGTATGTCGGTACCTGCTTTGCGCAACTCTCCTAACGTTTCGACGATTTTGATTGCCGAGCGCTGGGCGTTAGCCCGGGCCGCGCTGGCGTTTTCATCGGTTGCCGGGAAAACTGCCAAAACAGCGTCACCAATAAATTTCAGAACTTCGCCTTCGTTTTCGTGAACGATACCCGAGACGGTTTCAAAGAACTCATTCAAAACACTGATATAAGCGCCCCGCCCCAGTTTCTCTTCTAGGCTTGTCGAGTTGCGGAGGTCACAGAACATGATTGCAGCGTCGATTTCATCCCCGTCACCGCGCCGGATCTCGCCCCCCAATACGCGTGCGCCAGAGCGTTTTCCAACATATGTTTCCAGCAAAACCTGCGCATTCTCGCGTTGCATGAACACTTCGTAAAAGCGGGCGATCACCGAGGAGCATTCGAACACTAGGCCCAGATTCTCGGTGGTGAACCCGTTGGGATGGTCACATGTCAGGGTCAGAACGTTCGTTCGCCCGTCAGAGAAGGGCAACGGCATCGCGACATAGTCGGTGGCACCTTTGGCCCGTAACTCCTCCATGATTGGGAAGCTGTTTTGCGGATTTTCGTCGTTCAGTCTTTGCCGTACACCGCCCAAACCGTTCGAGACATGGCGCAACGGGCTGTTGATGAAAGCCGGGTGATCATAGATTTCGTAGGTCGGGGCGCGGGTCAGTATCTCGTCCTGACCCTTTTCCCAGATATAGTGTTTGCCCGCGATCAGGGGATGCAAGGACCAGGCCAGAATGCTCAGCCGCTGGATGGCGATGCCGTGCTCCAGCATCTTTGCGGCCAATGCCTTGGTAAAGCTTTCGGGCGTGGTCGCGGCCGAAGCACCGCGCATCAGCCAGTCGATCAATGGTCCGCTGATATTGCCGTCGTCCGGCTCGCGCAGGCGATTGTCGCCCAGATCAATACGGGTGTAGGCGCCGGACACAAACCCGATACAGCCTTGAATGGCAGCGCTTTCGGGCAGCGCTTCTTCATAGGCCCAGACAGAATTGGCCAGGCTTTCAGACGCCAGATTGATGTCGTGGTAAGTGGCGGTGCCTTTGAACGGGCAGAATGTTTGCAGGTCTGTTTCTTCGCTCAGATCCACACAGACATCTGCGCGGGGAACGTAAATCGTTGGCGGCAAACGCGTTTCATACATCACCTTTGCGTTTGTGCTTTCAGCCAGAAGAACGTCGTTCCGGAAAATGGCAATCCTGCCATCCAGCGGCTCAACCGAGATTCCATATCCATTCATCTGCGGCGCGGCGTGGACGTTCATAAGCGACCTCCTCTGCCTGGGGTTTGTTTAGAATGGGGCTTTCCACCTGACATTCCAAGAGGCCGCAACGGGATTTTACCGGGCGCGAGCGACGCGTCAAAACGTCAGACCATTTGAATGACGTCTTTCTCGATCGACAGCATATACCCCTTCTTGGCAATATTCTTGACCAGCAATTCGCTGACCATCTGGTTGCCAAGCGCGTCGCGCAACCGTTTGATCCGTGTTGCGCCAGCGGCTTCGTCACAATCGGCGGCATCGCGACCGGAAATCATGGCCTCGATCTGAGCGCCGGACAATACCTCGTCATCCAACCGGGATTCCGCCAGAATCGACAGGGTTTCCATGGCGGCAGGTGTCAGCTTGAAATCCATGTTGTTAAGGTAGACAGTGTTTTCTTCGCGACTGATCAGCAGCGACGTTACTTGAATGCCGGTACGTTCGATCTGTGCCATGCGCCGGTTCAACAAGACCAGCATCACCAGAAAGACCAACGCCGAGATCATCATCGCGCTGGCAAAAACCAGCAGCACATAAATCACCATCCGATAACTGGACAGGGTGTCGGCAAAGGCGGTGCCAGACTGGGCCAGAATTTCAAGCAGACGAATCTCGGTCTGTGACGTCAGATCGGCCTCGACAAACAACCGCTCGACACGTGCGTTGAACGCATTTGCGTCCGGCAAGGTCCAGAACAGGAAAACGGCAGCGGTGATCAGAATGACGACAATGGCCGCGATGCCCAGCACAACCAGCCGGACACCCGACCGGCGTGCTTCAGAAACGGAGATAGAATTGTCCGGCATTGCCTTTCCTCTGATCCAACCCTTCGGGTCCGAAAACGGACTGCACTTCAAGCAAGGTCCAACCTGATGCGTTCAGGCGCTGGGCGATTTCTGCCCGGGCCTGCCCCTTGTCGCAGTTTGTGACCTGCATGACGCCGTAATGCAAACGCAGCGGGTTGTCCTTCTTGGCTTTGTAGTCCGCGTAACAATCTGCCGCTGTCGCAGCAGAACCAAGCGATAACAGGGCCGCAAAGGTCAGAGAAGAGAGGATCTGTTTCATAGGCCGCATCCTGCGCATGAGTTGTCGCGATATTCAATAACCCAAGGGGTTTGCGGCACCTGATATCCGATAACACCGGGCCGTTATTGCTTGTCTGGGGCAGGTGCCCCCACTTTCAGGGCAATCAGCACGCGGTCCGTCATGCGGTCGCACGAACATCCGAAAGGACAGGCATCATGCATAAGAAATTCATCGCTTTAATCATTGCGGCCGCAGTTGCGATTACCGGTGTGTCAGCTTCTCAGGCGAAGGCGGCCGACGCAAAGGACATTCTTGGGGGGCTGGCGGCCATTGCGATCATCGGTGCCGGCGTTCATTACTATAACAAGGAAAAGAAAAAGGATCGGGCGACGCGTCAACAGACCTATACCCATACACCATATGTGGCGCAGCCGGTGCGCCCGTTACCGCCGCATGTGGCGCGTTACGATCTGCCCCAGCGCTGCCTGCGCACCTATGATGGGTATTCGCAGGATCATCCGCTGCTTGGGCCGAAATGCCTCGAGAAACATTACAAACATGCCAATAGCCTGCCGCAAGAGTGCAAGGTCGGTTTCTGGAATGGCAAAAAGGTCAGGCAGGCCTATGAACCTGCATGCCTGCGCCAGAAGGGATACCGCGTCGTTTATCAGTAGTTCGGGTTGAGCAGGAACGGTGCCAAAGAAGTGCCGTGAGAGAGAGGGTGGTGTGGGCCGCCCTCTCTTTTCTTCTTGCGGTGCTGCGCGAAACGCGGTTTTCCAAGGGCATGACAATGCCAAACTTCGAACTTGAGCAGGCGCTGCTGGACATGGGCCATATCCGTATCGCCGGTGTGGATGAGGTCGGGCGCGGCCCTTTGGCCGGGCCGGTTGTAGCCGCCGCCGTGATTCTGAACCCGAAGCACTTTCCTGACGGGTTGAATGACTCGAAAAAGCTGACCGCAAAACGCCGGGCCGCGTTGGACGCTGAGATTCGGGACACTGCTGAATTCGCGGTGGCCGAAGCCTCTGTCGCCGAAATTGATGAGATCAATATTCTGAGGGCGTCGCACTTGGCGATGATGCGCGCGGTGGAGGTGTTGACCCCGGCACCTGATTTCCTGCTGATCGATGGCAACCTGATTCCACAGGGTCTGAGAATCCAATCACAGGCCGTTGTGAAGGGCGATGCACGATCGGTGTCGATCGCGGCTGCTTCAATCCTGGCGAAAAACTGGCGCGATCAGGTGATGGTGGATTTAGCGCAACAGCATCCGGGTTATGGGTGGGAAACCAACGCGGGCTATCCGTCAAAACAACACAAGGAAGCGCTGCGAAATCTTGGCGTGACCCCACACCATAGGCGTTCGTTCAAACCGGTGCACAATATCTTGTATCAAGAGTAAATCGTAAGTCGCTGATTCAAAAAAGAATTTGACGGCGAATCGACTTTGACTCATCCTTGTCTCAACCAAATGAGCGCAAAAGCGCCGTGGACACTTGAGGCAGTGATATGACAACAACCACCAAAAAGGGCGCAAAAGCGCTCCCTTTAAACACGATTCTATCCGGGGACTGCATCGATGTGATGAACAGTCTGCCCGAGGCGTCAGTGGATCTGATTTTTGCGGACCCGCCGTATAACTTGCAATTGAAAGGTCAGTTGCATCGCCCGGATAATTCGCAGGTCGATGCGGTGGATGATCACTGGGATCAGTTCGCAAGTTTTGGTGCGTATGACCAGTTTACGCGCGAATGGCTGAAGGCGGCGCATCGTCTGCTGAAACCCAATGGTGCAATCTGGGTGATCGGGTCTTATCACAATATTTTCCGCGTGGGGTCAGCGCTGCAGGACGCCGGATACTGGATCCTGAACGACGTCGTGTGGCGTAAGTCGAACCCGATGCCGAATTTCCGCGGCAAGCGGTTCACCAATGCGCATGAAACGATGATCTGGGCGTCCAAGCGCGAAGGCGCGAAATACACCTTCAACTATGAGGCGCTGAAGGCTCTGAACGAAGGTGTGCAGATGCGCAGCGACTGGGTGCTGCCGATCTGCACCGGGCATGAGCGCCTGAAGGACGAAAACGGTGACAAGGCGCATCCGACGCAAAAACCGGAATCGCTTTTGCACCGCGTGCTGGTCGGCTCGACCAACCCCGGCGATGTGGTGTTGGACCCGTTCTTTGGCACCGGCACCACCGGGGCCGTCGCCAAGATGTTGGGGCGCGAATTCATTGGTATCGAGCGAGAGGAAAGCTATCGCAAGGTGGCTGAGAAACGCATCGCCAAGGTCCGCAAATTCGACCGCGAAGCTCTGGAAGTCAGCGCAAGCAAACGTGCCGAGCCACGTGTGCCATTCGGTCAGCTGGTTGAACGCGGGATGTTGCGCCCGGGTGAAGAGCTTTATTCCATGAACCAGCGCCACAAGGCGAAGGTGCGTGCAGATGGAACGCTGGTGGGCGACAATGTCAAAGGGTCGATTCATCAGGTTGGCGCGCATCTGGAAAATGCCCCGTCCTGCAACGGCTGGACATACTGGTGCTTCAAACGGGACGGCAAGACCGTGCCGATTGACATCTTGCGGCAACAGATCCGCGCAGAGATGCACAACTGAATTCACGAACACCGCCGGTGCCTGTGGCCTGACACATGGCACTATGCCTTGCCCCGCCGATCAACCGGCGGGGTCTTTTGTTTTGCCTTCAACAGTGATTGCATAAGGCTGCCAAGCCTCCGCAAGAAAGACCACGGCCATGACCGAGACGACCGCACAGCCCCGCCGAAGCCTGTTTTTCACCCAGCCCGATGCGTTTGATCTGGACAACAAATATACCGAGGCTGCGTTGGAACGGCACAAGCGCGAGGGTCTGGAACTGGCTGTGCGTGCGCGATGGGTGGCGATGGCGCTGACTGCGGTGCTGCTCATTTTTCTGAACCCGCAATGGGAGGTGCTTTGGTATCATTTCATTCTGCTGCTGATCTGCGCCAACGGGTGGTTGATCCGCCGTGCAGGTCGTGTCGGGCAATCGCGGGGCGAGTTGTTTTTGATTTTCGTCGACCTGCTGATCATGACGCTCGGGATGATCGTACCCAATCCCTTCAGCGATGATGTCAGGCCATTGGCCATGCAATACCGGTTCGACAACTTTCAGTACTTCTTCATCATTCTGGCCGCGGGCACATTGGCTTATTCCTGGCGGACCGTGATCGCCATCGGGTCCTGGACGGCGATGATGTGGTCGATCGGGTGGATCGTTGCCTGGTGGGTCGCAACGCCTATTCCCGGGATCAGCGAAAAAGTTGCAGCCGCCTTGCAAGGCTACCCGGATGTTGCCGAGCTTCTGGATCCGAACAGTTTCATGGCGCCTCAGCGCATCCAGCAGGTGATCGTGTTCATGATGGTGGCCGTGACTTTGGGCCTTTCGATGCAGCGGCTGAACCGGCTATTGATGAGCAATGCAGGGCTGGAACGGGAACGGGCCAACCTGTCACGCTATTTTTCGCCCAACGTGGTAGAGGAGCTGAGCCAGAATGACGAGCCGCTGAAACAGGTCCGAAAAGAGAATGTGGCCGTTCTGTTCATCGACATCGTCGGGTTTACGAAATACGCCGCCGGGCGCGATCCTTATGACGTGATCGAAGTGCTGCGGGGCTTTCACGCCCGCATGGAAACCGAGGTTTTTCGCCACCACGGAACCCTGGACAAGTATCTGGGGGATGGCCTGATGGCAACCTTTGGCACCCCGGTGCCTACGCCGCTGGACGCAAGCAACGCGCTGGGATGTGCACGCGCGATGGTCAGCGTGATTGATCGATGGAATCTGGACCGCCGCCGGGCGGGAGAGCCTGAAATCCGCGTCGGGATCGGGGTGCACTATGGCTCGGTCGTGCTGGGCGACATTGGCGCGAACCGGCTTGAATTTGCTGTCATCGGGAATGCCGTCAACGTCGCGGCCAAGCTTGAGGCGCTGACGCGTGATTTGCAGGCGCGTATCGTGGTCAGCGATGCCGTGCGCGCGCGGATCGCAGAGGAGAACCAGTCTGCGTCTGTCGCCATGACTGGCTTTACAGAGCTTACCGATCAATCCGTGCGCGGTGTAGATACACCGATGGATATCTGGGTGATGAAAGGCTGAAGACGGTATGTCCTACCGTAACAGCACCCAAAGCGCCGAGCCTGATGCGCCGGGCGGCGCATTGGTTACGCATCAGGTACCGGGTTCAGGGCCTTGTTATAGGCGTGCCAATCGGTGATCTCGGGGTAGTACTGGCGCCGCCATTCCCGGACCCGTGGGTTCATGACCCGCCGCCACAGCGGTGGGATCATCGCAGCCACAGTCATGACAGGATAGCCATAGGGCAGTTGCGGTGCCGTTTCGGGCGTGTGGTGTTGAAGCAGCGGAAACCGGCGGTTTGGCTTGTAGTGGTGATCCGAATGGCGTTGCAGATTGATCAACAACCAGTTTGAAGCTTTCTGCGAGGCATTCCAGGAATGTCTGGGCAGGACGTGCTCATACCGCCCGTCCCCCAGATGCTTCCGGGTCAGGCCGTAATGTTCCACGTAGTTGACCAGTTCCAGCTGCCAGATCGCGACCCCGGCCTGCAACAGAAACAGGGCCAGACCTGACCATCCTCCGACCAGCGCCGCCAGTGCCAGCATCCCCCCTTGCAACGCCCAGTACCGCCAGAACGGGTTGGAGCGGTCGGTCCAGGGGAGGTCCTTGGGGGCCAGTTTTCCGCGTTCGGCGTTGAAGGCCGAGATCAAACTTTGCCGCAACACCCTAGGGTAAAAGCGGTGAAACCCTTCGTTGTATCGCGCCGTCACCGGATCGCGCGGCGTTCCCACATAACGGTGATGGACCAGCAGATGCTCGGATCGGAAATGAGAATAAAGTACCATGGCAAGAAGGATATCGCCCAGCCAGCGTTCCCAATGGCTTTTCTGATGCATCAGCTCGTGGCTGTAATTGATACCGACCGTACCCGAGATAACACCCATGCCAAAGAATAGGCCGATTTTCTCAGGCGTCGAAAGCTGGCTGCCGTGGCTCGCGTACCAGATCAGGCCAAACAGGGTAAGGAACTGAAGGGGTGCCCAAAGCTTGGTCAGCAGGATGTACCGTTGCAGATCGCCGTCCGGCGTCTCGGGGTCCGCATTTTCCACGTTGAGTCCGGTGATCCGGTCCAGCGCGGCAAAGACCCACCAGGTCGAGATCGGGATCAGCAAAACCCACCATCCACCCGCGAAAGCAGTGAACCAGATCAGCGGGATCAACAGCAGGGACACCCAGAAGGGTGATGCTGATTGCCAGCGTGCCAACGAGACTGTTGCGGTCATCTCTGTTGCTCCTACTAGATGGAGACAGCCTAGCCGCGAGGCCAGGGAATGCACAGCGGTCTTATTGTCCTTTCCACAGATCATAGGCTTTGCGCATCACCGTGGGCAGATCGCTGGGTTTGAAATTGTGCTTTCCCACTGTAATCAGATGATCAGGAACATCCTGACCGGTGGTTTCTGCGGCCCATATTCTTAAAATCAGATGAAAATGCGTAAAGGTGTGGCGCACCTCGCCCGGCACCATTTTCCAATCTGCCGCAAGCGGGGGGTGCTCGACCGGATCGTCAGCCCACTCCGATCCGGGCCAGCCCAGCATCCCGCCCAGCAAACCTTTGTCCGGTCGGCGCTCCAGCAGCATGGCCCCATCTGACATGCGCGCGATGTAAACGTGACCGTGACGGGTCGGTTTGGGCTTCTTCGGTGTTTTTCGGGGAAGATCAGCCTGTGTTCCTGCAATCCGCGCTTTGCATGGTTCGCGCAGCGGGCAAATGCCACATGCCGGAGATTTTGGTGTACAAATCGTGGCCCCCAGATCCATGACCGCCTGTGCGTAATCACCGGGCCGATTAGAAGGTGTCAGCACTGAGGCTTTTTCCTTCAGCAGGGGTTTCGAGCCGGGCAGCGGCGCGTGGATGTCGTAAAATCGGGCCATGACGCGTTCGACATTGCCGTCCAGAACCGTTTCAGGCTGATCGAAGGCGATGGCCGAGATCGCCGCAGCTGTATAAGGGCCGATGCCGGGTAACTTCAGCAGCCCATCATAAGTATCGGGGAACTGACCATTGTGATCCCGCGTCACAACGCGGGCGCACTTCAAGAGGTTGCGCGCACGCGCGTAATAACCAAGGCCGGCCCATTCCCCCATGACCTGCTCATCCGGCGCGGCGGCCAGCGCCTGAACCGTCGGCCAACGTGTCACGAAGCGCAGAAAGAAATCCCGCACCGCTGCTACAGTCGTCTGTTGCAACATCACTTCGGATAACCAGACCCGATAGGGGTCGGGGCGCACCCCGGCGGCGCGCTCTGCCGGTCCTGTGCGCCATGGCATGGCGCGAGCGTTGCGGTCATACCACTCCAGAAGTGCAGCGCTGACAGTGAAATCAAAGGAATCACGCAAGTTTTATTCGCCTCCCTGTCAGGTTTCGCTGGCACCCGGTGTTCTGCCTATTACAATAGCGGCGCAGGAGTTGGAAACCAGATGCAACGCAGACGTTCGTCAACCCGCGGGTTCAAGCGCACCGCGTCTTTGCTGAATGACCAGATCAGGCGCGCCGGGGAAAGCCGGGGCTTTGCTGTGTCACGTCTGTTGACCCATTGGGCCGAGATCGTGGGTCAGGATACCGCCGCTATCGCACGCCCAGTCAGTGTCGGCTATGGCAAAGGTGGTTTCGGCGCGACCCTGACCGTTCTGACCACAGGCCCGCAGGCCCCGATGCTGGAAATGCAGAAGGAACAGCTGCGTGGTAAAGTGAACGCGGTTTACGGTTACAATGCGATTAGCCGTGTCCGCATTACTCAAACCGCTCCAACCGGTTTTGCCGAAGGGCAGGCCAGTTTTGACCATAGACCGAAGCAAGCAAAACCCGAGATTGCACCTGAAATTGCAGCCGAGGCAGACAAAGTGTCACGCAGTGTAAATGATGAAGATTTGCGCGCGGCCCTTGAACGTCTTGGGCGCAACGTTTTATCCAAACAGAAACGCTGAGAAAGGGCTGAGAATGAGCCGTATTGCAACCGTAATCTGTGCAGCCGTCGCCGTGGCCGCTGGCGGCTATTGGGTGTCGCTGTCAAACTCTAACACAAGTTTCCCGCTGGTCAGTGCCGCCGAGGCGCAAGAGGCGGACCTGGATACATCCACCATCATTGACATGGTTCAGGGGGCCGAGGACGCGCCTGTCGAAATCATCGAATACGCGTCCTACACCTGCCCGCATTGCGCGAATTTTCACATGAGTGCATATAAACAGCTCAAGAAGGATTTCATTGATACCGGTAAGGTCAAGTTCACCTATCGTGAGGTCTATTTTGATCGCTACGGTCTGTGGGCGTCAATGGTGGCGCGCTGCGCCGGTCCCGAGAAATTCTTTGGCATCACCGATCTGATCTATGAAGGTCAGGCAGAATGGACGCGCGCAGGTGGCCCGACCGAGATCGTCGATGAACTGCGCAAGATCGGTCGTCTGGCAGGTATCGATGGCGACCAGCTTGAGGCCTGTTTGCAGGATGGCACCAAAGCACGGACATTGGCCGCGTGGTATCAAGAAAACGCTGAACGCGATGGAATTCAGGCAACCCCGTCCTTCATCGTGAACGGCAAGAAAGTTGACAATCAGTCCTACGCGGACTTCAAAAAGCTGATCGAAGCAGAGCTCGGCAGCTGACCCGACCCCGGCTGGCCTCGCCGGGGCCAGCCTGGTTTACTTTGGTGAAGGGGCGGCTTTCAAAAGCATGTCCCTGACCCTGTCGGCGTCTGAAATCTGAAGCCGAACCGGCAAAGTGATCACTTTGCTTCGGAAAGCGGGCGGCAGGCGAACGGCATCTTTTTCGGTGGTGACCATCTGAGCGCCAAGTGAACGCGCATCATTTTCCAGTCGGGTCATCAGGGCCTGTGTCAACGGCTGGTGATCGTCCAACGCCTCGGCGCGTACCAGATCTACACCCAGCCGCCGCAGGGTTTGGAAGAACTTTTCGGGATAGCCGATGCCTGCAAACGCCAACGCACGTGTTTCTGACCAATCCATACCGGTTTGCAGAGGTTCGACCGCCCCGGTGACGTGGGGAACGGTCAACCGGCGTTTCCAGGTGTCGGCAAATACCTTTTGCGCCGCCTCTTCCCCCAGGGATAGTACAAGATCGGCCCGTTTCAGGCCGATATCGACGGGCTCTCGCAACGGACCGGCTGGCAGGCATAAGCCGTTTCCAAATCCGCGCTGGGCGTCCACAACGATAATCGAGAAATCCTTGGCGACCGAAGGGTTCTGAAAGCCATCATCCAAAACGATCACCGTTGCCCCCGCTGCGGCCGCTGCACGCGCGCCCGCCGCCCGATCCTTGGCGACCCAGACCTCGGCAAACATCGCCAGCAACAGCGGCTCGTCCCCCACCTCGGCGGCGGTGTGCCTGCCCGGATCGACCTGCACCGGGCCTTCCAGTGACCCGCCATGGCCTCGTGTCACGACATGCGGCTTGTGCCAGGCATTAACCAGCTGTTCGAGAGTCCAGATCACGGTGGGCGTTTTCCCGGTTCCGCCTGCATTGAGATTGCCGATGCAGATCACGGGCACACCGGGATTTTCCCCTGATTTCGAGGCAATCCTGCGGGCTGTCGCCGCGGCATATAGGCGGCCCAGCGGGGCCAGCAGCCGCGCCCTCAGATCCGGCTGGTCCGGAGGAGTGTTCCAGAAATCAGGTGCCCGCATGATCTGCGCTCCGCTGGTCCAGAATATCCTGCACCATTTCGATGAGGGTGTCTGCCTGCGGCGCACCTTCGGTGATTATCTGCCATCCAGCCAAAGCCATGTCAGCGGCGCGGTCTGGTGCCAGAAGCTGTACGACTGCATCGCCCAACTCGGTTGCTGACTTGACCTCCTTGGCTGCGCCTGCTTGTTGAAGGTGGACGTAAAGCTCGTGATAGCGATGCACGAATGGTCCAGAAATTATGGCAGACCCCAGCGCGATTGCGTCGGACGGGTCCTGACCGCCTGCGCCGCGTTCCATTGAACTGGCCATGAACGTCACTGCCGACACGCGGTGCCACAACCCCAGATTTTCGGGGTCTGCAGTCAGAACGACCTGCGTGCTGTCTTCGATCAAGTCACCATCGTCCCAGTTGACACAGCGTAAATCCATCGTCTCCAGCCGCCGTCTTAGGGGAGCAGCCTCGTGAACGTCGGCGACGTGAAGTACCAAAACCAACCGGTGCAAAAGGCGCAATGCCTGACGATGTGCTGTCAGAACCGAAATGAACTCTTTGTCCTGCACCCAGGCAGCCAGCCAAACGGGTCGCCCTGCAAGCGTATGGTTGGTTTCGATCAGTTCGTCTTCTGGCCAAGGTCTGGGGTTTGGGCTGATGCGCAAAGGCGGCGAATCTTCGACTGTTGAAAACGGGACGCCAAGTCTCCGGATGTGTCGGGCGGTTTCAGAATTTGCAGTCAGTATCTTGCGAAAACAACTAAAGGTCACTCTGGTTATGTCTGGCAGCCAGCGCGCGTTCCGGGACAGTGCAACGGTAAACTGGGCGTCAAATAACACCAAGGGTACGGCCTGTTCATCGGCTCGGGTTATGATGTTGGGCATCAGATCACCGCCGACCCAAATCCCGATACTTGGGCGCCAGTATTCGATAAAGTCACGCGCGGCCCCGCTTTGCTCCTGAGGCAGGTTGATCAGGGGAAAATTGCATTCCGGCCAGGCAGACAGATCCGCGTCCGGCGGGGCGGTCAGTAGAAAGTGCAGCTCGGATCGGGACTGAAGCAACCGGCGGCAAAAATCACTTACCGCCCGCAGGCGGTCAGGCGTGGCGACGTGCATCCACACGATTTCGCCTTCGGGGCGTGGCAGGTCGGTTTTTACACCAACACCGTTCCGCATTCTCCAGGACAGCACCCGATAAGCGGCAAGGCTTAATGAGCGCGGTTTGCTCATGCGCCGATTCCCGGCCCGATCGGGTCCAGCTGAGCTGCCAGTTGCGCGTGGATCGCAGTGCTGGCGGCGACGACGCCATTCAGCCTGGGGTGGGCATTGTTGAATTTCAGCGGTTGACCCAAACGGTCTGAACAGACGCCGCCCGCCTCTCGGATGATCAGATCGCCAGCGGCAATATCCCATTCCCAGCTGGGGCGAAGGGTCAGCATGGCATCGAACCGCCCCTGCGCGACCAGCGCCATGCGATAGGCAAGCGAGGGTCGATATGCGCGGTGGAAGGCTGGAACATTCTGATTGCGCCAGTGCTGTGCATCCAGATTTGGTTTGGCGGCCAGAACCTGAGATTGCAGTAGCTCAGGCGTTTTCGACGTCGTGATCTTTTCCCCATTGAGAGTGGCGCCCTGACCTTGCGCCGCAGCATAAAGCAAGTCGCGCATCGGCAGGTAGATTACAGCGGCAGTCACAATGCCATCCACCGCAACAGCCAGCGAATGCGCCCAGGTGCGCGCGCCTTCTGTAAAGCTGCGGGTGCCGTCAATCGGATCGACGATAAAGGCGTAGCTGCGGTTCAGCCGCTCGGGCGAATCCTCGGATTCCTCGCTGAGCCAGCCATAGCCCGGCCGCGCAGCGCACAGTTTTTCTTCCAGCATCGCGTTGACGGCCAGATCGGCCTCGGTCACCGGACCGGCGCCATCAGGTTTGTCCCAACGCTGTGCTTGCGTCCCGGAATAGCGTGTAGCGATCTTGCCGGCCTCCAGTGCCGCCTCAATCAGAAGGGGCAGATCAGTTGCCGGCAAGTGTCATTCCTTCGATCAACAGCGACGGAACCACGCGCGACAAATATGGGCGCGCATCATTGGCGGGAATGATCCGCCGCAGCATATCACGCAAATTTCCTGCGATGGTGCATTCGTTGACAGGATGCGTGATCACACCGTTTTCGACCCAAAAACCTGATGCACCACGGGAATAGTCGCCCGTATTGGGGTTGATCGTCGATCCGATCATGGACGTGACCAGCAAACCGGTGCCCATATCGCGCAACAGATCTTCGCGACTGCGGGTCCCTTGCGTCAGACTCAGGTTCCAGTTGCTGGGCGAGGGTGGGCCGGACACGCCGCGCGCAGCGTTGCCTGTGGAGACCATGCCCAGCTTGCGGCCACTCGACAGATCCAGCGTCCACCCCGTCAGGACACCGTTTTCCACGATCACCCGGCGCTGCGTTGGCAGACCTTCGGCATCAAATGGGCGCGAGCCAGAGATACGCGGTCGGTGCGGATCTTCGATCAATGACAGATGCGCGGGCAGCACCTCTTGCCCCATGCAATCCTTCAGCCAGGACGCGCCCCGCGCAATCGCGGCCCCATTGCTGGCGGCCAGCAAATGCCCGATCAGCGAAGACGAGATACGTTCATCAAACAACACCGGGAAACTGCCGGTCGCCGGTTTGCGCGCGCCAACCTGTTGCACAGCGCGTTCCCCTGCGGTGCGTCCAATCTCAGCCGCGTCGCGCAGGTCGGATTGAAACGTCCGGCTGTCACCGTCATAGTCGCGCTCCATCCCGGTGCCTTCACCCGAGATCGCAACGCATGAGATGGATCGGCTGCTGCGCTCATACCCACCGGAAAACCCGTTTGTAGCCGCCAGATGCACCCGGTGCGTTCCGTAGCTTGCAGCCGCATCCGACACCTGCGTGACGCCTTTTACCGTCAGTGCTGCGGCCTCGGCGGCCAGCGCATCCTGCATCAGGCTTTCTGCCGACGGGGGCGGGGCGGTGTCCAGCAATTCCAGTGACCGAATATCCCAGTCACTGGCCAGTTGGCCTTTGTCGGCCAGCCCGGAATAGGGGTCCTCGGGCGCCTCTTTTGCCATGGCCACAGCGCGTTCGGCCATCGCCGCAAGGGTTTCCGGGCGGCTGTCAGAGCTGGACACAATGGCTGAGCGTTTACCCAGAAACACACGCAAACCCAGATCAGCGCCTTCCGAGCGTTCCGCGTGTTCCAGCGCGCCACCTCGCACATCGACCGAGACCGAGGACCCTTCGAGAACGATGGCATCTGCCGCTTCTGCGCCTGCCCGGCGAGCAACATCGAGCAATTGTTGGCTGATTTCTTCTGGTGAGCGGGTCATGAGGTCTCCGGGTTGATTGCCAAGGACCTAGCCTTGCACCGCCCGCCCCGCAAGACCTGTGACCGGATTGTGCTGTGTGGATCGTGATAAATCCATGCCGTTACCGGATCTGGCACAAGGTGCACAGGAATGGAAAGGGCCGCGCTGCGCGGCCCTTTCAGGTGGGTATTACTTGATACGCTGGCCATTCGCCAAAATCTGGCCGTCTTCGGTGAATTCGATGGTCGAGTTCAGGGTGTCAGGCTCATCGCCGGGGACAGCCATCAGACCCATCATCATCCGCGCGCCCAGCGCATCGTCGTCCGAAATGAGGCCCATGCCGATCAGCGTATCGATCAGCTGATTGGCGCCAACAAGTTTCAGGTTCGCCACGCCGCTTGGGCTGGGCATTCCGCCAAACTCTTCTGTGTTAGAATTGTCGAAGGCAAAATCGCCATCGCCGGTCAGTTTAGCGCCAACCAACGAAACCAGAAGCTGGCTGATTTTCAGCGAGTGCAGCTCACCCGGAGCTTCGTCCGACTCGACGTCGATTTCCGGATCGAAGATATTCATCAGAACTTTTGCCGTGCCGGTCGTGTCCAGCGCAATTGTCGCCGGATCGCGGGGCAGCGCGCCTGCCGGGTCAAAAATGCCCCACAGGACATCAGACATGGTGAAATCAGTCATGTTGAGGCCAAAGGCGAAGGGCTGAATTTCGTCCGATTGCTGGATCGGGAATTCGAAATTCAACCCTGCACTGGCCATGGACAACTCGATCGGGAATGGCAGGTCTGCCGTTGTCACCGCCAGTTTGGTGCTGTTCTGCGCGATGTCATAGGCGATGCGCTCGGCGTCGATGCTGGCGGCAAAGCGCCCACCTTCCGAGGTGCTGTTCATCGAGAACGCCTGGCCTTCGCTGGTCCCGCTCAGATCGGTGCTGCCGGATGCATAGGTAAAGATGCCATCAAAGGCAAAACCCGCTTGATAAAACGCCTGCGGATCAGACATGTCAAAATCCAGCGGGATCACGTTTTCGCCTTCAAAGGCCAGCTGGCCCAGCTGACCATTGATCAGCCCGCTTTCACCACTTTCCGGATCCTGAAAGTTCAGGTCATAGGTCAGTGTTTCGCTGTTGAATGACTGGGTGATGTTTCGGTGTTCCCCGATTTGCATCCGCGACCGACCGGCCAGATCACCTGCTTCGACCGCGATGCTGAATACCTCGTTCGGCAGCGGTTCTCCATCAACTTCGATCGTGTCCAGTGCAATGCCCAGTTTGTCAGCGGTGTAGTCATAGGTCATGTCTCCGGGTGTGCCCGAAACGACCATGTTCAGCTGGCTGTGCGAATAAATCACTTTGGCTGCAAACTCTTCATCATCGGCTTTCCCCGTGACGTCCATGGGAAAGCTTTCGGGCAATCCGATTGTAACGGTTCCGTCACCATTTTCGGTCAGCGTCATTTCCGGCATGACCATCTGGAACTGCCCGTCTTCTTCCGGAAAGGTCAAAGAAAGTGTCATGTTCGAAATTGTGGTGACGTCACCGGCAATGCTTTCGTCTCCTGTAACGGTGTAGCCCATTGATGTGAAATAGCTCTGCCAGTCGGACCAAACATCATTTGCAGTAAGGTCGGCGAACGCGCCCTGGGTCGCAACGGCATAAGCCAGAACAGCACCGCAGCTGCGGCGGAGGAAAACGGACATAAGGTAACCCTTCTTGATCAATTTGCGGCGCATGGTCGGGGTTGTGGCACCTATCGTCAAGGGGGCAAGGGCTGGACCATTTCCCCGTTTCCGCGTTACGGCTGTGGCCGGGATCAACAACAATACGTGAGGAGAGGCAAATGCAGGGGAAAACAGTTCTGATAACTGGGGCCAGCCGTGGCATCGGGGCCGAAGCGGGGCGCGTTTTTGCCGCAGCCGGCGCCAATGTCGCATTGGTGGCCCGCAACCGCGATCAGATTGATGCCTTGGCCGCTGAACTGGGTGATCAGGCCATCGCGCTGGCCTGCGATGTCAGCGATTTCGTGCAGGTCGAGCAGGCTGTGGCCACATGTGTGGATCGGTTCGGCAGGTTGGATGTTCTGGTTGGCAATGCCGGTGTGATCGATCCGATCTTTCATCTTTCCAACGCCGACCCTGAGGCCTGGAGCAAAGCCATCGACATCAACCTCAAAGGTGTTTTCTATGGGATGCGTGCGGCATTGCCTGTGATGCGGGCCGCCGGGGGTGGAAGCATTCTGACCGTTTCGTCCGGCGCGGCGTCCAACCCGGTTGAGGCGTGGAGCCATTATTGCGCGTCAAAGGCCGGGGCAAAAATGTTGACGGAATGCCTGCATCTGGAAGAAGCCCAACACGGTATTCGCGCCATGGGGCTGTCGCCGGGGACGGTTGCCACGGATATGCAGCGGTCCATCAAGGCAAGCGGCATCAATCCGGTCAGTCAACTGGACTGGGACGCGCATATTCCCGCAGACTGGCCAGCACGTGCCCTGTTGTGGATGTGTTCCAAGGACGCGGATGAGTATTTGGGAACTGAAATCTCGCTGCGCCTGGAAGACATCCGAAAAAGGGTCGGGTTGATATGATTGACCTGACGAAAGAGGATGGCCTGTGGGTTGTTACGATCAACAATCCCGAAAAGGCAAACGCCCTGACCGGAGCGATGCTGGGTGAACTGGTCGGGATTGCCGAGGCTGCAACCAGCGCGCGGGCGCTGATCCTGACGGGCGCGGGCAAAGTGTTCAGCGCGGGGGCCGATCTGGACGAGGCGCGCGCCGGTCTGGCCACCTCTGACGTCTGGGAAAGACTGTCCGGTGCCATCGCCGCATTGCCCTGTCTTACCATTGCTGCGCTGAACGGAACTTTGGCTGGTGGGGCCAATGGCATGGCTTTGGCCTGTGACCTTCGCATTGCGGTGCCAACAGCCAAGTTCTTCTATCCGGTGATGAAGCTGGGGTTTCTGCCGCAACCTTCCGATCCGAAACGGCTGGTGGCTTTGGTGGGCCCGGCCAGAACCAAGCTGATCCTGATGGCGGGTCAGAAGATTACCGCGCAAGAGGCTTATGACTTCGGTCTGGTTGATCGGATTGTCGAACCCGATCACCTGATGCAAACCGCGCATGAGCTTGTGACAGATAGCGTGAACGCTGACCCCGTTATCGCCGCGGACATCGCAAGGATGTGTTCATGAGGATTTCGGCCATTCGGTTGCGGGTCGCTGATCCGGAAAGACTGGCCGTATTCTATCGCGACGTTCTGGGTATGCGGGTTGATCGGCAGGGGTCAGGTTGCCGCGTCGGCTACAACTCGGAAGATGCGGACCTTCTGCTGTTGCCGGGTGGTGGCGGATACACCCATGACCGAGGCCAAAGATATTGGAAAATCGGAATAACCGTCCCTGATGTCGATCTTGCGGCAGCGCACCTGCGCGCGCTGGGTACTGCGGTAAGCACGCCGAGCCAGTTTCTGGATATCGGGTATATGTGCCATCTGGCTGATCCCGAAGGGTTTGTCATCGAATTGCTGCAACATGATTTCGAAGGTAACAAACCGGCGCAGGTTGCAGATCCGGATGCTCCGTTTGCGCAGGCCCGGATCGGTCAGATAACCCTTCGAACCGGTGATATTGCGGGTGAGGACGCGTTTTGGCGCGCGCAAGGCATGTCCTTGCTGTCGATGCAGGAGGTGGCCCCCCATGGCTTTGATCTGCATTTCTATGCCTTTGCCGACGAAACCCCTCCAAACCCCGATTTGTGGGCCATCGAGAATCGCGAATGGTTGTGGAAGCGACCGTATACGACATTGGAATTCCAGCATCTTGTGGGCGCAGAGTTTGCGCCTGTACCGGATTACCGGGGAATAGAAGTCGAAGGGTTGGCCGCACCTTTGAAAGACGCCTTTGGCGATCCGGTCCTGCCGGGCTGATCACCTGTTGCGTCGCTTGCCCGGAACTTTCGA
Organism: Ruegeria sp. HKCCSP351; assembly: GCF_017872535.1. Taxonomy (NCBI): domain Bacteria; kingdom Pseudomonadati; phylum Pseudomonadota; class Alphaproteobacteria; order Rhodobacterales; family Roseobacteraceae; genus Ruegeria; species Ruegeria sp. HKCCSP351. The sequence continues at coordinate 55,653 of NZ_JAEDOV010000005.1, read as the reverse complement.
CCGAAACCCGGGGGGCCGTTTACGCACCCAGATCAGGAATTTCTCAAGCCTGGGATGCGCGCGCAAGGCTGCGACCGTGTTGTAACTGCGCGCAAGTTCGGCCTCGGTCAGAGTGGCATGCACTTCTTTGTGGCAAATCTGGTGCAGAAGGACGGTAGGTCCGCCCTTGCCTCCTTTGAGTTTTGGGATCAGATGATGCAGGCTGCCACCCCCGCTGGGGATTGGGCGGTCGCAGAGCGGGCAGATCGGATCGTTGTTCGTCATAATGGTTTGAAACTTGCGCCGATGGATGGCGAAGGCAAGAGGGTGCGAATGGTGCAGGCAGTGGTGATCGGAGCAGGCCCCGCAGGGTTGATGGCGGCCGAGCAACTGGCCGAGGCTGGGCATTCCGTACTGGTTGCCGAAGCCAAACCTTCGGTTGCGCGCAAATTTCTGATGGCAGGTAAATCGGGGCTGAACCTGACAAAGGACGAACCGCCTGAGACACTGATGCGGTCTTATGACAATGCGGTGGACTGGTTGCGCCCGATGATCACCGCCTTTGATGCGCAAGCCGTGCAGCACTGGGCGCGTGGATTGGGCCAGACATTATTCACGGGCTCTACCGGGCGGGTTTTTCCCGAGGCCATGAAGGCGTCGCCCTTGTTGCGCGCATGGCTTGCGCGACTGGACGCAGCAGGGGTTGAGATCAAAACCCGTTGGCGATGGAAAGGTTGGGAAGCTGATGCGCTGGTATTCGCCACCCCGGACGGGCCACAAAACCTAACCGCCGCTGTAACCGTGCTGGCACTGGGCGGGGCAAGCTGGGCCCGCCTTGGATCGGATGGTCATTGGGCGCAAATCCTGTCCGGCAGGGGCGTGGATCTGGCACCGTTTGAACCTGCGAATTCAGCCCTGTCTGTGGACTGGAGCCCTCATATGCAGCCACATTTCGGGGCAGCGCTGAAATCGGTTCGGTGGATGGCCGGTGGCCTGGAAAGCCGCGGCGAGGCTGCGATCTCGGCAACCGGGCTGGAGGGAGGAGGGCTTTACACTCTCACCCCTGCCTTGCGCAAAGGGCAGCCACTTTATGTCGATCTGGTGCCTGATCTGGACCAGCAGTCCTTGCAGGCGCGATGGTCTTCCAAAAAGTCGAAAACCACGTTTTCGCAATGGTTGAGAAAGTCGTTGAATCTGTCACCGCAGAAGATTGCCGTGTTTCACGAGATGGCAAAACGCAGTCACTTGCCGCTGCCGGGCGACGTGGCGGTCCTCAAGAAACTGCCAATCCTGCACGCGGGGCTGCGACCGATGGATGAGGCTATTTCGACGGCAGGCGGCGTGAAACGATCCGCGTTGGATGACGGTCTGATGCTGAGGTCCATGCCGGGCGTGTTCTGCGCGGGTGAGATGATGGACTGGGAAGCGCCAACCGGGGGGTATCTTTTGACTGCCTGTCTTGCCACGGGTCGCTGGGCCGGTCGGGCTGCTGCCGATTGGCTGGATCAGGACAGATAACTCAGCGCGACCGCGCAAGCATCGCCAGACGAATCATAGCACGCTCAACCAGAGCCATTGAGGGGGCTGTTTGTCCGGCGGATCGCAGGGACAGGTCGGTGTCTGTCAGAACGGTCAGCGCTGTTTGCAACTTGGGCGCCCCCCAGCCCTGTGCCTGACGCAGAATACGGTCACGGCGTTTGCCGTAAACCGGCGGGCGCAACTTACCGATACCCTGCGCCGCACCACCCGGATCCGAGGCGCAGGCATAAAGTGTGCGGAAATGCCGGGTCGCCCCAATGCACAGAGTTACCCCGTTGGTGCCTTGTGCCTGCAATCGCCGGATCAGCGGCCCGATCTCTCCGGCGCGGCCTTCGGCAACCACGTTCAGCACGTCGTCAAGCGCCGCCTCGGTCGAACGCGGGGCGCAGGCTTCGAGGTCTTCCATTGTCAGCTCAGAGTTGTCACCACGCTTGTAAAGCGACAGTTTTTCAACGGTTTGGGTGAAGTCACCGGGGCTGAGACTGTTGGCCAGTTCGCTGATGGCAGACATGACATCGCGGGGGGTGTTTTTCAGATGTGCTTCGGCCAGAACCCGTTCGACCTCTGCGCGCGATGGCGGGTCGTCATAAATACCTATCGCATAGGCCGCGGGATGCCCCTCGAACGCTTTGCGGATTTTCGAGTTTGGTTTCAGCTGACCAGCCGTCACGATGATCTGAGCGTCGCCGGGGGTCCAATCTTCAAGCGCGGCCAGAATCGCAGGCGAGGCGGTTTCGGTGGCGTCTTCCACAAACACCGCGCGCGGGCCGGGGAAAAACCCAACCGCCTTGACCGCGTCCAGCAGCGACGCCGGATCGCCGCGCAAGTCACCACCCGGCAGGCGGGTCAGGCGCATTTCCTCTTCCGCGCCGGGACCAAGCAGTGCGGCCAGAACCTGTTGCCGCTTAAGCGCCACCCGCATGGCATCCGCACCATAGATCAGCAGCCCCGTCTTGTCCGCATCCGGCTTGGCGAAGTACCCGTCGGCCTCGCGCGGGCTCAACTTCATTCGGACAAGCCCGGCGTTGAAAACAGGCGGTTCACGATATGCCCGGACAGGATCACCATCAGGCGTTCTTTCGCATCGCGTTCGTCAGCCAGCGTCGACACGGTGGAACCCGAAGCAGAATAGCCCACAAAATCGGTTACGGTGCCGGACGCCGCGACTTGCCCGGTTTCGTTGGATTTCAAAGCGTATTGCGCCCGTCCATCAATCGTGTACCGCGTTGTCTCGTTCGTCGTGGTTATGGCCGCGCCGCGGATTTCGGTCGAGACCTGAACATCCAGAGTGTAATCGCTGACAGCGCCCGCGCTGCGGCCCAGTTGCTGTTCAAGGTTCTGAACCAGAAGATAGCTTTCGACGGTATTTGGCGCGGACACCGCCACCCGACCAAACAAGGCAGAACCCGACCCGCCCGGAGCATAAACCGGTTGAAAGCCGCAGGCAGCCAGCGCCAGCGGCATCACAAGCAATGTTCTGCGATCAAACAACGACATTCACGATCCGGCCCGGAACAACGATAACTTTCTTCGGCGCGTTGCCATCCAGCGCCTTTTGGACAGCTTCGGTGCTGAGCGCGATATTTTCAACCTCGGCTTTGTCCATATCTTTCGGAACGCTGATTTCCGCGCGACGCTTGCCGTTGATCTGGATGGGCAGGGTGATAGTGTCATCAACCAGCATCGCCTCATCCGCGACGGGCCACGGGGCGACGGCCACAAGGCCCTCACCGCCCTGATGCGCCCAGATATCTTCCGCCAGATGTGGCGTCATTGGTGACATCAACTGGGCCAGTGTTTTGATCGCTTGTTTCTGAGCCGCCGCACCGGCCTTGGATTTTGCCAGCGTGTTAGTGAAAGCATAAAGCTTGGCGATGGCGGCGTTGAAGCCAAAGCTTTCAACACCCAATGTCACGTCACGGATGGTTTTATGCATCTCGCGCAACAGGTCCTCATCGCCTTCGCCCGCTGCATTGGCCTCCATGGCACCGATCCTGTCACACAGGTTCCAAACGCGATTCAAATGCTTATAGGCGGCTTCAGCCCCTGCCGCCGTCCATTCCACGTCCCGCTCGGGTGGCGAATCGGACAGCACGAACCAACGGGCCGTATCGGCCCCAAAGGCTGAAATGATGCTAACTGGATCGACCACGTTTTTCTTGGACTTCGACATCTTGGCCGAAGGGATAATTTCGACCTCAGTACCATCGGCCAGTTTGCCGTCGGTCACATCCTCGGGCAGGTGATAAACCGGCCGGCCGTTGGCGTCGCGCGTCTGGTAAATCTCATGCGTCACCATGCCTTGCGTGAACAGCGCATCGAACGGCTCGATAGCCTTTTTGGGCAAGTGGCCGGTAAGGTTCATCGCCCGCGCAAAGAACCGGGAATAAAGCAGGTGCAGAATCGCGTGTTCAATGCCGCCGATATACTGGTCGACATTCATCCAATACTCGGCCTCAGCCAGATCGGTGGGTGTTTTCGCACGCGGAGCGGTAAAGCGCGCGAAATACCACGACGAATCGACGAACGTGTCCATTGTGTCGGTCTCGCGCTTGGCCGGAGCACCGCAGGAGGGGCAGGAACAATCGCGCCAGGTCGGGTGGCGGTCCAGCGGGTTGCCGGGTTTGTCGAATGTCACATCGTCGGGCAGGCGGACCGGCAGGTTTTCTTTCTTCTCGGGCACCACACCGCAGCTTTCGCAATGCACGACGGGAATCGGACACCCCCAATAGCGCTGGCGGCTGAGTCCCCAGTCCCGCAAACGGTATTTGGTGACACCCTCGCCCCAACCGGCTTTTTCAGCAAAATCGACGGTGGCGTTGATGGCTTCCTCGCCTGTCGCCTCGGTCAAACCTGCAAAATGATTCACCCAGCGAACCTTCTCGGTTTTCGGCGGGACGAATGCAATTTTGTCGACCGGCGTGCCGTCATCCAGTGCAAAGAATGTGTCGACCACAGGCAGACCGTATTTGCGGCAAAAGTCGAGATCGCGCTGGTCATGCGCAGGGCAGGCAAAGATTGCGCCAGTGCCGTAATCCATCAGGATGAAATTGGCGATCCAGACCGGAAGTTCCCAGCTCGGGTCCAGCGGATGCTTGACCTTGATGCCTGTGTCAAAACCCAGCTTTTCTGCGGTTTCTATGGCTTCTTCCGTGGTGCCGCCTTTGCGGCATTCGGCCACGAATTCAGCCACTTCGGGGTTTTCGGCTTCAAGCTGTTTTGCGATCGGGTGATCGGGCGAGATGCCAACGAAAGATGCGCCCAGCAGCGTATCAGGGCGGGTTGTATAGACGGTGATCGGATCGCCGCCGTCAGTGCGTTCAAAGCCGAATTGCAGACCACGGGATTTGCCGATCCAGTTCTCCTGCATCAGGCGCACTTTGGCGGGCCAGTTGTCCAGAGTATCCAGCGCGTCGAGCAACTCTTCGGAATAATCCGAAATCTTGAAGAACCACTGGGTCAGCTCGCGCCGCTCTACCAGTGCGCCCGAACGCCAGCCACGACCATTTTCAACCTGCTCGTTGGCCAGAACGGTCATGTCGACCGGGTCCCAGTTCACCACAGCGTTTTTGCGATAAACCAGCCCGGCATCCAGCATATCGAGGAACAACGCCTGTTGTTGGCCGTAATACTCGGGGTCGCAGGTCGCGAACTCACGTGACCAGTCGATTGACAGGCCAAGTGGTTTCATCTGATCGCGCATGTCGGCGATGTTGCTGTAGGTCCAGTCCTTCGGATGACCCCCGATAGCCATCGCGGCATTTTCCGCAGGCATCCCGAATGCATCCCAGCCCATCGGGTGCAGCACGTTATGGCCCGTTGCCAGCTTGTGCCGCGCGATGACGTCACCCATCGTATAGTTGCGCACATGCCCCATATGGATTCTGCCAGACGGGTAAGGAAACATCTCAAGCACATAGTATTTTGGCTTGTCCGCCTTGTGGTTGGCGGTGAAGATCCCGGCCTTGTCCCAGGCCTCCTGCCATTTTGCTTCGATTTCGGTGGCCGAGTAGCGCGACATTGTGCGGTCCTTCGTGAATGAAAACGCCGGGTAGGAACCCGGCGTGGTAATATTGTGATTTTCGGCGGGTTGCTAGAACTTGTTGTCCGCTATGCGTAGCTGCCGGGCACGCGACAGAATCGCATCCTCGACTGCGCGGGAAGTTGCTGCACTTACCGGAGCTCCCCCACTCGATTGCAGCGCAACCGACAAAGAGCGCGCGGCAAGCGCCGGATCGCTGATGTGAACAGTTGCCCGGTAGGATCGGCCGCCGCCCGGAGGTGTGCCGTAACCCGTTACGATTACACCGGTAAACGGATCAACCTCTTGCACAGGCAGGAAACTCAGCACATCCAGAGAAGCCGCCCACAGATACCGGTTTACGTTTGTGGTCTGTTCGGCGGTACTGCGGTCGAAAATGTCCCAGATTGTTGTCCGCTCGGGATCATTCAGCTCCTGTTCGTCCGAATTGCCGCCAGCGAGGTTGGGGGAGTACGTTGTCGAAGTGTTTCGATTCTGCCCACATGCCGAAAGAGCGGCGGTCAGCAGGATCATTCCCAAAATCATCGGCAGGCGCATTGTAAACAGGTCCTGTTTCACTTGTTCTACAGTATTCAGGGGATACTCCTAGCCAAGGACCCCCGCTGCAACAAGTCCATTCTTCTGAAATGTAAGTGTATCAGCTGCATCAGGGCGAAAACTGACTGTGGCATCCTTGCACCAATTTGACCTCAATGACGCTCCCGCCTTTATGCCAAGCTTGCGCAAAGGGGGCAAAAAGAGCGAAACGGTGTCCGTGCTGAGACATATGCCGAGGCATGTGTCGAGTAGATAACTCTTTTGAAACCGAGGGAAACAAGATGAAAAAAGTTCTCTTCGCATCGACGGCGCTGATTGCGACCGCAGGCGTTGCAGCAGCTGAAGTTAACTTCAGCGGTTATGGCCGCTTTGGTATTGGCTACGTTGAAGATCGTAGCGGTACCGTTACAAACTTCGTAACCACAGGTACCACAACGACAACTGGTACTGCTGTTGTTCAAACTGACGACGCGATCCTGGTTTCGCGCTTCCGTCTGAACATCGACGGCATTGCAGAAACCGACGGTGGCGTTCGTTTCGAAGGCCGTGTTCGTCTGCAAGCTGACGAAAACAGCGGCAACGGTGAAGCAAACTCTGCCGGTCTGAACGGCGCACGTTTCTCGGTCATCTACGGTGGCCTGCGTGTTGACGCCGGTAACGTTGCAGGTGCCTTCGACAACCTGGCAAACTACTACGGCAACGAAGTAGGTCTGGAACTGTTCGCAGGTCAGTACTCGGGCGTTAACTACAGCTTCCTGGGTTACTCGTCGACCGGTTCGGGTTCGAACGCCGTGTTCTTCCAGTACTCGGTTGGTGACTTCTCGTTTGGCGCATCGTACGACCAAGCGACTGTAGCTCTGAACGGTGCACCTGTTGATGCTGACCGTTGGGACATCAGCGCAACCTACACCTTCAACAACATCACAGCCGCTCTGGCCTACGGCCAAACCGACCTTCCGGGTAATGTTGGTAGCGATCCGAGCCTGACCGTTCTGACCCTGGGTGGCGAATGGGGTGACTTCTCGGGTACTCTGTTTGTTGCAGACGACGCAACTCAAGTTGCTTCGACAGACGGTACCGCATGGGGTCTTTCGGCTGCCTACAACCTGGGTGCCGCAACCACCCTGCTGTTCACCTACGGTGACGGTAACGCGTCTGCTGATACCCAGCAGGTTGCTGTTGGTGCGATCTACGACCTGGGCGGCGGTGCATCGCTGCGCGGTGGTATCGGTGTCAACGACTGTGACAGCTGCACAGACTCGACGCTGGTTGCTGACTTCGGTGCTCAGTTCAACTTCTAAGCTGATCTGAACCGCAAGGTTTAAGGGCGGGTCTTCGGACTCGCCCTTTTCTTTTGCGCCGACTTGGTGTTTTCCTGCTCCAAAACAGGATGAGGGTCCCATGTCGTTGCAAGACATCGCCGCACGTATTGCCAAAGCCGAAGCCAGGTCGGACCGACCTGCAGGTTCGGTCAAACTGATTGCCGTGTCCAAAGTGCAGCCGAATGAAAGGGTGCAGGAGGTTCTTGAGCAGGGGCACAGATGTTTTGGCGAGAATCGCGTGCAGGAAGCAGCAAGCAAGTGGCCCGCGTTCAAAGAACAGTTCGAGGGTATTGATCTGCACCTCATTGGTCCGTTGCAGACCAACAAGGCCCGTCACGCAATGGAACTGTGCGATGCGATCCATTCGGTAGATCGACCCAAACTGGCCAAGACACTGGCACGTTTGGCACAGGAAATGGGAACCTGTCCGGATCTGTTCATTCAGGTCAACACTGGTGAGGAAGACCAAAAGGCCGGTATCCTTCCTGCGGGCGCGGATGGTTTCATAGCCGAGTGCAGGTCATTGGATCTGCCCGTGCGTGGATTGATGTGCATTCCTCCGGTCGATGAAGAGCCTGCTCTGCACTTTGCGCTGTTGGCAAAAATCGCAGCGCGCAACGGGCTTGACGGATTGTCTATGGGGATGAGTGACGATTTCGAACAGGCCATCGCCCTTGGCGCGACACATGTGCGCGTTGGCTCAGCTATCTTTGGCGAACGAATTAAACCTCGGGAATAATCAACCTTGTTCCGGGGGCAATGCGCTGTGATATCCAGTGTAGATGGTCCCGACGAAATGCAACGCAGCCTTCTGTTGGATAGCCGGGTCTGCGCCATTGGTGCAGAAATATCGCTGACCCTCTGCCCGGAACGGCGTCTGGCCAGTTCCAGTCGGTCAACAAAATCAGATCATATAATGGGTCGGCGCGGTGCAGCCTTTCGTGGCTGAATGCATAGGGTGCGCTGACCATGTGGTTGTATCTGCTTTCAGACACGTCGTCAGACCACAAGTCCCGTGGGCCAATGGCACAGGCCCATTTGCTGGGGGCGGCCAATCGGTCTGCCCGGTATAGCATCCCAACAATTCGATGATATCCGGTGGGGGTCGCCCCATCACCTTCGCGTTTTGCGTTGCTCAACCCGCCTTTGCCCACGGAACAGGGGAACACCCTGCCAAGAAACCGGATGCCGCGCGGGGTCAGAACAAGATCGCCTGGGGTCAAAGCAGATGGCCTGACTTCTTGGCCTTGGTTGCCAGGTATCCCCGGTTGTGAGAGGTTTCGCCAACTTTCAGAGGGACACGCTCGGTTACTGCGATACCTGTTCGCTCCATCATGGCGATCTTGGCCGGGTTGTTGGTCAGCAAGCGGACTGAGTTGAAACCCAGCGACTTCAATATGTCCGACCCAAGCCTAAAATCGCGCTCATCGTCCTCAAAACCCAGCCTGTGGTTCGCCTCAACGGTGTCAAAACCTTGATCCTGAAGGAAATAGGCGCGCATCTTGTTGGCCAGACCTATACCGCGCCCTTCCTGATTCAGATACAAAAGAACGCCTGCACCTTCTGCCCCCATCTGCTCCAGGGCGCCGCGCAGTTGCGGGCCGCAGTCACATTTCAGGCTTCCCATCAGATCGCCGGTGAAACAGGCAGAATGCAATCGGGCCAGCACAGGCTTATCGCGGTCCGGACGTCCGATCTCGACGGCGTAGTGTTCTTCACCGCCGTCTTCCGGGCGGAACACGTGTAACCGACCGGCTTCGGACACCTCCATCGGAAGGCGGGCCGCGACGACTTCGTGCAAAGTGCTGCGATCCGCCAGATGAGGCGTGGCGCGCGTGTGATCAATGCATGTCAGACCGTGGGACGCCGCAAATTCCCTGCCGTCCTCGACAGGTACCACGACCACAGCGGGAAGGATGCGCGCGGATTTGGCCAATGCAATTGCGATACGGTGCAGATTGGCATTGCCGTGACGCTCGGTCATCAACGGGCCCTTCATGGGCGCGTTCAGATCGTCGGAAGGATCGGCAACCGCCTGTACCCATGCGATATCTGCATCCGCCGGGATCGATACCCGTGCCAGATCCCCGTCGTATACCCGCGCTTTCAGGGTTTCAGCACGCCGCCCTGTTATGGCCACCACCGGATTTCCTAGTTTTTTCAGGTCGGCCAAACGCTGCGGGCTGAGGGTTTCGGCAGAAACCGCAAGCACGCTGAAGCCGCTGTCATCAGTCAGCGCAACGGGAACGCCCATGCGCAGATCTGCCCGGGCCCGGGCCAGAAGTTCCGTGATATCGGGGATGAGACTCATCAATGTTACCCTATAACGCTCAATCTTTCTCCTAGCTCTTTCGAAAGGAAATGTGAAACAATTCCGCGAACTCTGACACGAAGGCGTGAAACGGTTGCAGCAAATCTTGTTGATTGCATATTCCACACGCAAGTGATGGAAAAGCGTTTGGAGGACCGGGAAATGGCTCAACTCAAGAAAATCCTGCTGGTGGACGATGACGAGGATCTACGTGAGGCGCTCAGCGAGCAACTTGTCATGACCGAAGACTTTGACGTGTTCGAGGCGTCAGATGGTCACTCTGCCATGGAGCGCGCGCGCGAAGCGATCTATGACCTGGTCATTCTTGATGTGGGTCTGCCGGATACCGACGGGCGCGAACTGTGCCGCCTCATGCGCAAACAGGGTGTCAAAAGCCCGATCCTGATGCTGACCGGTCATGACAGCGATGCCGATACGATCCTGGGCCTTGATGCTGGCGCGAATGACTATGTTTCGAAACCATTCAAATTCCCGGTACTTCTGGCACGTATCCGTGCGCAGCTTCGCCAGCACGAACAATCGGAGGACGCAGTATTTGTACTTGGTCCCTATACGTTCAAACCGGCGATGAAGATGCTGATCACGGAAGAGGACAGAAAAATCCGCCTGACCGAGAAGGAAACCAACATCCTCAAATTCCTGTACCGCTCGACCGACGGCGTGGTGGCGCGGGACGTGCTGCTTCACGAAGTTTGGGGATATAATGCAGGTGTTACAACGCATACGCTGGAAACCCACATCTACCGCCTGCGACAGAAGATTGAGCCCGATCCGTCAAATGCGCGCCTTTTGGTCACAGAATCCGGTGGATATAGGCTGGTGTCTTAACTGGGTGTGGATTGACTTGGATCAAAGTGATACCCTGTACTCATAATTAGGTTACTCCCAACCCGCGCATGTCCGGGTTATGACATGCACCTCCCTGTTGGACTGCCGGGCCGAATGGCCCGGCTTTTTTCTTTTCTGAAGGGCGAGATCATGCGCCGCCTATACCGTCACAGGCGTTGCGAAACCCATTTTGTTCCTGTAATGTTCTATTTCTTGCGAAGGGTTGGAGGAGCGCGTGATGATCGAAGGAAGCTGTTTGTGCGGGGCGGTGAAGTTTAACCTGAAGTCTCAACCATCCGTGATGGGAACCTGCCATTGCTCAAGATGCAGAAAAGCCGGGGCCAGCACAGTCGTATTTGTCAAAAAAGAAGACTTGGTGTGGGTTCGGGGAAGGGAAAATGTAACGCTGCACCGGCCTGATCCGCCCTACAAATACGGCAGGTGTTTCTGCGGGAATTGTGGGACATCTTTGGGTGAAATCATTTCAGAAGCAGACAGTTTTCCAATTGCAGCAAATGCACTGGATACCGGGTTAGAGCAGAATGTTCAGTTTCACGAATTTGTTTCGGAAAAGCCGGACTGGTACGAGATTTGCGATGATGCCCCCCAAAATGAAAGCCACCCGTCCTAGATTTTCTTTTCTGATGGTACCCCATCCCCCACCGCGTTAACCTTCGCCAAATCGCGACAGAGGAATCCTCGCCATGCCCTTCACCCTTGCCACCTGGAACATTAACTCGGTCCGCCTGCGCGAGCCGATTGTGCTGAAACTGTTGCAGGAAGAAGCCCCCGACGTCCTGTGTTTGCAGGAATGCAAGTCACCGGTTGAAAAGATCCCGACCGAAGGGTTCTCGGCACTGGGCTATACCCACATGATTGCCCGTGGCCAGAAAGGATATAATGGCGTCGCGATCCTGTCCCGCTTGCCGATTGAGGAGGTGGGCGACAAGGATTTCGCAGATCTCGGCCACGCGCGCCACATAGCCGGGCGATTGGAGAATGGTGTCACGATCCACAACTTCTATGTCCCCGCTGGCGGTGATGTGCCTGATCGTGAAGTGAATGAGAAATTTGGCCAAAAGCTCGACTATCTGACGGACATGCGCGATTGGTTCCACACAGAAAAGCCGGAAGAATCCATCCTCGTCGGCGATCTGAACATTGCCCCGCGCGAAGATGACGTCTGGTCGCACAAACAATTGCTCAAGATCGTCTCGCACACTCCGATTGAAGTGGAACACCTGGCCGAGACCCAGGACGCAGGGGGTTGGGTCGATATCACCCGGCAGGATATTCCCGAAGGGCAGCTTTTTAGCTGGTGGTCCTACCGGGCCCGCGACTGGGATGCGGCAGACAAGGGTCGGCGGCTGGATCATGTCTGGGCCACGCCCGATATTTCGAACGCAGGCCATTCCAGTCGCATTCTGCGGGATGCGCGTGGGTGGGAAAAGCCCAGCGATCATGCGCCGGTCTTTGCGACTTTCGACATTTGAACTGAAACTCTGCCCTTGGTTTCTGCGACAAGCGATTGCATATAGGGCGCAAGTTCGAACGAAAGAGTGATTGCCATGGACATCCTGAACGGCGCAACCGCCCCAGCCACCGATCTGATCAAGGACGGGACCGAGGCCACTTTCATGGTCGATGTGATCGAAGCCTCGCAGGAAACGCCTGTTATTGTTGACTTCTGGGCACCCTGGTGCGGCCCGTGCAAGACGCTGGGCCCGATGCTGGAAGACGCTGTTACCGCCGCCAAAGGCGCGGTGAAGATGGTCAAGATCAACGTGGACGAGGCACAGATGATCGCCTCGCAAATGCGCATCCAGTCGATTCCAACGGTCTATGCGTTTTTTAAAGGGCAACCTGTGGACGGTTTTCAGGGCGCGCTGCCGGGGTCCGAGATCAAGGCTTTCGTGGACCGCGTGATCGAGGCGTCAGGTGGGGAAAGCCCGGGCGGCCAGTTGGATGACGCCGTAGTAGCCGCCGAAGAAATGCTGAGCGACGGCGCAGCGGCAGATGCTGCGCAGACTTTTGCCGCTATTCTTGGCGAAGACCCGAACCACGCGGCAGCATATGGCGGGCTGGTGCGGGCACATATCGCCATTGGCGATCTGGAGCATGCCGAGGCGATCCTGAACGGTGCACCGGCCGAAATATCCAACTCGGCCGAGGTCGAGGCTGCGCATGCGCAATTGCAGCTTGCCAAGCAAGCGGCTGATGCGGGTCCGGTGGCGGATCTGACAGCTGCCGTTGATGCTGATCCCAATAATCATCAGGCCCGGTTTGATCTGGCGCAGGCATTGCACGCGAACGGCGAAGTGGAAGAAGCCGTAGCGCAATTGCTGGAATTGTTTCGCCGGGATCGTGAGTGGGATGACGGGGCCGCCAAGACTCAGCTTTTCACGATCTTTGACGCGCTCAAGCCCAATGACCCGATCGTTCTGAACGGTCGTCGCAAACTCAGCTCGATGATATTTGCCTAATTGCTGATCAGAGCTAGAATTGGGACATGATGCATCCCGCTGATCTGCCGGACACCGTATCCGTTTTCCCCTTGCCCGGGGCGCTGTTGTTGCCCCGCTCGCGCTTGCCGCTTCACATCTTCGAGCCGCGCTATTTGCAGATGCTGGACGATGCGCTCAAGACCAAGGAACGGCTGATTGCGATGGTCCAGCCAAATCCTTCGGCCCATGATGAGAACAAACTGCACCGCATCGGATGCGTCGGGCGTGTGACCCAGTTTTCCGAAACGGAAGATGGTCGTTATCTGATCACGCTGACCGGTGTGTCCCGGTTCCGCGTGGTGTCAGAGTTGGACGCTTTCACGCCATACCGGCGATGCGAAGTCTCGTGGGACGGCTTTGACAGGGATCTGGGCACGGCCGAAAACGACGACAGATTCAACCGCACCAAGTTCCTGGCTTTGCTGGAACGCTTCTTTTCGTCCCGGCAATTGTCCACCGATTGGGATTCGCTGAAAGATGCCGAGGATGAATTGCTGGTGAACTCGCTGTCCATGTTGTTGGACTTCGATCCGGAAGATAAACAGGCCTTGTTAGAGGCCCCTTGCCTGCGCACACGGCGCGAGACGCTGATGACATTGATAGAATTCGCAATGCGAGGCGGATCGAATGAGGAAAAACTGCAATGACTGACCCTGAACACGCCTTTGATCGCCGTATGCTCGAAGCTCTGGTCTGCCCGCAGACGCAAACGACCCTGCGCTATGACGCCGAAAGGCAGGAGATTGTGTCACAGGCCGCTGGTCTGGCTTTTCCCATCCGCAACGGCATTCCGGTCATGTTGGTCGACGAGGCACGGCAGCTGGACTAAATTGGTTGCCCTTGCAGCAGCTTGGGCAAATCTCCGGTCAAACCGGCGGCTTCGCGCACGAAACCGCGCCGCAGCCCCGGCAGTGCGCCGACAATTCCCATACCAACGTCTCGCCCAATGCGCAGCAACGGGTTGTCGTTCGAGAACAGCTTGTTGAAGACATCCGTTGCCATCGCAAGAGCAGCGGTGTCGAACCTGCGCCATTCCTGATAGCGTTCCAAAACCAAAAGCGACCCGATGTCTTCGCCGCGCCGTCCTGCCAAGGTCAGAACCTCTGCCAACGCACCGACATCACGCAAACCGGCGTTCAAACCCTGACCGGCAATCGGGTGCATCCCGTGGGCGGCATCCCCGACCAGTGCCAGACGATCAGCGATAAAGGAATTGGCGATGGTCAGGTTCAAAGGATAGGTGAAACGATCTCCGGCCAGATGGATGTCACCGAGGAAAGCCCCGAACCGCGGGCGTAGCACTTGCAGATAGGCGTCCTCGGGCAGGGCGTTGATCTGCTGCGCGGCCTCGGTGCGTTCGCTCCATACGATGGAACTGCGATTGCCGGTCAGCGGCAGAATCGCCAAGGGACCCGGCGGCATGAAGAACTGATGGGCAATGCCGTGATGCGGCAATTCATGTTCAATGGCGCAGACAAGTGCGGTCTGGCCATAATCCCAACCGGTGCGCTTGATACCTGCGCGGTGCGCGGTGCCGCTGCGGCGACCGTCACACCCGACCAGCAGGCTGCTGTTCACCGTCGAACCATCGTCCAGCGTTACGGTCACTCCGGTAGTGTCGGCCTTTTGCGACACAACAGTCTTGCCACTCAGCTGAGTGATGCGGGGATCATCGGCCATTGCATCCAGAAAGGCGCGGCGCAGGTGACGGTCTTCGACCATATACCCCATCGGGCCTTCTTCTATTTCGGCATGGTCGAAATGCATGAAAAACGGTGACGGGCCTGTACCGGCGTGGCCGTCTGTGACCTTGATCTCCAGCATCGGTTGGGCGTGTTCCGCAACGCGGTCCCAAACACCGATGGCAGCCAGCAAGCGCTGTGACGCCAAGGCCAGCGCATAGGCTCGCCCGTCGAACGCCGCATTCTTGCGGATCTTCTCTTCCAGCGCATCAATCACTGTGACCGAATGTCCGGTTTGTGCCAGAGCCAATGCCAAAGCCGGGCCGTTCAACCCGCCGCCCACGATCAGAATGTCAGATGCCTGTGTCATGCCCTGCACTATGCGCGCCCTTTCGGGATTGTCCATGTGCAGTCCTGTCGCTACCGTTCTTTCAAGCCAAAAAGCAGGAGGGGGCGGGATGCAGGATTGGTTGACCATGACGGCGTGTGACTTGGGCCGTGGCATTGGGATGGGTCAGATCGATCCGGTTGAATTGACCGAAACCTACCTGTCCGCAATAGACGCCCATCCGCACCGCGACCGCATCTATGCCCGCGTCACCCATGACCGCGCCCGCGCCGAGGCTGAAGCCGCGCAGCAACGCGCGAAAATGGGATTGCGGCGATCGTTGCTGGATGGGGTTCCGATCAGCTGGAAAGACCTGTTCGACACCGCTGGTACCGCGACCGAGGCCGGATCGGCGCTTCTGAAAGACCGTGTGCCGGATGCGGATGCGCTTGTGGTGCGCAACGCAACGCAGATGGGAACGGTCTGTCTGGGTAAGACGCATATGAGCGAGCTGGCCTTTTCCGGCCTTGGATTGAACCCGATCACCGAAACGCCCCCTTGTATCCATGATGAAACGGCGGTGCCGGGTGGGTCTTCATCCGGCGCGGGCGCGTCGGTTGCCTGGGGGCTGGCGGCCTGCGGGATCGGTTCCGATACCGGCGGTTCGGTGCGAATTCCAGCGGCATGGAATGATCTGGTGGGGTTGAAAACCACGGCCGGGCGGCTGAGCCTTGAAGGTGTGGTGCCGCTCTGTCTGCGGTTTGACACTGTTGGGCCACTGGCGCGATCTGTTGAAGATGCAGCACATATGCTGGCCTTGTTGGAAGGCGGGGCACCTGCGGACCTGAGGGGTGCTTCGCTGAAAGGCCGTCGCTTTGCCGATTTGCAGAACATTGCCAAGGACGACCTGCGCGATGCACCGCGAAAAGCTTATGACGAGGCCATCGAGAAACTTGCAGATGCAGGCGCTGAGATTGTTCCCTTGGACGTGCCCGAGCTGAACGAGGCGATGCCACTGTCCAGCGTCGTCTACACGACCGAGGCCTATGGGTTGTGGCGCGATGTGATCGAGGCCAACCCAGGGGCAATGTATCCCGAAATCCTGGAACGGTTTCGCATTGGTAAGGGCTATTCCGGCACCGATTATGTCGCGGCCTGGGCCAAGCTCAAGGCGTGCCGCAGTGCCTGGGATGCGGCAACTGCCGGGTTCGATGCGGTTCTGGCACCTACAGCACCGATTTTGCCGCCCAATCTGGACCGGTTGATGACCGATCACGACTATTACGTGACAGAAAACCTGCTGGCCCTTCGCAATACGCGGATCGGCAACCTGATGGGGCTTGCAGCGCTGACCCTGCCCACCGGAACGCCCAGTTGCGGGCTGATGATGATGGGGTATCCGAACTCGGAAGAGGCCCTGTTGCGGTTGGGGTCAGCGGCGGAATCGGCATTGGCCTGAATGCCACAATCCACTGATTCGGAACCTCTTTGTCTGGACGAAGAGGTATGCGGACTGTAATCTGCCAAAAAAACGGGGCGCAAACGACCCCGATATTGAGGCAGTAACATGGATTTTCCCGAGCGGTTTTCGAACCTACCGGAATATGCATTCCCGCGTTTGCGCGCCCTGTTGGATCACCATCAACCGGGCGGTGACGTCGTTCATATGACGATTGGCGCGCCGACGCATGATTTTCCGGCTTGGGTGACGGATGTCATCATGGAAAATGCTGCCGGGTTTCAGGGCTATCCGCCGAACGAAGGCTCGGAAGACCTGCGCGGCGCAATCACGGGCTGGATTAAGCGGCGCTACGGGGTCGAAATGGACCCTGACGTCAACGTCATGGCGCTGAACGGCACACGTGAGGGGCTGTATAATGCGGCCATGGCGCTGTGCCCGGAACAGAAGAATGGCAAACAACCGATCATCCTGTGCCCGAACCCGTTTTATCAGGTCTACATGGTCGCGTCGATTTCGGTGGGTGCGCAACCTTATTTTGTCCCTGCAACTGCCGCGACTGGTCATCTGCCGGATTATTCCGGCCTGTCCAAAGATGTGCTGAACCAAACAGCGGCGGCTTATATCTGTTCCCCGGCCAACCCGCAGGGCGCGGTTGCATCGCGCGACTACTGGGCTGACCTGATCCGTCTGGCCGAGGCTTATGATTTCCGCATCTTCGCCGACGAATGCTATTCCGAGATTTACCGTGAACAAGCCCCGACGGGGGTTCTGACTGTCGCGCAGGAACTAGGGGCTGATCCCGAACGGATCACGCTGTTTAACTCCCTGTCAAAACGCTCGAACCTGGCTGGTTTGCGCTCGGGCCTGATTGCCGGTGGACCAAAGTCCATCAGCCAGGTGAAAAAGCTGCGCACCTATGCCGGATCCCCACTGCCTTTGCCCTTGCAGGCTGCTGCGGCCCGTGTCTGGGCGGATGAGACACATGTCGAGCAAAACCGCGCGCTCTATCAGGAGAAATACGCCATAGCGGATAAGGTGTTTGCGGGCGTGCAGGGCTACATGTCGCCCGAGGCCGGGTTCTTTCTGTGGTTGCCGGTCGAGAATGGCGAGGACGCGGCATTGAAGGTTTGGAAGGAAACCGGGGTTCGGGTTCTTCCGGGCGCATATCTTTCACAAGGTGATCCGGGAAATAACCCGGGCGAAGGCTTTATCCGGGTTGCATTGGTAGCCCCAAAAACAGAGTTGCAGCGTGGTTTGATCACACTCCGCGACTGCATCTATACGTGAGGTACGAGGGCAAAATGGCATCATATAACGCGCGAAACCGCGACCCATTGCTGGACAGCACAACACAGGCAGCCCTGGAGCGACGCAGTAAGGAACTGATCGGTATTGCGCTGATCCTGTTGGGCTTGGCCGCGGCTGCGATGATATGGTCCTATACGCCCGATGATCCTAATTGGATGGTTTCGACCGACGCGCCGGTGCAGAACTGGATGGGACGGGTCGGCGCGTCTATTGCAGCCCCCTTGTTCATGATCGTGGGCTGGGGAAGCTGGGGCATCGCGCTTGTTCTGGTTGGATGGGGTCTGCGTTTTGCTGGCCATTTCGGTGAAGACCGGGCCATTGCCCGCCTGATCTTTGCCCCGATCTGGATCGCTGTAGCCTCGGTCTATGCCGCTACCCTTGTTCCCGGTGCCGAGTGGCGTGCAACGCATAGCTACGGTTTGGGCGGTTTGTTCGGCGACACGGTCATGGGCGCGTTGCTGACGCTGTTGCCGATCTCCTCGCATTTTCTGGTCAAGCTGATGTCGCTGGCCATGGCCGTCGGGATGACCACGCTGGGTGTTTTTGTGCTGGGCTTCACCAAGGCCGACGTGAAACGCGGCTTCCGCGCCTTCCTACTGGGTCTTGTTATGTCTTATGACATGCTGATGACGCTGATGGGGCGTGGTGCGGCCTCGGCCGCGCAAGCCGCGCGGGATCGCCGGGCGCAGTGGGAAGAACGCAAGCTTGCCCGCGCTGAAGCGGCTGAGGCGATGTTTGACGACGAACTGGTCTATGCCGATCCTGTTTTTGAAGAACCTGAATTGGGACGTCCTGAACCTCCGGTCAAATCAGGCCTGTTGGCGCGAATGCCGTCACTTATCCGGCGCCCCGATCCAATGCCCGAGCCTGAGTTGGTGGATCCTGAACCGATCGCGGGCTTTGACGACATGCCCGGCGAAGATCGCATCCGCTCCAAAATCTCGGCCGCCGTGCGAAATCGCAAGGTAGCCGTAGGCGAAATGACACCCGAGCCGGATCCCAACCTACCGTTGACCAAGGGTCGTGGACGCGGTCCCGATCCGCTGATCCTGAACCAGCATACCTCGTCCGAACTGCCACCCGAACCGCCGATGACGGCGTATGGTCTGCGCCCCGAGCCGCAGGTGTCCGCTGGTGACACACCAGAGGCGCAAGAACCCGCTGTGTTCGGTTATGAGGCCGGGACAGAACAATACGAATACGCATCCGAATTGGATATCGATGATGAGTCGGTTTTCGAGGATGTCACTGACGCCGCGCCGCAGCAGCGCCCCGCGATGAAAATCCCGGTAGCTGAACCGCGCAAGCCTGTGGTGGCGCAGCCCGTGCGTCGGACACCGTTGCCGTCTCGTCGTGCGCAGGCCGAAGCGCAACCGGCATTGTCCTTCGAGGAACGGCACTCTGACTTCGAACTGCCGCCTCTGGGCTTGTTGTCCAACCCCGCCAGTATCCAACGCCATCACCTGAGCGATGAGGCCTTGGAAGAAAATGCACGGATGCTGGAAAACGTTCTGGACGATTACGGCGTCAAGGGTGAAATCGTCAGCGTACGCCCCGGCCCGGTCGTGACCATGTACGAGCTGGAGCCCGCTCCGGGCCTCAAGGCGAGCCGTGTGATCGGTTTGGCAGACGATATTGCCCGCTCGATGTCGGCGCTGTCGGCGCGGGTTTCGACCCTGCCGGGGCGTTCGGTGATCGGTATCGAATTGCCCAACGAAAACCGCGAGATGGTCGTGCTGCGGGAAATCCTGGCCAGCCGCGATTTCGGCGATGGCAATCAGGCGCTGCCGCTGGCGCTGGGCAAGGATATCGGCGGTGAATCCGTTGTGGCGAACTTGGCCAAGATGCCTCACCTGCTTATCGCCGGGACTACGGGTTCGGGTAAGTCGGTGGCGATCAACACGATGATCCTGTCGCTGCTTTACAAGCTGACGCCGGATGAATGCCGTCTGATCATGATCGACCCGAAGATGTTGGAACTGTCCGTTTACGATGGCATCCCGCATCTGCTGTCACCCGTTGTGACCGATCCAAAGAAGGCGGTTGTCGCCCTGAAATGGGTCGTGGGCGAAATGGAAGACCGCTATCGCAAGATGTCCAAGATGGGCGTCCGCAACATCGCGGGCTACAATGGCCGTGTGAAGGATGCGCTGGCCAAAGGCGAGATGTTCAGCCGCACGGTGCAGACCGGGTTTGACGATGAAACCGGTGAACCAACGTTCGAGACGGAACAATTCGCGCCCGAAGCGATGCCCTATATCGTCGTCATCGTCGATGAGATGGCCGATCTGATGATGGTCGCGGGCAAGGAAATCGAAGCCTGTATCCAGCGTCTGGCGCAAATGGCACGGGCCTCGGGCATTCACCTGATCATGGCCACACAGCGCCCCTCGGTTGACGTGATTACCGGCACAATCAAGGCCAACTTCCCTACGCGGATTTCGTTCCAAGTGACGTCGAAAGTCGACAGCCGCACCATTCTGGGCGAGATGGGCGCCGAACAACTGCTGGGGCAGGGCGACATGCTTTACATGGCCGGTGGCGCCAAAATCACCCGTTGCCACGGACCGTTTGTGTCGGATGAAGAGGTAGAGGAGATCGTCAACCACCTCAAACAATACGGTCCGCCCGATTACGTGGGCAGCGTTCTGGATGGCCCGGCCGAGGACAAGGTCGACAACATTGACGCCGTTCTGGGGCTGAATACTGGCGGCAACACGAACGGAGAGGACGCGCTGTACGATCAGGCGGTGGCAATTGTGATCAAGGATCGCAAATGCTCGACCTCTTATATTCAGCGAAAACTCGCCATCGGGTACAACAAGGCGGCGCGTCTTGTTGAGCAAATGGAAGACGAAGGTGTTGTTTCGTCAGCAAATCATGTCGGGAAACGCGAAATCCTCGTTCCCGAGCAATAGGATATTTAATAACAAGGGCAGACAGCCTATCTGTACAGCATGAAACAGATTGCTTTTGCCCTTGCTTTGACACTGGCCGCACCCGCCGCATGGGCGGCGGAAAAACTGCCGCTTTCGCAGATCTCCAATTACCTGAACGGATTGAAAACGGTTCAGACAACGTTCACGCAGGTGAACGATGATGGCTCGTTGAGCACCGGACAGCTGTGGATGCAGCGCCCGGGCAAGATGCGGTTCGAATATGACCCGCCCAACAGCGCTGTGGTGCTGGCGCGATCAGGCAGTGTTCAGATCTTCGATCCGAAATCGAACCAGCCACCCGAGCAATACCCGCTGAAGCGCACGCCTCTATCCATTGTGCTGGCACGCAACGTGAATCTTGATCAGGCCAATATGGTTGTCGGCCACAGCTTTGACGGCACGGCCACAGTGGTCACCGCGCAAGACCCCAAGAACCCTGAAGCAGGCCGGATTGAACTGATGTTCACCGATAATCCGGTTGAGCTGCGCAAATGGGTGATCCATGACAACGCCGGCAGCCAGACCACCGTTCTTTTGGGTGCGTTGACCGAAAGCAATGGTCTTGATCAGGGTCTTTTCTCGAACAAGGAAAGACGCGGGTCAGTCAATCGCTGACCCGCTTTTTGCTGGTCAATACCGGCAGTTCGCCAACTGTGCCTGATACAGTTGCGCGCGCGCGTCCACGTCATTGGCCACGCTCAACAACCACGACTTGCTGTTGTGGGTGCCGCGAGCGTACCCCGTGTGACCTTCGTGATAGGCCAGGTATTGATTGCGTGTGTCGCCGGGGTGGATGCCGTTGCGCTCATAGCTTTTGTTCATATACCAGCCGATGAAGTCCGAGGCATCGCGGATGCGATCCCGCTTGGCCCGGCGCTTGCCGGTTTCGCGCTGATATTGATCCCATGTGCCGTCCAGTGCCTGGCTGAACCCATAGGCGCTGCTTTGCCGCCCCATCGGGATCACGCCCAGCACGTAACGGTGCGGGGTGCGCGCATCGTGGCGATACCGGCTTTCCTGATAAATCGTGGCCATCTGAACGTGAACCGGAACACCCCATTTCTGCTCGGTGCTTTTGAAAGCCTTGATAAAATCGGGTCGTTCGCGAGCAATGCTGCACGCGTCGTTCAGTTTGCTGGGCGGTTGTTTTGACCCGCCGCCACAGGATGCCAAAAGCAGCACCCCGAAGAGTACGATAAGAATTCTGCTCATGTGCCTCATGCCTTTTTTGTTTATTCTAGCGCAGATTGAGCTCTGAGGAAATCACAATCGCTATAAAACAATGGCAAGAATTACGGGTAACGCCGCCACGGACAGCACAGTGGACACCATGACCATGCCGGCAACGGCATCGGAATCGGCTTCAAATCGCTCTGCCAACAAATATGAGGTCACAGCGACTGGTGTACAAATCTGCAATACCAGAACGCCAAAGGCGACTGTGTCGAGATCAAATAACACCCCAATCCCCCAGCCCAACGCAAAGCAGACGATAAGTTTCAGGACTGACAACCAGAGCGCTTGCCCCAGACTGCGCGAGGTCAGGCGGGCGATTGCCACACCGACCGTGACCAACATCAGCGGAACAGCCATTTGCCCCAAAAGCTCTAACGTGTTGGTCAGAAATGTCGGAGTTTGCCACCCTTGCCACAAAAACATCGCACCCAGAATGGACGCCCAGGCCATCGGCTGGCGTAAGACCTGTCCCCATGCGCCTTTTCCGGCGACCAGATAGATCCCATAGGTGAAAGAAAACAGCGCAGTTACAGACAGAAAGATGACTGCGTAACCCAAGCCAATCTGCCCGAACGCAAAGATACATAGCGGCAGGCCAAGGTTGCCGGTATTGCCGAATATCAGCGGTGACAGGTACGTGCGCTGATCCAGTTTCAATCCGCGAACCAGCAACCAGAACACCCCTGCCAGCAGAAGATTTGCGACCAGGGTCGCCGATGTGAAACGCGACAAGTCTCCGCCCGGAATGTCGGTTTGCATGAGTGCAACAAAGATTAGACTGGGCATTGCCAGCGTTGTTGCAAAGCGTGTCACGAATTGCAGCCGGTATTCGAACCCCAGTTTGACCCACGTAAAGCCAATGGCCGCCAAGAGAAAAACCGGGGCCACGATTTCGAACACTGTCAATATTAGGTTCACAGACTGTTTCCCTGAATTTCACATCAATGATTGGCATTTCGGGCCAAAAACCGTTAGTAAATGCGGTGGGGGCCGAAACAATGTTAAAGACACGCGCGAAATACGGATTGGGCCAGGTGGTCCGTCACAAGAAACACCCTTTTCGAGGGGTGATTTTTGACGTGGACCCAGAGTTTTCGAACACAGAAGAATGGTATCAGGCCATTCCGGAAGACAGCCGTCCACGGAAAGAACAGCCGTTCTACCACCTGTTGGCAGAGAACGACCAATCCTTCTATGTTGCTTATGTTTCAGAACAAAATCTGGTTGCAGACTATTCCGGAGAGCCGGTCGAGCACCCGGATATCTCCAACATGTTCGGCCCGTTCGAAGACGGTGCTTACCCTCTGCATTTCCAACTGAACTAGGTTTGGCGAACCGGTCGGCATTGTACTGCCGCTGATCAGTATCCAAGGGCGCACCCATCCTTGCGCGGGTCGCTGGCGCCTTCCAAAACACCGTCTTTTCGGATTCGGATCGCTTGCGCTCCACCGAGCGGTGTTTCTGGAATTTCAATATTGTGGCCAATTTCAGACAATTGTTTCACCACTTCTTCAGAATAGCCCCGCTCCAGTTTCAGGATATTTCCATCGAAAAAGGCTCGCGGCGCGTTGATGCTTTCCTGTAGCTCCAGCCCAAAGTCCCTAAGGTTCGAAACGAACCGCGCGTGCCCGGTCGGTTGATAAGCACCGCCCATGACGCCGAATGGCATCGTGACACGGTCATTTTCGGTCAACATCCCCGGTATGATCGTGTGCATCGGGCGCTTGCAGCCAGCCAGTTCATTGGGGTGACCCGGTTGAAGCGTGAACCCCGCCCCCCTGTTCTGAAGCAGAATGCCGTATTTCTCGGACGCGATCCCTGATCCAAAGCCATGAAAGATCGAATAGATTAGCGACACAGCCATAAGATCGCGGTCGACCACTGTAATATAGACCGTGTCCTTGTGAACGGCTTCCGTCAAAGGTGCTGCTGCGGGCATTGCGCATTTTGGGTCAATCAGTGCCGCCAGCCTGACCGCAACATCCATATCAAGAAACCGCTCGGCCCGTGCGACATGATCGGGATCCGCAATGAACCGGTTCCGCGCGTCATAAGCCAGCTTGGTGGCTTCAGCCTCGATATGAACTCGTTCTGCTCCAAATGGATCCATACTGGCCAAGTCGAACTGTTTTAGAATGTTCAGTAACAGGATCGCGGTTGCGCCTTGGCCGTTTGGGGGGTGTTCGACCAGATCAACACCCTTGTAGGCCCCGCGCATGGGCTGCGTTTCAGTGCACCTGGTGCGGTGGAAGTCCTCGGCGGTATGGACACCTCCGAGTGCGGACAGGGCCTGGATCATATCCTCGGCAATGTCTCCTGAATAAAAAGCGTCGCGTCCCTGGCTGGCGATCCTGCGCAGGACCTCAGCCTGACCGGGGGCGCAAAAAATCTGCCCGATTGTGGGTATCTGTCCGTTGATCAGATAATGATCACGCGCAGCGCCCTGTAATGTGGCCGCCCCCGTTTTCCAGTCAAATGCAACCCGAGGGGCCACCGGAACGCCAGCATCGGCATAGTGAATTGCGGGTTCCAGAATCGCACCCAGCCCCAAACGCCCTTCGGTTTCTGCAAGGTGACAGAAGGCGTCCACGGCACCGGGAACAGTCACCGCGTCCGGGCCGTTCAACGGTACAGATGACAGGCCCTTGTCCCGCAAGGGCTCCGCCTGTGCGGCGGCCGGTGCGCGACCCGAACCGTTCAATGCGTGTATTCGGTTTTCGCCCGCACGGCTGAACAAAACGAAACAATCACCCCCTAACCCTGTCATCTGCGGTTCGCAGATCCCAAGCAGAACTGCACCTGCTATCGCGGCGTCCATGGCGTTGCCGCCGCGCTCAAGAGTATCGATTGCCACCTTTGCGGCCAGCGGGTGCGACGTTGCGCACATCCCCCGCGTCGCAAAAACTTCCGACCGGCCAGGTTTGTGCAGATCACGCATGGTGGGTACTTTCTCCTTCAAACAAGGGAAAGCTATTCTCTGATTGCCGGTTGTCCAGTCATTTCAAGGGGGGGAGATCCTCGGCGCCGTTCACTGGGTGGGGGCTGTGATAATTGGCGCCGAGGGAAGCTATCTGAGCTACGAGTCACTGTATGGCGGCGATTTGCGGCGCGACAATGTTTCGAAAAAGGCGTTATTGTGGCCAATTTCGGCGGGTTACCCATCTTCTTCAAAGTTAAATCGCAAGGAAAGCCGATTGCACCCGTCGCGGCGTTCATAGCAAATGTCGCTGGTGAGTTGATGAATCAGGAACCAGCCGAACCCGCCTTCGGGCAAATCCCGAATGCGGGTTCCCAGTGGCGCTGGTGTTCCGTCTGGTGGTTCGTAGCCAGGCAATGGATGGCCCGTGTCCGAAATCAGAATATCCAGGCGGTTTCTGTCCAACCGGCATGTGACCTGAACCCCGGCCGGGGCCACGTCCATGTAGGCATGTTCCACAACGTTGTTGATTGCTTCTGCCAGTGCGATCTTGACGTCGTCCGCCTTGTGCGGCGGCAACCCTCGTTTCGCCAATCCGGCGCTGAGTTTCGCAATCCCCGCACTGGCTTCTGTTTCCGTTGCGGGAAAGCTCAGTTCCAAGCAGGTCGCGTTACAAATGGGCTCCACGTTGTCGCACTCCTGCTGTTGTCACCTGTCTGGTTCCGACAGGGCGTCATCCAGTGTTGCAAACAAGTTGAAGACGGTATCCATGCGCGTCAGGCGAAAGACCTTTTCCACCACGGGCTGCGGGCCTGCCAGATCGAGTTTTCGGTTCAGACCCAGTTGTTTCATGGAGGCCACGATTGCACCCAGTCCGCTTGAATCGATGAACTCGACGCCTGACAGGTCCAGAACAACCCGATCGGCGCAGGCCTCGGTTTCTGCGCGCATGTCTTCTTTGAACTGAATTGCCATCGCAGCGTCGATCCGGTCAGAGTGAACCGTGATAATCTGTGTCGTACCGTCTGATGTGCTGGTCAGCCCCATGGTCCGGCCGCCCTCCAATCTGAAAATGAGTCGTAGAAATACGCTAGACGCGAATTCTTACCATTCGGTATTCAAGGGCCGGACGACAGGAGGATTATCCGGATGAGAGATGTTGTTATTGCAGGTGCTGCCAGAACGCCAATGGGTGGTTTTCAAGGCATGTTCGACGGTGTCGCAGCATCCGAGCTTGGCGGCGCAGCGATTCGTGCCGCGTTAAAGCAGGCAGGGGCGCAGACGGTTGACGAGGTGTTGATGGGATGTGTCCTGCCCGCAGGTCAGGGGCAGGCACCGGCGCGCCAGGCGGGTTTCGCGGCGGGTTTAGGCGAGGAGGTTCCTGCCACCACGCTGAACAAGATGTGTGGTTCCGGGATGAAAGCGGCGATGATGGCCTTCGACCAGATCGCATTGGGTCATGCGGACACAATGGTCGCCGGAGGGATGGAGAGCATGACCAACGCGCCCTACCTGCTGCCGAAAATGCGGGGCGGTGCGCGCATCGGTCATGGTCAGGTGATCGACCACATGTTCCTTGACGGGCTGGAAGACGCCTATGACAAGGGCCGCCTGATGGGAACCTTTGCCGAAGACTGCGCCGAGGCGTATCAGTTCACCCGCGAAGCGCAGGATGAATATGCCTTGAAATCCTTGTCTAACGCACTGTCCGCGCAAGAAAGCGGTGCTTTCGACGGCGAGATCGTCCCCGTCACAGTGCGCACGCGAAAGGGTGAGGTTGTACAGACTGTCGACGAGCAACCCAAATCCGCCCGCCCCGAGAAAATTCCGACGTTGAAACCGGCTTTCCGCAAGGACGGGACAGTGACGGCCGCCAATTCCTCGTCAATTTCCGACGGCGCGGCGGCGCTTGTTCTGGCATCGTCTGAAACGGCAGAAGCGCGAGGGCTGACAGTTCGGGCGCGGATTCTGGGATATGCCAGCCATGCTCAAGCGCCCGGACTTTTCACGACTGCGCCGGTTCCGGCGGCGCAAAAGCTTCTGTCCCGCATCGGTTGGAACAAGGATGATGTCGACCTGTGGGAGGTCAACGAAGCCTTCGCAGTTGTGCCGATGGCTTTCATGCACGAGTTGGGATTGCCGCGCGACAAGGTAAACGTAAATGGCGGGGCCTGTGCTTTGGGCCATCCTATCGGCGCATCTGGCGCCCGTATCATGGTCACTTTGTTGAACGCGCTCGAGAAACGAAATCTCAAGCGGGGGGTTGCTTCAATCTGCATCGGCGGCGGTGAAGGAACAGCTATCGCGATCGAACGCATTTGACCCTTCATCTTTTTCGAAATACTCCGGGGGTTCGGGGGCAGCGCCCCCGAGTTTTCCAAGGGGTTCGGGACCTATGACCGTCGATTACAGTTCGCTGGCCAGTACAATTGCAGCATTGACCGAAGGCGAAACCGATCAGATTGCTCTGATGGCCACGGTTGCTTGCGAGGTCCACTATTCTGACGACCGCTTCGACTGGACCGGGTTTTACCGTGTGACAGAACCGGGCTTGCTGAAAATCGGCCCCTACCAGGGTGGCCACGGCTGTCTGGTCATCCCGTTCGCGCGCGGCGTCTGCGGGGCGGCAGCGCGCACCGGGCAGGTGCAGCTTGTGCCGGATGTGGATGCGTTTCCGGGTCACATCGCCTGCGCCTCCTCCACCCGATCCGAACTGGTTCTGCCGGTCCGGAACGCAGCGGGCGAATTGATTGCAGTTTTCGACATCGACAGCAATCAACCCGACGCGTTCTCAACCGAAGACGCGGATAACCTGTCCGCGATCCTGTCAAAGACCTTCGCGCAAGTCTGATTGAAATTACGGTGGTACAGGGCGTGTCTGCCGATTTCCTCATTTCGATCTCACTCGGAGCCTGATAAAACCGGAAAGTCCGAACCGTATTGGATTAACCATGGTCCCAGGCCAATTCCGAACTCCGCGCCTTTCGGTCAGCGACTGGAAGGTTGAACTCGCCGATCCGCGATTGCGAGGTCGGCTTGAAGATGATCTTGCAGCGCTTCTGACCCCTGAGGTCCTGAAACACCTGCCGCCGTCGATGCAGTTGCAGGGCCGGAGTATTTCGAACTGGATTGATGACAGACGTGCTGAAAGCGATATTCTGCTTGCGCGCCAAAACCACGGTAACCACCTTATTGGCCTATTCGTGTTGGCCATGAGTTCAGAGGCCGATTCAATTCCAAGCCTTCACATCGGCTATCTGATTGCAGAATCCGCCTGGGGGAATGGTTACGCCTCCGAGATGCTGCAAGGCCTGCGGGACGCATTGGCGCCTGGGCCTGACATACGCCTCATCGCCGGGGTTGGGCGCGACAATCCGGCCTCAGCCCGCGTTCTGCAAAAAACAGGCTTTACGCTTTGGCCGGAGCGCGCCTCAGAAACCGCCGATATTTATGTTTGCCATATCAGCTGAGTGACCGAACCGTCAGGGCATAGCCACCCGGAATACGGGCTTGCGTGAAAAAATGCTTGGAAATTTCACGGAATCGAGTCATCGTGAAAAACGAGGTGAAATTTTCACGATCGTTGGAGCCATCCTTGAACAGCCACGCCCCGCAAAGTGCGACACTCGGCGCAGATATCCGCGCGCTGCGCAAGGCGCGTGGATTGACGCTGAGTGATATCGCGATCCGGTTGGACAGGTCTGTGGGCTGGCTCAGCCAGGTTGAACGTGACATGTCCGAGCCTTCGATTTCGGACCTCAGGCAGATCGCCGAATGCCTTGGCGTACCCATGTCGATGTTGTTTGCGCATTCGGCGGCACCGGCGGACGAGCAGGGATATGTCGTGCGTGCCGGCTCGCGCAGACCTATGGGGTCGGGCGAGGAAGGGTTGATCGAAGAGCTGCTCTCGCCGGATCTGACCGATGATTTCGAAATGGTACATTCCACCTTCAAACCCAACTCGCAGATGCAGACACCGGCCAATCGCCCGACACAGGAAGTCGGATACATGATCTCGGGCAGGCTGGACCTGACAATCGGGTCGCGCGCGTTCACGGTTGGGCCGGGTGACAGCTTTCGGATCCGACATGAACCCTATCAATGGGCCAACCCTTATGATGAGCCCGCTGTGGCCATCTGGGTCATCGCCCCGCCGGTTTACTGATGTCGTTCGAGGCCTGGACCATATTCGCGTTGTTCTGGGTGGTATTCGTGACCACCCCGGGCCCGAACGCGGTTAATTGCATCTCGAACGGGATGAGTTTGCCGTTTCCAAAGGCAATGCTGGGCGTATTGGCTATTCTCACGCAGGCCAGCGCCTTTCTGATCCTGTCTGCGCTGGGCGTGACGGCGCTGATCGCCGCATCGCCGACCGGGTTCTTTGTCGCCAAGCTGATTGGTGCGGGGTTTTTGATCTGGTTGGGCATTCGCGGCTGGATGAATGCGACAAAACCTCCACCAGCCTCCGAGCGTCCGGCACGACATGTCTATCTGCACGCGCTGGCAGTGGCCACGATCAATCCCAAAAGCGTCGCCGGATACCTGGCCGCGTTTTCGCAGTTCGTTCAGCCCGAGGTTCCGATCTGGCAGCAGATGGGGGTTATCATGCCTACCGCGCTGGTCATCACCACACTCAGCTACACTGGCTTTACGGCGCTGGGTGCCTTGATGGGCAAGGCAGCGCTGGGCGCCGTGTTCAATATCTGGGTGCGCCGGATCATGGCGGCCTGTTTTGTCATCTACGGTGTGTTGTTGGGAACCAGCACCACACCCGCAACAAAGGGGTAGTCAGATGCATAAGGGATCCTGCCTTTGCGGCTCGGTCGCGTTCACGATCAACGGAGACATGTCGCCGCCTTCGGTCTGCCATTGCGGACAATGCCGCAAACAGTCGGGCCATGTCTGGGCTTCGGCTTCGACCCGTCAGGACAACCTGAGTTTCTCGGCCAGCGACACGCTGAACTGGTATCGCGCGTCTGACATCGCCAGGCGCGGATTTTGCAGCAACTGTGGCTCGTTCCTCTTCTGGCAACACAACCAGGAGGACACGATTTCGATTTCCATGGGCGCGCTGGACGCTCCTACGGGTTTAAAGCTCTCAAAGCACATCTTTGTGGCTGACAAGGGCGACTACTACGACATTACGGACGATCTGCCTCAAGAGGCGCAGTAACAAGGATCAAAACGCATGAGTGATTTTCCAACAAAAGCCCGCGTGGTCATTATCGGAGGCGGTGTGGTGGGGGCTTCCTCGCTTTATCACCTTGCCAAGAAAGGTTGGACCGATTGTGTTCTGCTGGAAAAGAACGAACTGACTGCCGGGTCGACCTGGCATGCTGCAGGGAACGTTCCGACCTTTTCGACCTCATGGGCGATCATGAACATGCAGCGCTACTCGACCGAGCTGTATGCGCGTCTGGGTGAGGAAGTCGATTATCCGATGAACTACCACCAGACCGGTTCGATCCGACTGGCGCATTCGAAAGAACGTGTGCAGGAATTCGAGCGCGCCATGGCGATGGGCCGCTATCAGGGGATTCCGATGGAAATGTGGACCCCGGAAGAAGCGAAAGAGCGTTATCCCTTCCTGGAAACGCATGACCTTGAAGGTGTTCTCTACGATCCGACGGATGGCGACATCGATCCGGCGCAGCTAACCCAGGCGCTGGCCAAAGGCGCGCGCGATATGGGGCAGAAGATCATCCGTTTCTGCCCGGCGACTGGCGTGACGCAGCATGATGACGGCACCTGGACCGTGCACACGGACAAAGGCGATATAGCCTGTGACTATGTTGTGAACGCAGCCGGGTACTATGCGCAGCGCGTGGGCGAATGGTTCAAGCCCTTCGGTGGCCGCACCGTTCCGGCAATGGTCATGAGCCACCAGTATCTGCTGACCGATGAAATCCCCGAGATCGAAGCATGGACCAAGCAAAGCGGTGCCAAACTGCCGTTGCTGCGTGATGTGGATGTCTCGTACTACCTGCGTCAGGAAAAGAACGGCTTCAACCTTGGTCCTTACGAGCCGAACTGCAAGGGCCACTGGATGACCGAAGACGATCCGATGCCGGATGATTTCAGCTTTCAGCTGTGGAATGACGATCTGGACCGCATCGAAGATATCGTCACCGATGCGATGGAGCGAGTGCCGCTGATGGCAACCTCGGGCGTTGGACGCGTCATCAACGGGCCGATCCCTTACGCGCCTGACGGGCTGCCTTTGATCGGCCCGATGCCCGGCGTCAAGAACGCGTTCGAAGCACATACTTTCACGTTTGGCATCGCGCAGGGTGGTGGCGCAGGCAAGGTTCTGGCCGAGTGGGTCGTTGATGGCGCGACCGAATGGGATATGTGGGCCGTCGATCCGCGCCGCTATACCGATTACACCGATCAGGATTATTGCAACCAGAAAGGCATGGAAGTTTATGGCAACGAATATGCCATGCACTTCCCGCACCATGAATGGCCTGCCGCACGAGACAAGAAGCTGTCGCCCGTGCATGACAAGGTGATCGCGCACGGCGGTGTCATGGGGGCCTATAGCGGCTGGGAACGCGCCAACTGGTTTGCACAGCCCGGCGATGACACCTCGCTGGACGCGACCCATACTTGGGGTCGGTCCGGACCGTGGGAACAGCGGATCAAGGAAGAATGTGAGGCCGTGCGCGATCATTGTGGCGTGTTGGACCTGCCGGGCTTCTCGCGGTTCAAAATACAGGGGCCGGGTGCTGATGAATGGCTGCGCGGTCTGGTTGCAGGGGCATTGCCCAAGATTGGTCGGGTTGGGCTGGTTTACTTCGCAGATGACCGCGGGCGTATCCTGACCGAAATGTCGGTCACGCGCGAGGCCGAAGACCTGTTCGTTCTGGTCACTGCAGCGACCGCGCAATGGCATGACCGTGAATGGCTTGTGCGTCACATACCTGCCGATGCCGAGTTCACGCTGGAAGACTGGACAACGCGGATGAGCACGCTGATCGTTACCGGGCCTCGATCTCGGGACATTCTCAGCAAAGTTACCGAGGCCGATCTGACCTTGCCGTGGCTCAGCTTTCAGGAAAGCGAAATCAAAGGCGGATGGGTCGCTCTGCTGCGCGTCTCATTCGCTGGTGAGCTGGGCTGGGAAGTTCACGCGGAAAATGCGGATATGCCTGCGATCTACGACGCGATCATCGATGCCGGTGCCAAGCCGTTCGGGATGTATGCGCTGAACTCGCTGCGGATCGAAAAGGGGTACCGCGCCTGGAAGGGCGATCTGTCGACCGACTATTCCCTGCTTGAAGGCGGGTTGGAGCGTTTCGTCAAGCTGGACAAACCGCAGGACTTCCCGGGCAAGGCCGCAATCCTGAACGAAAAGCAGCAAGGCGTGAAAAAGTCCTTCGTCACCCTGACTGTTGATGCGGGCGATTGCGACGCGCCGTATATGTCCTGCATCTGGCATGGCGATGAGATCGTGGGCGAAACCACATCCGGCGCATGGGGCTACCGTGTTGGTAAATCCATCGCGCTGGGCATGATCCGAGCCGAGCTTGCCAATCCGGGAACTGAGCTTGAGGTCGAAATCTACGGCCAGAAATGCCGCGCCGTGGTAGAGCTGGACCAGCCGCTCTGGGACCCCGAGAACGAGCGGTTGCGCGCGTGACGCTTCCGGCGACCATGTCTGGCGTCTATCTGACCGGCCATGGCGGGCCAGAGGCGCTGGAATGGCGCGACGATATCCCTGTCCCGGCCCCTGGGCCGGGGCAGGTGCTTGTTCGGGTCGCTGCAGCAGGCGTGAATAACACGGACATCAACACGCGGGTCGGCTGGTATTCATCGGATGTCACCGGTGCGACGGATGCCGTCGATCAGGATATTGAAGCCGGCGGATGGGGTGGCGCACTGAACTTTCCCCGCATTCAGGGGGGCGATCTGTGCGGGATCGTTGAAAAGGTTGGGCCAAACTCGGGGTTCAAAAAGGGCCAGCGCGTGACTTGCCCGATCAACCTGCCGCGTCCGCGCCCCGGCAGCCCTCAGGGCTTTATTGCGCTCGGGTCTGAGATTGATGGCGCTTTTGCCCAATACTGTCTGGTTGAAGCAAATGACTTTTATGACGTAAGTGCATCGCCCCTGTCAGACGTGGAAATTGCGGCCATTCCATGTGCCTTTGGTACTGCCGAAAACCTGCTGACGCGCGCGGGCGTGACGGCAGGGCAAAAGGTTCTGATCACCGGCGCGTCAGGCGGCGTTGGTCTGGCGGCGGTGCAGCTTGCTGCGCTGCGCGGAGCGTCGGTTTGGGGTGTGACGGCGGCAGCGAAGGCAGAGGTCGTCAAATCCCAAGGCGCGTTGGGCACATTTGGCCGGGATGAGCTGCCGCCGCAGGATATGTTCGACGCGGTCATCGATGTGGTGGGCGGGCCCGCATGGGCATCGCTGATCCTTGCCCTGAAACCCGGCGGGCACTACGCCGTTTCGGGGGCAATTGCCGGACCGATTGTCGAGGCTGATCTGCGAGACATCTATTTGCGCGATATCACCGTCCACGGCTGCACGCATCAGGCTCCCGAAGTCTTTGGCCGCCTTGTGGAGTTGATGAATACCGGACGGATCAAACCACTGGTTTCCCGAACCTACCCGTTGAAGGATATCGCCCGCGCACAGGCTGATTTTCAGGCAAAGACCCTTCCGGGTAAACTCGTGCTGCTGCCTTAAGGAGCAAGGACATGACAAAGATCACTCTGTTGGACGGTTCGATCGGACAGGAACTGGTCAAACGCAGCGGAGACCGGGCGACGCCGCTATGGTCCACACGTGTGATGATCGACCACCCTGATCTGGTCGGCGCGGTGCATGGCGACTACTTCCGCAGTGGTGCCACGGTTGCCACCACCAACACCTATGCTGTCCACCGCTCACGCCTGGTGCGGGTGGGGATGGAGGACCAGATGCCCGCCCTTATCGACACTGCCCTGACGCAGGCCGAACGTGCCCGTACTGAGACCGGGGGGCGGATCGCCGGGTCTCTGGGGCCGCTTCTGGCTTCTTACCGACCCGACCTGAATCCCGACCCGGCAGATGCGGCGGAAAAATTCGCTGAACTTGTGGCCTTGATGGCTGCACGCGTCGATCTGTTTCTGATCGAGACAGTATCTTCGGTGCAGGAGGCCGAGGGCGCGCTGCGTGGAACGACCGGATGTGGCAAACCAGTCTGGCTGTCATTCACGGTCAATGACGACGATGGCCGTCGCCTCAGGTCCGGCGAACCACTCAGGGATGTCGCGCCTTTGGTAGAAGAGTTTTCGCCTGACGCGCTGCTGATCAATTGTTCGCGCCCCGAAGCGATCCCGGCTGCTCTGGAAATCCTGTCCACTATGAACAAGCCCTATGGTGCTTACGCCAACGGCTTTACACATATTTCAGATGAGTTTCTAAAGGACGCGCCGACAGTGGATGCGTTGGATCAGCGCCATGATCTTGATCCCGATGCCTATGCGGATCACGTCATGCGTTGGGTCGATCAGGGGGCCACGATTGTCGGCGGGTGCTGCGAAATTGGCCCGGACCACATCGAAGCGCTGGCCAAGCGGTTGCGTGCTGCCGGGCACGAGATCGTCTAAGGTGACAGCGATGAGGAAAGTTGCTTCTGATTCACCGCAGGCAATACAGCAACATTTCGATATTCTGGTCGCACCCGGATTTGTGCTGCTTGAACTGGCCTCATTGGTCGAGGTTCTCAGGCTGGCAAATCGTGTGTGTCCGAAGCCGCCGTTCACTTTTGCCTATCGGTCGCTCAAAGGTGGCCCGATCTCCAGCAGCAGCGACGCGGTGGTGCAAACGGAACGCGTGCAGGCGCAACCCAAGGCGAATTATCTTTTTGTGATCGGCAATTCTGACCCGGATCACCCGGACTTGTCTTTGGGGCGGGTGGTGTCGGACTATACCTTCCGCGATGCCAAGGTGTTTCTGCTGGCGGAAGCGGCCAGCCGGTATATCGACGAACAGGGTTCAGATGACTTGGCAACTCACTGGGAAAACGCCTCGTTCCTGCGGGAACGCGGGGCCCGGTTTGAAGCCAAGCTGTCGATTGCAACCGAACAGGGCGCCGTTGTGACCTGTGCCGGAATGGAGGCGACAACAGATGTCGCGCTGGCAGTAATCGGTCGCCATATCTCGGGGCCTGCGAAGATGACCGTGGCGGACATCATGCTGCATGAAAACATCCGGGATTTCGCCTCGATGCAGCCTTTCTCGGGGGTAAAGTTGACGGCGACCGGAGATGTTAAGCTGGATCAGTGCATCAAGCTCATGCAGGCCAATATTGAAGACCCTCTGCCGATCAATCAGATCGTCGATTCGCTGCAACTGTCGAACCGTTCGCTTGAGCGTAAGTTCAAAACCTTCTTTGGCACCACGCCCAACGGATTCTATCGCGAAATGCGGCTGGCCAAGGCCAACAACCTGCTTTTGAACACCACTATGAGCGTTCGCGAAATCGGGTTGGCCTGCGGTTTTCCGAACGGGTTTTCCTCTGTTTACAAAAGCTTCTTCGGAGTCACTCCCTTTGTCGTTCGGCGGGAAAAGCGGGCCGCGACACATCGGTGAAAAATGCGGATCTTGTGACGTTTTTGGTGCATTTATTGTCGATCTTCCGTGGCAGTTTACGCCAAACCTGACACAGCGGAGATTTCAGGATGGTTGATCTTCCCAGCAAGGCCCGAGTGGTCATCATCGGTGGCGGCGTCATCGGATGTTCGGTCGCGTATCATCTGACCAAGAAGGGCTGGACCGATGTTGTTCTGCTTGAGCGCAAGCAACTGACCAGCGGCACCACCTGGCACGCGGCGGGCCTGATCGGGCAACTGCGCGCGTCTTCCAACATGACCAAATTGGCGCGCTATTCCGCCGAACTTTATCTGGGCCTTGAGGAAGAGACCGGCGTCGCCACCGGCCTCCGTCAGGTCGGGTCCGTTTCGGTTGCCCTGACAAGTGAGCGGTTGGAAGAGCTTCACCGAAATGCGGCAATGGCCCGCGCCTTTGGCGTTCCGGTCGAAGAGCTTTCTCCGACCGAAGTCAAAGAGCGATATGAGCACATCAACCTCGACGGCGTGGCAGGTGGCGTCTGGTTGCCAACCGATGGCCAGGCGGATCCTGCTAATATTGCCTTGGCGTTGGCCAAGGGTGCGCGTCAACGCGGTGGGGTGATCAAGGAACGGGTGAAGGTGACCGGGATTTCCCGGCGCGGACGGCGTGCAACCGGTGTCGACTGGGTCAGTGATGATGGGCAAACCCAAGGGCATATCGCCTGCGATATGGTTGTTAACTGCGCGGGAATGTGGGGACACGAGGTAGGCAAGATGGCTGGCGTGAATGTGCCGCTGCATGCCTGCGAACATTTCTACATCGTCTCTGAACCCATTGAAGGGTTGAGCCAGATGCCGGTTCTGCGGGTGCCAGATGAATGCGCCTACTACAAGGAAGATGCAGGCAAAATGATGCTGGGCGCATTCGAGCCCAATGCCAAACCTTGGGCGATGAACGGTATTCCCGACAGCTTCGAGTTCGACCAATTGCCCGAAGATTTCGACCACTTCGAGCCGATCCTCGAAGCGGCCTGCAGCCGGATGCCTATGCTGTCCGAGGCGGGTATTCACACCTTCTTCAACGGCCCTGAATCCTTTACTCCCGACGACGCCTATCACCTGGGTCTGGCGCCTGAGATGGACAATGTCTGGGTCGCGGCCGGGTTCAACTCGATCGGTATCCAGTCCGCCGGTGGCGCGGGCATGTCGCTGGCCGAGTGGATGGATACCGGTGAAAAGCCCTTCGATCTGGGCGATGTTGATATCGGACGGATGCAGCCGTTTCAGGGCAATAAGAAATACCTTTATGAACGCTCAAAAGAAACGTTGGGGCTGCTCTACGCCGACCACTACCCCTATCGCCAGAAAGCTACGGCACGCGGTGTGCGCCGAACCCCGTTCCACCATCACCTGAAAGAACAGGGCGCCGTTTTTGGTGAAATCGCTGGTTGGGAACGGGCCAATTGGTACGCGAATGAAGGGCAGGAGCGCGAATACCAGTACAGCTGGAAGCGCCAGAACTGGTTCGAGAATTCCGCAGCCGAGCACAGAGCCGTGCGTGAGAATGTGGGCATGTATGACATGTCTTCTTTCGGCAAGATTCGCGTGGAAGGCCCTGATGCCGAAAAGTTCATGAACTACATCGGCGGGGGTGACTACTCAGTCCCTATCGGCAAGATCGTCTATACGCAGTTTTTGAACCGCACAGGCGGGATCGAAGCAGACGTCACCGTGACCCGCCTGACCGAAACCGCCTATCTGGTCGTGACCCCCGCAGCCACACGCTTGGCGGATCAGACATGGATGATGCGCCATGTCGGGGATTTCAGCGTGGTCATTACAGATGTCACAGCGGGTGAAGGCGTTCTCGCTGTCATGGGTCCAAACGCCCGGGCGCTGCTGGAAAAGGTCTCGCCCAACGATTTCACAAACGCGACCAATCCCTTCGGCACGGCACAGCAGATCGAGATCGGAATGGGCCTGGCCCGTGCACATCGCGTGACCTATGTGGGTGAGCTTGGGTGGGAAATCTATGTTTCCTCGGACATGGCGGGCCACGTGTTTGAGACGCTGCATGAGGCCGGTCAGGATATGGGGCTGAAGCTGTGTGGTATGCACATGATGGACAGCTGCCGGATCGAAAAAGGTTTCCGCCACTTCGGCCATGATATCACCTGTGAGGATCACGTGGTTGATGCTGGTCTTGGCTTTGCCGTCAAGGTGGACAAGGGCTGCGACTTCATCGGCCGCGAGGCGGTGATCGCGCGCAAGGAAAGCGGCCCGAAATCGCGCCTGGTGCAGTTCCGTCTGACCGACCCTGAACCGCTGTTGTTCCACAACGAGCCGATCGTGCGTGATGGCGAATATGTCGGCTACCTGAGTTCCGGCAATTACGGTCATAGCCTCGGCGGTGCCATCGGAATGGGCTATGTACCGTGCGAAGGTGAAAAGGCCGCAGACGTTCTGGGTTCAACCTATGAGATCGATGTTTGCGGCGTGAAGGTCAAAGCCGAAGCATCGCTTAAACCGATGTATGACCCGAAATCCGAACGGGTGAAGGTCTGACAGACAGGGTAGGGGGCTCTGCCCCCGCCGCCCGTGCCGGGCGACTCCCCCGGGATATTTTGGGCCAGATGAAGTGCGGATCTCTTGCTTCACCTGGCTCTAAATATCCCGGAGCGCGAGGCAGAGCCTCGCATTTTTGGGGCAATAGCTGCGGTCAGCTAACTTATCACAAATCGTTATGTGACACTTCACTGTTTTCAGAGTTTTCAATCCGTTCAGTTCTGCCGTAAACGAAACCGGTATCAACCGGAGAGCCTTCGTGACAGCCTCGCCTTTATCACCTCAGAATGCAGACACGCCCAAAGGTTTGGCTTTGGCTGTCACGGCGTATGTCCTGTGGGGATTTCTGCCTCTTTACATGAAGGCGATGGATCACATAGGACCGGTCGAGGTGGTGGCGCATCGGGTTATCTGGTCTGTTCCGGTTGCAGGTTTGCTGCTGGTCGCGCTGGGGCGCACCCGGGACTTGAAGGCGGCACTCGGCAATCCCCGGATGCTGGCCATGGCGGCTTTGACGGCGGCGCTGATTTCCGTGAACTGGGCGATCTATGTTTGGGCGATCTCGACGGGGCACGCGCTGGACGCGGCGTTGGGGTATTACATCAACCCGCTGTTCAGTATTGCGTTGGGTGCAATTCTGCTGCGTGAGCCCCTGACACGGACCCAACTGTTCGCGGTGGGGCTTGCCGCGTTGGGCGTTCTTGTACTTGTTCTCGAGGCTGGGCGGTTGCCCTGGGCGGCGCTTGGTTTGATGGTAAGCTGGGGGTTCTACGCGTTTTTCAA
This sequence comes from Ruegeria sp. HKCCSP351, assembly GCF_017872535.1. NCBI lineage: Bacteria > Pseudomonadati > Pseudomonadota > Alphaproteobacteria > Rhodobacterales > Roseobacteraceae > Ruegeria > Ruegeria sp. HKCCSP351. Next base: position 16,791 of record NZ_JAEDOV010000005.1, on the reverse strand, counting down.
ACGTTCACTGCCGATAGGACCAAACCAAGGTTTCCTGCTTGAGGTTCTGATCCTTTTGATCCCGGCCTTGGCTTATGTCACCTGGCTGGGCGTGCAAGGCACAGGTCATTTTGGCGTAGCGATGTCTGATACTGTATTGTTGTCCTGCGCCGGTATCGTCACGGCGGTGCCATTGTTGGTCTATGCGAACGGGGCCAAGCTGGTGCGCCTGTCGACAATGGGTATCCTGCAATACATTGCGCCGACTATGATTTTCACTACAGCCATCACCATGTTCGGTGAGAAGATCGACACCGGACGCATGATCGCATTCCCCTTGATCTGGGTGGCTTTGGTCATTTACTCGATCCCATTGATCCGGCAGGCGCGGGCTCAGGCCTGAAGCAACAGGCGTGCTGCAGCATCTGCCCACAGCGCATAGGCCCGGGGGCTTGGGTGATAGCCGTCCGGTGCCGCGAGGGCCGGGTCGTCGGGCAGATCAAGCCTCAGGTGCTGCACATGGGAATGGACGGAAACAACCTGTTGCAACGCGTTATCCAACCGTGCAGCCTGACGGCCAAGCACCCAGGCCAATGGGTGTGGCAGGGCCGGAAACCTGTGCATTTGCGGAACGCCGGTGATGATTATGCGCCGCGCCTCCAGCTCGTTTGACAGGATGTTAATAAGCTGAGCCTGACGTTCCGAAAATGTGCGGCAGGAGACGGCGCGGGTGACGTCATTCACCCCCAAAGCCGTGACCACCGCATCGAATTCTCCCTTTATGCCCCTCAGACGGTCAATTGTGTCCAGCGTCGTGTGCCCTGTAGTGGCCTCAAGTTGCCATTCAACCGAGTGGTGTCTGGCCAACCGGTCCACAAGCTGTCCCGACAAGGCCTGTGCCTGAGTTCCCGCGCCCACTCCGGCCGCCGAGCTGTCGCCGGTGATCAGCAGGCGCAGGCGGGGCCCACGCCCTGTTCGGCCCTCTCGCGGGCCAGTGGGCTCCGGCAAAAGCCGGGCGTTGCGGCGCACCAAAAGCGCTTGCGTGGCCAGAACGGGCAGCAAGGGCACACGTAATACCTGGTCGGGTGCTATCAGGGCGCGCATCATCAAGTCACGTCAGGGCGTTTTTGAATTCCAGAAAACGAGCGTCAGTCATCACGCGCGCCATCATCGCCTCGCGCAAAGCGCCGACGGTTTTGTAGGGGCGCATGGCCACTTCGAAGGTTTGGATCAAACCTTCATCGTTCAGTGTAATGAGGTCAACGCCAATGCCGTCCAGATCTCCAATCTTGCATTGAAACTCCAGCGCCCAATCGTTGCCGGCGCCCATGACCCGGCGATACCGGAAGTCGGAAAAGACCTGCCCGACATGGCCAAGAACGGCAGCCACAGGTGCGCGCCGGGTCCAGGTGCTGTAATAGGTTGGTGGCAGGAACTGCACGTCTTCGGCCAACAGATCGTGGATCAGTGCCTCATCGCCCTTGGCGACAACCTCTTGCAGTCGTTCAATTGTCGGGTGCATGTCCTGTCCTCCTGCGCAGAAGTTCACCGAACATGGCCGGGCGCGCAAGGACGACGTTGCGGGAAGGTGCGCGCTGAGATAGGCAGGCCAGCATGAGCGAAACCTATGCCCCCCCGCAAACCGCGCTGGACGTGCTGCACGAAGATGCGCAGCTGATTGTGGTGAACAAACCGCCGGGTCTGCTTTCCGTGCCGGGGCGGGGCGAGCATCTGGCTGATTGCCTTCTGACACGCGTGCAGGCGGCTTTCCCTCAGGCGCTGCTTGTGCATCGACTGGACCGGGACACATCAGGTGTCATGGTATTTGCCCAAACGCCCCATGCACAACGGCATCTAAGTATGCAGTTCGAGAAGCGGCAGACCCGGAAAACCTATATTGCCCGTGTCTGGGGGCGGATGGAGCCAAAGACCGGCACCGTTGACCTGCCGTTGATCGTGGACTGGCCCAACCGACCCAGACAAATGGTGTGTCATGATACGGGTAAACCTGCGGTCACCGATTGGCGCGTTGTGAAACATGAGGGTGAAACCTCTCGCCTACGTTTGTTTCCCAAAACCGGGCGGTCTCATCAGTTGCGCGTTCATATGCAGGCATTGGGTCACCCGATTCTGGGCGATCCGTTCTATGCAACAGGTGCGGCAAGGGAATTTCCCAGATTGATGCTGCATTCCGAAGAACTGCGCCTGAAGCATCCCGAGGGCGGGCACTCGATGAAGTTTCGCGCCCAGCCCGATTTCTGACCTCAGACAATTCCGGCCCACAACATCTTCAGGTTGCCCAGCGAAATACGTCTTGTTCGTTTCGTTGAAACCGGCTGGCGGCAATGGCGCTCCTGCGCGAGCTCACGTTCAATCTCGAAGGCACGCAGTGTGTGATCCTGTGACCATTGGCCAAGTTTCAATGTCATCATTATGTGGTTGTCGAGGTGCGGCATTTCTTGGCTCCTTGTGTGATATCCACCCATTGTCGCCCTTCACTGCTGACAGCATGGTGTCAGTGGGGTGTGCTAGGGTGTCAGCAGAGTGTCAGGAGAATGCGATGCGCCGTTCGACCCGTTTGTTCGAAATCATCCAGATTCTGCGGGCCGCAAGTGCGCCGGTCACGGCAGAAGCACTGGCCACCCGGCTGGAGGTGTCCATCCGCACTGTCTATCGTGACATTGCCGAATTGCAGGCCCAGCGAACACCCATCGAAGGTGAGGCCGGTGTCGGTTACATGATGCGGCGCGGTTACGATTTGCCGCCGCTGAATTTCGACGCGGAAGAGGTTGAAGCCCTGTGGGTTGGCCTTTCTCTTCTGGCGCGCACCGGCGACAGCCACCTGCAGCGGGCCGCCAGTCGGATCTGTCAGAAGATCGATGCTCTGCATAGCCCGACCGATTGGTTGCAGGTTTCACCCTGGGGGGCTCCGGCGGATGATCCCGACAAGGGGTGTGTTTCTGTTTCGCATTATCGCGAAGCTATTCGGGCAGAACGGAAAATCCGTATCACCTATATAGACGGCGAAGGCGAACAAACCATCCGCGTGGTGCGCCCTCTGGCGCTGATCTATCATGTCGAATGCACGTTGCTGGCAGGGTGGTGCGAGATGCGAAACGGCTTTCGCCATTTCAGAACCGATCGCATCTGGTCCAGTGAATACACTGACGAAGGATTTCTGGGGCAGGGTAAATCTTTGCGCGATCTCTGGCAGGAGCAACAGCACGCGGGCACCTTTGCGGAACCGGTATGAGTGGCCTTTGGCGGGTATTCGCCTATTTCACCGCATTGTTGCTTGAGCCTGTGAGCAAGCGCAGTGATATACTGGGTGAAATGGATCAAGCCCGAAGAACGGGTACCGGAGCAGAAGGTGATATCATGACGATTTCAAAGTTTTTCCTGGCGACAGGCTTGTGTTCAATCATGGCCGTGACGGCCTGTACCGATCCGGGCACCCTGACCGTGCAGAACGACCCCAATAAAAATACCAAGCAGGGTGCGGTTCTGGGGGGGCTTATCGGTGCGGGTGTCGGCGCGATCGCCAATAATTCGAACCCGGGTCTTGGGGCGCTGGCTGGTGCTGCCATTGGTGCCACAGGTGGCGGTCTGATCGGCAACCAGTTGGACAAGCAGGCTGCGGAATTGCGCCAACAACTGGCGAATGACGGGATTACAATCGTCAATGCGGGTGACCGGCTGATCGTGACTGTTCCGAATGACATTACGTTTGACACGGACAGCTCGACCGTGCGTCCGGCGCTGCGGGCGGATCTGGTGAAAGTGGGCCAGAACCTTGTTAACTATCCCAACTCGAACGTTCAGATCATCGGTCATACCGACAGCGATGGTGACGCGTCTTATAATCAGGGATTGTCCGAGCGTCGCGCAAACGCGGTCGCGGATATCCTGCAAGCCAATGGTGTCAGCTACAGCCGTATCAGAACCTACGGTCAGGGTGAGAACAACCCGGTCGCGTCCAACCTGACGCCACAAGGGAAAGCGCAAAACCGTCGGGTTGAGATTGTCGTAGTCCCCAGCGGAAACGCGTGATCCTGAAACGCAGGACCGGTCTGGCCCGGCCCTTGTTGCGCAATGACTGTGCGTCAATGGGGGTTTGGTCAGGGTCAATCTCGGTTTAACTATTGGGAAACACTGAAACGGAGTTGTCCCTGATGTCTCAACCGACCCTGCTTGGCCTGTCCGGCTCCCTGCGCAAGGACGCGACGAACCGCAAGCTGCTGCGCGAAGCTGCCCGGTTGTTCGACCCTGTCAGCTATGCCGAAGCAGACCTGAACCTGCCGCTGTATGATGGCGATCTGGAGGATGCCGAAGGGATACCGGCATCTGTTCAGATGCTGGCCGACCAGATCGGGCAGGCGGATGCCGTGATCATCTCGACGCCCGAGTACAACAAAGGGCCTTCGGGTGTTCTGAAAAACGCACTGGACTGGGTCAGCCGGACGAAAGGCAATCCATGGGCGAGCAAGCCGGTTGCTGTAATGTCGGCCGCGGGTGGCCGCGCGGGTGGGGAAAGGGCACAGATGATCCTGCGCGCCTGCATGGTGCCCTTTCAGCCCCGTATCTTGCAGGGTCCGGAAATTCACCTTGCTGACAGCTCGAATGAGTTCGACGATCAGGGTAGGTTGTTGTCCGAGCGATACGAAAACTCGCTGCACATGCTGATGCAGAAACTCAGGGCCGAGGCCGGTTTCTAAGCTTGGACTGCCCATATGTTGGAACAGCGTCAAAGCGATATTCTTGACCCGGCCCGTGCCGCGTCGTTTCAGGTTGCGTTGGGCTCTGAGCCAACTATTTCCAAAGGCTCAACTCTGCCGCCATTCTTCCATCAGCTCTATTTCTGGGCGCCGCAACCACCTGCCGCGCTGGGGCGGGATGGGCATCCCAAGGTGGGTGGCCTGATCCCGGATATGGGATTGCCCCGCAGAATGTGGGCCGGTGGGCAATTGGAATTTCATGCACCGCTGATCGCGGGTGTCCCTGCTGACAGGACATCGGTTCTTGAAAACCAAAGCGCAAAAGCGGGGCGGTCCGGCCCGTTGGGTTTTGTCACGTTGCGGCACGAGATACGGCAAGGCGACCAACTTTGTCTGACCGAGTGGCAGGATCTTGTTTATCGTGAAGACCCCGCACCGGGTGTGATGACTCCGGCGCCGCCCCAATCGCGCACGGATGAAACGGATATCCGCGCGGTCGAGTTTAATTCCACCCTGCTGTTTCGCTATTCGGCGCTGACCTTCAACGGCCATCGCATTCACTACGATCTGGACTATGCGCGTGATGTGGAAGGATATGCAGGGCTGGTTGTGCACGGGCCACTTCTGGCGCAGCTTCTGATGCTGTTTGCAGTTGATCTTGGCGGACCACTCAAATCGTTTTCTTTCCGTGCGACCTCACCGTTGATGCATTTCGAGACTGCACAGCTGTGCCGGAACGGTCAGGACATGTGGGTGCGCGGCCCGGACGGGCGGCAATGCATGAAGGCTGTGGCCCTATTACAGTGAGACTTCGGGGCGGAAGTCATCGGGGATCGAATCCCGGTCCTCCAGCATCAGATCGGCCATAACCTCGGCAACTTTCGGAGCCATGCCAAAGCCGATCTTGAAGCCGCCATTGGCGATGAACTGGCCCTGGTGCAATGGATGCAGGCCCAACATCGGGGCGCGGCTTTTGCTGCGGGGGCGCACCCCGGCCCAACGTTCGATCACCTCGGCCCCGTGCAAAAGCGGCAGCGCGCGCGTGGCGCGGTCAATGACATCGTTCAAAGCACTGTCTGTGCTGGTCGGGTCGTCGTAGTCCCGTTCGGACGTTGATCCGATTGCAAGCGTCCCGTCCGCATGCGGCACGATATGGACCGCATCCGCGAATAGCTGTGGCATCTCTCCTGCATCAAAGCGCAACAGGGCGGCCTGACCTTTGACACCGTTTCCGACGGTCTTTCCGTAGGCGTCGTTCAGTTCCAGTAATCCTGCAAGGCCCGTGGCGTGGACAACTTGCCCCCTGTCGTCTGCGTTTGCGACAACGTGAACACCCATGACCTCAAGGGCTGCAACCAGCGCGGCGCAGGCCCGTCGGGGATGCATGCGCGCCGTCAGCGTATCGCGGATGACAAAACCGGTGGGGCTGGGCGGGCACCACGATCCGGCCTGCGATGTGCTGATCACCCGCCATTCTGCCTGCCCCTGCCAAAGCTGATCGGCGGAACCTTCGCGTTGCCGGGCCAGATCCAGGCTTCGGGTATCAGGAATGGGTTGAAGACGGCCCAGCCGCCCGTAGCCGGGAGAAACGCCGCCGGTACCCTCGACCTGCTGCCAAAAGGGTTCGGCCATGATCAGGCTGTCGAATTGAAAAGCTTTCTTGGCATTCCAGTTTTCGGGCACATGCGGGGCCAAGGCCCCCACCAGACCGCCACTGGACCCGGAACCAGGTCCAAAAGGATCGACGACCTGTACCTTCGCGCCCCGCCGGGCGCAGGCCCAGGCGATGGACAGGCCGAAAATTCCCGCCCCGCGAACCGTCACATCGACCATTGCCAATTCCCTTTTCCTTGTTCAGTGTCGCGCCGCTTAGCTACAGGATTCCCCGATGGCAGACCAGCATGCCGAATTGACGTGGACCGAGGATCAGGTACCGGTCTCGGACCGTTTCGACGATCCCTATTACTCGTTGCAGAACGGGCAGGAAGAGACGCGCCATGTGTTTCTGGCAGGCAATGGTCTGCCAGAACGCTTTGCGCCGGGGTTTCATATTGCCGAGTTGGGCTTTGGTACCGGTCTGAACCTGCTGACGGTTTGGTCCGAATGGGAGAGATCCGGCCAAACAGGGCCGCTTCGGTTCACCAGTTTCGAAGCCTTTCCCATGGCCACGGATGATATGCGTCGCGCGCTTGGGGCCTTCCCCGAGTTGCACCCGTGGAGCAGCCGGTTTTTGGCCCATTGGACAGGTCGCGCCTGCAATCTTGAAACCCTTCAATGCGAAGTGATCATCGGCGATGCGCGCAACAGCCTGCCGCAATGGGCAGGCATGGCCAACGCCTGGTTCCTCGACGGGTTCTCTCCGGCCAAGAACCCTGAATTGTGGGGGACAGAGTTGATGCAGCAAGTGGCGGCGCACACCGCCACCGATGGCACGGCAGCCACATATACGGCCGCCGGGTTTGTTCGACGCGGGCTTCAGGATGCCGGTTTCACCGTCACCCGTACATCCGGCTATGGCCGCAAGCGGCACATGACGCGGGCACTCAAGGCATGACGCAGAAAAACAATGCAGGTGCGGGTATCGCGCTGATGGTGGGCGCGACGATTGTCTTTGCCTTGCAGGACGGCATCTCACGCCATTTGGCCGGAACCTATAACACCTACATGGTGGTGATGATCCGCTATTGGTTCTTCGCGGCCTTTGTCATTGCACTGGCGGCGCGATCCTCAGGCGGGTTAAGGGCAGCCATGCAGACGAACCAGATGGGGTTGCAAATATTGCGGGGCCTGCTGCTGGCCACCGAGATCTGCGTCGCCGTGTTCGGTTTCACAGTGCTCGGTTTGATCGACAGTATGGCCGTTTTCATATGCTATCCCCTGCTTGTCGCCGCGCTGAGCGGTCCGGTTCTGGGCGAACAGGTCGGATGGCGGCGCTGGGTTGCGATCGGTGTCGGTTGCATTGGTGTTCTGATCATTCTGCAGCCGGGCGTTGGTGTTTTTGATCCTTGGGCCGTCATACCGCTGATCTCGGCATTTCTGTTTGCGATCTACGGCCTGCTGACGCGCTATGTCGCGCGTCAGGACAGCACGGCCACCAGCTTTTTCTGGACCGGGGTCGTTGGCGCCGTCGCCATGACCCTGTTTGGGATGTGGTTCTGGGAGCCAATGGCCCGCAGCGACTGGCTTTGGATGGCGTTGCTGTGCGTCAGCGGGGCAACCGGGCATTGGCTGCTGATCAAGTGTTATGAGATGGCCGAAGCCAGCGCCGTCCAACCTTTCGCCTATTTCCACCTGGTCTGGAGCGCGATTCTGGGGATTTCGATCTTTGGTGAAAAACTGCGCCCCGAAGTTGTCGCGGGCGCAGCGATTGTTGTGGCCGCAGGGCTGTTTACCTTATGGCGCGAACGCCGCCAGCGATGATCCGATCAGTTCCTGCGAAAACGGAACCGGCAGGGCGGGCTGCCCCAGACGGGCGCGGTAGACCGGCAGGCTTTCGGTCACGCGCATCACATAATTGCGCGTCTCATTGAACGGAATGGTCTCGATCCAGTCTACGATATCCACCTCGCCGGTGCGCGGATCACCATAGCGCTCCATCCACGAGATCGGGCGCTTTGGACCGGCATTGTATCCGGCTGCCATCATGACGACATTCCCGTTGAACTCGGTCGCAAGGCCCGAAAGATAGTTGGCGCCAAGCTTGGCATTGTATTGCCAGTCCGACGTCAACCGACCGGTCTGGTGGCCGCTGAGTATCCCCAGTTCTCCGGCCACCAGCTTGGCTGTTGCAGGCATCACTTGCATCAGGCCGCGCGCACCCGCGCCGCTGACGACAACCGGATCAAATTCGCTTTCGCGCCGTGCGATAGCCAGCGTCATTTCCTTGGCCATTGGCAGACGCATGTCGGCTACAGGATGAACCGGGTAATAGGCCGCAGGCAAAACTGTGCCCGTGGTCGCTGCCCGCTTGGCGATCATGACGGCCAGATGCGGCTGTTTCAGCTCGATCGCAAGGTCGCCCAACTGATTGGCCTGCACAGGGTCAAGACCTTCGACAAGATGCGTCAGGAACCTCTCGGACAAGTTGTCTTCTCCGGCCTTCAGCAACAGCAGCCCGGCTTCCAGAACGCTGGAATCGGCGAAATCTGCCTGACGCCAATGCGGGGCGCGACGCGGATTGGCCAGTTCCTTGTCAAATGGCCGTCCGATCCGTTCCGCCGCCAGAAGACCATAAAAAGAGGTCTGATGATCCGCGCCCATCGCATAGGCCTCATAGGCTTTGTCTGCGTCCCCAAGCTCGGCGTAAGCCCGCCCCAGCCAATAGCCGCCGCGCCCTTTCGAGATCGGCGATTGCACGGCATTCGAAAAATTCTGGAAGTGTCGCACGGCTGTGGCAGGGTCATTCAGCTTGCGCAGGGCCAGAAACCCGGCCAGCCACTCCAGATCCGCATAGGAATATCCCATTTCCGGGGTCATATGGTGCTTGGCGGCCACGTCATAAGCACGCGCTGCCCGCCCCGATCGCATCTCGAGCCGGGCCAGACGGCGGCGTCCCTCGGCCCATTTGTCAGGCTCGCCCAGGGCCTCCGGTCCGGTTGAACGTGCCAGCATCAGGTCGACGGCGCTGTCATCCAGTTCTTTCTTGTCGCGCCAGACAAAACGGTCGAATGCCAGCCCCGGCGCATCTGCCAGCGACTTTGGCACCGCCGCCACCTTGCCGTCTACGCCCGACTGGCGTTTCTGCAACGCAATTCGCGCTTCGGCCAGCTTGCGCTCATCGGTGGTGACCAGGGGCAGCATCTGTTCAGCACTGACCAAATGGCCATCCCACAGCATCCGGTCCAGCCGCGCGGCATGGTGCGGCTTCAGCAGTTTGGCAAAATTCTCCAGATAGTCCTTTTGCAACCCCGACCCCATCGGCATGGTACGCCAGGCTGTCACGATATCGGCTTCCGCCTCGCCAATGCGCCCTTTGGCCTTTAGGGCCACCGCATAGTTCAGCGCGCCTTCAGCAGTCTGAGGGGGTAAGCCAGCGTAAAACTTCAGAACCCTGTCCGGATCGGCCCCGGTAAAGACCGGCTCACTCTTGCGGCGCAGCCAATCCAGACCGGGCCAGTCCGCGCGGCGTTCGAGAAACACCAGCACATCGCCCGAGCTGCCAAACCCCTCACGCAACCAGTGCCAGACGATGACATCGCGCGAGACCGAGCCGCGCTGGCCCGATACGCGCAGCGCCGCGTTCCAGTCGCCCTTGCGCATTTCATAAAGCCCAGCGCGCAAATCACCGGCCGCGTCCGCGCGTGCGGCTTGCGGTGTCGCCGCTGCGTATAGAATCACACCAGTCAACAGTGCCAGAAAGCGTGTCATCCCTTGCATTTCCCAACCAACCGAGGATAGAGCCTGTGAGGATAAACCCTGCGCCGCCGGGATCAACTCACAAAGCTGGAAACGTGAGAGGCCGCGGCGTAAAAACTGCAAAATGCACCTTAAGGAGCGTGTCATGTTCAAAGGCTCGATGCCAGCCCTCGTCACTCCGTTCAACAACGGCGAGTTGGACCTGAAGACGCTTAAACATCTGGTCGAATGGCAGATCTCCGAAGGCTCGACCGGGTTGGTGCCTGTTGGAACCACCGGCGAAAGCCCGACGCTCAGCCATGACGAACACGAAACGGTCATCGAAGAAGTGGTCAAAACGGCTGCTGGCCGTGTGCCGGTTATTGCCGGTGCCGGGTCGAACAACACGGTCGAAGCCGTCCGGTTCGTTCAGTTCGCCGAAAAAGTTGGTGCCGATGCGGCGCTGGTTGTCACACCTTACTACAACAAGCCGACTCAACGCGGCTTGATCGCGCATTTCCAAGCCCTGCACGAGGCTGCGGATATTCCGATCATCATCTACAACATTCCCGGGCGATCGGTCATCGACATGACCCCTGCCACTATGGGCGAACTGGCCCGGTTGCCGCGTATTGTCGGGGTCAAGGATGCGACGGGCGATCTGGCGCGTGTCAGCCAGCAGCGTGCGATCTGTGGCAAGGACTTCTGCCAACTGTCCGGTGAAGATGCCACTGCACTGGGTTTCAACGCCCATGGCGGTGTAGGATGCATTTCAGTCACCGCAAACGTGGCTCCCAGGCTCTGTGCTGAATTCCAGCAGGCCATGCTGGCCGGAAATTATGCAAAAGCGTTGGAGTATCAGGACAAACTGATGCCGCTGCATGAGGCGATCTTCATCGAGCCGGGCCTTGTGGGTGCCAAATATGCACTCAGCAAACTGGGCCTTTGCAGCACCGAAGTGCGCTCGCCTCTGACAGAGTTGGAAGACAGCACAAAGGCCGCGATTGATGCAGCAATGGCACACGCGGGCCTCATCTGACCCGGTCTTCAGAAACAGGAAAAGGCGGCCTCGAATACTGAGCGCCGCCTTTTTCATTTTCAGGATCCAGGCTTCATCTGGCCAAAAATATCCCGGGGGAGCCGCGGCTTGCCGCGGCGGGGGCAGAGCCCCCTCAACGCTTACCGTAATAAAGCCCAACGACATGTTCAGCCTGCGCAAAGAACAGCCAGCGCGAGGTCGCGACACCTGCCAGATGCGATGCCACTGCCAGCAGGGCCAGGAAATGATTGAATGGCAGGACCAGCAACAGAACCGGCAGGACAAAGGCCAATACAAACGAGATCACCCGTAGCTTTTCGGCATGTTTGCGCCCGACCACATGAACAAACTCACGCAGCAGATAGTTGGTACCGGTATGCGGTGGCTCGAACGCTCTGACTGTGCCCCGGTTACCCAAACCTGTCGCCGTGCCCAGATCCGTTCCGGATGCCTCCAGCGCTTTGTCGCCTTTCTTCCAATACAGGATTTGAACAAAAGCGGCGATCAGCAGAAGCGGAATAGCAACACGTGTCTGGCCAGCCAGCAACGCACCACCCGCCAGGCTGAAGCTCAGAAACATGGCAGGGGTCAGGTTCATATTCCAGCGCGGGATGGTCTTGAGTTGCGTGTAGATCATCGAAGTCGTGAACACGGTCGCCAGTGACATCAACGCTCCGATCCAACCCAGTAGACTCCAATGCCGATCCAGAAACACTACGCCAATCGCATAAAGTCCCATGACGACCAGGGCGAGCACGGCACACCAGCCCTCACGGCTAAGCCAGCTGGTTTTCCATTGGGTAAAAGCCTTCCAGGCCCGTTCCGGGTGGCCGAGGTGGAAGGTCGAGGCCATCAACCCTCCGACGGCCAGACCGTAAGCAATGGCGAAGAACACAAAGGCCACCCAACCCGAGACAGCCGGAAACCCCAGGCCAAGAAAGAACAGCAGTCCAAATCCCAGACCGGACAGGGTGGTGAACAGAATGACGGAGGGTGCGGGATGCATCAGAGTTTCTCCAACGTCTTGTCGAGCCAGCCAAGGAACCCTTTGGGTTCTTCAGCGACAGGTGCCAACAGGGGGGCCAGGATGTCGATCTGGTCTTCCACCGTGTCTTTCGGGCGCGGCGGCAGATATTTATTGACGGGTTTGGTGCCCATTTCGGGCATCAGGTCCATTCCGCCGCGTTCCGCAACAAGCTTGCTGACGTCGCTGTACGGATCACCCAGATCGCCAAAGTGCCGCGCGCCCGCCGGGCAGGTTCTGACACAAGAGGGGATCCGGTCCACCTCGGGCAGGTTCTCGTTATAGATCCGGTCGACGCAGAGGGTGCATTTCTTCATCACCCCCTCGGCCTTATCCAGTTCACGCGCGCCATAGGGGCAGGACCAGGCACACAGGCCGCACCCGATGCAGTCGCTTTCATTGACCAGCACGATGCCATCCTCGGTTCGCTTGTAGCTGGCCCCGGTCGGGCAGACGGTGACGCAGGGCGCGTCTTCGCAATGCAGGCAGGATTTCGGGAAATGGATCAGTTGCGCGTGCCCTTCCGCCGGTTGCACCTCGTAGGAATGCACGCGGTTCAGGAAAGTGCCCGACGGGTTGGCACCATAGGCGTCCTGATCGGACAGTGGCGCGCCATAATTTTCCGTGTTCCAGCCCTTGCAGGAAATCACGCAGGCATGGCATCCAACGCAGGTGTCCAGGTCGATCACCAGACCCATCTTGCGCTCGGTTGAGTTCGGTAGCTGGGTCATGTCAGGATACCTGTGCTGTTGAGGACGGGTGAGGGGGCCAGCCCTCTCTTGAGCCTGCGGCTCAATTCACCCCCGGGATATTTGTGGCCAGATGAAGCGCGGATCCGGGTCATTTGCCCACCTTCCAAGCCAGATTGTCGGGGCCAGTTCCGACCGGTGATTTGATCGGGTCAAAATGAGGTTGGCTTTGGGCATCGGCGGGCGCGTCGGCCTTTTCGATTTTCACCTTCAGGTCAAACCATGCGGCCTGACCAGTTATGGGGTCCGAATTGGCCCAGCGTAGCCCGTCGCCTTTTGGCGGCAGCAGTTCGTGGATCAGGTGGTTCAGTAGGAAACCCTTTGTGGCCTCCGGCGCGTCTTCTTGCAGCGCCCAGGCACCTTTGCGTTTGCCGATGGCGTTCCATGTCCAGACGGTGTTGTCGTTCAGCGCGGCCATTTCCATCACAGGGACGGTGATCTCACCATGAGGGGATGTGATTTTGGCCCAATCTCCGTCGCTCAGCCCATGCTTGCGCATCAGCCTGGTCGGAACATAGAGCGGGTTTCGCCCGTGCAACTGCCGCAGCCAGGCGTTTTGCGTGCCCCAGCTGTGATACATCGCCATCGGGCGCTGAGTCAGCGCGTTGACAGTGAAGCCGTCGTTGCCCTGCTGGTCGGTTTCGTACCAGATCGGAAGCGGGTCCATCGTGTCTTTGATCCGCTGGCGCAGATGATCAGGCGGCTGTCGGTCGCCATGGCCTTCGGCTGCCAGCTGAAACTTGCGCATCGGTTCGGAGTAGAGTTGGAATAGGTATGGCTGCGGGCTGTCATAGAGCCCAATGCCCACGGCCCAGTCCTGATAGGCAGCATTCCATGGTTTGTAGTAATCCGCGCCTTGCGGGATATGCGCCACGTAGAAGCCACCGTTTTCGATATATCGGTTCAATTGATCCGGGTTGACCTCTCCGCGTCCTTCCTTGTTGGCATTTTCACCGCGGAATCCGGCCAGCGGGCCAATACCCGGCTTGCGTTCGTGATTGACGATATAGTCGGCGTAATCGACCCATTTTGCGCTGCCGTCTTCATGGGTGAAACCCGGAAGCTTCATGCGGTTAGCGAGATCGATCAATACTGACTGAAACCCGCGCACGTCGCGGTCCGGTTCGATCACAGGCCAGCGAATTGCGTCAGCGGCCGCATCCGCCTCGCAAATCGGGCGATCCAGCAGCGAGATACAGTCGTGGCGTTCGAGGTAAGTAGTATCCGGCAGGATGAGGTCCGCGTAAGCCACCATCTCGGAAGAATAGGCGTCTGAATAGATGATGCGCGGGATAATGTAATCGCCGTTTTCATCCTTGTCCGTCAGCATCTCGATGACACCCTTGGTGTTCATGGTCGAGTTCCACGACATATTGGCCATGTACATGAACAGCGTATCGATCTTGTACGGGTCGCCCGCATGTGCGTTCGAGATCACCATATGCATCAGCCCGTGGCTGGACATCGGGTTTTCCCAGGTGAACGCCTTGTCGATCCGTGCGGGGCTGCCATCTTCCTTCAGCGCTAGGTGTTCCGGACCGCGGACGAACCCCAGATGCGGGCCATCCAAGGGCGAGTTGGGCGTCACCTTGCAATGCGGTGTCGGGTGCGCCTCGACCGGTTTGGGGTAGGGGGGCTTGAAGCGGAAGCCGCCGGGAACCTCGACCGTGCCCAGGATGATTTGCAGCACGTGCAGCGCGCGGCAGGTCTGGAAACCATTGGCATGAGCCGAAACGCCGCGCATCGAGTGCATCGCAACAGGGCGACCGATCATCTTTGTGTGTTTCTCGCCCCGGAAATCGATCCATTCGTGATCCAGCTCGAATGCCTCGTCAAAGGCGACGCGCGCCAGTTCCGTGGCAATCGCGCGAATGCGCTTGGCGGGAATGCCGCATTTTTCGGCAACCGCTTCGGGCGCGTGCTCCTCGGACAGGTATTTTTCCGCCATCAAGTGAAATACAGGGCGATGAACGACACCGTCGTTTTCGTAGACCGCCGACAAATCCGGGCGAACGCCAGGCGTATCGAAAGCCGTCAGCTTGCCTGTATTCCGGTCGATGACCAGAGGCTTTCCGTCATCGTCGCGCAGGAACAGGCCTCTTCCGGCGCCTTCGGACGCGTTCACCAAAACCGGGGCATTGGTATAGCGGCTGAGATAGTCGAGATCGATCTTTCCGGCTTTCATCAGCACATGGATCAACGACAGGATGAACAGCCCGTCAGTTCCCGGTGTGATGCCGACCCAATCATCAGCGACGGCGTTGTATCCGCTGCGGATAGGGTTGACGCCGATAACACGTGCACCGCGCGCTTTGATCTTGCCAATACCCATTTTGATCGGGTTGGAGTCGTGGTCTTCGGCCACGCCAAACAACATGAACAGCTTGGTGTGGTCCCAATCAGGCTGGCCGAATTCCCAGAATGCGCCGCCCATCGTATAAATGCCGCCCGCAGCCATATTGACCGAACAAAAGCCGCCATGCGCCGCATAGTTGCAGGTTCCGAAATTTTGAGCCCAGAAGCTGGTGAAGCTCTGGCTTTGGTCCCGTCCGGTGAAAAAGGCCAGCTTTTCCGGGTTGTCTTTACGGATCGGCTCCAGCCAGCTGACAGCCAGTTCCAGCGCTTCGTCCCAGCTGATCTCTTCAAATTCACCCGAGCCACGCGGGCCGACCCGTTTCAGTGGCTTGCGCAGGCGCGAGGGGGCGTTGACCTGCATGATCCCGGCGGACCCCTTGGCACACAGGACACCCTTGTTCACCGGGTGGTCGCGATTGCCTTCGATATAAGCAACCTTGCCGTCTTTCATGTGGACGTTGATGCCGCATCGGCAGGCGCACATGTAGCAGGTGGTCCTGCGGATTTCGTCCGAGACTTTCGGTGACGTATCAAGGATCGGCTGCTGATGGGTCATTTGCGGGTCCAGTTGGTTATGTCAGGAGGATTTTGTCAGTTTCCTCGGTACTTTAGAACATCGTTCCGGGAACGGTGCGAAAATTAAGTGTTACAGTCCAGTTGTCTGTAGCGCGGTCACGGCGATCATCTGGGTCACATCCTCGGCGCTGCATCCGCGGGACAGGTCGTTGGCGGGTTTGGCCAGCCCCTGCAAGACCGGACCAATGGCGGTGTAGCCCCCCAGTCTTTGGGTGATTTTGTAGCCGATATTTCCAGCATCAAGGTTGGGAAAGATCATCACGTTGGCCTGCCCGGCGACAGACGAACCCGGTGATTTACGCTCACCAACCGAAGGTACAAAGGCGGCGTCGAATTGCAGTTCACCGTCGACGTTCAGATCTGGCGCGGCCTGGCGCAGTGCCTCAGTGGCCTCGATCACTTTGTCCACGTCGGGATGCTTGGCACTGCCCTTGGTGGAAAAGCTGAGCATCGCGACCTTTGGATCGACCTGCAGCAGCGTCCGGGCCGATGTGGCGGACGCGATGGCGATCTTGCTCAGCTCGCCCGCGGTCGGATTGATGACCAGCCCGCAATCGGAATACAGCATCGCCCGCGCCCCGGGCTGAGCGTTTTCCGGCGGGTACATCAGGAAAAAGGACGACACCATTCCTGCATCGGGGGCCATGCCAATCACCTGGATGGCTGCGCGGACAATATCGCCGGTCGTGTGAACGGCCCCTCCTACAGTGCCGGTGGCGCGTCCGCTGCGCACCAGCATGGCGGCATAGACGGGGGGTGTTTCAACGGCAGCACGGGCCTTGGCCCGATCGACGCCTTTATGCTGGCGAAGTTCGAAAAAGGTCTGGGCAAATTCTTCGGTCAGGTCCGAAGTCTTGGGGTCATGGATCTCAATGCCCTGAGAGGCCGCAGCCCCCTGATCGTTCAGGGCTGCTTCGACCTCGGCGTGCGGGCCAACCAGAATGATATCGGCCAGATTGGCCCTCTGCGCGTTGAGGGCCCCTTTTGTGATGCGGGGGTCGTTGCCTTCGCTGAGGGCGA